>NC_015216.1:497500-1097500 GCF_000191585.1 Methanobacterium lacus
TAATAGAACAACGTTATCTGGAGATTGAAGGGAGTAATCTATCATTTGTGTATCTTCACTATTTTCTAGTGCTAATTTAAGGTGTATTCCTTCTTTGAAACTAAATCCTTCCCCAATTATAGGGGGGTTTAGTTGGTAGTAATATGCAAAGCATCCAAGGGTAAATTCATAATCAAACAGTAATATGTCATGTATTTCTTTTTTCACGATGTCCTTCATTTTTGATAGTGTGGTGGCTGCCGTAACATTTTCTTCAAATATTTTCACATACTTCCTGGCAGCTTCCTGTTTTTTTATTCGTTCAAGTTCCTTTGTATCAATTTCTACTGGATACTTTTGTATGAAAGGATCGAAAACACATCCAGTCTGTTCTTTAACAGTTGCCCTGGCCTGGTTCATTACCTCGTCAAATATTTGCTGTAATTTTTTGGGCATACCTTCATTCAACAGATCAAGAACTTCATCGCCATTTAGATCCACTTGTTTAATGGCATTTTTAAGTTTTAAATCTGCGTCTTTCTTAGCTTCTTCAACTGCATGGTCAAATATGGATTCATCAAGTTCTTTAGGTTCTAATGAGTCTATGATCTTTATCACATCACCAAGCACGGATTCTTTTTGGAGGATCTGTTTAATTTTATGTGAATTTTTTATTACATCGTAATTTTTTTTGTAGTATGCTAGAACAGTATCTGGAACTATTTCAAATTGTTCAGCGTTACTGGTTACCATGGCCATGTTTTCAGATTCAATTTCAATCAAACCCTGGTTGTACACATACACAATGAATTCATAGTCTTCGGGGGTTTCAAGTTCTTCTCCTGTTATTATTGAACTGTAACTGTTGAGTCCAGATTCTATGAGTTGATGGTAGTCTTCACGGGTTTCTACCAAGATGGCACTTGATGGATCGTATTTGGGTTTTGCTTCTTCTAATGTGTTGATCTTTTTAAGTAGTGTTTTCAATTCATCTACAGGCAGTGTGCTTACAAATTCCTTGGCAGCCATTACAAATTCAACATTTTCCATGATGCTAGCTTCATCTTTAAGCGGGCTCATTAAAAGAATTCTGTTTCTACTGTAATTGGTACTGGAAAATCTTAGTATTCGTTCTATTATGTCATCATAGATAAGACGGGAATTATCAGTTTTTAAAAATTCTTTGGTTTGATTACCAAGAAGGGCGTTTATTATTTCAATGGCCTTTCTTTGACTAACACCTTCAATATTGGTTAATTTGTCTACCTCGTAATGTTTAACTGCCCTGTAAAACTCCTTTTCTCCACCAAAACTTGAAAGGATTTTATCCGCCTGACGCTCGCCAATACCTTTTATATCTCTTAGATCCAAAACTACCACCCGTAAATTTTCATATTTATTTTTAACCCATCTTTAGATTGTTACTATTCCCAATCTCCTATAAATGATTTCAGAGACCATGTGATAAGTTCTAAAAATATATATTAGTTTTTTTAAATTCTGTTGAAAATAGTTCGGACATCCAAATTAATTATTAAACAAAACTAATTGATTTAACATTGGGTCCAAAGAAAATCCCTATTTAAATGGGGGTTTCGTCAATTTCAAAGATTTAGTCGTTATGAAAACCTTTAATTTAAGGAAGTCCAAACTAAAAATTGAATATAAAAAAAATATAATCATGGGGCTAAAATGGATATACTACTCTATATTATCGCTTTAATAATCACCGGGGCCATGGTAGGATTTGCATCAGGACTTCTTGGTGTTGGTGGCGGTTTTATAATGGTTCCGGTACAGTTTTTTCTTTTAACTTCCATCGGGGTGGATCCCACCATAGCAATTAGGGTAGCGTTTGGAACGAGTCTGGCTGTTATTCTTCCAACGGCAATAAGTGGAACAATTGGTCATAAAAGAAGAAACGCAGTTTTGGTCCGTCCAACAATTCTCATGGGAATCTCTGGAGTATTAGCTTCATTTGCAGGTGGAACGCTTGCCACAAACATACCTGGAGATTATTTGAAGCTAGCATTTGGGGTGTTGGTATTTTTAGCAGCGGTATGGATGTTAGTTGCAAAATATCCAGATAATGATACAAAACCCAAAGAAGGAGTTATTCCCTACATTCTCATAGGATTATTTGCAGGCAGTTTATCAGGACTCCTGGGAATTGGAGGTGGAATTGTACTGGTACCCATACTCGTATTTTTAATGAATTTCAACCTTCGAACAGCGATAGGTACATCCACAGCAGTTTTGGTATTTACAGCAATAGGTGGAGTTGTTTCATACATTATAAATGGTATAAATGTGCCAGGTATTCCCCCATATTCCATCGGATACATAAATCTGGTTCAACTGGTTCTACTTGCATGTATCAGCACCCCAGTGGCACAACTAGGGGTAAGAGTATCTCATAATATCCCTGAAAAACAGTTGAAATATATCTACATCGTGGTGATGATTTATATCTCACTTAAAATGATGGGATTAGCATAATAATTGAATTAAAAAAAATTGGGAATTTAATTTGTTTTTTATTCATTGCCCCTGTTTAGGAGGTTCATGATCCTTGAGAGTGGAGGTGTTGGATCTGAAGTTTCCCAATCTGCCGAAGATGCCAATTCCAAATAATTATTTAATTTTTCCAATGTGACGGGCTGATTTTTCAAAAATTTCAATGTTTCAACAGCTAAATCCTCTGTTTTATAGCATGGATTCAATTCTTTGGCTCTTTCATAACATAACTTGGCTTCATGAACTCTGTCCATCTCAAAGAATAATAGTCCTACAGCAATCCATAGTTCTGGATAATCCTGATCTAAAAGCAGAATTTGGTTGTAACATGCAGCAGCCTTCTGAAATCTACCCATTGTGAAGTATATTAAACCCATGTTTTTCCATGCATCCACAAAATCAGGATATACATAAAGGGATTTATCGTAGTAGGCCAAGGCTTGGTTTGTCTTTGAAATATCAAAGTAAAGATTTCCTAAATTGAATGAAGTGTAAACATAATCCATATCCTGCATTTCAAATGGTAAAATAGATTCTTCAACATTTTTATCCAATAGTTTGTTTTCGAATTCTGTTATTTCCATCTGTTTTTGTGTTTTTTCGATTTCTTGTTCTAGGTTTTGGTGTTTTATGTTTTCTTGTTTCAAGAGCTTAACCAAGTCATCCATATGCTCCATGGGTTCTGGATAGATTTTGATCATGGTTTCTATGTACTGGTTAAGGTTTTCAGGTTTTTGGGCCATGATTTTTGATTCAAACTCCAAATACTCCTGATTCTGTATTTCCCTTTGAATAAGCCAAAGTAAATCAGCATCTGAAAATTCCATGCCCCTGTATGCAAGTAAACTTTTGAAGTTGATGATACTTCCAAATTCGTAGTGACTACGAGATTTATCCACAAATTTCGCTATGTACTCATACTTGCCAGAGCTTATCATTTGCAGTTTGTTTTTTTCGAGTTCTTTCTTCCTAAATTCCTGCAGTATGGTTGGAGAATTTTTTTTATCTCTAACCATGGCTTCTTTGGCCAGTAGTTTGTTTTCGAATTCTGTTATTTCCATCTGTTTTTGTGTTTTTTTGATTTCTTGTTCTAGGTTTTGGTGTTTTATGTTTTCTTGTTTCAATAACTTTTCAAGATCCCCCATATGATCTCGGGGTTCTGGATAAATTTTAATCATGGTTTCTATGTACTGATTCAGATTTTCGGGGTTTCGGGCCAATATTTGAGCTTCAAATTCTAGATACTCTTGATTCTCAATTTCCGCCTGAATAAGCCAAGTAACCTCTTCTTCAGTGAAGTTAATTCCCTTATCTTCCAAGAGATTTCTGAGTTTTTTTATGTCAACAAATTCATAATCGTATCGTGATCTGTTGTTGAAACCATCCAAATAGTTGTACCGGGAATTTTTCACAAAATTTTCCAAGTAAACATAAAAACCACTGGATTCAAGTTCCATAGATTTTGACTTGAAATTTGATTTTTCCTTTAAAACAGCTTCGTCAACTATTCTATCCATCAATTCCTCATTTGAATCAACATCTTCGACTTTAGCTTTTATTTCCGGTTCAGATACTTTAAACTCTCTCAAACGATTCAGTGATAGTATGGCATTTTCCCTGAGTTTTTGATCCTCACTTTTTAAGTCTTGGACGAGTGGATCCACTGCGATTCTTCCAAGGGCTGTTATTGCAACTTCTTGTATTATTTTTTCCTTATCATGCAATGTCATGATAATGGGTTCTGTTGCCTGTGGGTCTCCGATTTTTCCCAGGGCTTCGATGGCACGGGATCTTATGCTGCTGTTGGGATTGTTGAGTGTTTGTATGAGAGCTGGAACTGCTTTTTTGTCTTGTATTCTTCCAAGGGCTGTGATAGCTTCTTCCTGAATGGTCTTATCAGGATCTTGGAGTTTTTGTATCAGTGGTTCTGTTGCCAGGGGATCGCCAATTTTTCCCAAGGCCTCTGCAGCACGCCACCTTATACCTATAAATTTATTGTTGAGTGTTTGTATGAGGACCGGCACGGCTTTTTTGTCTTGTATTCTTCCAAGGGCTGTGATAGCTTCTTCCTGAATGGTTTTATCAGGATCTTGGAGTTTTTGTATCAACGGTTCCGTTGCTCTAACATCCCCTATCCTTTCTAAAGCTAAAACAGCTTCTCTGCGAACATTTTCAGAATCATCATTCAAAGCATGTATTAATCCTTCAACATCACCGTTATCTTCCATCTCCTCAATTCTGGTTCTCAAGAGATTGAACACCCTCATACTATCACCACTGTTAATACCCCAAATCCCAATTATTTTTTTACGTCGATCCCTTCTATGTCATTTAACTAAATATAAATATCTCTGAAGAAACTGAAACAGTTATTGAACATCTTTAACTCCCTTCAAATAGTTTCCAGTTGTTATGCCTCCAGTGGAAATAGCTTTTATTTTGGATTTATATTGTTTAAGCATTTTTTTAGAATCGTTTCTAGATAAAACATGATTCAGTTGAGCACTGTACACCAAACTCATCTCCTTAGAATATTCGTATACCTTTGTTCTCATGTCCATAACCAAACCACTGACTCCCATATCTACCAATTCTTTGACATGATCAATCAAACAAAGCTCAACAGAATTAAGAATATGTGTATTTCCATTTAAATCAATTTTAACCGGAAAAATATGGTTTTTTTCATCTTCAATACCCCAAAAATCCCTATCCTTAGTTGGTAAATTTTCAGAGACTACTTCCATGAGACAGTCTCGAGATATTAGGGCATCCAAATTTCCCTGTACAACCATATCTATGGGATTTTCCACACCATTAACACGGGATCCCTCAACAAGATTTTTCAAATCTTCCCTTGAAAGTTCTGGAGAAACTGTAATCACACTATATTTTCTTGAAAGGGTCGTTAAAGTTTCTTTGTTCCACACATTAAATCCTCCGGAACAGGACAGGCTAACTCCCTCAATGGAATTCAATGCTTCACCCGCACCATGACCATCAACCATGATCGCACTGATTTCAGGAATGGATCCTAGGACATCTAAAAATTTATGAATTAAACTATCATGGGTTATTTGAGGCCACTTCCAAATAAATTCCGCCCCAAATTCTTGACAGAGTTTAATGGCATCCAGTAATTGGGATGATATTTGGTTTTTTTCATCTTCTGAAAATTTGGATGATTTTAAAGTACAGTTAACCAAATTATTACCAACAACAGGCTCGAAGTACGCCCTTTTAACTCCACCCTCCAATGCACCCTTCAAACCGTCTACAGAATCTAAGTATGCTCCAAGCACGCAAGAATGGTTTGACACAAATTTAGAGGGCGATCCTGTGGATTGTAGCATGTTCTCTTTAATCCTATTTTTAACCCTCAAAACCTCATTTTTCCCTGGTTTGAAGGTTTTTATTAACTCCGCTTCTGCAGCTTCAAAAAAATCTCTGCGAACTTTGTTAAGATTGCTTATGGGTGTGAAAAGGGTTTCAGGAATATCAATATCTAATTTTCCAATCACAAAATTTGTTTTTCCAGTTTTATTTAGTTGACCAATGATTTTGTCTGCGGTTAAGGGTTTATTAATGGCATTTTCCATTTTAAAATCTGAAAGCACCGTTAAACAGTGTTTATGGCCGTCCAATCCCTGGAAACTCCCCTCGATTTTTACAGCCATGTTGCCATCCAAAGAAACCATCATGTCCATGGGTATGGATGGACTTTTGACATTTTTAATAATATCCGATGCTTCATGATTTAAAGCTAAAGAACGGGTTAAGTAAAGCATAGAATTTCTATTCAACGGTTTTTTAACCTTAAATTTTAATATATTTCCCTTGTAAACAGGATCTTCTTCTATGGCCATTCCAACGGGTGCACCCTCACTTAGCATACTTTCCTTTAGATTATGCTTGGTTTGGATAGTCTGATTTGACTCCCTAAACACCACACCATCACCCTTCCCAATTTTGAAACGGTTTTTAACTTTAATAGTAACAACTTTGGTTTTGTTGCTGTAGCCAACCACATCTCCAATGTAAAGCCCTCTGTTTCCAGGTGCATCACGTCCCATAATCGTTTCCCCATCAGATTTTAGGAGATATCCTGAACTGAATCCTCTGTTAAACGCTAAGATCAGTTTAGATAAGTTCTCCTTGTTCGAACTCCATTTCCCAGATTTCAATGAGTCAAGAGCTTTTCTGTAGATATTAATTACAATCGCCACGTACTCTTGGGATCTCATTCTACCTTCAATTTTCAAGGAGTTTATGTTGGATCCAACAATTTTTTCCAACTGACTGTAAACACAAAGATCCTGGGTAGATAACAGAAACTTATCACTAATATTGGATATATGAGTTTCAATAGGCTTATCATATTTGTCCTTTTTTCCGCTGACTAATTTGTAAGCCTTTCTACAGGGTTGTGCACAAACTCCCCTGTTACCACTTCTACCACCTATAAATGAAGATAATAAGCACTGGCCAGAGTAGGAGTAACAAAGTGCTCCGTGTCCAAATATTTCGATTTCCACTTTGTTTTTGGATGCAGTTTCAACAATGGTTTTAACTTCGGTAATTTTAAGTTCTCGAGCTAAAACAATCCTTTTAAAACCAAACTCTGTTGCCCATTTTACTCCAGCACTGTTATGAATGGTTAGCTGTGTTGATGCATGTAGCTTCATTTCTGGGATGATTTCCCTGCATAATCTGGCAAGGCCAAGGTCCTGGACAATGATGGCATCGGCACCATTTTTGTATAGCCAAAAAATGTATTCAATGGCAGTTTTAAGTTGAAAATCCTTCATCAGGGTGTTGACAGTGATGTAAACCTTAACATTCCTGAGTTTGGCATATTTCAAACCTTCTAACATCTCTTCTTTAGTGAAGTTGGATGCAAATCTTCTGGCACCAAATTTCTTACCAGAAATATAAACAGCATCAGCTCCAGCGTTAACGGCGGCTATTAATGAATTTAATGAGCCTGCAGGGGCCAGTAATTCGGGTATCTCTTTTATTGCCATGTGATCCTTTCCTCTATTTTTATATAAACTGCCCACCCTTAAAATTTATTGGATTATTTTCAAAAAATGCATAATGATAAAAGCAGGGTTCAACAACACAATAAAAATAGCAGAAGAAATGGTGTAAATAATGAATGCGTATTTAGAAATTTTAAGACCTTTCAACGCCCTAATGGGGGTTGTAGCAGTATTACTCGTGGCATTGATCAGTGGAAACTTCACCCTGGCTGTGATTGTGGCATGTGTCATTGTTTTCATATTCACAGGGGCGGGGAATGCCATCAATGATTACTTCGATCATAAAATTGATGCCATAAACAAACCAGAAAGACCAATACCTTCGGGTAGAATAGCCTTAAAAACAGCATTAATCTATTCAATCTCTCTATTTGTGATATCCAGTATAATGGCATTTATTATAGGAATTGTACCTGGAATGATCGTTGTATTAAGTGCAGTTCTCATGTATCTTTATGCTAAACGACTTAAAACCTCATGTCTAGTTGGAAACCTAAGTATAGCATTTTTAACTGGATTATGTTTTGTTTTTGGAGGAGTTGTCCTAAATGCAGTGGAACTATCAATTATCCTGGGAGTCTACGCATTTTTAATGACCATGGCAAGGGAAATAGTCAAGGACATGGAGGATGTTGAGGGTGACAGTATTGAAGGAGCTTCCACATTTCCAATCAAGCATGGTATGCGAAAATCTTCCATACTGGCAGCTGCATTCATGTTAATTGCCAGTTTAACCAGTCCAATCCTTTACTTCATTGGAATTTTTAATATCATCTTCCTCATGGTGATGTTGGTTGCAATTTACCTATTCCTATCCTGTGCAATTTCAACATTAAGGGATCAGTCTGTTGAAAACACCCGGAAAGTTTCTAAACAAATTAAAATTGGGATGGGAATAGTATTTATGGCGTTTGCTTTGGGATCTCCCATTGTAACGAATCTGCTTCAAATATGAAGGTGCTAAGAATATGGATATAAAACTTGAACCCATAGGAATTATCAGATCACCCTACACAAACAAAAATAATTCACCACGCCAGGGTAGATATTCAAATGAAACTAGTGTTCTGACTGTCTACAAAAAGTACATGGACGGGATTGAAGGTATAGATCTACACAGTCATTACATGATATTTTACTGGCAGGATCATGCTATTCGAAACCAACTGAAGGTTGTGCCCCATGGAAAAACAGAGAAAAGGGGTGTATTTTCGACCAGGGCTCCTGTAAGACCTAATCCCATAGGCTTTTGTTTGGTGGAAGTTGTGAATATTGAGGATAACCAGATCACTGTTCGATGGCTTGATGCATGGGATGGTTCACCTCTACTGGATATCAAACCCTATTGGCCGGAAATAGATACACCGGATTAAATCAAATATTTGAACTTACACAACCACCCTGTTCTTTTTTAGTTTTATGCCGTGGTATGAAGAGTGAGATAATCAAACTGACTAAAAGTACAATGGTTATTAGATTAAAAGCAGTTTTCATGGTGTTAACCTTCTGAATATCCACAGGTATGTTTTTTTCAGTTGGATAGCTTTGATGTTCAAATTTCCCAACTAGCTCATGCACACCCAAAATATTGTCCTGAACACCTGTGGATTGTCCTGTGTTTGCTGCCAAACCAACACTACTGAAACCTCCTAAAATCAGTATGAGTCCGAGTATAGCAGTTCCAAGGGACGAACCTAAATTGATACCAGTATTCATAATTCCTGATGCATCTGGCTGTTGTTCCTTCTTTGCAGCAAAGAATATTTCGTTGGCAGAATGGGGGAAAACAATTCCCATACCCACGCCCAACATGAATATCCCTGGAACCATATCAACGATGGTTGTGTAGGGATTGAAAATCAATGTCAGGTAAACACTTCCACTAATGGCAGCCAGAGCACCAATTGCCAGAATATATCTTGGCTGTATTATTTTTGACAACTTTCCTGCCATTGAAGACATGACAAAAATTGCCACACTCATTGGAATCAAAGTTAAACCTGTAGTAAGCGGATTTGCACCCAGATCCGACTGGACATAGACTGGAATGATAAACAGAACACCACCTATTGTGAAGTTCATGATGAAACGTGTAATGTTTGCCAAAGTGAACCCCATATATTTAAACAAAGTAACATCTACTAGGGGTGTTTGATTTTTGTTAATTCTACTTCTCTGGTTCAAATAGAAAATTATCAAGAGCAAAATTCCAAAACTGATCAGGATAAATGATAATAACCAATTATTAGGATTGTTAAGAACTAAAATACCCAGCACGAACAAGAATATTCCAACAGTAGAGTTCACAGCACCCACAATATTGAGTTGTGACCAGTCCATATCTGGTGGAAATACAGAAATTTCGCCGGAGAAAATTATTATCACCATAATAACAATGAGTTCCAATCCAAATGCATATCTCCAGCTGTAGAAAGTGGTTAAAAAACCCCCAATTATTGGACCCACTGTTCCTGCTCCTGAAGCCATTGAACTGGTTATTCCCAGTGCAAATGCTCTTTTTTCACCTTCATAAGTTCCAGAAATTATGGATGTGGTGGCGGGCATCATTAAAGCAGCTCCAACACCTTCCATAATTGACCATCCCAATAGCAGCATGGTGCTGTTAATGCTCAAGGCCGCAACTATGGTTCCAACACCATAAATTGAAGCTCCGGTTAAAAAGGTACGTTTACGCCCCAGAATATTTTGAATTCGACCGCCTACAAGCATTAAACTGGCCATTGTAAGTGAGTAAGTTGCAATGATTATTTGAACAGTTCCAATGGTTGTGTGAAGATCATGGATAAGAGATGAGATTGCAACGTTCATGAAGGTTTTATCAATCACAATTGTGAAAATAGATAGTGTAACAATAATTAAAGTAATCCAGCCCTTATCCATTTTGTCAGTCAAAACGCACACCATCCATTAAATACAGAATTAAAATTTATCAGATCGTTGAATTTGTTAGGATATGTTCCCCAATTTAGGGGATTAAATAAGATATAAATAATTATATTGGCTTTTTTTTAGATAATATTTTCTGAAAAATAGAAACAGATTGAAAAGTAATAAATAATTTGAATGAAACAGTAATATCCAAACCATAAATGGAAGTTTAAAATGCCTAAAAATGAAAAAGATTTCATAAAAAATTTGAATGTCACCAGATCCGTCAGAACAAAGTTTGCAGTTTCAGACAAGCTAATCAAAACATCTGCGAGTGGGAACCAATATCTTGATGTGACTTTGACAGATAAAACAGGTCAATTTGATGGAAGAATATTTCAAGATGTTGAAGAAATTTACAATAAAATTAATGTGGGCAGTGTCTGTCTAGTAAAAGGCAGAATAAACGAATTTCCCAGCGGTTCTGGAAGGTTTAATATGGTGATAAACAGTATTACAGAACTTGATGAAGCAGACTATCAAAATGAAGACTTTGTAAGAGTTTCGGAAAATGATGTGAAGGAATCTCTAGAATTAATAACCACCACAATAGATGATATGGACAACCAGGATCTTAAAAACCTTTTAAACTCCTTTTTTGCGGATGAAGAATTTGCAGAACAATTTTCAAAGGCTCCTGCAGCAATAGTACATCATCATAATTATGAAGGCGGCTTGTTGGATCATACAATAGAAGTTTTAAAGCTGTGTAAAACAACAACGGAACTGTTCCCAAATCTGGATTGGGAACTTCTCTACACTGGGGTACTGTTACATGATCTAGGTAAAATGAAAACCTACACCTACGGCAATGGAATTATAGGATACTCCTCCGAAGGAAACATGTTAGATCACATATACCTATCGTGTGAAATGGTTCAAGAAAAGTTAAATTCCCTTGAAATCCCAAGGGAACTGGCCCTCAAAATATTGCACATGATCTTGAGTCATCATGGTGATGTTAATTTGGGATGGGGCTCTTCAGTTGATCCAAAAACACCAGAGGCACTTGCACTCCACTATGCAGATAATTTGGATGCTAAAGTCAAAAAATCCCTAAATTCCTAATATTTTTTTTATAATATATGTTCCAAAAAATGGGGATTTAAAACAAATAAATCAAGATTTCAAATTTTCTTTAAGGGACTTTTTTTTATCCAAGTCATCCAAAATTTCAGCAATTTTTTTCTGGGAATCCTCTAGAGACTGTCCATTTTCTATGATGTGCCAGCCTTCAGTTAATTTCAGTGCTTTTTTTCGAACTTTCACGAGGTCATCTGGGTTTTCAAACATTTCCTTTTCACTTCGTGATGATAACCTTTCCATCAGTACTGCAGGTTCAACATCAAGGAAGAACATGTATTCAGAACTAGGAAGTACTGTTATGAAAAATTTGTACAGTAAACTCGCAATGGGCATTGGCAAGTAAGCCACACCCATAAGGTAACGTACCATTATCACATTATCAGCACTTTCTTTGTATACCCGAACAGATCTGATGACATCTAAGGCGTAGTAAACAGATGCCATAATATGGTCAAGTTTACCATGGCCTAAGAGGGCTTTTTTAGCCATTATTCCGTAGGGGTTATCTTCCGAGGGATGGGAACGTACGATCACTGATTCCCCATTTGCCAGATATTTATCAGCTATCAGTTTTGCTTGTGTGTCCTTTCCTGAACCATCTAAACCATCAACCACTATGAAACGCATAAAAATTCTCCATTTTTTAGAAATTACAATGTGGTAGTCAAAATATATACTCCCACCGCTGCAAAACATGCAGATAAATTATCCAATCCTTTCGGGGTAACAGCTTCAAAAATTGTGGCGGTGATGGCCACACAAGGTATCACTAAAAGACTTGGTACTGTGACATTGAAGTAGATCAGGACAATGAACAAGCTAACCATAAGTACAAGAAACATTCCGAGGGATCCTTCCACACTCTTGGTGTCGCTTGAAATCTTAAATTTATGTTTACCATACCTTTCACCAATTAAAGCTGCAAACCCATCGCCATACGACATGGCTGCAATTCCCACGGCAATGATCCATGGTTGGTCATAGAAGAAGAATGCCAACACTGTCCAGGATATTGCATAGTAAACGAGTCCCATACCATGGCCTGAGCTTGAAATCTTGTCATTAATTTTCACAGGGGAATATGGGCTTATCAAAAATGTCAGAACCACGAAGGGGGCTGCTGCAAGAAATGTTATCACAAACTGATCAGTGAAGAATGGAAGTATGAAGATCACGTTTCCCACCATGATATGCAAAAATTTCCTGCTGAAGGTGGTATACTTTCCCAATACCTTTTCAGACACTATCAGTATCAAAGCAACGTAACTGTAAACCAGTATTAATCCTGTGACGTCACTAGAAATCATGTAACTTATAAAGTTCGTTTAAACATTTAACCATTTTCTTAATATTTTCCAAGAATAGTTGATATTTCGGTGGTTTCTGTAAATAAAAAATGTTTAATTAGATTTGTTCGATTAGAATCTTCCAAACTACAACTTTTAGTTGAATATGGATCGAATTAAAACCCATATCTATTTTTTTCAATGATTTTAAACCCATATTTATCTCTAGTATCCTATTAAATAGTTTTGAATCCTTTTTTTAGAGTTTGTCAAACCAATTTTAGAATGCCCAAACAGAATATAACTACCAAAAATTTTTGAGGTGAAAATCTATGGGTTGTGAAAGGGGCATATTGGACTTTAGAAAATTTACAGGCATATAATTTCTAATATCTGAGGCTTCTTAACGAAACAAAATTTCTATAAATGGTTAAAATTTTTTAATCAAAGCTTTCTATTTTTGAGACAATGGAATTGATTTGATTAACTCTTAGAATTTCGATACTGGAAGTTTTGTGGTTATTTAAGCGGACTAAAGTATTTAAAATTCTTTTTGTATTTATGTGGATGAATTGAAAAAAAGGAGGTTTAATTAAATGATTTCTGAGAACTATTGCGGTGGTTCGTTAAATGAAGTTGCACAGTGTTTAAAAGCAGATCAAACCATGATGGTAAAATTTTATCCGGAACAGGCCTTACCTGTGGATGTGGTTACATATCCTGTTTTTGAGAAATACATGGATTTGAAAGATTCTACGGTGGTGTACGTGACTTGCTCCAAGGGCTATTACCGTATCCAAATCATGGAGGGTTGATTTGTATGGGAAAACCTTGGAGATTAAACGAAGAAATCAGATTAGAGCTATTAGTAAATGAAAAAGGTCTGAGTTTGGGGGAAATTTATCGATCCAAACTATTTAAAGGTAGATCATATACGGCACTGTCAATGAAGCTTCACAAAATGAAATTGAAAAGCTGTAGAAAGGGAGTTAAACATTACACCAATGAAGAAGTCTGGAAAATTTGGATATATTACAAGCAAGGATTAACAGCACCAGAAATTGGCTCTAAATTAAACCGTAAAAAGAAAAGTATTTCCAACCAAATAACCAGATTCGGAATGGCGTATTCAAAACCTTACATTCCTTGCCCAGAATATCTTAAACCAAAGGTTGATGCAATATTACAGAAAATGAATTCAAAATAGTTTTATTTGTAGGGATGGTTGAGTTGTTGAGTTTACCTAGATCAGCTTAAAACTCAAACTATCATTCAACTATGATATTTTGAGTTTGATGGAATATAAAAAAACCAATTGAGCTTTTTAAACAACACTCAACCTACAAAATTTGCAAAGAATCAACCATATTTTAAGGTTTCCAACTTAGAGGTTCATATGGAGAAATAAAGTTTGAACCTTGAATAGTAATATAAGGTTTGAAATACTAAAATCCATAAGGAGAGAAAATCATGTACATCTGTTTGGAAGGAATCGATGGATCAGGAAAAACAACCCAGATCAAGTTACTAGAAAGTTGGATTCAAAAATGTGGTATAGACGTTTTAAGAGTGTTTGAACCAACTGATAATGAAGTGGGTAAATTAATAAGGAAATTGCTTCAAAATCCCGATGCCATCAATGAAAATTTTCAGATAACGTTAGCTCTGCTATTTGCAGCAGATAGAACAGTTTTAATGAGGGACATAACCGAAGCAGAAGCTTTGGCTAAGATAGTGATAAGTGATCGTAGTTTTTACTCCAGCATGGTATACCAAAATGATTCAGAATGGATAGCTGAAATAAACAAACATGCAAAACAACCTGATCTTGTTATATTATTAGACATTAACCCTGAAACTGCAGTATCACGGTGTGATGGCATGGACAGCTTTGAGGAGCAAAATTTTCTGGCATCCACAGCAAAAAAATATTTAGAACTCGCGGATCATCAAAATTTCATGGTCGTAAATGCGAATAATGGAATAAATAAGGTTCATGATGATATAAAAAGGATAGTGGCCCATAAATTGGGAATGTGTATTTAAAATAAAAATTTTTCAGGGAAAGAAAGTTCATTCCCCTTTTTTATTCTCGAGTTCTGCAATTCTTGAGTTGAGCTCTTTTACTATGTAGTCCCTTGCATCTTCCAAATTTTTCATCTCGCCTAGAAAAACAGGACCAAAGTCAGACTGCTTAACTTCTAGATCAAATTCTTCCATTACGTGTGCAACTATCTGCCCTGTAATTCCTGGTGGAATTCTCATCTCATACTTTTCAATAGTTTCTTCTACCATTTTACAATGCCTCCATAAGATTAAATTTAATCCATATCTGATTTTAAATATTCTCTCACAGGTTCTAAAATTTCTATCAAACGGTTGGTGACAGAATTTTTAAGGTCCATGGGATGCAGATCTCCACTCGAGTACTTCTCTAAAAGTTCTTCCTGTGTCAGGTTGAGGTTGCCACCAAATTTTTCTGGCCTCTCAATGAGCAGTTTATCATCATCTGTGAATATGAAGTGTTCAGCAATTTCTATGACTGGATTTGCCTCAACAACACCCTGTGGACAGTAACTTTTTTGAATTTTTTTCTTTATGACTTCAGGCTCATCATCGATTGCTATATAATTTTGCTTGCTTGAAGACATTTTATCAGATCCATCTGTACCATGGAGTAGTGGTGTGTGTATACATACCGGTGCTTTGTATCCCATTTTCGGCAAGCTTTCCCTGGCAAGCATATGAATTTTCCTTTGTTCCATGCCCCCAAGTGCAAGGTCAACTTTTAGGAATATCATATCCAGAACCTGCATAATGGGGTATATGACTTCAGCAACCTTATGATCTGCACTGTCCCTTGTTATTTGAGCCATACTTCTTTTTGCACGGGTCAAGGTTGTGGAAAGTGCAAGTTCGTAGACTTTGTAGGTGTAATCTTCCCTTGTTTGATAGCTGGATCCAAGAACAAATTCAGTTTTCTCTGAAAGACCAAGGGCCCTGAAACATCTCATGTTGTATTTGGATATTTCTTCTATCTCTTCTAAAGTTCCCTTCCCATTCAGGTATGCGTGAAGGTCTGCTAAAAGAATTTTAACATGGAAACCTGCTTTTTGGATTTCGATCATTTTTTTGACAGTGATTGCATGTCCAAGATGGATATTTCCAGATGGTTCGTATCCAATGTAAGCTACTGGTTTGTCTTCTTGTAATTTGTCCTTGAGTTCTTCTTCTGTTATCACTTCTAATGTTCCATTTTTGATGTTTTCCATCTTAGAGTCGATATCCATCTTATCACCGTGAATAATTGAATTTAAAACCTAGATTAATATCCATGAGAATAGTAAACTGATTATCTTGTTGTACAACCAACTATATTATTGTGCTTATTATTTTATTTTAAATTAATCCTGATCCTTGCTCAGGATGTAAAGTATTCCTTCAACTTCAAGTACCTTAACATTGTTTCCAATCATTAACTTGGAAATTTCATCGTTAATATCTATATCAACAGGCTGATAACTGTCGGGATGAAGTATCTGTATGGATGTAGGGGTTTTTGAAGTTACACTGGTTGTTTTAACATCATGTTTCCTTGCAATGACCTTAATTTTACCATAATCCCTCCACATGACAGAGAGACTGTCACCAGATTCCAGGTTTTTCAAACCGATTTTTTTGCCGTCAAAACTCATGACTTCTGCCTTGTGATCCTCGTACTCAACAAAGTCTCCCCTCTGAAAATCAGGCATCCTAATGGATATCCATATTCTGTAGAGATCCTTTCCCCGGGATTTATCCCTTCCAACTAAACGGGGAGATTCTTGCATTACTCCGCCTAAACTGTCCTTAATCGTTTCTGCAACCTTTTTTGCTGCCTTGTAGGAACCAACATAATAATCCACCCCTTCCTTCAGCATGGCCACATCTGAAACGTATGCCATCCTATTTTTCAAGGAAAGATTTCCAAGTTTAGTTCTAACAATCTCATCAACCACCCGAAGCTCTTCAGGTGTGGGAAACCTGTTATCTGCACGTATTTGAATGACAGATTCGAAGTATCCTGATGCAAATTTACTGCAGTCTGGACAGACATTCTTCACAATTTTAACATTTACTTTGTACTCCTCAACAACCATAGTACCCAGAAGTTTTCCCTCTGCATGAACAAGACATTCGTAATTTGATCCACGAACAGTTAAGATATCGACTGATATCTCAAGATCTTCAACGTGTTCCATTGCACGAAGATTTTCCATGACTGCGAAGCTCACAAGTTCTTCATCTGAAAGCTCAGAATCTTCCCATTTAATTCCATTCAAAATTGAGTTGCAATGTGCACAGATGGTAATTTTGAGATCGTCATCCATACCAACTATTTTTGCTTCTTTAATGAAACAGGATTTACATATACCTTCAATCAGTTCTTCATCATCACTACCGCATCTTGGACAAAACATGGGGGTTCACCTATATTTAAGAATTTATTAAAAAAATAATATGAAATCTTTGACAACTAAAAAAGAAAAAGGAAATCAGGAATTAAAGTGTTTTTAAAGGTGCCTTTGCACCGCAGGCTTCACATTTAAGAATGAATATCCTGTCTTCCCTGATAATTTTTGTATCTGGTCTGTTACATTCATGACACATTATGAATCGTTTCACATAGTCATCTAACTTCTCATTTATGAGGTAATGGGTGAATTTTCCCTGGAGAATTGCACGGGTTCCTTCAAGGTTACCTGCAGTACCTAGTTCTCTCAATAAAAATTTGAGAACATGTTGAGGATCCCTGTTCAGTGCTTCTGTAACTTCTGTGAAGTTCTGAATCATGGTTCTGTTTCCCTGGATCATTGAGTAAGCATTTGGAACATTGAACCTCTTAGTTTCTTCAACTCCCTGTGGAAGCTGATCTAAAGCTCTGTCTAATAATTCATTATAATCGGCCATTTTTTTATACCTCCAAAAATATCTATATTTTCCTCTATTTTTTTGTAAATATCTGTTATTAAATTGTATAAATCTAAAAAGATTCAAATTTTTAAGATAAAATGATTGAAGAAGTTTTATTTTAGGCTATTTTATAATATCCCTGCTGAGGTTCGAATATTATACCCTTCCTCTTTAGGATTTTTACAATTTCTTCAGCCTTTTCTTCACTCATATTATATCTATCGGACATTTCAGTTATAAGTATGTTTTTTGGTGTTCTTCCACCGTACTCTTCACTGAGTTCACCGATGATTTCGGTCACAAGACGGATTTTATCCCTGTCAGATTTTGCAGGACGACCTTCAACCTTGTCAATATCAAGTTTTCCAGTTTCAGGATCGTAACCCACCTGTTTCATACATTTCTGTTGAATGGTGATGGCTCGTTGGGCATCGGCCTTCGTTACCTCGGTTCCAAGTCTGATCCTGGAACTGGCTTCAGAAAGTCTGATCAAAGCTTCAAGCTGCCTTGCAGTTATTGGAACTGGAGAATCATCTTCTGCAGCTCCTCCCCTCATTCCCACGTAAAATTCTTGGAGAACTGTAATTGCATCTGCTGTGAGTTTAGGACTCACTTCCCTTCTTGCATAAGCAATGTACTTCCTCAATAATTCCGGTTCTATCTCAAATGGTATTGAAGTGTCCTTGTGTATTCTCAGAATATGTGCTGCCAGTTTAGTGTCCCTTTCCACATCAGGTTTATCTTCGACTACAAATATCAGATCGAAACGTGACAGAATCGGGGATGGTAGATCGATCTGTTCACCTATGGATTTGTACTGATCAAATCTTCCAAATTTAGGGTTAGCTGCTGCAAGAACAGAACAACGGGAGTTTAATGTTGCCATAATACCTGCCTTGGCTATTGAAATGGTATTATGAAGTACGAGTCCATGTGATGCGAATAAATGTTGAGGTTCAACTGTGATGTCGTATACCCACTTGGAATCATTGTTTTCAATTTTTTCCACATTTTTAACCGTGAGAAATCTCACATTTCCTTGAACGTATTTTTTTACATGACTTAATTTTTTATTTAGTTTATCGAGTCGTGTATTTGCTTTGTTAAACAATATTTTAGTTGTTTCTTCATGACCATTAGTTAATAAATTTCTCAAGCTTGTATGTGGAATATCCAAGTCTTTTGAAAGTTCACTCACCCTGTAAATTTTCTCGGCACTGTTAATTTCATTATTTTCTAAACCAACCTTTATTTCGTTTAGAAGAGTTTCAGCTTCGTTAACATATCTATTTAAAGTTAATCTATGTGCATTCTGCTTTCTTTTTATGTTGTTTCGAAGCTTCCCATCACAAATTCTGAGCCCTTTAAGGATGTCGTAAAGATCTACAATAATGTCGTGGGGAATTATGTCCCTATCGTTTTTCTTATTTCCAGAAGTATTTATTATGTCTTTAATTCTATCCATGCGGTGATCATCGGGGACAATATCCGCAAATCTTTCCATATTAGCTTTTCCACTCAAAGTAACCTTATAATATATTCCTTCTTCCCGTTCTTCTTTGAAAATATAAGAATATATTCCTAACATTAGAAGCATATCTTGTAAATCTTCAGCCATTTTTATTGAAGATGTTGAGTACCCGATTCTTAATTTATCTACAAACCCATCTCCCTTGAAGTATGAATTTAGAAATGCTTTTTTATTAATATTTGAGCTCATCAAGACTTTATTTGGAATTCTTTTCATCCTTGCAGGTCTTAAACCTTCTTCTCTTAAAAACACTTCTGGAAATTCATTTTCCATTTCATTGTAAAATGATTTAGAATTAATTCTGACAGTAAAAAGGTCTTTACACCCTTCTTTTTCTCGTTTAGAAACAATATATCCTATGTCGCCATTTTCTGCAATATTTTTGAACTCTTCTATCAGATTTTCATCTGTATTGCTGAATCCAATCTCATAAACTCCATTATCTTCATTCTTGTAAGAATGCCCTTCAGAAAGCAAAAATCCTAAAAATGATGCGGTGTTTGAGCTTATATCATCATTCACAGAAGTAATATATTCATTAACACCCAATACTATGTCATTTTCCTTAAGTTCTTCTGCATTCACAGCTTCAACATTTTTATCCCATTTTAAAACTGGATGTTCTGGTGTAACGGTAACAGTCCTACCATTGCTAAATACAATTTCTACAAGGTTGGAGGGGGCTTTATGTCTGCTTATTCTATCGGCTTTAACATTTATAAGGCCTAATTTTTCTAGATCGTAGGCCATAACCTCGAGATCATCCACCTCTAAAATTTCAGTATCCTTTCCTAAGATAACTTCATTCTGATTATTTTGGATATGTTCGTCTACGAATTCACCGATTTTAACCTTTTTACCATTTCCCAATAAAATTTCAAAGTCCTTATGATAACTTTGCTGCTCGAGTGCCTCGTGAATAGCCGAACGGTCCTCTGAACGCATCTTATCCAGCTCATCAACACATACATTACCCCTATCTCCTAAAACAAGAGCACCTGCTTCGAGTGACCACCCTCCAAATTCGTCACGAACAGCTGCAGCAGTCAATCCAACACCACTCGTACCTTTACCGCTGGTGTAAATACCTCTGGGTGCTAGTTTGGATACGTACTTAAGCATCTGAGATTTACCAATACCAGGGTCTCCAACAATCAAGATATGGATATCTCCCCTTATCCTGGTTTTATCCTCCAGTTCCTTAGGAGAACCACCGAATAATTGAAGGGCAATGGCTTCTTTGACTTCTCTATAACCTTGAATTGAAGGTGCTGTTGAACTTATGATCTTGTTGTAAACATCAGGATCAGCTGCAAGCCTCTTTATTTCCTCTTCATCCTCTTCACTAATTTTAAGCTCTTCAAATTCCTTTTCAAGAGGTTCTATGTAGTTGCAGTAAATATAATTCTTGAACCGCTTGGTTTTTTCATCCCTCACAGTCTTCATTATACCGGTAATCTTTACGATGTCTCCAGGAGTGAGTGAGTCAACCAAATCGTCTTCCATAACAACTGATATCTGTTTTGGTTCTTCACCACCAGATAAATTTTCAAGGGGTTCCTGTAATTTGGTGGTTTGTGTATCCATGAACTCTGATTCTTCCTGTAACAATCTGAAGGATCTACCGCCACAGTCCTGACAGAGTGCAGGTTCACTTATTAGATTACTTGTCTGGGGAACTTCCTGAAGTCTCATACAACTTCTACATTCAAAAAGGGCGTTTATTATCCTTGGACGGATCTCATCTGTTTTACGAATAATTCCGTCAACAGCCACAAACTTCCCGATGTATTTACTTCTCAAGAATCTAAGCTGAATGTTGTTACGAATAGCCTCAAATCTAATGTTAAGTTCTGCATTTTTACCGAGGGGGTCAATATTTTTTATTGCCTTTTGAGAGGCTTTTATTACTTCCTCTGGTTTTTCTATGAGAAGATCTGCGAGATCTGGGTCGAACATTTCCAGCTCTGAATAACTGACAACCACGGATCTTTCGTCTGGATACTTTTCTAGGGCTTCAAAGATAGTATCTTTGTATTTGGTACTGAAAAACTCTTCAAATTTTGCTACTGATGGTTTGGACTTTTCTGTGGATGAAGTTGCTTCCATTTATACTCCTCAAATTATTATAAAAAATCAACTATGATACTATTTATCGATGATACATCGATGTTACTGATATGGTTTAAATTTTTCTAGAAGTAGTAATTTTTTCTAGTGATCATTAAATATTAAGTTAATATATACGATACTCAATAATTTATTTATTGCAGTAAATTAATTGATAGAAATTGGTAATAGTTCCTGTCTTGGATAAATTTAATAAAACAGATGAACTATCTAATAAATGGTGAAAAAAATGAAGAGATCCAGATTAAATTTATTTAAAGCTACTTCCATGAGCATCTCTGTTCTTGGTATTATCTTAATCATTGCAACTTTAGTACTCTTCGCTTATATTGGAATTAGTTCCCTTACATCTTCAATCACAACTGATGTGGGTAGTGGTTCTGCTTACGATCAGCTTGCTGTTCTTAAATCAGATTATAATACTTTAAATGATCAGTTTACAAGTGTCCAGCAATCTGTTGATACTTCAAACAATAAAAATGCTAAAACAGCATTTATAAATGCTAAATTGGAGCTTGTTAAGGCAAATTCTGATATAAATGATGTCGAAAGTGCTTTGTCAGCAGGAAAATCTAAGGATGAGGTGACACAAAGAATAAACGCTGCTCAGTCCCAGTTAAACACTGCAAGATCTAGTTTGGCAAGTGTGAAAGGAATGTTATGATCCCTTATTAGGGGATTATATCTGTTTTACTATTTCCTTAGAACATCCTTCTGAAACCTTTTGCAACAACGTACATTTCAACACTAGCCTTCCTTGATGAAGGAGGTTTTGTTGTTTTTACTACTTTGAATCGTTCTTTAATGTTCTTTATTATATTGTCGTATTCTACACCTTGAAATACCTTCAAAACAAAATTTCCACCCTGCATAAGCACATGATCACAGACTGTCAATGCATTGTCAGCTAGATCAGTAGATCTTATGGTGTCAATATCTTTTATCCCAGTTAATTTTGGGGCTGCATCTGATATTACTACTTGAGCAGTTCCATTGATCAAATCTTTCACTTCTTTTAAGGTTTCATCCTTGGTGAAATCACCTCTGACTGTGTGGAAATTTTCTTCATCTAACGGTCTTATCCATTCCAGATCCACCCCTACTACGGTGCCTTCTTCTCCAACAGCTTCAAGAGCTATCTGTGACCAGCCTCCTGGTGCTGCGCCCAAATCAACTACCTTGTCTGCTGCTTTGATTACTTTGAAACGTTTGTTGAGCTGTTGAAGTTTGTAGGATGCCCTGGATCTGTAGTTCTGTTTTTTAGCCATTTTGTAATAATGTTCTGTTTTCCTTTCGCTGTTCCATTTTTTTCCCATAATTAAATCCTCCCTTTGTAATTTAGGGATTTACATGTGGAATCACCAAGTTTAATTATCTGTGCATTTAGATCGTTTTTCTCCACATCAACTAACATAACAGTTGGATCTGACATTCTGGGAACTGTTGGACTTCCTGGATTTAAAAGCACCAAATTTTCCAGTTCTTTTATAAAAGGTGTATGGGTGTGTCCAGTTACCAAAACATCGACCCCCATTTCCATCCCAATATATTTCAACTGTTGTGTATCACCACGTGGATAAACTTCACCATGATCCAATCCAATTGTGAAGTTTTCCACTGTTATTACTTCCCTTTTTGGAATTTTTAGTCCATACATCCTGTCCATGTTGCCCTGTACACAGATTGTGGGGGCAACTTCCTCCAGCTCTTCAAGAACGTCCCTTGAAACTAGATCTCCTGCATGCATAATCATTTCAACACCTTTGAAAACTTCTAAAACTTTTTCTGGTATTTTGTTTGCTCTTTCAGGGATGTGTGTGTCTGATATTAAACCAATTAACATGATACTTTCCTCATATCATTAAATTCAATTTTTTTTATTTTTTTTTTTTTACATCCACATTATCTGTGTTTAATAGCTAAAGTAGATTTGAATTAAAAAAAATTAGTTCAATTTAATTCATATTATTATAATGAAAATATTTTTGAATTAAGTTGTAAGTAGAACTTATTTAATTTAGTTTTAGATTTTTTGGGTATATTATATATATGTCCTAATTTTTATAATAATAGAAAGTCCAATTGATCTGATCATAAAGGGAAAATGGAATAATTTTTAGATGTATAATTATAATGGGTCTTGATCGAGTGGGGTCATGATCTGAGTTCATTGTTATTGTTAGTTAAACAGGCTTGTGAGTGATATAATGCATGAAGTTATAATATGTGAGAAACCCAAAGCTTCTGAGAAGATTGCTTCGGCTCTTTCAAAAAATTCGACCAAAAAAAAGTATAAAAAAGTTTCTTACTACGAATTTGAAGAAAATGGAAATAAAACAACTGTTTTAACTGCAGTAGGTCATTTATATTCACTTGCTCCTAAAAATAAGAATAAGGGACGATTATTTGATGTTGAATGGGTTCCCTTATACGCTAAAGACAAGAAAAAGAAATATGTTAAGGATTATGTCGATGCTATTAAGAAATTCTCAAAGAATGCAGACAGATTTGTGCATGCATGCGATTACGATATAGAAGGGACCCTGATAGGGTACAACGCATTGAAATATGCCTGTGGAGAGAACAGTCTCGATAATGCTGTTAGAATGAAATTCTCGACACTGACAAATGAAGATATAACAGCAGCATATGAAAAACCATTGAACATTGATTTTAATCAGGTGGACAGTGGAATTGCCAGACATGTTCTGGATTTTCTCTTCGGTGTTAATATCTCCAAATCACTCACAGAATCTGTTATGGAGACAACTAAACGTTACATTCAACTTTCAGCCGGCCGAGTACAAACACCAACACTCGCCATACTCGTGGAAAGGGAGAAGGAGATCCAGAAATTTATACCAGAACCTTACTGGATGATCAAAGCAGATCTCGATGTTCCTGGAATAGATGAGTTGGTTACAGCAGATCATAAGGCTGGAAAGATATTCGACAAAAATGTTGCCGACGAAATATTTGCAGACTGTGATGGGAAGAATGCAGTTGTTGATGGTATAGATGTTAGGGAAACTGTCAAGGCACCCCCTTTCCCATTCGATCTAGGATCACTCCAGTCTGAAGCCTATGCAGTGTTTGGGTTCAGTCCTAAAAAAACCCAGCAAATTGCTCAAAATCTCTATACAGAGGGTTTCACATCATATCCACGTACATCTTCCCAGAAACTTCCCAAGAGTATTGGTGTGGATAAAATTCTCAAAAAACTCAGTTACAGTGGTTCATTTAGAAATCAGATAGCCAAACTGAAAAAACCTTACAAACCAAATGAGGGTAAGAAAACCGATGCAGCACACCCTGCAATTCACCCAACTGGTGTCATTCCTAAGGAATTATCTACGGATGACAGAAAGCTCTACGAACTTATCACCTACAGATTCATTTCAGTATTTGGAGAGAATGGATTGCTAGAATCCATGAAAACAAGTCTGAAAATAGGTGATCAAGACTTCAGCTTTTCAAGAAAAAGAATGGCAAAGCTGGGTTGGATGGAGTTAACTCCCTTTAAAAAGGCAGAAAATGACAGTTTCCCCACCATAAGTAAGGATGATGAATTGCTTGTGGAAGCTGTTAGGAGTGAAGAGAAGGAAACCAAACCACCAGCAAGATACAATCAAGCTTCACTCATACGAGAATTGGAAAAAAGAGGTCTTGGAACTAAATCCACACGTGCAAACATTATATCCATTCTTTACGACCGTAAATTTGTGGAAGGTAAAAAGATTAAGGTAAACGAACTTGGAGAACATCTCATAGACACTTTGAAGGAGTACTCAAATAAAATAACCAGCGAAGAAATGACAAGGGAATTTGAAACACGGCTTGAAGATATCATTGAAGGCTCTGTAAATAAGGACAACATCATCGAAGAGGCTAAGATTGAACTCACTTCCATACTGGATGATATAGATAAGAACAAGGCTGTGATTGGTGAACAACTTTACAAATCCTACAGGGAAAGCAGGGTAGTTGGTAAATGTAAATGTGGAGGTAATTTAGTACTAATCGATTCTCCAAGGAGTAACAGTTTTGTTGGTTGCTCAGGGTATCCAGAATGTAAATCTACATTTTCATTACCTAGGGGTGCCACAATACTCAAAACAACTTGTGAAGAGTGTGGCCTTCCAATGATCTCATTTGGAAAACCAAGACAAAGGGCTTGTTTAGATCCTAAATGCGGTAAAGATGGACAGGAACCATCAAATGAAATTGTGGGAGTATGTCCAGACTGTGGAAAAGATTTAATCAAACGTTCAGGACGTTACGGAGAATTTATAGGTTGTTCAGCGTTTCCTAAATGTAGATATACTCGGTCGTTGGACGAACCTGCACCCGAGGTTTCGGGAGTTCCAAATTCAACAAATAAGCCAATAAAGGCAGCTGCGAAAAAATCTGGTAAAACCGCTGTTAAAAAAGCAACCGCGAAAAAATCTGGTAAAACCGCTGTTAAAAAGGCAACTCCGAAAAAATCTTCCAGAAAGGTCACAAAAACCCGGAAGGTTTCTAAGAGATCATCATAAATTTTCCCCTAATTTTTTTTATTTCAGTGATCTAGTTTTTAATTTACAAGGTGGATCAACTATTTTAGGTAAATTGTATCCGGTGATTTACCATTCAACTAACACCTATTTTCACAGATTATAATATTATATTTCAAATTTATCCCTGAATAGTGGATGGATATTCTTACAATTCTAGATAAAATTTGATGAATATCTGAGAAATATCCATTTTTTTAGTTTATTTTTACGAAAAAATAAAAAGGTATAATAATTTAGTATACTAATGTGAAACAATAGAGAATTAAAAAAAAGTCATGGATCACAGGAGATAATATGAGTGCAAAAGATTTGATTAGCAAATACAAACCAATAATTATCATTCTTATATTGTTTTTCCTCGTGTTTTTCATAAGAGCTGAAGCGGCATCCATAAATGGTGTGCCAGATCAGATGAAAGCTTACTACGAGGATCAAAACGGACAACCCTACTTCAGTGAAATGGACTCCTACTACAATTTAAGGTTAACTGCGGATCTGCTTGATCATGGTTACCTTGGGGACACCAAGATCAACGGAACTCAATGGGACCTTCATTCATCATACCCATCGGGACAAAGTGCAGAGTATCCTCCTTTAATCTCAATCATAACTGTTGGGGCCTATAAACTTGCAAATGCATTTGCAAAAGTTCCACTAGCGGCGGTAGCCTTTTGGATGGGACCTATAGTCGGTTCATTAGCAGTTATACCTGCCTATTTACTAATAAGGCGTATTACAAATGATTATGGTGGTGTTGCAGCAGGATTACTGGTTGGTCTTGCTCCAGCATATTTCTCCCATACATTTGCAGGATTCTTTGATACAGACATGTTCAACATGTTGTTACCATTATTAGTGGTATACTTCTTTGTTTTAAGCATGCTTGCCAAGGATATCAAGAAAAAAACCATCTTCGGGGCATTATCAGCATTTTCAATGATGATATTCACGATGGCTTGGCAGGGATGGTGGTACATATTCTATATAATCATAGGATCGGCCGTAGTTTACCTTATACTCACCCAGTTTGTGTTCAAATTAGAACCAAAACCAATGGCTGGGAACTTCAAGGGAAATCTTCTGAGCAAATTTGCTTGGTTTAAAGACAAACCTGACCTTTACTCCCTGGTAGTGTTCATAGTTCTGAGTTTGTTACTCATGGGACTAGTCCTAGGTGTCTCTGGATTGGCATCAGCACTAACAGAACCAGTGAGTGTAAGCAAAATCCAATCAACAGTTGGATCATCGTCATACCCTAACGTTTATGTATCTGTTTCAGAACTTCAGATTCCAGGATTATCAGATATAATCAACGGTGTGGGCGGTTACTTGCCATTCATATTCGGAATTTTAGGTATTGTGGCATTAATTTGGAGATTCTTTACCATAGATAAAGTCAAAGAAGAAGAGCCTACAAGAAAAAGAAAGCCTAGAAGGAAGAGCAGATCTAAACGTAAGGAAGAAACTAAAGAAGTAGAACCTCCTGAAAAACCTGCAGTTAAGCTTGACATAGTCACGTTAAAGAGAAATTACATATTGTACACTGTGTTGTTTGGTGTATGGCTCGTAATTACAATTTACGCTATGACCAAAGGTGTTAGGTTCATTGAAAACTTCTCATTACCAATAACACTTACAGCAGGAATATTCGTGGGACTTCTATATTACTATGTGAAGGATCATGTGGAAAATGTTTCGTACCAAAAGGTCATAATGGCTGTTGTTTTAATAGCAGTAGCATTTTCACCAGTTGCATCAGCCTATTCCATATCCAATTCAGTGGTTCCGGGAACAGATGATTCAATGGTCAACTCCCTCTCGTACATCAAGAACAACACTCCAAACAACACTGTAATCACATCATGGTGGGACTACGGACATCTGTTTACAGATGTGGCGGACAGGGCCGCAACATTTGATGGGTCCTCTCAGAACAGTCCAAGAGCTTATTGGGTTGGCAAGGCACTGTTAACAGATAATGAAACATTATCTGCTGGAATTCTAAGAATGCTTGCATCTAGTGGTGATCTTGCTCCGCAAACTCTGGACAATTACACCAATAATTCTGGAAAGAGTGCTGATATCCTAAACGGTATACTGGGACTGAATAAAACTGATGCAATCACTGCAATGACTTCGCAGTATGGACTCACACAGGATCAGGCACAAACAATAGCACAGTACACACATCCAGATAACCCAACTCCACATGTGTTTATCACAAGTTCAGACATGGTTGGAAAAGCAGGATGGTGGTCTTACTTTGGAAGTTGGAACTTCACAAGCAACAACGGAACAAACTACCAGTACTTAGCTTCACAGCTTAACTCAACAACCATTAACAACAAAACACTTTACATTGGTGGCAACGCAGTTGTTGCCCAGCAAAATGGTACGAGTTACAGTGCAGGAATTATAGATACGAGTGCATTAACAACCAACGATACAAATACCATAGTAACGCAGATATCCAATGAATTAACCACAGGAAACGGATCTCTATTAATAGAGCCACACACACTGACAATAATAAACAGCAACAACATTACACAGCAAGTCGTTTCAAATTCAAGCCAGTACTCAATACTTCTGATTAACCAGAACAACACCCTCATAGGTGTTGCCATGAACAAAGAACTGGAAAATTCCATGTTCACAAGACTGTTCTTCGAGGGAGGAGCAGGTTTAACCCAGTTCAAAGCATTGTATGGTCAGCCAGGAGTAATGGTTTGGGGTGTGAGTTAAAACACCCCCCCCATTTTTTTTATTTTTAATTGAAACTGTCCCAATTAAAAACTGTATTAAGTGGAATGACATACAATTAATTTATAAAAAGCATGGCTCTCAAATTGAATCCATGGATTAACTTATTAATTAAATCGGATCAAAGAAGATATAGTACTAAATGAAATTTGATGATCATGAATACATTACAAAATACTGTTCTTGTCATCAATTAAATAAGTTAATTTCAGTTTATTATCATCTTAAACTAATTTTATGTGAGTTTTATGGCTATTGAAGATAGAATAAGAGAAATTGAAGAGGAGATCAAGAAAACTCCATACAACAAGGCAACTTCCCACCACGTAGGAAAGTTAAAAGCCAAAGTCTCCAAGCTTAAAGAAGATGCTCTAGCAAGGAGCAGTTCTGGAACTAAGGGCAAAGGTTTTCATGTCAAAAAGAGTGGTGATTCCACGGTTGTTCTTCTTGGATTTCCATCTGTGGGTAAATCAACAATATTGAACCAACTTACCAATGCAGAATCCAAAACAGGAGCTTACGAATTCACAACTCTGGACATAGTTCCTGGTGTGATGCACTACAGGGGAGCAAAAATACAGATCCTGGATATTCCTGGAATAATCACAGGAGCATCCAAGGGTAAAGGTAGGGGTAGGGAAATATTATCAGTGGCCCGTAACGCAGATTTCATACTCATGGTTCTGGACATTTTTAACCCACAACACATGAAAGTTATCTTAGACGAACTTAGAAATATAGGTATAAGGGCAAACGAACTACCTCCTGATGTTACAGTCAAACAAAACAAAATGGGTGGAATTAACCTTATTAACACAGTTCCCCTGACTAACATAGATGAAAAAACTATAAGATCTATTCTTAACGAGTACGGAATACACAGTGCAGATGTACTTATTAGGGAAGATGCCACCATCGATAGATTTGTAGATTCCATGGATCCAAGTTGTATCTACGTGCCTATGCTTGTGGTAATAAATAAAATCGATCTTGCAGATGAAAAGTACATCGAAGAACTAAAAACTAAAATGCCAGATGCAATGTTCATAGCAGCAGATAAAGGTATCAATGTCGATGAACTTAAAGACGAAATATTTGAAAGATTAAAATTAATACGCCTATATTTAAAGCCCCAAGGTAAAAAGGCAGATCTGGAAGAGCCCATGATAATCAGACAAGGTTCAACTGTTGGTGATGTTGCAGCAAAATTACACAGAGATTTTGTCAGAAACTTCCGACATGCCAAGGTTTGGGGATCTTCTGTTAAGTTTCCAGGACAGAAGGTTGGACTGGAACATGTTTTGAAGGATAAAGATATTTTAAGACTGATCATTAAAAAGTGATCCAGCCGACTCAAAAATGGCTGGATTTTTTTTGTAAGAAGAATTTTTATACAATAAAAGACAATAGTAGAATGGTGAAAAAATGAAACTGGATGATATAATTGTTTCAAAAGCGATAATTGAAGAATATATGCAAGATTTCCTTGATTACACAGACATGGATGTTGCTATTGGTGGGGGAGGTCCTGCAGGACTTACAGCAGGATATTATCTGGCTAAAGCAGGCTATAAAGTGGCTTTATTCGAAAAAAAGCTTTCCATGGGTGGTGGAATGTGGGGTGGCGGTATGATGTTCAACAAGATCGTTGTCCAAGAAGAAAGTAAACGAATCCTTGATGAGTTCGGAATAAAGACCAAGGAGTACAGTGAAGGTTACTTTGTTGCAGATTCAATTGAATGCGTATCCACAATATGTTCAAAGGCAGTTCAGGCAGGATTAAAGATCTTCAACCTCATGGCAATAGAAGACGTGATGATGAAGGACAAGGGTGTTGAAGGGGTTGTACTCAACTGGGCAGCAGTTCAAATGGGAGGATTACACGTAGATCCATTAACAGTAAGATCCAAAGCAGTAATAGATGCAACAGGACATCCATGTGAAGTTGTTAAAATTCTTGAAAACAAGATGGAAGTCGAATTAGAAACTGAAACCGGCAAGATCATGGGTGAAAAATCCATGTGGGCAGATAAAGCAGAAAGTTTAGTTGTTGACAACACAACAGAGGTTTACCCTGGACTTTACGTGACAGGAATGGCTGCAAATGCGGTCCATGGATCTCCAAGGATGGGTCCAATATTTGGTGGTATGCTCTTATCAGGAGAAAGGGTTGCCGAGGTCATTATAGAAAAATTTGATAAATGATCAAATGTCAGTCATCTTAATCACAGGAACACCTGGAACAGGGAAAACCACAGTATCAAAGCTGCTTTCCCAAAAACTTTCCATTCCACTGGTTGCAGTAAACGATCTAGTTGAAGAGAAACACCTTTACCATGGGTACGATCCAGAAAAGGGATACAAAGAAGTAGATATGGAAGATCTTTGCCATGAACTGGAAACTATTATAATAAATTTCCAGAAGGATGGCCTCATCATTGAGGGACATCTTGCACATTTTTTAGAAAATTCCGATCTAATAGACTGTGTAGTGGTTTTAAGGGCAAGACCTGATATTCTTATAAAACGTCTCTCCAAACGAAATTGGCCAGAATCTAAAGTAAATGAAAATGTTGAGGCTGAAGCCCTAGATATCTGTACATTTGAAGCCGTGGAAAACCATGTAAACAAGGTTAACGAAGTAGATACAACAGATTTAGAAGTTGAAGATGTTGTTGATCTGATAATTAAAATTGTTAATGGGGAAAAACATATTCCTCCAGGGGATGTGAATTTTTTAGAGTACATGTACAAGAGTTAGATGTTTTCTTGTTTGCAGTTGATGAAATGATAATTTATCAGTACTTTTACCAGTTTTTATTATCATGAAGTTTAGATGGGAAAGCTTTTTAAATGGTAAGGTGAATAAACTATAATATTATTCTTAAGTTACAGTTCTAAATTTTAAGGGATCTACTCCTTAAGGATTCAAAACCCTATGAGCTAAGTTTTTAAGATTAATAGTTCTATATTCTGGTAACTTTAGTTTACCATGAGAGGTTAAACTTTGAGAAGGGGAAGAAGACCGAAATGGATTTTAAAAATAGCTGAAGAGAGAATAAACATACTTTTTAGCCGGGCAGATGAGGAATTTAACCAACATCCTGAAAGGTCTCACCGTTACGTTGAGATGGCCCGAAACATAGCAAAGAAGTACAACCTCAAGCTACCAGACAAATGGAACAGAAGGTTCTGCCACAGCTGCCATCAATTCCTGAAACCCGGATTGAACTGCAGAGTAAGATTAATAAATTCAAGCGTTGTAATCAAATGCCTTGACTGTGGACATGTTGCCAGAATTCCCTACATAACTGAAAAAAAAGAAAGAAGGAGGAGGAAAATTGAACATTACAACGCCTCCAAAAAAGGAACTGATGAACAGATCACTTTCAACCATCACAATTAACATAGGAAAATCCAAAATAAATGACAATGTCATCGATGAAATTAAAAGGCAACTCAAAGAAAATGAAGTTGTAAAACTTAGATTTTCAAAAGGTATATCTGCAGAGAAACAAAACTATATTACCGAGATCATTGAAAAATCTAATTCTAAACTTATTGATTTTAGAGGTAACGTTGCTGTAATATTCAAACAAAGAAGAGGTAAATAGGAGGATAAATATGACTACAATTTACGATGTGCCTGCTGATTCGCTGATCAGCGAAGTGGCAAAGGAGCTAAACGAAAATAAAAGTATAAACACGCCAGAATGGGCGACCTTTGTTAAAACAGGTGTCCATAAAGAAAGAAGACCCGACAACCCTGACTGGTGGTACGTAAGATGTGCTTCCGTGTTAAGAAAAGTCTACATGGATGGCCCAGTTGGAGTAAACAGTCTTAAAACCTACTACGGTGGAAAAAAAGACAGAGGCACCAGCCCTGAAAAATTTAAGAAAGGCAGTGGTGCAGTCATAAGAGGTGCTTTACATCAGCTTGAAGATGCAGGTTACATAAGAAAAGTTGGTGAAGGAAGATTAGTTACCCCAGAAGGAAAATCATTCCTAGATAAAACATCCCACAAAATTATAAAAGACATTCCAGAACTTTCCAAGTATTAAGGAGGTCTTAAATGACTGACATCGAAGAAATTCGGCGCAGAAGAATGCAAGAGCTTCAGCAACAGCAAGCTCAACAAGCTCAAAACCAATCTTCACAGGCTGAATCACAAGAACAGATGCGCAGGGAAGTTGAAGCCCAGAAAAGACAGGCCATGATGCAGTTATTAACACCTGAGGCTAGGGCAAGACTCACTAACATCAGGCTCACAAAACCTGAATTTGTGGACCAGATCGAGTTACAGTTAATTCAGCTTGCGCAGATGGGTAGGGTGCAAAACAAAATTACAGATGATCAGCTCAAAGAACTTCTCAGAAAACTTGCTGGTCAGAAGAGAGAGATCAATATTACCCGAAGATAAAACGAAGATGTTGGAATAAATGAAGGCTTGTGTACTTTACAGTGGAGGAAAAGATAGTTCTTTGATGGCATTTATCCTCAATAAATTAGGATACGATGTCGAACTCGTAACTGTAAATTATGGAATCTATCCTTCATGGAAACCTGCAGCAGAGTCTGCATCAAATCTAAACTTCAATCACAGGGTGATGAATGCAGATTCTGATACCATGAGATCTGCAGTTCAAACGATCTTAAGTGATGGGTTTCCAAACAACGGTATAAATCAGCTGCACAAATATGCATTGGAATTAGTTGCCAAGGAATATGATGTTGTTGCAGATGGAACCAGACGGGATGATAGAATACCAAAACTCAACATGAATGAAGTTCGGAGTTTTGAAGATAGAAACAACGTTGAATATATCAACCTGGGAGGATTTGGTCATAAATCCATGAATCATCTTTCAAAAACTCTATTCGAGGTAAAAAAAGAATTAACCAACATGGATAATAATTCTGACTATGAAATAGAGATAAGAACTCTTATCTCAGAAATTGAAGGCGACAGTGCAGCCTTAAAAATATTCCCAGAACATTTACAATCAAGAGTAATAGGATGGAGAAAAAATGAGTAGAAATAAACCATGCGCTAAGAAATTAAGACTTTCTAAGGCCACAAAACAAAACAGACGCGTACCATTATGGGTAATGCTTAAAACATCAAGAAAAGTCCGAACTCATCCTAAGATGAGACAATGGAGAAGAAGTAAGGTCAAAGCATAGGTGATTTAAATGGAAAGAGTTTACGTTATCCCATTAAGGGATGTTAAAAGGGTGCCAAGGACCATCCGGTCTCCAAAAGCAATTAGAATAGTCAGAGAGTTCATGCAAAGACACATGAAATCTGATGATATTGTAATTGACTCTGCAGTTAACGAGAAAATTTGGGAGAGGGGAATTCAGAAGGTACCACCAAAAATTAAGGTAAAGGCAACAAAGGAAGAGGATGGATCTGTCTTAGTCACCTTAGTTGAATAGGTGAGTGAGTAAATGATTAGAAGGATCAACATGGATGGAAGCCCAAATTTGGGTGTTTCAATATCTGTTTCCGATAAAATTGCCATTGCTCCACCCAATATGTTGGACAGTATGGAGGATCTAATAAACGAAGCCTTAGGTGTTGAAGTTATTAGAACTCCAATTTGTGGTAGTAACCTTACAGGAGCATTGACCTGTGGAAATTCCAAAGGTTTCATTGTTTCCAAGTACGCATTTGACAAAGAATTAGAAGTATTCAAAGAAAAAGGCGTTGAGGTTGCTAGAATTCCTGATAAGCTAACAGCAGTGGGTAACATTGTTTTAGCAAATGATTCAGGAGCCCTTGTACATCCCCTAATATCTGATAAGGCCATTGAACTAATATCAGATGTATTGGATGTGGAAGTCAAACGTGGAAGCATAGCAAATTATAAAATTACAGGATCCGTGGCAAACGCAACAAACAAGGGAGTTTTGGTACATCCAGCAACACTAGAAGATGAACTGAAAGATCTTGAAGAATTTTTCAAGGTCCCTGTTGATGTTGGAACAGTTAACAACGGAACACAATTCGTAGGCTCCTGTTCAATTGCCAATTCAAATGGAGTTATGGTTGGTTTGGGTACCACAGGACCAGAACTTGCAAGAATAGAAGAAGCATTCGGTTTTCTTGAGGGATATTTATGAAGACAAAAGTATTTAAAATTCAGGGAAAATTTATGATGGGCCAAGGCCTTAAAAACTTCACAAAGGAATTAAAAGCCACAAGTGAAGACGATATTAAAGAAAAAATATATTCTGAGTTTGGAAGCAAACACAGGATAGGCAGAAATAAAATATTCATTGATGAAATCAAGGAGATCTCTGAAGAAGAGGCTCAAGATCCAATGATCAAAGCTTTGTCCAGCAGGTGATCTGTATGGAAGACAGACAAAGACTTGAAGCTTTGATGAATGAATTAAATACCTATCAGGGTCAAGCAGAAGTAATTCAGCAGCAGGTTGAAAATTTAAATGCATCCATAGCTGAACTTACAGTTGCATTAGACACCCTTGAAGTAGTTAAGGATGAAGATAAGGAAGAAACTCTGGTACCAATAGGTGCAGGATCCTTTCTAATAACAGAACTTAAAAATACTGACGAGGTCATCATTGGTCTTGGAGCAGGTGTGGCAGTAAAAAAGAAAATTGCCGATGCTAAAGAGACTATAGGAGAACAAAAAACCGAACTTGAAGAATTAAGAGACAAAATGACTTCTGATCTTCAAAAGATTTCGGATTACATACGTCAGAGAAGTCCTGAAGCAGAAGCTTTAATGCAGAAGGTTGAAGGAGAAGGTTCTGTTTAAATTATATTCCTTATTTTTAAATTTTTATCAACAAATAGGAGAGTGAAATCTCTTTGTTTGAATCACTGAAAAAAAAGTTCAAGGGTACCATAGGAAAGATTTCAGATAATGTGGCTTCAGAAGAAGAATTAGATGATTCTAACTCTTCAGCTGCAGATATTAAATCTAAAGATGAGACTGTTCCTAGTTCTGACTCATCTGAAAATAAATCTTCCAAAGCTGTTTCTAAGAATGATTTAACTGAATCTTCAAAGGATGTTTCTGAGACAGAATCATCTGAAACTGAAGCAGAATCTGATTCTAAAAAATCTGGTTTTATGGGATTTTTACGTGGTAACAAATCCTCAGAAAAGGAAGAATCTGAAGATTCAAAGCCTTCAAAAACATCTGAAACTGAAGAAATTTCAGCTGATGAAACAATCACTGAATCTGAAGAGAAACCGGAAGAAGATGATAAGTCTGGAATTTTATCGTTTGTGACCAATAAAACCATTTCTGAAAAGGACATAGAAGATATTCTTTTTGAACTTGAAATGTCACTTTTAGAGGGTGATGTTGCAATGGAAGTGGCAGAAACAATTATTACATCTGTCAAGACTGATCTGGTGGGGCAGAAGATCAGGCGAAGGAGTGATGTTGCAGAGTTTACTAGGGAAGCTCTTAAAAAAGCCATATCCGAAATTCTTGATATTCCCGGGAAGGATTTGACGTCACTATTGGAAGAAGCGAAAAAATCTGGAGAACCCCTGAAGATCATGTTCGTTGGTATAAATGGTACTGGTAAAACAACTACCATTGCAAAGATATCAACTTATTTCATAAACAAAGGTTACACACCAGTCATTGCAGCTTCAGATACCTTCAGAGCAGGTGCCATAGAACAATTGACTCATCATGCAGATAATCTTGATGTTAAAATAATCAAACACAAGAAGGGTGCAGACCCCGCTGCAGTTGCATTTGATGCTGTTGCCCATGCAAGGGCCAAGGGTAAAGAACTGGTTCTTGTGGATACTGCTGGAAGGATGCAGACCAACATTAACTTAATGGACGAGATGAAGAAGATAAAACGTGTCATTAAACCTGATCTTATCATATACGTTGGGGATGCTTTAACAGGCAATGATTCCGTAGAACAGGCCAAAAAGTTCAACGATGCAGTAACTGTGGATGGTATTATACTTACCAAGGCTGATGCAGATGCAAAGGGTGGAGCAGCATTATCCATTGGATACGTTATTCAGAAACCAATATTGTTCCTTGGAGTTGGTCAATCATATTCTGATATAATAGAATTTAAACCAGAATGGATGGTTGAACAAATTTTAGGGGAATGAAATTTCTATTTTTTTTAGTTTTAATGAAAAAAAAGATGATAGAATCTTAGTTTACGATTCTGTCGTTTATCTGGTCCTGATCCAATTTGATTATCAGGTAGTCGCCCATGGCTTCAATATCTTCATCTGATATCATGAGGTGTTTCTTGTTAAATGTGCCTCCTGTGGTTACCACGATGTTGTGAATGAGACAACCCTTTGGATCGATCATGAGATCAGATATTTTACCCACATCCATGCCTGTTTTGTTGAGGACTGTTTTTCCGATGAATTCGTTGTATCGGGTTCCTTTGCCTAGAAATTTTTCAATTTTATCTACTTTAACTTGTTCTTCAATTTCTTGTGTGTTAAGTTTTAACTGCAGGTAATCTCCAACTTCTGCAATATCATCGTCAACAACAACCAAGAATTTTTTATTTAAAGCAGAGCCAACTGATATGAAGACTTTATCTAATAGACATTGTTTAAATAAGACTGCAATTTCAGCTACTTTTCCGATTTCATTTGCTTCTTTATCTATTACTTTCATTCCAATAAATTCACTCGCTTTCATAACACCTTCTCCAGTTGAAATTGTTATTCTATGCAATATACCTATTAATTATGTTTTTTAGAATATAAAAAACTTTTTTTATTGAAAATTGGACGATTATCTTGTTCCGCAGTAAACAGCCCATCCATAATATTTCCAAACAATATCCAAGTCTTTAAAACCGGCTTCTTCCAGCCATTTAAGATGATTGGTTATTGGTGCAGGATAATCCTCTTTTTTACTCTGGGGAACCCATTTATCTTCAACCTCATCTTCAGAAACATTGTTTAACATGAATTCTTTCCATTTTTCCTTGTTAAGTTTCTGCATTCTCTCATTTGAACCAAGAACACTGTCTGAATTAATGAATATTCCACCCTCTTTGAGTATGTGGTAAATTTTGTGGTAGAATTTCTTTTTTTCGTCATCAGTTTTTATATGGTGCAGAGCCAGTGATGAAACAACCACATCATATTTCTCTTCAAATTCAAACTCATAAAAGTCTCCTGTATAATAATGAATATCGGTATAGCCTTCCAATTTGATCTTAGCCATTTCTATCATTTTCTCAGCAATATCGATACAGTCAATACTTGCGTGTTTAAATTTTTCTTTAATGGCTTTAGATACATTTCCGGTACCTGTTCCAAGATCTAAAACTTTAAATTCATCAGATACCTCTTGGGGTATGGTGAGGATCATCGAGTCTATCATCTGGGAATACATTGGAATCAACTTGACTATGGTGTCATCAAATTCCTTAGCTTCCTCTTCAAAATGTTCTTTTACATGTTCCAAATTGATTTCTCCTTCGATTTGATTGTACTTCAAAATATTATTCTTGGACTTTTATCTTTTGTTAAGCAATACAATTTATTTCAATTGGGCCACATTTAATTTTCCATTTAGATCAAGAATTTCAAAATGATAAAAACTATAAAATACAATCTCAGGATTATTTAAAAAAACTCATTTAAATCTTGAGGGAGTTGTGTTGATAACACGAGCAACATAAAATTTAAGCCCAGCTAAACCATATACAAGAAAAAGATTTGTTGAATTTAATTAATTTATCAAGGAGTTTTGTTTAATGATAGGTGAAAATGAACTTAAAAAATTGTTTCCAGATTTTGAAGAACTTGTACAACCCTCTGGTATCGATCTAAGGATCGATGAAGTTTTTATCCAAAGGGGTCCAGGTTCATTAATTGATAATGAAAAAGAATTACCAGAAATCGAAAAGTTAGAACCACCTATTTATGTATTGAAACCAAAAACATCATATCTGGTGACTGTGGATAGGAAAATAAAGATACCTAAGGGTTATTCCATGCTTTATGTGCCTAGATCAACACTTTTACGTTCATTTGTTTCAGTACACACTGCTGTTGGAGATCCTGGATTTTATGGAACACTCCAGTTCATGGTGTACAACTATGGAGATTTCGACTACAAAGTCAAAAAAGGAGAAAGGATTGCCCAGGGCGTTGTGTTTGATGTCAGTGGATCTGGAGAATACAATGGGAGTTATCAGGAATCAGAATGATTCTCCCAAAATTAAATTTTACCTTCTCAAGATTATCCTGATTTAATATGGGTTTCCAAACGTTTCAAAGCATTATATTTGTCTTTTTTATTTATTTTAGCATCCTCTAAAGCTTCTTTTATAGTTATTATGGAATGATCATAGACTTCTCTATCAACTGGATAGGGAAAACCGTCTTTTCCACCATGGGTAAAACTGTACTTGACAGGATCTTCCCAGCTGGGTTTGGAACCATACACCAGATCTGATATGAGTGCCAGTGCCCGTATTTTTTTGGGTCCTATTCCATTTAATGAAATTAACTCCTCGTAGTTTGAAGGTTGAATTTCACATGCCTGTTTAAGCACTTCAAACTCCCTATCCGAAAGATCTTCATCTAGTACTGGGTGGTGTTTTGGCATTTCATACTCATTGAAATAACAGTCCAGTTTGGACTGGGATTTGGGAATGATTGTTCTGTCTTTGAAATATTTTTTCAGATGTTCTGGATTGTCACAGATCAGATCAACACTTATATCTCGGGTTGCATCGCTTTTATCCGCTGTCATATTCAGAGTTTTTGCTGTTTCATCATCACAACAGATGCCTCTATGGGGATCCACTGTTAACTCATCCACTTCTTCCCCCAACCAGTGGTAACGTCTAGCGTACCTTTTTTCCTGATTCATGCCCTGCTGTATAACTGCCCATTTACCTTTTTCTGTCAGAATGAAGGAATGATGGTAGAGCTGGTACCCATCTTGAACGCATGAATTATCTATCTTCGCTGATATCTTACTTGAATGGATGAGATCCTCAATTTTATTGGTGGAAAGTGAAAATATTTCACCAGCATTTTCAATATCTGAAGGAGTTTTTCTAGAAGCTTTACCCTTCCCACCCCCAACCACTATTCCATGCTTTTCAGGGTTTATAGCACTTTTTAAAGCCCCACAAGTGGTGGTTGTGGTGCCTGAAGAATGCCAATCAAATCCAAGTACACAAGAAAATGCCTGAAACCAGTAAGGATTAGAAATTCTTCTTAAAAATTCATTTGCATCGTATTCATACAACATCACATCCACAATTCCTTCCGTTAACTTTACCATCCTATGAAATAGCCATCTTGGAGCTTTTCCTCCGTGAAGTGGAAGGTTTGCAACAGTTCTTTGCATCATTTCTAATCCCGGTCCAACTGATATTTACATTAAAATTATTCTACCCACTAATTGGTTTTCAACTATTCACTAAACTAATTTTATTATGCTCATGATATTCAGTTTAGGCTAGAGCATGTGAGATGTAATTTAATATTTGGGTAAATAAAGTGCTAAAGCTATTTTTGAAACAATGAAACAAGTAACTTAAACTAAATAATGTGTGAAAAAGGTTTTAGCTTTTTTTTGTGAACTTCTCCTTAAACATGCTTAAACACTATTTTTAAGGTATGCAAAACTATTTTAATTATCATGAGGTTAAATATGATACAGTTAAGATAGGAGGTTAAAAATGCCTGTAAATCAGAATGAAACAAACCTACAAGCAATAACAGTTACAATTGCTCATCTCGAAAAACAAGAAGATAGGGATGAAGAGATGCTGAAAAAATTGAAACATGAAAGACAATCCATCTTGAAGCAGATGAATGTTATTTAAAATTTTTTTTAATTCTTATTCTATTTAACAAATAATAAAAAAATAGGTATTAGGATACGTCTAGCATCCTATCAATGGCTGTTTTTGCTTTTTTTGCAATATCCTCAGGGACTTTCACAACAAATTCCTGGTTTAAAAGAGAATTTTTCACTTTTTCAAGGGTGTGAAGTTTCATAGTTTCACACAGTGCATCATCAAGGGCAGGTATAAAAGTTTTACCCGGATTTTCTCTTCTGAGTCTGGTTACGAGGTCGTACTCAGTGGCAATAATAAATGTGGTCTTATCAGAGGTTTTAGCATGGGCCATCATACCGCCGGTACTCAAAACATAGTCTGCATATTCTTGCACCTCTGCATCACATTCAGGATGTACCAAAATATCTGCTTCGGGATATTTTTCCCTAAGGAAGTACAGGTCTGCGAGGTTAAACATTTTATGCACGTAACAATGACCTCCTTCTGGTGCAGGTATGATCTCTTTGTCTTTAAGTTGGTGGGAAACGAACCATCCTAAATTAGTATCAGGACCGAAAAGTATTCTATCGTTATCAAGACTTTCCACAACTTTAACTGCATTTGCAGATGTACATAAAATATCTGCTTCTGCCTTAGCCTCAGCAAGAGTATTTACATAAAGCACTACTGCGGCATCAGGATATCTTTTTTTATAGGTTTTTATCTCTTCAGCTTTTAACATATGAGCCATGGGACATTCTGCATTCTTATCAGGCAGAACAATCAATTTTTCAGGGTTTAAAATTGCAGCAGTTTCTGCCATGAAATCTACTCCACAGAAAACAACCATATCAGCATCTTCAATTTGAGATGCTTTGATACACAGCTCTAATGAATCTCCAAGGAAATCAGCAATTTCCTGTATATCTCCAGTTTGATAATTATGTGCCAGTATAATGGCATTTTTTTCCTTTTTTAGTTCTATAATCTCTTTTTGAAGTTTATTTAACATAATATCATCCTTGATAATTATTATGGGTGTGATTAACCAAGATAAAATAGTCTGGTTAAATGATTCTTAAATTTCTTTGATAGTTATCAAGCTTATTCAACAAAAATTTGCTATCCATGATCGTCTCAGTAAATAAAAATAACGATCAAATAAACACATAGTTGTAGTAAATAACCTATATTTCTGCACCTTTAAGTGCATGTTTACAGTCACAATCCCTTTCTTCACCCATTTTTGATATTGCAGTATCCATTAGTGAAACCAGATCATGCTTTTTCTTCTCCATAATTTCGAAAACTTCGTCAATAGTTAAATTATTTGGAGATATGGATGCTGCATAGTTGGATACCGTACAAATACTTGCGTAACATATTTCCAGTTCACGTGCAAGTACAGCTTCAGGTATTCCTGTCATGCCTACTACTGTGCCGCCCATTAATTTAAACATTTGAATTTCTGCCGGTGTTTCAAATCTAGGGCCTTCTGTACAAACATAGACTCCATTTTCTACAACGTCTCCTGATGAAGAAATTATCCTTCGCATGTAGTTACAGTAAGGTTCTGTTACATCCACGTGAACTGTACGGCTGTCGTAAAAAGTTCCAGGACGTAACTTTGTGAAATCGATAAAGTCATTTGGAACCATAAAATCACCGGGTTTCACAGTTTTTTCCAACGAACCTACTGCATTTGTTGCTATTATTCTTTCAACTCCCAGTTCCTTCATTGCATATACATTGGCCCTGTAGTTCACCATGTGAGGTGGATTAGAATGGCCCTTTGCATGTCTGGGCATGAATACAACGTCTTTTCCATGCAGTTCAAAGATTGAAACTTCGGGAGATTTACCGTAGGGAGTTTTAATCACCTTGGTATCGATCTCATCACCCAAAGTGACGATTTCATAAATTCCAGTGCCTCCAATAATGCCAATCATTTTGATAACCTAATAATTATTTTATCCCTTTGCTACACCAATTGGAATCATTTTACCTACTAATAATGAGATTCCTGCTTTGTGACAGACGTTAACAACCTGATCCACATCTTTGTATGCTCCGGGTGCTTCTTCCGCAACTACTGGCATGGAATTTGCTTTTAAGGTAATTCCTTTAGATGCAAGCATGCTCTTCACTTCGTCGCCGTTGAATTCTCGTTTAGCACCAGCTCTACTGAGTTTTCTTCCAGCACCATGGGCCGTTGATCCAAATGTTTCTTCCATGGCGGTTTCTGTTCCCTTCAAAATATATGATGCTGTTCCCATTGTACCAGGGATCATGACGGGCTGACCAATTTTTCGGTACTCCTCAGGAATTTCCTCTCTTCCAGGACCAAAGGCCCTTGTAGCACCCTTCCTGTGGACGTAAACTTCTGTTTCAATCCCTTTGATGGTATGTTTTTCTTTTTTGGCTATGTTGTGTGCTACATCGTAGACCACACCCATATTCATATCTTGGGAATCCTTTTTGTATACCTCTTCAAAGGATTCTCTGACCCAGTGAAGGATCATCTGTCTGTTGGTCCAAGCATAATTCGCAGCACAAGACATGGCTTTGAAATAATCTTGAGCTTCTTGAGAATCTACAGGTGCACATGCAAGCTGACGATCTGGAAGATCGATGTTGTAAGCTTTATAAGCTTTGTCCATTGTTCTCAAATAATCTGCACATATCTGATGTCCGCATCCTCTGGATCCAGAATGGATCATGATGGTGATTTGGCCCTCCTCTATTCCAAAGGCTTTGGCAGCTTTTTCATCATAAATCTCTTCCATTTTCTGGATTTCTAAGAAGTGATTTCCTGATCCAAGGGATCCTAGTTGGGGTATTCCTCTTTTTTTAGCCTTTGCACTGACTGCTTCGGAGTCTGCACTTTCCATCTTACCATTTTCTTCAAGGAACTTGAGATCAGATTCCCAACCGTAACCGTTTTCAACAGCCCATTCTGCGCCGTTGTTTAAAACATCGTCAATTTCTCCCTCTTTTAACCGAACTTTACCTTTACTACCTACACCTGATGGCACGTTTTTAAACAAGGTATCAATAAGTTCTTTGATGCGAGGTTTAACATCGTCTTCAGTGAGGTTAGTCCTCACCATTCTCACTCCACAGTTTATGTCAAAACCTACACCGCCGGGACTAATAACTCCAGTTCTTGAACTGAACGCTGCCACTCCTCCGATACTAAATCCATATCCAAAATGAATATCTGGTAAGCCTATAGAAAATTTTTGAATTCCTGGGAGTGTTGCAACATTTGCGACTTGATCTGCTGCACCCTTTTCAAGATCTTCAATTCCTTCATCATCCTGATAAATTCTTCCAGGCACCCTCATACCCTTCTTGTAGCTGGAAGGTATTTCCCATACGCAATCTCTAACCTTTTTTAATTCTTCCATAACCATAAACAACTCTCCAAAACAGAATTTTTTAATTATAATCTTCTTTTTAAATGTAAAATCAATTATTAAAGTTTATAATCTTGTTAACATTGGCTAACTGTATAGGTTTATGTGCAAACTTATATATCATTTTTCCCATGAAAATGTAAACATTCAAGAACTTGGATTTTAAATAATTCCAAGTTCAGAATGCTTTTGAAATATCTGTTCAGCAATTTCATCTAATTTTTTGTAGTCCTCTTCCTTTGGAAATCCCTTTATTATTAATGGCTCAATAGTTTCAACCTTCAGATTTTTGATCATGCCTTCAATTTGTTCAAGCATTCTTCCACCCCATCCATAGGAACCTATGACAGAAACATACTTCAATTTAGGTCTCAAAGCATTGGCCAGGTAAGTGGCATAAACAACACTTGGATGAGGTCCAGTCAATACAGTGGGAGATGCAATAATCATAGTTGTGGCATCAACCAATTCCAAAGCCACTTCACCCATGTCGGTGTAAGTCAAATTCAATGGTTTAACATTCACACCCTTTTTAATCAGAACATCCACCAAATAATTTACCATTCTTTCTGTACTGCCGTGCATAGATATGTAGGGTATTATAACTTCATTTTTACTATCATCAGCTGTCCAATCAGCATAGGCATCCATGATGAACTTTGAATTTTTGTATATGGGGCCATGGCTTGGTGCGATAATATCTATCTCTTCTGTTCCAATTTTTTTCAGATTGTTTTTAATAATTGTCCTAAAGGGCATCATTATCTCTGCGTAGTATCGTTTTGCAGGTTTGTAAATATCCCTGTCGTTTGCAAATGTATGGCTGGTTGCAACGTGGGAACCAAAAAAGTCACATGAGAACAAGATTTTATCCTGTTTAAGATAGCTTACCATGGTGTCTGGCCAATGCACCCATGGAGTAATTATAAATTTCAGAGTTTTCTCACCAAGATCCAGGACATCACCATCTTTAACAGTCATGAACTTATCTTCGGATATCAATAAAAATTCTGTTAAGAGTTCTTTGCATTTAGTATTGGTAACCACCACAGCATCAGGGTAATGCTCCAATATTTTAGGTAAACTTCCAGAATGATCCTGTTCAGCATGATTTGCAATGACGTAATCAATATTCACTTCGAGAGTTCTGAGGTTTTCAAGCAGTTCTTCAGTTTTTGCGGGATCAACGGTATCGATGAGTGCAATTTTGTCTTTACCCTTTACAAGATACGAGTTGTAGCTAGTTCCCTCAGGAATTTGTATGAGTTCATCAAATATTCTTCTATTCCAATCTTCCACACCAACAGAATATACATTTTCTTTTATTGTTTTAATCATTGTACCACCTCAGTTACTAACTAAAAACACATTTTTCAATATTTAATTGCAATAAAGAGAGATCCACATTTGTACTCCATGATCTGAACATTAATTACCAATGTATGAATATTATTATTTGGTTTTTAAAGCATAAAAAAGTTCTGTTATATTCTTTAAATTCCTTAAAACATTATTTCCATCCGTTTAAATTCGATGATTCAGTGGGGATGGCATTTTATTTTTTTCACAAGATAAAACTAAATGAATTGCATAACAAATAATTAAACAAGAAGATTTTGTTTAGAGGAGTGATAATGATAGGGAAAGATGAACTGGTTGACAAAATAGAAACCACGAAATTAGAGAGGAAACAAGATTTAAGTGATTCCTACGAAAAAAAAATCTACTTAGATCGAGATCTTTTATTGATAGTAGGCTACGATCTCGAAGAAAACTTTGAAAATGGTGATAGAGACGAAGAAACTGTTCGCAATTTTTATTGGTACTGGGAAATAAGAAATTCAAAGACTTGGGAAGTTAAATTCGATAATCATGATAAAGATTATAGTTTCTGTGAATCAACTGTTGGCGAATGGACAGATAACGATCGAGTAGAAGATTTTGTGGGAGATGTAGCAGAAGAAGACGTATGCAAATGGAGTGAACAAGATTGGATTGAAGATATCTCAGAGGATATTGCAGATGAAGTTTTGGGTTGGCTTAAAGAACTATAAATTAACTTCTAAAGGATAAAAAAAGTAAAATAAGAGAATTTATTTTTTTTTATTTTTTTTGGAATTTTGATTTTAATGTTGTTGTTGTGTTAGTTGTGGGATCTGCACAGATCGTTGGTAATATGTTGTAGGTTCCAATGTTTAGACTTTTGAGTGTAATCATGAGTTTTCTGGTTTTAAGATCTAATTTGTTTAGTTCCAAGTCACTATTCTTGTTTGGGAGTTGTAGGTCTATTTTCCGTTTCTTGTTGATGCGTTTATGAATTCCAGTCCTTTGGGTATTTTAAAGTTTATAACTATATTTTTGCAGTTAAGATATCATGAATGCTAAGAATATGAAACAGGCGTGAGATTGGAATTTATATTTATCTGGAATAATATGTGAAGTTTGTTTTTGTCTATGAGTTTTTATTAGTTGTTTTAAGTCGAAAAATAGCATCTAAAATCTAGTTTTTCTACAAAAATACACATATTTGGTCTATATCTATTAAAGAAAAACAATCGAAAAGATGAAATCCAAAAAAAGAGTGAACTAAATCAAACAAACTTTTTAAAAAATTTATGAGACAACCATGAATTAAAAAAAGGATTAAAACAAGAATTTTATTTAGGTTTATTTTTTTGCTCTTCCACAGAAACATAGTTGGTTATTTCTATTGAGTAGCCTTTTTCAAAAGCCAGTGTTAGTTTAAGTTCAGGTCCGTTAACATCCTCAATCTGACCTGCCACATATTCCAAAAACCTTTTTTCATTGATGTTTTTTGCAGCTACTTCCTTGAATGCAGTGTTATTTTTGGTGTGTTGACCCACAACTACCTTAGATCCAATGATTTTTATTCCGTAGGTTTCTTCGATATCTAAGTTGTCGGTGTCTTCAAATATTAGAGTCACTTGTTCAGCTGCAGGTTTATTTTTGGAAGCTTTGATCTTTCTCTTACTGCACTTGATTACCTTTTCACCTCTGGCCTTTTCAAGTTCCATCCAACTGTCTTCTATCCATTCTTCCTCTTCTATCCATTCTTCGTCTATCCAGCCTTCTGCATCCATTAATTCATCCATCATGCAATCCAACTCCTCAAAAGTTGTTAACTTCAATGTTCAAATTTTGGTTACTTTTTGTAAAAAATTTTCTAAGATTCAACAATGGAAATATTCAGTTCATCTAATCATTGAATATTCGGGATTTTAATATTTGGGTTTTGAGTTTCCCTTCCTGTTATTTTTTTCTATTTTCATATAAACACTTGGATTTTCCGTATTCTATTTATCTAAAATTATAGTTGTATCGATGATACTTTTAATGGATAGTTGGATTGAGATTTGTAACCAAAAATCCTAGTTTCCCCCATCGATTAAGTCTTAATTTTTCCACCAATATTTGATCATTCTATTTCATCTTAATACATCTTATCAAACATGATTTATATATATTTTGATTTAATTTTCTAAAAAATATTTAATTTAAACAAGGGATTAACAGGATTTGTATGTGCAGTTCCTAGATTATACAAACACATCTTATAATAGTTCTAAAGCTTAATTCCAAGACTCTGATGATTTATAAACTTAAACCAACTGATATCAACTACCTTAATAAAAACATAAAATCACAATCGTGGTATGATCGTGCAATTAGGTTCAAATATCTAGGATAACTTGTAACTCGCAAGTATCTTCCAGATTCACTTCCATCATATGGTAAGTTACTGCTTTGACTTCAGATCTCTTTTCATGAACTTCTGGATTGAATTGTTCACCGAATGCGAGTGCCTCCAAGTAAAATATTTTGGTTTCGTTCTTGAGTTTTCGGTATAATTTCACATTGAACTTCGAGAAAACTAGGTTTTCTGTGTCGTGAAGGAATAGTAGTTCTGACAACCATTCGTAGAGAGTTGAACATTCATCTTCTGCTTCTATCTTGATTTTTTTTATTATTCTGTGTTCGACCTTAGATGTGTCGGTAATAACCTCAAACATTGCGATGGCAGCATTACTAAATGCCACATCAATGGTGTCACCGTATGCTTTAAATCCTACGTCTGCAGTTACATCGAAAAATTCATACTTCAAATTTTCTTCAGAATCGTTTTTTGTAAACAAATTTATCCACCTTAGATTTTTTTATTACATCCATATTTTTTATAGTTATTTCAATGATATTGCCTTTGATTACTTATCAAATGCTCTCTATCTCTTGTTTTAAATGTGTTGCAGAGATCTTAATAGTATGGGAGGAAAGTAATTATGCAAAGAATTTATGGAAGAAATCAAACACCCAATTTAAGGAAAAAATCAGGATTAATAAACTACTTCGATGATCATTACCTTGATCCAGTGTCTTGCATGATCATAGTATTGATTGTAACGGTTTTCATAGCCAGTATAATGTTTGTTGCAGCTGCACCAAATTCTAACTTACTATACTCTGCATGAACATGTTGATTTTTTTTAATTCTATTAATCAATTCTTTCTAGACACTTTAGAATATCTTCAGAATCAAACCTCAAAATAATCAGTCTGGAATTTCCTTTAACACCCTTTCCAGTGAATTTTGTATCTATCATCCTTAAAAATTCTAATTTATTCAATTTTCTATCGAAGGAAGCGTAACTGGTGGGATGAGCATTGTTGAAAAGTTTATACAGATCACCTGCAATCAGATCATCTGTTTCGTACTCTGCTATTGCCTTTAAAAGTAATTTATCCTCATTTGAAAGAGTTTTAAGAGTACTTCTAAGGTTAGTAGAACTAGTATTGCTCAAAGCTTGCTTTAAATGTTTTTCTTCAATGGTTTTTGATGCATCTGCCTCTGCAAAATTACCACTTACCCTGAGCAGATCTATTCCCATTCTAAGGTCTCCAACTTCTGATGCTTGTTCTGCAATGGTGTTCAAAAGTTCATCTGATATAACATCGGGATAAAATCCTGCCCTCACCCTGTCCTTTAAGATATCAAACATTTCCGGTGTGCTGTATGGATCGAAGACGACTTCTTGGGGAATGAAAACAGATGTAACATTTTTATCAAGCATGTATCTGAATTCTATGTCGGATAATATGGCAAAAATACCTGTTTTAACTCCTTTAAACTCTTCATGAGCCCGTAAAATGTCATAAAATATTTTATTTGCATTTTTGCTATGAAACAAATAGCTTACATCGTCCAGTGCAACAACCATGGATTTTTTTTCTTTCTGCAAATGTTTCATTATGCTTCCGTAGATCCTTGAAAATGGGACTCCGGTTTCAGGAGGCATATGACCAAATATTTTGTTGTAGATCTGGGAGAAAATATTGAATCTAGTTGTATGAAGTTGGCAATTAACATATACACATACAACTTTGTCAGAGTTACTTTCAACCATGTTGAAAATTTTATTTATGGCTGTTGTTTTTCCAGTGGCAGGAGAACCTAAAACAACAGTATTTATGGGACGTCCTCCTTTTAAAGCTGGCCTTAAACATATTGCAAGAGATTCCATCTGATTTTCCCTGTGAAGATAGTTATCAGGCACGTAATCTGGATTAAATGCGTCTATGTTCTTGAAAATGGTTTCATCAAATAGTAGTATATCTTCGATTCCCATGTATTGTTATCTGGTGGTTTAAAATATAAAATATTGGTTTTAAAAAAAATAAACAAATTTTTGATCTGAGGGTTATTTTGAAATGGGAATATCGCTAAATTCTATATTCTTAACCATTGAAATTGTCTCTCCGTTGGAAACATTACAGATGGTAATTTCTTCGTTTTCAACCATCCATTCAACTAATTTTTTGGCATATTGGAGCTTTTTTTCCTTTATACTGTCTGCATGCCCTAATTCGCCATCAATATCCGGCCTTGAATATTTTGTGACTACCTTTCCGAAGTCCATTCCCGCAAGAATTATATTTTTGGCCTTGAGTTTACCTGCAAGAAACAGACATCTATCTCCATCTGTGAATCCTCCAAAGTTGTAAATATTTTTTAATGGAGTACTTTGTGTGGTTCCCAATACATTTTCCAACTTGGGAACATATTTTTTTAAAGTTTCCATGTTGTTTCCATGGGCATGGACAACCATGATACTGCCCTGATGGTTAGATGTTAGGAGATCATCAATATTACCATCCAAATCTGTTACCACAATTTCAGGAACTATATCCTCTTCTAATAATGCAGTTACAGCCCCATCCGCGCAGATCACGCTGAAATTTTCCATATTTATTTGTTTAAATTCGAGAACATTCTCTTTCAACGATGGCCCTGCACCGAATATTACCACATTTTCTTTTATCTTGATATCTGTTGGGGACAAACCATCATCGCCCAGAAGATTTTGCAGTAGCTTAGCAGATTCTTCGTCTGCAGACCTATCAAATCCGAAATCAGCCAAAATTTCATCGTACCAAGAAAACCATTGCACAAGATTCATACAGTTAGGTTGGTTTAGTACCAAATATAATTTGTTTAACAGGTGGTATTTGCTTCGACGCATATTACTTATTTTTTTCTTTTTCTCTTTAAAAACAATTAAATAGCTTTATTGGAGTTTATCCTACTTTTATTCATATTTTTTAGCAGGGAATATCTAAAAATTATTCTCCTTAAAACTAAATTCAACACAGCCTGATAATTTCAGCGTCAAGTATATAAAGCCATTTTTCATACATTATCACATCCCCTCAAACCTTGACAAATTTCATGGTACGAGGTTTCCTTGGGGGAATATGATGGTAGAACATTTAAGGAAAAAAAATAGTTTCAATTTAAATTGGAGGTTTTATTAAGATGAATGAGACGTTGCTGATGATACCAGGTCCTACACGGGTTTCATCACGAGTTTTAAAGGCTATGTCTGAGAGCATAGTGAACCATAGAAGTGCTGTGTTTGGTGAGATACTGACAGAAACCAATGAAATGATGTCAGAAGTATTTCAGACTCAGAACCAGTCCTATTTAATCACAGGTTCAGGTACAGCTGCAATGGAAGCAGCCCTTGGAAATGTGATTAGTGAGGGCGACAAGGTTTTAAATATTGTAGGTGGAAAATTTGGAGAAAGGTTCATGCAGATAACCGAAACCCACGGTGGAGTTCCAGTGGAACTAGAGGTTGAATGGGGAAATGCAGCAAATCCTGAAGATATCCGCTACATCCTTGAAGAAGAGGAAGAAATCAAAGCAGTAACAATGGTTCATAATGAAACTTCCACAGGTGTTGAAAATCCAATAGAAGAAGTAGGTAAAATTTTAAAGGATTTTGACGCTCTTTACGTTGTTGACACAGTTTCATCCCTAGGTGGCGCTGATGTTCAAGTGGATAATTTTGGTATCGATATCTGTGTAACCGGATCACAAAAATGTCTTGCAGCACCTCCGGGAATGGCTGCAATAACATTGAATGATGATGCATGGAAAGTTGTGGACAAAACAGAATCCAAAACCTATTATTTAAACCTCAAAAAATACAGAAAGAGCGGATCAAAAGCTGTTCCAGAAACACCTTACACACCATCTGTTTCACTCATGTATGCAATGAACGAGGCATTAAAAATAATAATGGAAGAAGGATTAGAAGCCAGAATTAAAAGACATGAACAAGCAGCTAAAGCTACTGTAAATGGTGTTAAGGCCATTGGACTAGAACTGTTTGCAAGTGAAGATGCTTCTTCTAGCACAGTAACGGCTGTAAACATGCCTGAAGGAATGACTGATAAAAACTTCAGGGGTACTATGAGAAACAAATATCGCATAGAACTTGCAGGTGGTCAAGATCATCTCAAAGGCAATGTTTTCAGAATTGGACATATGGGAAACATAACCCACAGGGAAATAATTTCAACCATAGCAGCTATAGAAATGTCTTTGAAGGAATTTGGTTACGAAGTAGAATTAGGAACTGGAGTTGCAGCAGTACAGGAAAGTTACATGCCTGGAAACAACTCACTCGAATTCTTCTAATTCCATTTTCTTTATTTTTTTATTTATTTTTAGATTCAGTATTTTTTTTAGGATTTAATTCGAGTTTCATCAAAAAAGATAATTTTTTTAGCTGTTGTTGGTGTATTCAAACACCCCTAACAATCGATGCAATGGTTTTCAGTATTATGGGACCATCCATCCTAGTCTGTCTGAGTATGTATCTAGGTCTAAGATAAAACTCTGTGAATGCTTTTTTCTGCAACTTTCTCAGTTCTTCCAGGGAACAGTCCACAGTTTCAAGGACGGGACTTAGTAAAGTGTACTTGGACCAGTCATTAATTTTTATCAAATTTTCACTGGCGGCTTTGATGTAAAAATCTGTTCCAGGGTAGGGTGTGGCTAAAGAAAACACAGCGTAGGATGGTTCTAGTTGCTTCACAAAATTGATGGTGTTTCTAATACTGCTCTTGGTATCTCCGGGCATTCCAAGAACAACAGATGCTATTGTTCTCATGTCATATTTTCTTGTGAGTTCGAAGGTTTCTTTTATCTTGGCGATGTTGGTTTTTTTGTTCACTTCATTTAGTACTTGTTGATCAGCAGATTCAACCCCTAAAAACATGGTGATGCACCCAGCATCTTTCATGGTTTTCAACAAGTCTTCGGATATGGTGTCAACCCGTGCAGTACAGCCCCAATAATTCTTTAATCCCCTTTCCTTAATTGCTTCACATATCTCATAGACTCTTTTTTTGCTGATTGTGAAGGTGTCATCCATAAAAGCCACCATTTCGATGTCGTGTTCATTTACAAGATGTTCCATTTCATCAACAACACTCTTAGCAGATCTTAAACGCAGCTTATGTCCGTGCATTGCAGAAGATGCACAAAATGAGCATTGATATGGGCAGCCTCTGCCAGATATTATGGTGCCTGTGGTAAGTTTCATGTTGAGAATTTTGTATTCATCCATTGGTAACAAATGCCTTGCAGGAAATGGGAGACTGTCTAGATCTTCAATAATTTTTCTGGGTTCTGTTACAAAATCCCTTGTAGCTATACCCTCTACTTCCTGGAGATCTCGACCCTTTTCCAGTGCATCAACCAGATCCACCATTGTTAATTCACCTTCACCCTTAACAACGATATCAACAAAATCGTTTTTCAACATTTCTGGAAATGTGAATGTGGGATGGTAACCACCTAAAACAGTCACAGCATTTGGACAAACCTCTTTAGATAGTTTTGCTGTTTCAAGTGCACTTCCTATAGTTGGTGTGACAGAGGTAATTGCAATAATATCCGGTGAATAATTTTTAATTTCCTTTGAAACCCCTTCATGATCCATTTCAAGGGCAGGTGCATCTAATATTTTTACTGTGACCCCATGTTTTTCAAGCATAGCTGCGATATATGCAATACCCAATGGTGGAGCAACTAAACCTATAAATTTATACTTTGACGAGTTATATGGTGGATTTATCATCAATACTTTCATTCTAATACCTCTGGCAATGGAATACATTCTGTCTGATCTACTTCGATATCTAAAAGATATGGTTTTTGCATCGTTAAAGCTTTCCTTACAGCCTTAATAACTTCTCCGGGAGAATTAACACCCAAACTATTCACATGGTATGATTCTGCAAGTTTTTTAAAGTCAGGATTTTCCAATTCAACCTGATAACTTTTTCCATAGTACATTTCCTGCCACTGTTTGATTATCCTAAGGGAACTGTTATTAATGATACATATCACAATTGGAAGCTTTAATTCATGAATAGTTCCAAGTTCCTGCAGTGTCATTTGAAAATCACCATCACCCACAATGGCTACAACTGGTTTTCCAGGATTTGCAAGAGATGCACCAATCGCAGCAGGAACACCATATCCCATTGGTCCAAAACCTCCTGAAAAAAGTAATGATGCTGGTGTTTTAACATTTTTAAGCAGAGTGACCCATGTTGTGTGGGTTCCTGCATCATTCACAATAACAGAATCTTCAGCAGCATCAAGAATTTCTTTAATTGCTCTTTGGGGTTTAATTGGGATGGTGCTAAAATTTGTTTTAACAGTAAAGGTTTTAGGATGTTTAAATATATTAGAACGCCATTCTTCATTATTTAATAGTTGGACATTATTTATTTCATCTAAAAATTGATTAACATCGCCTTGAATCTTCAAATCACCATCAAGAACTCTTTCATCAAGATTTACATGTATAATTTTAGCTTCACCAATTCCTTGACAGGTACGTTCAGATAACCTGCAACCCAGTGCAAGGATCAGATCAGAATTTTTTCCAGCGTAGTTAGCTGCTTTGGTTCCCCTTAAACCAATCATACCCACTGATAAATCATGATCTTCAGGAAGTACTCCGCGGGAATGGTAAGTGCTTGCAACCGGAATTTTATGCTTTTCTGCAAAATTTAAAAGTTTATCTGATGATTTACTCCATAAAACACCGGCACCTGCAATTATTAAAGGTTTTTCAGAATTTTCAATGAGTTTCAGACTCTCTTCTGTGATGAGGGGGTTTATGAAATTTTTAATGTTGTTGTTTTCCAAAATTGAATCAACTAAACTGTCTTCCACCAAACTCTCAAGAACATCCTTTGGAAAGTTTAAATGAACTGGACCTTTACGTTTATACTTCAATATATTAAACGCATTAATAAGGGCTAAAACACCTTCTTCAGCGTTTTGTATCTGAAAACTTTCGATGGTTATGGGTTGGAACACTCCGTTGATATCAATGTCTTGAAATCCATGTTTACCCTTCAATTTGAGGGGAACATCTCCAGTTACAACGATCATGGGTACAGAGTCTTTATAAGCTGTAGCAACTCCCATTACTAAATTCATTGCTCCAGGACCTCCAGTTGCTATACAAACCCCAGTATTTGATGAAGCTCTTGCAAAGCCATCTGCAGCATGTGCTGCTCCTTGCTCATGTCTCATTAGAACATGTTCAATTTCAGATTCTTTCAATGCATCGTACAATGGTAAAATCTGTTCTCCAGGGTGTCCAAATATAAATTTAACCCCAAATTTTTCGAAAACTTTAACCAGTGCATCAGCACATCGTAGCGTATGTGATTCCATTACCCTTAATATGGTTTTTAAATAGTATAAATTTTGGGAATTTGGAATCTCACAAATTATTAATGTTTCAAAAAAGATAATAAGATAGAAAATGATTGTTTCTAAAATACAGATGATCCAGAATATGTTTTCATATAGAGTAGAATGATTCAATTAGCAGAATAAGTATTTAAACGGGGGGATTAAATGCCTGGTGATTTAGATTCTTTACTCAAAGAAAAACGGATTTTTAAACCATCTTTGGAATTTGTTAAAGATTCTAATATCTATAAATGGATGGAAAAGCGTAATATAAAGGATTATGATGAATTATTAGAATTAGCAGAGAAGGATCCTGAATGGTTCTGGGATGAACTTGCTCATGAACTAGAATGGTTTGAACCCTATACCAAAACCTTCAACTGGAATCCACCCCATGCAGAATGGTTTGTTAATGGAAAATTTAACATTGTACAAAATGCCATTGACAGACATGCCCATGGGGAACAAAAGGATAAAACCGCATTTATATGGGAAGGAGAATCTGGTGAGGTTCGTAGTTTAACTTATAAACAACTCCAAATGCAAGTTAACAAATTTGCTAATGTTTTGAGGGATCTTGGAGTTAAAAAAGGTGATACAGTTAGTATTTATCTTCCAATGATTCTAGAACTACCAATTGCAATGTTAGCATGTGCAAAGATTGGGGCCATACATTCCGTGGTTTTTTCAGGATTTTGGGCAAAGGCTTTTCAAGAAAGAATAAATGATGCTGATTCAAAGGTTGCGATAACTGCAGATGGTTTCACAAGAAGGGGTAAACAGATTTGTCTCAAGGAAAATGTTGATGTGATTTTGGAAAACACCCCAAGCATCCAAAAATTGATTGTAGTTGAACATGCCAAGATTCCTATTGAAATGGATTCAAATAGGGACATATGGTGGCATGAAGCCATGGAAAAAGCAGTATTTGAATGTACAACAGAAGAGATGGATCCAGAAGACCCACTATTTATTCTATACACCTCTGGAACAACTGGGAAACCCAAGGGAGTTGTACATGTACATGGGGGATATGGTGTTGGAGTTTACACCACACTGAAATTTGTTTTTGACATTAAACCCGATGATATCTGGTGGTGTGCAGCAGATATAGGATGGATCACTGGACACAGCTACATAGTATACGCGCCCCTCATGATGGGTGCAACATCGGTGATCTACGAGGGAACACCGGACTATCCAGATCCCGGACGTGTGTGGAGTATGATTGAAAAGTACAATGTATCAGTGTTTTACACTGCACCAACCACAGTTAGGATGTTCATGAAATTTGGTGAAAAATGGCCTGAAAAATATGATATCAGTTCTTTAAGGTTGCTCGGCAGTGTGGGTGAACCAATTAATCCAGAAGCATGGATATGGTACCATGAAGTTATAGGAAAGAGTCGTTGTCCAATTATGGACACATGGTGGCAGACAGAAACAGGAATGCATCTCATCACGCCACTGCCCATCTCAGATCTAAAACCCGGTTCAGCTGTTAAACCATTCCCAACCATTGTTGCAGATGTAATTGATGATGATGGAAATTCCATTAAAGGGGGTGGGGGACATTTGGTTATCAAATCAACATGGCCGGCCATGTTTAGAACCCTGTACAACGATCCAAACAGGTACGAAGCCTACTGGAGCAGTTTTAAAAACACGTATTTAAGTGGGGATGTGGCACGTAAAGATGATGATGGCTATTTCTGGATACAGGGCCGAGAAGATGATGTGTTAAATGTTGCAGGGCATAGGATCAGTACCGCAGAGGTGGAATCTGCACTTGTAAGTCATCCTGGTGTAGCAGAAGCTGCAGTTGTGGGAAAACCCGATGAAATTAAAGGTGAAGAGATAAGTGCCTTTGTTGTGATCAAAGAGAACTACCACTTCGAAACAAGTTATGAAACTGTGCTAAGACACCACGTTAGAACTGAAATAGGCCCCATAGCAACACCTAAATATATAAAATTAGTTGGAGATCTTCCGAAAACTCGTTCAGGAAAGATCATGCGCCGTGTGATCAAGGCCAGAGTTAAGGGTGAAACAGTGGGAGACACAAGCACACTCGCAAATCCAGAAGCAGTAAAAGAAATAGAGAAGTTGGATTAAAAAAAATCTGATGGTACAAACCAATCCAGTAACCTATACATTTTCCTTAACAAATTTGCTTAAAAATTCTGTAAACATTAAAAAGGGTTTCTTAAAGGGACCGGAACGATAACCAACCTTTTGAATCATGGATATGTCTCTAGGAACTAATGTATTCGTAAATGCAAGTATCATGATGTATATCAAAGGCAAAACAACCAGTGAAACAAAGAATGTTAAAATGGTTTTTGGCAGTAATATCATAGATAAACCTGCTATAACTGTTGCCAATCCTACTTTTGCCAGGTTTGAATAATCCAGTTCTGTTCCTGTTACTTGAAGAGTTTTCTTGGTGGTTAAAACCATTATGATGAATGATGCAACGGTTGTTGCAATTGCAGCTCCATTTAAACCTAATATTGGAACCAAAAGAACTGTTAGTACTAAATTGCTGACTGTTCCAATCACCAGATAAACCATAGCAGGGTAGGGTTTTCCAGCACCCTGCAGGACACTTGCAGAAATACCGTAAACAGAGAAGAAAGCCATTCCAACCACTAAGATCATTAGGGACGTCCCTGAAAAACTATATGCCATTGGTTTTGAAGGGAAGAGAAGCTGCATTATAGGTTCTCCAAAAATGATAACAATTGCACATAGGGGGAGCAGTACCAATAGAAGATACCTGTATGCCAGTGAAACATATTTTTTGACTAAACTGCTTCCATTCAATGCAAATGCTTCAGATGCTGCTGGTAAAAGTACAACTGCAACTGAAGATGATATTACCAAAGGAAGCCTGGCAATCGGACTTGCAACGTTGTAGTAACCAAGCAGTGAGAATCCTAACATAGGAGGAACAATAAAGTTCACAGTCTGAAATAGGGTTAATTCTGCGAGGCCAGTAATAATTACAGGAGTACTAAATAACAGAAGCATTTTTACTAGTTTCAATTCTCCAATGCTTTTTTCAGGTTTTTTAACATTCTTCAATCCATCCCAAAATTTCCTTCGGAATATGATGACTGCTGAAACCGCTGCAATAGCAAAACCGATAATGCTTCCCACTACAGCACCAAGAACATAGAATCCTGCCAGTATAAACACAACAGCCAAACTTATCATGAATATCTGTTCAACAGCCCGTGTGATCATGATATCTGTCATTTCTTGATATCCCTGGAAAACACCTCTAAACAAACCTAAAATTACGCTGAATGGTGCAATGAAACTCACGGCTTGTAACAATGCTGTGAGTTCAGGACCGCCCTTCATGTAATCTGAGATGTAACCCGCAGAAAAATAGAAGACAGTGACGAAGACCACGCTCATTAAGATCATGATCTTCAATGAACTGAATATCACCTTCTTAACCATGTACCTATCATCCTTTGCAAGGTACTCTGATACATATTTGGCTATTGCTGGAGGAAGTCCTGCTACGGCAATTAGAATTAAAATCCATTGAAAGGACATTGCAGTGTTTAGCATTCCATAGGCATTGATATCCAGTAAAGATAGCATCAGAACCATGAATATGTATCCTCCAACCCTGAAGAATATGGTTCCAATGAGTATGATGAAACTGCCCTTCAATAATTTATGCATAACCCTTTGTTAGCTCTTGACTATTTAAAGTTATAGTATATAAAAATAGAACTTTACCATTTTAAGTAGGATAAATCATAATTTGGGACTCTTTAACCTAAAACTAATATAAAATTAGGGGTTCTTGATAGTTTTACAGTTAATTAATTGAGTTACAAAAATGGTTCGAAGATTGGACATGAATAATCTACTATATTTTAAGAATAAAAAAAAATAAAACTACAAACTTGATATGATTATGGATTTTAAAAAAAATATTGGGTTCTAGGCCCCCGCCTCCAAAGACCTAGAAAAGAATAGGAGGAAAAAGTTATACTGCTTTTTCTCCTCTTTCACCGGTTCTAATTCTTATAACCTCTTCAACTGGTGCTACGAAGATTTTTCCATCTCCAATATCACCTGTTTGTGCAGTTTTAACTATGGCGTCAATAACTTTTTCAACATAATCATCGTTGACAATTATTTCGAGCCTGGTTTTAGGTAGGAGATCCACTTTGTAATCTCTGCCCCTGTAACTTTCAGTTATTCCTAACTGACGGCCACGACCTTTAACTTCTGTTACAGTCACTCCATTGCACTGAATTTCTTGAAGAGCTTCTTTTACAACTTCTAATTTATCTGGTCTTATTACTGCGGTTATTTCTTTCATTTTACCACATTCCCTTAAATTCTGTAACCCGATTCTTCGTGAAGATGGGTATCAAGGCCTTCAACTTCTTCTTTGAGGTCCACTCTGAGACCGATGGTTTTGTCAATGACAACACCAATTATTAGGGTCATTATGAGTGTGTATACTCCTACAACAGCGATACCAATTAATTGTGTTACAATCTGTCCAGGGTTTCCGTAGAGAGCACCTGTTCCTAGTGAGTTTACGAATGGAGCAGCAAATATACCTGTTGCTAGAGCACCCCATGCACCACCTACACCGTGGATACCGAATACATCAAGTGCATCGTCGTATCCGAATTTGGATTTGACTGTTGATATTGCAATGTAACAGAATATGGATACAAGGAAACCTATGACTAATGCTCCGCCCATTGTTACAAATCCTGCTGCTGGTGTGATTGCAACTAATCCTGCTATTGCACCAGATATTGCACCGAGTAAAGTTGGTTTTCCAGTTTTTATAACATCCATCATTACCCATGATATGAGTGCTGCTGCAGTTGCGGTGTTTGTTGCTAAGAATGCTGAACCTGCAAGTCCGCCTGCAGAAAGTGCTGATCCTGCGTTAAATCCGAACCAACCGAACCACAGTAATGCTGCACCTATAACTGAGTATCCTAAGTTATGTGGTAGCAGTCTGATATCTTTCCTTTTTCCAAGTAAAAGTACCAGTGCGAGGGCAGCAATACCTGCATTCAAGTGAACAACTGTTCCTCCTGCAAAGTCTAACACACCTAACTGTGATAACCATCCTCCACCCCATACCCAGTGGGATATAGGTAGATATACGATTGTTATCCAGAGTGGCACGAATGCGAGCCATGCACTGAATTTCATCCTTTCAACTATTGCACCTGAAACAAGTGCTACTGTTATGGCTGCAAATGTCATCTGGAAAGCTACATAAACCAGTAATGGTATTGTAGGTGCTAAAGGTGCCAGAGCATTTACATCTATTCCGTTCATTAATATATTGGCCGGACTACCAATTATACCCATCACATCCGTTCCGAATGCCAGTGGATATCCATAAATTACCCATATTATACTTGTTATGGAGAATGCCATGAACGATAAAAATATGGTGTTTAATACATTTTCTTTTTTAGTAAGTCCCCCGTAGAACAATGCTACGCCGGGTAAAGTCATTAACATAACTAAAGCGGTGGAGGTTAACATCCACGCTGTATCACCAGAGTTAAGAATTGCTTCAACCATTTTATTTCCTCCCTTAGGTTTGTATCTGATAATATCGGTTGATTATCAATTGATTAGTGTATAGTCGTTTTAATTTGTAGTATTGTGAATTTTCCAAATGGAAAATGAGATTAATATTTCAAATCATTCACCCCAATTTTATTTTCACCTAAACTATCGGAGGTAGGAAACATACTTCCGACATATCATTGTTGAATTTAACCATATATAAATGTTTTGATTGATCTGTCCAAAAATGTACAATATCAGCGTTATAACTGACAATGAATAGTAAAATTAGAAATAATTAAAAAATGTTCATAATATTATGAATTTTAGATAAATTTTTGGTAGATTGTTGAAAATATTTCCAAACTTGAATTCAAGAATTTAAAAAAAATATAAAATTTCAGAATTTTATTTATAGGATCTTAATAATAAAAGTAATAGAATATGGAGTTAAATGGCTTTTTCGCCACGTTCACCAGTTCTTATTCTAATTACTTCTTCAACAGGTGAAATGAAAATTTTTCCATCACCTATATCTCCAGTTTGTGCTGTTTTCACTATTGTGTCAACGATGTTGTCTAAATCTTCCTCTCCTGTAACTATTTCAATTTCTGTCTTTGGAAGAAGATCAACCTTGTAGTCGTGTCCTCTGTAACTTTCTGTAATGCCTAACTGTATTCCTCTACCCCTTACTTCTTTGATAGTTAAACCATTGCAACCTATATCTTCAAGTGCCTGTTTAACCTCCTCTAATTTATCGGGTCTTATAATCGCGAGTATTTTTTTCATTATTGCACCTCATAAATCCTCATTTAAAATTATTATTACTTTGGATTCATTTAAAGCTACTCATGACAGCCTGTAACCGGATTCCTCATGCAGATTAATATCTAGACCTTGAACTTCGTCTTGAGTTTCTACTCTGAGTCCTATTGTTTTGTCAATGACCTTACCAATTATCAGGGTCATCACAAATGCATAGGCTCCAATTACTAATACGGCCAGGAGTTGAATTCCTATTTGAGCTGGGTTTCCTGCGATTAATCCTCCTTTAATTGCACTGTTTATGAGGGGTGTTGCAAAGAATCCTACTGCGATGGTACCTACTATTCCACAAACACCATGTATTCCAAATACATCGAGGGAGTCATCGTAACCGAACCTTGGTTTAAGATGTGAAACAGCGAAGTAAGCACAAATTGCGGCAACAAATCCTATAATTATGGCCGCGGTTACATTTACATAACCTGCTGCTGGTGTTATGGCTGCAAGTCCAGCTATTGCACCTGAAAGTGCTCCAAGTATTGTTGGCTTACCAGTTTGAAGTTTATCCATGAGGATCCAAGTCATCATACCAACACAAGCAGAGATGTTTGTGACTATCATGGCAGATACTGCCAAATTTGTTGCTCCAAGTGCAGATCCTGCGTTAAATCCAAACCAACCAAACCATAGTAGACCGGTACCAATAATGGAATATCCTAGATGGTGGGGAAGTAAATTAGAATTTTTCCTTGCACCTAATAACATCACAAGGGCTAATGCTGCCATACCACAGTTAACATGAACAACTGTTCCTCCTGCAAAATCAAGTGCACCCATCTGAGCTAACCATCCTCCACCCCACATCCAGTGAGCTACGGGCATGTAAACTAGTGTGGCCCAAATAGGTATAAATGCGAGCCAAGCTGAAAATTTCATCCTTTCTACAACTGCTCCAGATATCAATGCAACTGTTATGGCTGCAAATGTCATTTGGAATATTGCGTAAAGTCCTGTTGGTATGGTTGGGGCATAGGTTGAAAGTGTGTTTGATTCTATAACTCCTCCGAACAGTGGATTTGCTATGCTACCCATAAATCCCCACATATCAGAACCAAAGGTAAGGTCGTAGCCATATACGAACCAGATTATACTCACAATTGCAAAACTTACAAAAGATAAAAATATTGTATTTAAAACGTTTTCTCTCCGTATTAGCCCTCCATAAAAGAGAGCTACGCCGGGTATGGTCATTAGAATTACTAGTGCTGTGGATATTAACATCCAGGCAGTATCACCAGAGTCAAGAACTACCATTTTTTTGTTTCCTCCATTAATAGTTTAGGTATATAATTTTCCATAATCTTTTCAGGTACAAGAAAATTTTCTAAAAATAAAAATTTTACCCCACCTGTTGTTTCCTTGTAGATGCTATTGGATATAGGCAACCTACTTCCGATATATTTTTTTGCATATTATTATTTAACTATTGTGGTAAAACGAAGTTGAAATGATTAAATATTTCCAAACAATATCAGAAAAATTACAAAATAAATTAAAAAAAGGCTAATAAATCCATCCTGATCAAGAATTATAAAAAAAAATAAGTGGTAGGAATCAGATGATTCCTTTGTATTTGAATGGTTTTTCCAGTCCTGCCATTTTGACTCCTGTGAGGGTGGATGATTCTAAAGTTAGTGCCCTTAAATCATCTTTCTCGAGTTTTAACAGATCTGTATTACCTGCTTGTTGTGTTAGCATCACGGCTTCTTCTGTCATGGCTTCGATGTATCTTGCAACTCTTTTTCCACCTTCAATATAATCTAAACGCCTTCTAAGCTGTGGATTTTGTGTTGCAATTCCTTTTCTACATGTTCCAGCGAAACACATCTGACATACTCTGCATCCAATTGATACCAGTGCAGCAGTAGCTATATAAACTGCATCAGCACCGAGTGCAATTGCTTTTGCAACATCGGCACCATTTCTTATGCCTCCTCCTGCAACAAGATTTACTTTACTACGTAAATTAATTTGTTTTAAAGCTTCATCTGCTTCAACAATTGCAGCTATGGTTGGCACACCTGAATGTTCTGTAACGACGTCAGGTCCTGCTCCTGTTCCTCCTTGCATTCCATCAACAACTATGATGTCTGCCCCGGCTTTTGCTGCTATCTTTACATCGTCACTCACACGACCAGATGTAAATTTAACAATGATTGGAACCTTCCAGTCAGTAATTTCACGGAGTTGGGATATTTTCATGGAAAGATCTTCAGGACCTACAATGTCCATGTGTCGTGCAGGGCTCAGTGCATCTGTACCTTCTGGAATCATTCTGATTCTTGAAACATCTGCAGTAACCTTTTCACCAAGTAAATGACCGCCCATACCAGACTTGGCACCTTGACCTATTTTGATTTCCACCGCTTCTGAGTTGTTTAGGTACTTGGCTGAAACTCCAAACCTACCAGATGCGTACTGTGCTATGAGTTTAGATGCATATCTTCTCTCTTCCGGAAGCATACCTCCTTCTCCAGTATTGGTTGCGGTTCCTGCGAGTGTTGCACCCATGGCAAGGGATATTTTGGCCTCTTTACTGAGCGCACCGAAGGACATTGCAGCAATCATTATTGGAGTGTCTATAACGAGGGGATTTTCCGCGAATCTGGCTCCTAATGTGACTTTTGTGTTGCATGGTTCCCTGTATTTGTCTATTGGAGGTCTTGAAACCTGAGCTGGAATAACAACCAGGTCATCAAAGGTCGGGATTACCCTGGTAGCTCCACAGCCTCGTACTTTGTATGAACCAGTTTCAGATTTTCTGCCTATTTCAACAATATCTGATTGTGTCCACACATTTCTTCTGTCTTCTGGAACTGCGTTAACTTCTATTGCATTGTTTGGACACATTTCTTCGCATATTCTGCATCCTACACAGTTTTCATGATGAAGTGGGTATGGTTCGTCGTCAATTATTTCGTATACATCGTGTGGACAGTTGTTAAAACATGAGTAACAGTTTTTACACAGTTCTTCGTCCCTGTTATCGCACATGTACCAGCAGCATCCTGGTCTGTTGAATTCTCTTTTGCAGAGATTATGATCCCTTTCAACTTTAAATGGCAATTTACATTCCTCCCTTTCCCTTATTTAAATCTTTAAGTGGTGTGAAAATTGTGCATGCTGAATATTTGGTTCCAGCAGCTTTCAGAACATCTGCTACATTGTTGGTTAATTTAGGTTCTGGTTTCCATGGTTCTTTGGAGTTCTTGTCTACCACAATCACATCATCCACGACATTTTTAGCTAATGCGTAGTTTAGAAGTGCTGTAGCAACACCTCCATCCTGACCATTTAACATTGGAGCTTTGGCTGAAACTATTTTTAAATAGTCGCCGAGTGGTTTTTTATCGGCATCTGTGGTCATAATATCGTCTGGAACGTAGGTCCTTGGACATGCCATGTAACACAGGTTACATCCTTCAGGGCACTTTCCAGTTAACTGAGGTTTTCTGTCATCGATCTTTATGATTCCTTCTGGACAAACATAATCACATGCTCCACAAAGTACGCATGCTCCTATGTCTATCACATCTCCCTTTAGATCGTTGAATTGACAGTTTTCTATTTCTTCGTAGTATTCCCTGATCGGCATCTGCCTTCTGTATATAACTGGCCTTCCAACAAGCTCACGCCTTTGAATTTCCTCTATATTTTCTTTCATCTTCTTGTTAGAAAGGTTTTCAATCAGCTTTATACCTTTTTCATCTATTGGTTTGGTTTCGATGTAACTGTCTTTTTCTGCGTTTTTTAGGAATTCTAATCCTTTATCGCTTCTAACAATCACTGTGGACCATCCCTCTTCAGATCCCACAGAACCTACTGAAATGTCTGATAGTTCAGATGTGAAATCCATACAGATGTTGCAGTTTTTTCGTATGCATGATTTAGCTTTGTTAAGGGGTACTTTGAAAATTTTGTCTTCGTTTAGGTAGAACCACATGTAATTTTTTTCTACCCTGCATTCTTGGATATCGTTCATATCTATGTTGTTTTTATCCAAGAGCTTCTTGATTGAACTGTATGAAAAGTTTTCCATGCAGAAAAGTCCGATTTTAATATCGATTGGTGAATTTCCAAGTACATCTGAAAACTTTTCGAGTTTGCTTGCAGCCACCATGTGGCAGGGAGTTCCAACAACTGCAACTTTTTCTTTGCTACTGTTTTCCATAGTTCATCCCTCCTCAGATTCTTTGCCGTAGAATGGTCTGTTAGATCTTGGAACAATTTTTTTAAAGGATTCATAATCTTTTTCAGATAGATCGAACCCGTACTCTGGTAGTAGTTCTTTGAGTTCCGTGAGATCATCATTGTTCAGTTCATCTATTTTAGCATTTTTACCAAGGCTCTCAACACTTCCACGAACGTATATTGCTCCCCTGATAATGGATTCACCAGCGTCTTGAGAGACATCTCCTAGGATTATGATGCGTCCGCCCATCATGAACAGTCCGGTCATAAATCCAGAATTTCCACCAACTATTATGGTGCCGCCTTTCATTATTTCGCCAGTTCTTGAGCCTACGTCTCTTTTAACAGTTACGGTTCCTCCGTATATTCCTTGTCCTACTCCATCCCCTGCTGATCCATCTATTATGACTTCACCAGATGTCATGTTGTCGCCAGGGAACCACCCTGCATTTTCGGTTATGTGTATTTTGGCGCCGTCAATCATTGTTCCTGCAAAGTAACCTGCTGATCCGTCAATAACAATTTCAACAGGTTCGATCAATCCCGCTGCAATGTAGTGCATTGCATTCGGATTTTTCACAACAATACTGTCGTAATCAACTGCAGCTTTTCTAATGTCACGATTAACTTCCCTTGGGGGTTGGTTTTCGGCATTGATAATAAATTCACTCATATTAATCACCTAAATCTTTTTATATGCCTTTTGGTCGTTATATTGTGTAAGATCTTGTTTCTCCAGGGGCTATCTGATCTATGTCGTGGGTGTCCATAACTTCTCTTAGGGACACTTCTTCAGATGCTATGGCAAAGACTTCGTTGTTTTCAGCCATCACTCCAGGTCTGAGTCCCAGCTGATCCTTTGCAATTCCAACCCCATTGGGTGTTCCAACTATGTATGAAAATGGACCATCCATATCTTTAACAGATTGTTCAAGAGCCTCTTCGAGTTTGTATCCTTCAGATAGTTTGTCTGCTATGTAGTGCACAATACATTCTGTGTCGTTATTTGTTTCGAATATGTGGCCTTTACGTTCTAGAGGATCCCTTATTTTCCAGTAGTTGGTTATTTGGCCGTTGTGTACGACTGTTATGTCGGGAATAATGTAACTCTGGAATGGGTGTGCATGATACCTGTCAACCAGACTTTCAGTTGAAAATCTTGTGTGTCCAATTCCATGAGTTCCCATTTTTGATGTTGTATCGTACCTAGCAGCAATGTCCTTTACTAAACCAACATCTTTTATCATTTCAAATGAATGTGCCCCGTTGAGTACTGTCACATTGTCAATTTTGTCGATATCCATGATCAATGGTTTTAACTCTGAAAAAGAACTTAAACCAATTTTGCAGCGGTATATCATGTAATTTTCAACTGATGGAATGATTTCCTCTTTTTTTATTGGTGTAGCAGTATTCACAGTTTCTTTAACTGCTTCTAGAAGGCCGTGTTTCTCCTTAACTTCTATGTTTAGGAGATATTCATTTTCTTTTAATCCAAGCCCGCCGTATATGGCTAAACCAGCGGAATCTGGTCCTCTGTGTTGTAATGCATCTAACATCTTTGTGAGGTCATCACCCACGTGATGAAGCTTTTTATCTTTGTATACTACTCCTGCTATTCCACACACTTTAATACCTCCTTTATGAAGTACTCATGAATCTTTGTATCTTCAGTGAGTTCTGGATGGAAGGCCGTGGCAACATGTTTTCCAGATGCAACCGCAACTATTTTATTGTTAACCCTGGCCAATACTTTTCCATTGTTTAACTTTTCTATGTAGGGTGCTCTTATGAACACTCCTTCATATTTATAGCCGAAAATTTCTATTTCATTTTCGAAAGATGCTTTTTGTCTGCCAAAACCGTTTCTTTTGACTTTCATGTCAATAAGGCCGAGTAATGGCTGTTCATAATCTGTTTCTGTTGCAAGCAGTACTAACCCAGCACAAGTCCCTAATACAGGGATATTTTTTTCTATTATTGCTGTTTTAAGGCCAGTTTTTTCCATAAGTTTACCTATTACTGTGCTTTCTCCCCCGGAAATGATAAGTCCGTTGCACATGGAAAGATCTTCAACAGTTTTAACCTTCAGAATATTGGCTTCAATATCCATACTGCTCAAAGCTTTTTTAGTAGCCTCAAAATGCTCAGAAACATCTCCTTGTAAGTCTAATATTCCTATACTTATCATTTATAATCCAACTCTCTAAGATCGTCCTTTAAAGTCGTTATATTCCTTTGTAAACTTTTTAAGGTGATCTTATTAGATGAATATATCATATATAATTACCGGAAAATATTTTCCGTAAAAATCGCCCTACAAGAAATGTTGAACTAATATTTCTATATTCTATTAAATTTATACAATGTTCAATTTAGTACTTATATATCTTATATAACTGAACACTTATATAAACTTTTCAATTTAACATTATTATTTATAAATAATTTATTTCATGATCAATTAAATTTATATAGCATGTGCAAATCTTAATAATAATTACACTCAATCTATTATTATATTTATTAAAATTAGATAAAGATCAAGATATTTATCAGGAGGTAACAATGGACGAAAAACTCGTTATATTAATTGTTGTTTTAGTAGCAGTTGCCGGTGTAGTTGGGTACGTTATAGGATTGTATCAAGGAGCAGGTAACGTTACATTAAATATAAGTAACAACTCCACAAATGCAACAACGGGAGCGACAACACAAAAAAATACAGTCACACCAGTAAAGAACAACACACCAAAAAATAACACACCAAGTGGGAACAATACTACTTCAACAGGTTAAATAAGTTCTAAATGATTCAATTCTATCTGAATCATTTTTTTTACTTTTTTAAAACATGATCATGTTAAGGAATTTAAGAGATCTATTCATATATTATATGTACCAATTTTAGCTGGTTACTAATTTCAAACTTTTATCATTCAAAGATCTATCGCATTCATAACTTCTTCAGTTTTAGTTTTAACTTCCTCTGCTGCTTTTAAAAAGGCTTTCCTTTCTCTTTCTGTCATGATTATTGGAATTATTCTTTCAATCCCATCAATACCCAACTTGACTGGAACTCCAAGGCATACATCTTTTACACCTTCAATTTCCCCATCTAAAAGCGCACTCACAGTCAATATTTTCTTTTCGTCATTCAAAACAATCATGGCTATATTAGAAATTGCAAATGCTGGTCCGTACTCTGTAGCTCCCTTCTTCTTGATCACGTAGTTACCTGCATTTTTAACCTTTTCTACTGTTCTGTCCATGTCAAAATCATCATAGCCCTTGAAATATTTAAGAAGTATGCCTCCTATGGATGTGGAACTCATTATTGGAACCATGTTATCTCCATGTTCACCCATTACCCTGGTGTGTATCTCACTTACATGGATATTGAAGTGTTGAGATATGAGATTTTTCAGTCTTAAAGAATCTAAATGGTTTCCCAGACCAAATACCTTATGTTTATCAAATCCAGAAGCTTTTAAAGCTACATGAGTCATTATATCTACAGGGTTGGTTACAACGAGTATAACTGATTCTGGTGCAAACTTGGCAATTGCACGGGCATATTCTGCCACTATCTTAGCATTTGGTACGGCAACGTCCATTCTAGACATTCCAGAGCTTCTTGGTTGTCCTGCACTTAGAACCACAATGTCAGAATTTTTTACATCTTCAAAATCATATGAGGCCGTGATCTTCACATTAACATCTTTAGCAGCCAATGCATCGTACATATCAAGAGCCTCTCCTTCAACTTTATCAAAGCTTTCCTTTCTTGAGATAAGCACTAAATTGTTCACAGAGTTTTCTTCCGCAAGGCAGAATGCTGCTGCTTTACCAACTCTTCCAGATGCTCCAATTACACTAACTTTCAAATGTATCACCCCTCTCCTTTGATATAAAAATATGATTCAGATAACTTCTGGTTATCTTGATAGATACTAAATTTTAATTTGATTCTATTATAAAATTAGATGAATGGAATAGCTGTCCATTCCACTAACTATCGAATTTCAATATACTTCTACCTGAAATTTGTTAATTTATTCCAGTTTGTCTAAAAATTTCTGAGAAACCCTTCTAACATAACTGCTTTTATCATTTAAAGCTTTTTTAAGGGGTTCAATTCCCCTTTCATCCCCCATGTTTCCAAGTGCCCATGCTGCTCCTCCTCGAACAAAGCCACTTTCATCATCCATAGCTACAATTAGAGGTTCAACAGCTTTTTTATTAGCTATTTTACCCAGAGCCCATGCTGCTCCTCCACGAACACGCCAATTTTCATCTTTAAGAGTTTTAATCAGAGGATCAACTGCAGGATCACCCATATTTCCGAGTGCAGTGGAAGCTTCCCTCCTAACCCATTTGTTGGGATCATTCAAGGATTCTATTAGTACATCAATTGCACTTGGATCAGCTATTATTCCTAGAACGCGTATAGATCCTTTCCGAATATCTTTATCATCATCATCGGCAGCAATCATTAGTTTATCCACAGCGGGTTCTCCAATTTCCTCTAAAAGTCCCATGGCCTGAGTTTGCACCAATTCATCATCATCTTTAAGGGTCTGTATGAGTCTTTCAATATTTGCTTCACGTTCCATTTTCATATCCCCATGATTCAATTAAAAAAATTTAGCAATCAAAAAAATTCGTTCATTAAAAAACACATTTTGTTACTTTATGTATCTCATTAAGAATAAACTTTTTGATGTAACAGAATTAGTAGTTCAATTAATTAAGCCGTATCGATGGAATTAATACGGTTTACACATTAGTTTCAACGGAACCAAACACAACCATTAACTTTTCCCACTAAATCAATATCATTTTTATGATTAAATTAATATATACAGTATGATATAATTATGCCTTTAATTTTATTATTTAATAAAAAAAATAGGGGATGATGATTTGTACACTTTAACTGTTATTCCAGGAGACGGTGTTGGGCCTGAGGTTACCGATGCTGTACTTCATATTATTGATGCTTTAGATTTGAATTTTGATTACACAACAGCCGATGCTGGAGAGGAATGTTACAAAAAAACTGGAACAACCATCCCTGAAGAGACAATTTCGCTTGCAAAAAAATCTGACGCCACACTTTTTGGAGCTGTTACAACAGTTCCTGGAATGAAAAGTGCCATAATAACCCTTAGAAAAGAATTGGGCCTCTATGCAAACCTAAGGCCAGTAAAATCATATGATGGTATTGATTCGTTATACAAAGACCTTGATATTTTAATTGTCAGGGAAAATAGTGAAGGTCTTTACTCTGGAATTGAAGAGTACACCCCAGAAGGTGCAATTGCAACTAGGGTAATTACCAAGGTTGCTTCTGAAAGAATATGTAGATTTGCATTTGATCAGTCCATAAAATTGGGGAGAAAAAAGGTTACAGCTGTTCATAAGGCTAACGTGCTCAAGAAAACAGATGGAATTTTTCGTGGGGAGTTTCTCAAAGTTTCAGAAGAATATCCAGAAATAGAAACCGATGAAAAGTACGTTGATGCTGCGGCCATGTTCATGGTTTCTAAACCCCAAATCTTTGATGTGATGGTTACAACAAACCTTTTTGGAGATATACTCTCTGATGAGGGTGCAGGATTAGTAGGTGGATTGGGTGTAGCACCTTCCGCAAATATTGGGGATGATAATGCACTTTTTGAACCTGTTCATGGTTCTGCACCGGATATTGCAGGCAAAGGAATTTCAAATCCTTCAGCAATGATCTTATCAGCTGTTATGATGTTGGATTATCTTGGTGAGGCTGAACAAGCTCAAGAACTTGAGAATGCACTTTTAGATGTGTTGAGCAGTTCCAAGGTTACAACGCCGGATCTTGGTGGATCATCTAAAACAATTGAAATGGCCAATGAAATTCGATCAAAACTTATTTAATTGTGTTATAGCTTTAAATAAGAATTGAATCCATTTTTTTGTTTGCAGAATGTGAGTTCCAAGGATGAACTTATAGTAACTTTTATAAGGATTTCATTTCATAAACTAATTAATAGGATAGGTTAATATTGACAGCTTAGGCTGTTTTTAGGTCAGTTTTAAATATTGGATGGATTAAATACCAGCCTTCAACACCTTGAATTTGCCTATATAATGCTGTTTTAACAATTTTATGATAATTTTTGGAGGTATAACATATGAAAACTACTATTAGTGTAATTAAAGCAGATGTTGGTAGTATAGCAGGACATGCAAAAACTCATGTCGCTTTAAAAAATAAATGTGACGAGGTACTAGCTAAAGCAAAAGAATCAGAACTTCTTGTGGACTATCATATAACCAGTTGTGGTGATGATATAGACTTGATCATGACCCACAGAAACGGTGAAGAAAATGAAGAAGTTCATGAACTAGCATGGAACGCATTTTTAGAAGCTACTCAAGTAGCAAAAAGCCTTAAACTCTATGGTGCAGGCCAAGACCTTCTTTCAGACACTTTCTCAGGTAACATTAAGGGCATGGGTCCTGGATGTGCTGAAATGGAATTTAAAGAAAGACCATCTGACCCTGTGATTATTTTCTGTTGTGATAAAACAGAACCAGGTGCATTTAACATGCCTCTCTTTAAGATGTTTGCTGACCCATTCAACACAGCAGGACTTGTAATAGACCCTTCCCTACACGGAGGTTATGACTTTGAAATATTCGATGTAATCGAACACAAAAAAGTTACCATGTCCTGTCCAGATGAAATGTACGATGCATTAGCACTACTCGGATCAACAGGAAGATATGTAATTAAACACATCTCAAGAAGAAGTGACAATGAAATCGCAGCTTCAGTAAGTACAGAAAGATTAAACCTTATGGCAGGCCAGTATATAGGTAAAGATGACCCTGTGGCAGTTGTAAGAGCACAATCAGGATTCCCGGCAGCTGGAGAAGTTGTGGAACCATTCGCATTCCCACACCTAGTAAGTGGATGGATGAGAGGTTCACATAACGGTCCTTTAATGCCCGTAGCCCAGAGAAATGCTAATCCTGTCAGATTTGATGGACCACCACGTGTAATAGCACTTGGATTCCAAATAAACAATTCTGAACTTGTGGGACCATTAGACATGTTTGATGATCCAGCATTTGACAGATCAAGGGATCTTGCATCAGAGGTGGCAGAGTACATGAGAAGACATGGACCATTCGAACCACACAGATTACCTGCTGACGAAATGGAATACACCAGTCTTCCAGGTGTTCTAAAGATGCTAGAAGACAGAATGGAAGACATGGATTAATCCATCTTCCACTTTTTTTTATTTTATACCAAAACAAATCCTAATTTTTATTCTAAATTCTTTGAACAGTTATTCTCCATACAAAACCAGTAAGGAATATCTAAGATATTTTCAACACGATCCATTATTACACCATCGCTAGTTGCAACTACTCCGCACGATGCATTCGATCTTTTTACAAGTTCATAATCCACATTACGAACTGTTTCAGCAGTTCCGTTTACTCTGTGATCTTCTAAAATAGAGTTGGTTAACTTTGCAAGTTCTCCACTTTTGCTAACTGGACTGTCGAAGAGAAAATTAATAAAAAGTGGGTGATGCTGGTTCATAAGATTTGTAACAGCTAACATAACTTTTTCTGTGTTTATGTCCATGTTATATTTACCAAAAACAGCCTTTAAATCCCTTAAAACTCCATCATCACACATGACAAGTGAATCGTATTCTTGGTTGATGATAATTTCAGAAGTAATTAAAACGTTGTAGCCATCAACAAAAATATTTCTTCCAACAATTTCATCTAAAGAAATAATTTTTCCCTTTCTTGAGATGGATTTACTATCAGAAAAAGTTCTCCGAAATAAATAATTCCTTTCATCTTTATTTAACAGGTATTTATTAGAAACAAAATTTAAAGCACCTTTCTTTCTGTAACCCCTATTTAACAGAAATTTTAAATCATAAGCAGCATTGTTTAGAAGTTTATTTTTCATAATGGGGTAATTTTTATCCCTTTCTTTTGGCTACAATTATGGGAACTCTGTCCGAAGCATTTTCTGCACGATCAGCTATGTTTCCAATTCTTAATACAGTACTTTTAAGTTCTATATGGGTTAAAATATCTATTTCACCCTTTTTATAATCCTCGTAAAGCCTTCTTAGTATTTTTCGTTCGATTTTGTCAACCACATCTTCTAGACTTTCAACTTCGTGGGCAGTGTCAAGGGCTTGTCCAAGATCCTCACTTAAAAGTTCGATGCATTTTTTCAGAGCAGATACAGTGTTCTGAACTGATTCTGTGAGTTCCATGAAGTCTGTTTTGTAGATAGTTGGAAAGTTGATTTTGCTTAAACAAATTCCAAAACCAGTTTCTTCAGTCATATCTGCTACACTATCAACTTCTTCTGCTAGGATTATCCGATCTTCCCTGTCAAATGGTAGAAAAGCTCCATTAAAAAATTCTATTTCCATTTTTCTACGAATAATATCTGCTTCGTGTTCTAAATCAGCAATTTCCTGTGCTGTTTTTTCTATGGATTCAAAATCGTTCTCATAAAAATGTTTCATGAGTACATTTAACTGGTTTACACACCGGTAAACCGTTTCAACATGGTCTTTAGAGTATTCCTCTACCTTTGATTCCCTTTTAAACAGGTTTTTCATTTTTATCCCATTTTGCCATTTATTTTTAAATCATAAACGATTCAATAAGAATTTATATTAATTCGTGCATGAGACGTACAGCATCTAAAAGTCCATGGGCATATGTTATACAACCAAATGATGTTAAATAATCCTTCTTTTCAAGATAATAATCCGTGTCTTTCCTGTAATTTTTGGCCATTTCAATGACCTGAACATCCTTTTCATGAATTTCTATGGACTCTATTTCTTTTATATTTTTTGCAAACAGTACGATATCCTTTTCAATTCTTTCAACAGCATCCATGATACATCCCATACCTATTTTAAATGATTTGATCTATGTTTGAAGTATATTTTATGTACTATAGTTTTGAGAAAAAAATTATATTTAATAAATTGGTTGGTGTTAGATTCTTATCAATTATGATCTCTACAATTTTTTAATCTTCCTTCAGGTTTTTCCATGAATGATAAACCCTTTGAATCACAGTTACATAACCAAGGATCATTATAACAACTACAGCGATACCAAGCAAGTTCATGTTGAAGATTTGTATGTTTGTGAAGTAGCTAAGAAACGCACCTATCATTATAATAACTAGACGTTCTGCCCGTTCAGCAATTCCCACGTTGCATTTTATGCCTTCTGATTCTGCTCTTGCCCTCACATAGCTCACAGTTAAGGATGCATGTAAAGCTAGGATTCCGTAAATCCAGTTAACATATCCACCGTATATGATACCTATTAGTATGAAGGCATCAGCAAACCTATCGGCAGTTGAGTCAAGTAAACCACCAAATTTTGTGGTTTGATAGTTATTTCTTGCTACAGCTCCATCCAGCATGTCAACAAATCCACTAAGCGCTATTAACAATCCGCCCATCAACAAGTTTCCTGTTGCAAACATGTATGCACTTATTAAACTTACCAGTAGTCCCATAATTGTTAGAATATTTGGATTGATTCGAATTTTCTTGGCAACTGGATCTAGAATAACTTTAACCTGTGGTCTGAGTCTGTTCAGCATAAAACTACTTATTGAATTCAAGGGATATATACTTTGAAGGAACTGACTTGTTCTGGGAAGTACGTGTCATGAAAATTTTGAAAATTAACAACAAAAATCCAGATCCCGATACAATAACACAGGCTAAGGAATACTTAAAACAGGGTAAAATAGTAGTGTATCCAACGGATACAGTTTATGGAATAGCTGCAAATGCATATAATGAATCCGCAGTTTCCAAGGTTTTCGATACTAAAAAACGTTTAAAAACTAAAGCAGTATCTTTATGTTTAGCTGAAATTGAAGCAATTAATGATGTGGCATTCATGGATAACAAAACTGAAATACTTGTTGAACAACTTTTTCCAGGACCTTTTACCGTGATCATGAGGAAAAAAGAACAAATATCTCCTTTGTTAACAGGTGGAACCAATAAGATCGGCATAAGAATTCCTGACAACAAATTATCTCGTGATTTGGCATCTGAATTCCCTATTACCAGTACCAGCGCAAATATATCTGGTTTGAATGTTCCAGAAACTCCCAAGGAAGTGGTTGAACAGCTTGGTGATTCTGTTGATCTGGTACTCGATGCAGGTGTTTGTAAATATGGCTACCATTCCACTGTGGTGGATATGACTGGTGATAAGCCTATCATCCTAAGAATGGGAGCAGGATACGAAACATTAATGAATTTACTCTGATTATTTATTACAAATACTAAAGATTCCATTTGAATTAGTTGAAGCATTGCATAGTAGATCATGGAATTCATTAAAATGACCATTTTCTAAAGTTTTTTAAACTAAATAATTCAAAGTAGGAATTAGGATTTTCCTAAAAAATTTATTGAAAATGACCTTGGAGAAAAATATGAAAATTTTATCTGAATTAGATGAAACTAAAAAAATACCCACAGATTCTCCTTTAGATAATTTGATGGGTGGTGGGATTGAAAAGGGATGTTTGACCCAATTTTATGGACCTCCAGGATCTGGAAAAACCAACATAGCACTTCAGCTCCTTGTTCGATGCGCTCAAAATGGTGATAAAGCAATATTCATAGATACTGAAGGAGGACTTTCCATTGAGAGGGTTAAGCAGATATCAAATAATGAGTTCACGAGTTTTGCAGAAAATATCATAATTTTCGAACCAACAACTTTCAAGGAACAGATAGACGTTATAAAAAAAATTGAAAATTTATTGGAATCCAAAAAAGAATGTGTTGAACTCATCATCTTAGATTCTGCAGTTGCACTGTACAGATTAAAGGAGGGAGATTCTACTCAGATCAACCGTGAATTGGGTCAACAGATGGCACTTTTGTCAAGAATAGCCCGGAAGTATGATGTTGCAGTTCTTATTACCAACCATGTTTATTCAGTTTTTGATGGTGATGGAATTATTGAACCTGTTGGAGGAACTATACTCAAGTATTGGAGTAAGGTCGTGGTTGAACTAGCACGATCGAATGGTCTAGGAGAAAGATCTGCCACTTTAAAAAGACATAGAAGCCGGCCTGAAGGTTTAAGAACTAGATTCCGGATTGTAGATTGTGGCATAGAATGATTTTGTTCATTAATTTCTTTTTATTTATTTAGATTGTTACGTTATTTAATTCGTTTTTCAGTGACTTGTTGATCATAAAATATATTTGGAATGCTGTTCTAAATTGTAATAGAGTGTTTCAGGATGTTAATCAATTTTGATATTCATTTATTATCACTAGATTTTTTTGTCGGTGAAAAGAAATGTTAACAAAAATGCCAAGCGAAACAAAATCAAAAACAGAACCATCTCAACTCAACACGAAATTTTTTGTGGGAGTGGTTGCTGTGTTTGCAGTCTTGGGAATTGCTGGGGGGTACATGATGTTTCCATTGTTACAGACACCAAATGTAGCTACGGTAGCAGTGAACACATCCAATACAACCAACAATACAACGAACTACACCAATCCCGTAGTTAAACATTCAACAATAGTTTCCAATAATTCTGGAGAATCTAATCAGAACAACAATGGAAGCACGACATCTAAAACTACTAACAAATCCACATCAAAACAAACACATAGTAATGTGGGCAGCAGCCAAACAGGAAAGAATGCTACTTGATCTTGTTTCATAAAATTTAGGGACTCGGGTCTTGAAACTCGGAGATACCGAACCAACAATTTACATTGTTAATGTATTTACTGAATTTTCTTATTCTAAGATTTTACCCTAAGAATTAAATTTTGGTGTTGGATAATTGTTATTACATTTTTTTGGTGAATTATGAAGTTGATTTTGATTTACCATTCCTATTGGGGCTGATTTTATTAAATACGATAATTTTAAATTAGGTAAAAATAGATTATTATTTTAATAGATATTTTAAAAACCATTATGTAAACTGAACAGTTTAGATTGATATTATTTTTTGAGGTTCAAAAAAAAAATTAAATGGACATCATATAGATATCAACTTTTTTGACATGTAATTATATAAGCAAGTGAGATGTATGATTTCACCAAAAAAATATGCAAGACCTGCAAAATCGATTCCAAAGGGCTATAAAACAGCTAATGATTTCTTTGATTACGTTTTCAACGATGAAGATATGGTTTGGATGGGTCAAAATACCAACCACCTCCATGATGAGAACGAAATTATGGATTCAATGATGCAGAGTATAAAAAAACGTGATTATAACAAGTATCCTCCGCCTGAAGGATTTCCAGAATTGAAGGAATTGATACTAGAAGATCTAGGACTTCAATCAGAATTTGATATTCTTGTTACTGCGGGAGGTACAGAATCCCTTTATCTCTGTTGCAACGACATATTAGCACCAGAAAACAACACCATCACATGTGATCCAGGGTACCTGATCATAGACAACTTCGCGAGTAGATTTGGAGATCATGTTAAATCTGTTCCCATTTACAACAAGGAGTGTGGATATAAACTCACACCAAAGCTTGTAAGGGAAAATATGGACGCCAACACAAAACTAATATCCCTGGTTGACCCTTTAAATCCATTGGGTTCATCGTATAACAAGGAAGAACTGAAGGACTTTGCAGATTTAGCAGAGGACAACGATATATATCTTCTTCACGATATAACATACAGGGATTTTGCCGAAGAACATCATTTGATGGCTAAATACGCACCAGAACACACATTAACTGTTTACAGTTTCTCGAAAATATATGGTATGGCTGGTATGCGTATTGGAGCATTAATTGGAATTCCAGAACTGATCAAATCCATAAAAACCATTGTTATAAACGATCTTGGAACTAACCTAGTGGCTCAAAGGGGAGCTTTAGCTGCAGTAAAATCTAAGAAACAATGGTTGGGCCGTATAACAGATATAACTCGCTCTAACCAAAAAATCATTAAAGACGCGGTTGATCAGGTAAGTGGTGCATTCATACCAGTTTACCCATCACAGGGAAATATGCTGGCGATAGATCTTAAAAATACTGGAGTTACTCCCCTCGAAATTTCAGAATACCTTCTGGAAAGAAAAATATTCACAAGGGAAGGTTCTTACACCAGTTCAAGGTTTGGAGAGAGATATCTTCGTGTAAGTTTTTCAATACCCCCAGAAGATGTGCATTATTTTGCTAAAACTTTCTTAGAGGGTATGGAATCCATAAAGAGATCCAAATTATGTGGTAGTTAAAAAGAAACCTACTTTTTTTTTTATTTGGAAAGACCCCTGTCTTTAATAATTGAAATCACAAGGATAACAGCCAGCACAGCACTTACACCAAATCCTAAAAATCCAAGGAATGGGAATTTGATCAAGTACACTCCATTGTCTGTGGTCATTATCATTGAAGAACCAATTAATAACGCGGAAAGAATTAAAGCAACAGATATTTTGTTGGTTATTTTTTCAAGTCCTTCATGCTCAATTTTAATACTGATTTCTCCCTCTTCAAGTTTGTAAAGAGTTTTGGTGAGTGACAATGGAATATTTTTTAGTATGTGTTCCATTTCGATGACGTTCTTTTTAAGGTAGTCTGCAAAGGTCAGGGGAGAAAATTTTTTCTTCACAACCTTTTTTATGACGGGCTTTCCTACTTGCACAGCGTTAAAGGTTGGATCCAATTTTTGTCCAGTTTCTTCCACCATTCCAATACCTCTGGCAAGCAGTACCAGTTCCCTTGGCATGAAAATATGGTACTTCCTCATGATGTTTATCAATTCATTCATTCCACCATGGACTTCGTTTAATTCTGTACCATAATATTTGAACATCATATCTGTAAGGTCGTACCTGAGGGATCTCGTGTCTACATTTTCATCTATCATACCCATGTAGGTGAGTTGACTTATCATGCCACTCACATCATTATTTATGAGGTATATCATGAGTTCTGCAAGTTCAGTTTTAAATTGCTCATCTATGATTCCCATCATTCCAAAATCAATGTAGCAGACAACATTTCTCTTTAGAATGTAGATGTTAGAGGGATGTGGATCAGCATGGAAAAATCCATTCTCAACAACCTGTTTGAAGTAGGATATGGCACCACGTTCAGCAATTAATTTAAGATCGAATCCATCAGCTTCAGTCACTTCAGAAATTTTGGTTCCTACAACCAGTTCCATTGTTATAACTTTTAATGAAGAATATTTACTGTACACAGCAGGTACATGAACTGTGGCATCGTCTTTGAAGTTGTTTCTAAATCGTTTAAGGTTAAGAGCTTCATTTTCGTAGTCAATTTCTTTGAATATGGAACGTTTAAATTCATCAACAATTCCTGGAACATTGTAAATTTTAAGCTGGGGAACGTAGCTATCCACCCTTTTGGCTAAAAATTCCATTATGGCCAGATCATTTTTAATAACATTTTCAACACCGGGTTTCCGAACCTTTACAGCTACTTCTTCTCCTGTTTTCAGCATGGCCCTGTGTACCTGTCCAATGGAAGCAGATCCAAGGGGTTCTACATCAAAAGTTTCGAATATTTCGTTGATTGGAGATTTAAGCTCGTGTTCAATCACTTGTTTAATTGAATCAAAACTAACTGGTGGATTATCATCCTGTAATTTAGTAAATTCTGTGGCTATTCTTCTTCCAACAAGATCTGGTCTGGTACTGAGTGTTTGACCCAGTTTTATAAAGGTTGGCCCAAGCTCCTGGAGAACCAATCGCAATCTTTCAGGGGTGGATTCGTCAAGTTCCTCAAGGGAATCGTACTGATACGATTTTCCTATAAATGGAATGTTGTGTTTGAGCTTAATTTTTTCGATCAAGTAACCAAATTCATATTTTGAGAGAACTTTAAGAATTTCTCTTAACCTTTTTAGATTGTTTTCGTTGCTTGCCAAGAACTTCACCATTTAACTAATTATTAAATCTAATAATAAAGACTTATGGCCCGAATAATATTTAGTTTTATGTACAAAAAATAATAAAAAAAGAAATAGCAATGTCAAAAAAAAGAAGGGGATTCTGGCTAATTTTTTCAGCTTTCTAAGTAGTAGTATTCTCCCTTCTCCTTCTGTTCCCTGTCAAGATAACTTCCAAATTTATTGACTCTTGGTCTTTTAGTTTCTTTATCTCTTCTAAACGTTATGCCCACCGAGGATAAGAAGCTGTTCATTGCTGATCTGAGGTTCATTGGACTTGATGCATGGCCATGTTCACCTGGTGCACCGTTGAAAACCATTGCCCTGTCAGATACATAATCAATAAATACTATGTCATGGTCAATAATGATTCCTGCTGCATTTCGACTTTCCACAACTCTTTTAATAGCTTTACCTGCCTTTAATCTTTGTTCTACATCTAAAAATGCTGTTGGTTCATCAAACAGATATATTTCAGCATCTCTAGAAAGTGCAACAGCAACAGATAACCTTTGTAGTTCTCCTCCACTCAGTTCACTCACTTCCTTTTCCATAAGGGCTTCGAGGCTGAATGGTTTCATTATTTCAGTTTTAAAAATGTTACTGCCGTAGTTAGTGGCAGTTGTGATTAAAAGTTCCTGTACAGTTCCATCAAAGTCTGAAACAAGGTACTGTGGTTTGTAAGCAATTGAAACTTTTTTGTCTATCTGTCCATCATCAGGTTTGGTAACTCCTGCAAGCATCTTGGCGTAGGTGGTTTTTCCTATACCATTGGGTCCAAATGCAGTTATAATTTCATCGTGCTGTACTTCACCCTCATCAACCTCTAAACTGAACTCATCATATGATTTTTTAAGTGGAGAATAGTTTGCCAGTGCTTCAGCTTCAACTTCCAGAGCAGGAGGTTTAACATCGAAAACAATGGGATGTCTGCGGAATCTTACATTTTCTTCCCTTAAAAATCCATTAATATAGGCATTAATACCAACCCTCACACCCCTCATTTGAGAGACAACACCGTAGGCACCAGGCTCACCGTAGAGTATGTGAACATAATCGGATATTGCATCTAATGCTGCAAGATCGTGTTCAATAACCATAACAGATTTTCCAGCATCTGAAAGTGTTCTTACAACTTGAACAGCATTTAATCTTTGTTTAACGTCCAACCAAGATGTTGGTTCATCAAAGTAATAGAAATCAGCTTCTCTCAATGCTGCAGCAGCAATAGCAACTCTCTGAAGTTCTCCTCCACTTAGATTTGATATGCTCCTGCTTAGTATGGGTCTTAGTTCCAGTGCATCGAGCACGTCTTCCATAGCTCCCCTTTCATCAACTCCCTCCATAAGATCCTTTACATTTCCCTTCACAAATTTGGGGAGCATGTCCACCATTTGGGGCTTGTGAACCACTTTGAGTTTGCCTTCGGACAGTTTTTGGAAGTAGGATTGAAGTTGAGAACCCTTGAAAAAATTCACAACATCTTCCCACGAAGTTTCAGATTCGTAGTCTCCAAGGTTTGGTTTGAGTTCACCAGAAAGCATTCTGATTATAGTTGATTTTCCTATTCCGTTTGGTCCGAGTATTCCTACAACAGAACCTTCCCTTATGTTGGGCAGTCCAAATAATTCGAACTTATTTTTTCCATACCGATGAATAGGATCATCAAGGGCTTCTGGAAGATTTATGATATTAATTGCTTTAAATGGACATCTATTGGTACATATTCCGCAGCCAGAACAGAGTTCCTCTGATAATATTGGTTTTTTTGTTTTTGCATCGATGGTTATGGTATCCTCTTCCATCCTGACTCCTGGACAGTATTCAATGCAGACATAGTTGCATTTTTTAGGTTGGCATCGATCATGGTCTAATATGGATATTCTCGTCAAATTTAATCACCAAAAAATGAGTTTATTAAATAAAAATTTATGTTTCAAATGGGGATTTATTAATGATATTAGAAAGACTTTTGGTATAAAATTTGTTGTTAGAAATAGTTTACAAAATAAATGGTTTCGTTGGGGATATAAATTTGTACCTAAGTTTAGGTTTTTTTGAATTTGAGAATTAAAAAAAATAATTTAAAGATTTAAAAAAAAATAATAGAATTAGCTTTTTGCTTTAACAGCTAAATCTATATCGGATGCTTTAACAGTTTTCCTTCCTGCGTGTTTAGCAAGTTTAACAGCTTCTAAAGCTATTTCTTCACCTGCTTCTTCAAGCACTTTGGCTAACTCGTCCCTTGCATCATCACTTATTCTCTGGGCACCAGCATTTTTTATGATTCTTCCTACTGGAGCAACTGGTAATTCAGTCATTTATACCACCTCAATAGATTATTGAGACTCCATAGTATTTAAATTTGTCGTAGTTATCTGTATTGATCACCCTTAATCGGATTCTGTCATAATCAAAATCCAATACCACATATCTGTCATCAATGACTTTTTGATCAACTATAGATCAATTCATAGTTTGGTTGAGCTCCATGAGTTATCCATCACAAACTGAAATTTAAAAAAAGTTAAAATTTCAGCGAAAAATTTGTTAAATCAGATTATTCACAACAAAATAGTATAATCATGAAAGATATATAAAAAAATAATTTTTTCTTAAACATATGCAACATCAAATCAAACCTAACTTGGAGGTCTATACATGTCAATAAAGATTACAAGCCAGAAATTTAAAGAAGGAGAAGAAATACCTGACAGATACGCATGTAAAGGGGTTAATGTTTCACCTCCACTTGAATGGAGCCCTGTTGCAGATGCTGTTAAGTATGCCATAATATGTGAGGATCCAGACGCAGCCCAAGGAATTTGGACCCACTGGGTAATTTTTAACATCCCTGGAGAACTCCATGCTGTTGATGAATGGATCATGGAAAGAGAAGAAACTAAAAACGGTGCTAAACAGGGTCTAAACGACTTTGGAACTGTGGGTTACAGGGGGCCATGCCCACCAGACGGAACTCACAGGTACTACTACAGAATTTATGCATTGGACTCTGAAATTGAGCTTCCATCAATGATAACACGCTCACAACTGAAGAAGGCAATGGAGGGTCATATCATTGATGAAGGCAGTTTGATGGGAAGATACACACGTTAAACTACTAATTTCAGCCTTTATCTATAAAAAAATAAAAAATCAATGGGAACACAAAAATGAAGTTAGAAGTAGATTACATGGTGGGGGTGTTGGAAAATGCAATTAAACCAATCATTGGGAATGGGAGTGCAGAAATTTCAAACTTAGATCTGACCACTGAACTGGGATTTACAATTGAACGCGTTATATACGACGGAGAAACAAATGATCTCACCATTATTGCTCCGGATAGGCCTGAAAAATCAGCAGTAATTGGTAAGGGAGGTTGGGTTGTTGGAAAGTTAAGAGAAGCCCTCCAAGTGAACAACATACATGTAGATGCCTACTCTGATATGATGGTTAGAATTTACAGAATGGAACTAGCCCTTAAAAAAATTAACAGTTCAAAGAAAATATTGGGTGAGGATACAACACCTATCAAAAATCTTAAAAATCTACTAAATTTAAGAATAAACAATCTTGCAAAGTTCAATTACTTATCAGAATTTGAAGAAGGATTGAAACAGTTAAAGTTGGAAGGTTCACAAAAAAAATTGGAAATGGAAAAGGATCATAAAGCAATTGTTGCACTTTCTGGTGGGGTTGACAGCAGCTTTTCACTCATCGTTGCTAAACTTTTGGGATTCAATCCCGTGGCAGTGACAGTTGATCCTGGGAGTATTATTCTTCCGTCCTATTTTAAAAAGAATATAAACGGATTAACAAGTAAGTTAAATGTTCCCCACGAATATCTTCCCGTAAATATGGGGGAAGTTATAGAAAACTCCCTCGAAGGAAAAATACATCCTTGTGGTAAGTGCTCAAAAACCATAGAAGATTCTCTTTTAGAATATGCTGAAAAATCTGAAATTCCATTCATCATATTCGGAGACTTCCTTGCAACAGGATCACAATCCATGGTGCGTTTAAATGGCTTCTGGAGATTGAACCTACCTGCCATGCTATCTGCAACCAAGGGTGAAACTAGATCAGTTTCAGGATACTTCGATGTTGAGAGTGTCGGAGGATATGGATGTCCCTTACTAAACGAAGTTCACAAGTTACATCCACACATGCGCAGATTTTCCATACAAAGGGTACTTCGAGAAACACGTGCAGGTGTACTTGAACCTGGTCAAGCCTTAAACTTGATTACAAAAGCTTTATAAGTCCTTTTGTCCGGTTTAATCCATTCCTCTATTTAACAATTCTAATATTCCGTAGATAATGAGTAAAATACCTAAAAGCCATGGTAACACTACAGGTTCTACAATAAAGATTATACCCACTATTATGGCTATTATACCCATTATTTCTTTTTTAGTGTTGGAATTCATAGTATTATTTTGTAGTTCGGACTATATATTTTTAATGAAATAATTAATATTTGAACACAAATCCAGAAATTTAAGATTATTATTGGTTTATCATACTTTAAACAGTATAAATGGGATAAATCGTATTAATTAATGTTCAAATGAAAAAAATACTTACAAAATGGGAATGTGATGCAAAATAAAAAAGGTGTAGAAAGAAATAGAAATAAATTTTTTTTAGTTTAATGATTTCTTTGTAGCTCAATGAAATTCTTCAAACTGGAAATAGATTTCTTGACAGCGGTTGGGGATGGTCCTCCAAGAACATCACGTGCTTTAATAATTTCAACAGGATTTAAAGCTTTTTCAACAGTTTTCTGATCTAATCCAAGTTTTTCTCCATTAATTTCAATGGCAACTTCATCCAAGAATTTTGCATCAATTTCATCGGGTTTAATATGGTTATCAATGGCTTTGGTGACGGTTCTTCCCACTATTTGATGTGCAATTCTAAATGGTAACTTTTTTTCCCTTACCATCAGATCTGCAAGTTCAGTAGCTGTTGAGAAGTTTGCAAGTGCCAGTTCCAATCCCCTTTCAGAATTAAATTCAATTGACCCTAACATAGAACATGTGATATTCAGCATGGAACGTCCAATATCAACAGCATTCCATAGGTGAGGTGTTATTTCCTGAAGGTCTCTGTTGTAGCTGTGGGGTAATGCTTTGAGTATTGACATGATCGTCATGAGCTCTCCATACAACACAGCTGTTTTTCCACGAGAAATTTCCGCAACATCAGGATTTTTTTTCTGGGGCATTATTGAAGAGGTTGAAGAGTATTCGTCCGATATTTCAACCAACCTAAACTCATAACTACTCCATACAATCAATTCTTCACTGATCTTGCTTAGATTGGATGCCATCATTGCAAGGGCAAACACAGTTTCAGCCATGAAATCCCTTGAACTCACTCCATCCATGGAGTTCTCCATGACTCCACCAAAACCTAATAACTCAGCTGTCCTTTCGCGGTCGATATTAAATCCAGTACCAGTCATTGCAGCGGATCCAAGAGGGCAGAGATCAACACGTTTTTTAGCATCGTTTAATCTTTCATAATCCCTTTTAACTTCATTTGCATAGGCTAGAAGATGATGTGCAAATGTGGTTGGTTGTGCATGTTGCAGATGGGTGTAACCCACCATTATAGTTTCGGTGTGTATTGATGCCATTTCAATCAGGGTATCTAAAAATTTCAAGATATCCTCTTCAATGATTTCAATTTCTTCCTTCAAAACCAGTCTTAGATCGGTGGCAACTTGGTCGTTTCTTGATTTACCAGTGTGCATGAAACCTGCAACTTCTCCGATTCTGTTTGTAACGTAGTTTTCAAGGGCCATGTGTATATCTTCAACAGACATATCCCATTCCAATGCATTGATGCCTTCAACTTCAAGAGCTTGAAGTGCCTCAACAATTTTATCTGCATCTTCAGAAGGAATGATTCCCTGCTCTTTGAGCATGGTGGTGTGTGCAATATTGCACTTGATATCTGCGTTGAAAATTCTCTTATCAAATTCGAGGGAACTGGTAAAAGATACTGCATCTGCAGTCATTTTACCTTTGAGTCGTCCAGACCTAAGATTCAAAAATAAGCCACCTTTAATTTTTAATAATTTATGATAAATTTAATTGTGAAATTTTAATAATGAAATGGAAATATTCCAAAATAAAAATATTTTGGATTATTTCTTGTTTTCTTTACCTTTAAACTGTGTGTATCCACATTTTCCACAGGCGTATCTGTCTCCATGGTCAGCCATGAAAACTCCGTGGGAACATCTTACACATTCTGGATTTTTTCTGATGATCTTGTTATCTTTAACTTCGTAGAGTTCAAATTTTTTCATACTAAAAACCCTCCTTTTTATTCTTCATCTTCAGCTTCTTCAACAACTGCTGCATTCTTCTTAACTACATGATCCTTTTCAATTTTAGCTAAACTTTCTTCAGAATCGTAGATCTTTGCATATCCGATGGCCTTACCTTCACCGTAGGATGGTTTAAGGTTGTGAACAACGAGAAGGTTTTTATCTACATCCAAAGTTGCTATAAGTCTGTTTTTAACATCCATGATTTTAGGGGTTGCTTCTCCCTGGTAGGTGCAGTCAAAGTGTATTTCAGTTCTGTTTAAAAGTGGATTTTCTATTTTTTCATTTACATTGATTTCCATAATTATGCCTCCTCTAACTTTTTGATAAGGTCTTGTGCCTTTTCTTTTGTTTTATCAACTTCACAAAGTACAACTCCCTCTCCTGGCTGGCCATAAAATATTATGGAGCCTTCAGGTGCCATAACCATGCATGGAATTGCGGAAAGATCTTCCTCTCCATCAACAACTATGAGTACATTGTAACCGGCCTTTTCAACCAGGCTGAATCCTTCCTTAATTGTTTTCCACATTTGATCTGTTATGGTTCCAGGGGGGTTCTTTGTTTTTAATGTAACGTTATCGTAACAAATTTCATAATCTGATGGTTCTCTTTCTATCAAATTATCAACTATGCCCACATCAGGAATTATACCTTCATCAAGCATTTTACGAGTGGTAACATCTCCAATGGATATTAAAAGACCTTTTTCTCCTTTTTTATCCAAAGAATCTTTTGCATCTGATATTGTTGGAAACAGAGTTCCAATTGGTTTTTTAAACTCTGATCGCATATCCTGTTTTAGTATTAACACACTATCTAACCCTCAGAGCATACTCTCCAGGAAGTGTGATGTTAAGTTCCTTAGCGATGTCTGAATCATCAGGATCAATAACAATTAAAAAGCCGCTCCAGTTTTTTGAAGATGCTATGTTACATATTGCACATCTGTCTTCTTCCATCAGCCTGTGGCATCTAGTGCATGCTTTTAAAACCATCTACTTCTTCCCCTTTGTCGCAGATTTTTCTTTTTTTGGTTTCTTCTCTTTTTCTTGTTCGATCCATTCGAATCTTCCAAGACCAGGTTGTCTCATTGTAAGGCCTATTTTAGTCTCTTTGGATGATTTTCCTTTGAGGCTTAGGGCAACAATTCTTGCACGTACATTGTTACCTTCTTCAAGAGTTTTTTTAGACTCTTTACCCATCAATGCTCCTCTTTTTCCATCGTAATTTATATAGTCATCAGTAACTTGAGATACGTGCACAAGTCCATCCATAGGTCCGATACGGATAAATGCTCCGAATTCGGTTATTTCTATGACTTCTCCTTCGACTATTTCATGGAGTTCTGGTTTGAAGAAAAGTGCGTTGAAAACAACATCATGATATGCTGCTCCATCACCCATTATAACCTTTCCAATGCCTAACTCTTCTATTTCTTTTACTGTTACCATCAACCCAAGTTTTTTGTCGATCGTTCCAACGTAGCTTTCATTTAATATTTCAACAGCCACGTCTTCCAATGGATCTTCAAACCTGTTAGGTGGAATTCTCACAGTGTCTTCTATTTTGGATATTAAATACAAACAAATCCCTCTACTTTGCTTTAATAAAAGTTTAAGCAAATATTTAATGTTGATTACTACTAATTATATGAACTTCATAATGTATAGTCTCTGTGCAAAATAATGTTTATTATTTTTAGAGATTTTTGTAAAGATCAATTGAATGTTTTATGGCTTCAAATGCAGTTTCAGCACTTTCCCATCCTAAAACTTCTGTCTTTTTACCTTCAAGTTTTTTGTAGTCGGTGAAAAAATGTGCAATTTCATCCAGGTACTGTTTTGGTAGTTGACTGATATCTTTAATGTCTGTGAATCTAGGGTCGTTAACTGGAACTCCAAGAACCTTATCGTCACTGTCTCCACCATCAATCATTCTCATGATTCCGATTGGTCTGGTTTCAATGACACATCCAGGGAACGTTGCTTCGTCCATAATCACCAAGATATCCATGGGATCGCCATCGTCCCATAGTGTCTGGGGAATGATTCCATACTCTGCAGGATAATGGAATGGAGAGTAAAGAACTCTGTCAAGTGCAAATGCTTCCATGTCCTTATCATATTCATATTTGTTTCTTGATCCTTTCGGAATTTCCACAACGGCGTAAATCACTTCTGGAACCGATGGTCCAGTGGGTATGTCTTTCCAGAGATTCATATTTTTTTATCCTCCTGCAACTGTAAGTTGTTAACTTTTCCTAAATTATTAAATATCAGCGTTTTATATGTCCGTCAACATCAAGGTACTTTCTTTGACGGAGATATATAACATTTATACCAATTTCACGTGCTCGGTTTCTGAGTTCGCGATCGTTTGTGCAAAGGATCTTCGATCTCATGGAAACTCTGAGCAGGGAATCATCAACTGTTTCTCCTGTTTGAAGTTTCATTTCTTTAACTTCAATTGGGGGAGTTTTTGCAATTTTAAGTGCAATTGATGCTGCAATTTTATTTTTACCCTTAGATCGTTTTTTTATACCTTCCAGTTCATACAAAACAGTGGATGGAACAATTAATCTGCACGAAGGAATGATATTTCTGAGTTCCCCCACCACATCCACATTGAACTGGAATGCCATCATAAAAAATTTGCGTCTAAAACTGCCTCACAATCATTTGATGATACCATATCCAATTAACCTCCATCTAGCTCCAACACGTCTGCTGAGTGCAACCCTTTGACCTTCTTCAGCACAAACAGGTAATTTGAGATTGACTTCAACATCGTTTTTCCTTGCACTAGTAACAACACCAACAGATGTTGATGTACCTATGTTTATCATCAACAATTCAGATGATTTTATAGGTTCGACTTTACGTTCTTCCTTGGTACCAACTACCCTGTCAAGTAGATGGGTTCTCATTGTGAAGTCATGCATGATTGGAGGTAATGTTCCTGGTTTTCCAGCCACGGATCCTGATAAAGAGTCTGCTTTGGTTAATGCAGGGTCAAGTTTGGTTCCCACACCTATAAGTCCTCCAGGACCTATTTCATCGACAGATTCTCCTCCACCTACGAGTCCTGTGATTTCTGAAACCAGACTCATCCATTCCATCTTACCCTTGTTCTTCACCTGTATTCCGGGTTTTATTTCAAGTTCATCTCCAACTTTGAGTTTTCCCTGAATGAGTGAACCACCGATTACTCCACCTTCTATCTTGTCTGGACTGGAACCAGGTTTATTTGTGTCGAACGATCTTGCCACAAACAATCTTGGAGATTTTCTAAGTGATCTTCTAGGAGTTCTGATGTTTTCCTGGATAACTTCGATTAAAATATCGATGTTTGCACCTTGTTGTGCAGAAACAGGTATTATCGGTGCATTTTCAGCACAAGTTCCCTTTACAAATTCCTGAATTTCCTTATAACTTTCCAATGCCCTTTCTTTTGAAACAATATCTATCTTGTTTTGGACAACTATGACATCTGTTACACCAATAACGTCCAGTGCCATTAAATGTTCCTTGGTTTGAGGCTGAGGGCATGTTTCATTGGCAGCAATAACTAAAACAGCACCATCCATTATGGCAGCTCCTGAAAGCATGGTAGCCATCAATGTTTCATGCCCAGGTGAATCAACGAACGATACCTTTCTAAGGGTACTGGTTTCTTCTCCACAGTGACTGCAGATCTCTGCAGTTGTGAAACATTGTGGAGCTGGACAAGAGGTACATCTACGGAAGGTGATATCAGCGTAACCTAACCTTATAGATATTCCTCTTTTTGTCTCTTCACTATGGGTGTCTGTCCATATTCCAGATAGGGCTTTTGTCAGTGTTGTTTTGCCGTGGTCTACATGTCCCACGAGCCCTATGTTAATTTCAGACTGTATTTTCACGATATTACACCCGTAACTTTTACTCTTCACTTTCTAAAATTTCATTTATTTCCTTTTCACCCTTCTGGGTCACCACAGTGTTTATTTGTACTATATCATCTGATACAGTGTTTCCTCGAACGGTTTTTCTTCTTCTCTGTCCATCTCTTTTAGGATTGAATCCGATTCCTCCAGCGAGTAAGCTCTTGATTCTTCTGGATCCATCAACGTCCTTTTTCATTGGGAAACCATTTTTATCGCTTCCACCGGTTATTTTAAGTTTGTAACCAGTTAAACCAACTAGAGTAGCATCAAATTCCTCGCCTATTGTTAAACCGTTGAGTTTTTTAGATTCTGCAGCTTCAACTTCCATTTGATGGCTTTTTTCGCCTTCTGAAATAACTAATTTAAATGCCAATATATCTCCTCCATCTTATTCTGGTTCTATATAATCTATATTATTTATCGTTTTCCATTGTAAATTCAATGATCATGGTTTGATTCTTAAGAATCTTTAGATTTCAGGGTTTTTTTCTTTATAAATTGTTCCAAACTCAGTACTCAACTCTCAATCCATATAAGTCATCTTCTTTTCTTTTAATTTCAACTAGTTCATCTAGTATTTGAAGTTCGTCTTCTGAGAGTTTTGATTTAAGTTCAGATTCAAGGATTTTGTAATGGTTTTCAGGGATATCTGCGTAGAGAACATCGCCTTCTTCAAAATCCTTTCCAATTACGGCATCTTTTATTGCCATTGCTACTTGCTGACCCTTTGAAGTTGATGGTTTATTTTCGCCCTTGTCCTGCATACTTTCAACTTTACCAACCTTGTGTCCATCGGAGTTGATGAGGATGTAATCCTTTTTCACAGTTCCTCCAAGCACTTCAATACCTGCAATGGCAGGTTTAGAAATCCTGAAAACAAGTTTTGGAATTATTCTGATCTTAGCAGGACGGATAATAGCGTCTATCCACTCTTTCTTCTTTCTTTCTTCAGCTGCAGCCACCCATTCTGCATAATCTTCCGTCAACTGGTAGATCACGTCTGCATGAAACAGTTTAACACCAGTAGAAGAAATTTCACTAACTGCAGATGGTAAAATTTTATTATTAAATGATATTATGACCCCATATTCAGGATTGTCCTTCTGAACTATGGATGCATCAACCACATCTCTTCTTGAAACATCTCCAATATCAGCAGCTCTTATTGGAACTTCCATGTCCTTAAGCATGCTAACGAGTGCTTCAAGTGATCCAAGTGTATCAGCCTTTACAATGACACCCATTTCATCGGTGTCTATCTTTATGCTTTCAATTTCACCCAGTACCTCTTCTTTGACTCCCTCTGAATTTCCCCTGGCAACTCTAAGGGGTGAGCCTGAAACAACGTTTTCAATTTTTGGTGCTACAATTTTGATTCCTGCTGCTGCAACAACCTCGTTGACCTTTTGGAAACGTTTTTTAGAGTCTCTCATTTCTTCAAGGGGTCTTGGTTTCAGTATTGATCGGATCTTAGTGGTTATGATATCGTCCAGACTAGTTAGGATAATGGTGTCGTTCTTCTTGAGTATGCCGTCGTATATAACAGCATCAACAGTTACACCCAATCCTTTCTCTTCCTTCACTTCCAGAATAGTTCCCTTGGCAGGTGCATCTGCTTCCAGCTGCAGCTGTTCTTTAAGATACTGCTGGGCAAGTCCCATGAGCATTGTTAAAAGTTCGGGTATTCCTTCTCCTGTTTTAGCACTTATTGGAATGATACTGATCTGTCTGGCAAAATTTTCAACCCTGTCAAACCTTTCAGATTCAAAACCTTCGTCGTGCAATACTCCTACAAGTTCATAGACACCTGTATCAAGCTGTTCCTGGACACTTGGGGCCTGTTTGTTGTAAGTTTGAATGAATGATAATCCTTTGTTAGTTTCCCATCCATAAATTTTATCAATTTTGGTTGCAGCAACTACAAAAGGAGTTCTAAATGTTTTGAGAATGTTAAGTGCCTCATAGGTTTGGGGTTTGAATCCCTCTTTGATGTCAACTATGAGTATTGCAAGATCTGCAAGTGCACCACCTCTCTTACGGAGAGTTGTAAATGCTTCATGTCCAGGTGTGTCTATGAAAAACAGACCTGGCATAGTCTCCCTTATGTCTAGCTTTGTTAAGAGGTTTCCGCATATGGTTTCAATGACTTCCATGGGAATTTCTGTTCCACCAATGTGTTGTGTTATTCCTCCAGCTTCCTTCTGGGCCATTGCACCGCCCCTTATAAAGTCAAGGAGAGTGGTTTTTCCATGGTCAACATGACCCAAAACAGACACTATGGGTGATCTAATCTTCAATTTAAACCTCCAAAAAATAGAGCGTAAAAAAAATTAAGGCTCTTGATATTATGGTTCTTCGTATATCATTTCTTCATCAGGCATGCTGTAATCGTAGATTTCAGAGTCTTCGAAAAATAATGCTATTTCTCTAGCTGCTGAAGTTTCTGAATCAGAGGCGTGTATTATGTTACGACCGGTATCAATGGCGTAATCACCTCTAATAGTTCCTAGATCCGCTTCCTGAGGGTTAGTAGCTCCAACCATTTTCCTGATTAAGCTGATACATTCTTCGCCTTCGATCACTGTTGCAAGAACAGGTCCTGAAGTTATGTATTCAACTAAATCTTTGAAAAATGGTCTTTCAGAGTGTTCTCCGTAATGCTCTTTAGCTAGTTCAGGGGTTATAACTAATAACTTTGCTGCGAGGATCTTAAGACCACGGTTCTCGAACCTGCCTAAGACTTCACCTGCAAGTCTCCTCTTAACTGCATCAGGTTTTAGCATTACAAAACTTCTCTGTTTCATTTTTTGACCCACTTAACTTTTCTTGGAACTCTTCCGAGTCCGATTTGATTTTTCTCACATTTGCTGCTGCAGAAGAAATATACAGTACCGTCCTTTTTGACGTACATTTTTCCTGTGCCTTCTTCGATTTCTTCTTTACAGAATGAACATGTTCTCATATTAAGCACCTTTTAATTATGGGGTACGGATTTCTTTAGCTTCCCGTATTGTATCGAGCAACATTAAAATGTCGCCTTCCCTTATAGCTCCCATGACGTTTCTAGTGAGTATTCTTCCCTTGTCTCTTCCATCAAGTATTCTGCATTTAACCTGCATGACTTCTCCAGTCATTCCAGTCCTTTTCAGAACCTCTATAATTTCAGCAGGAGTTCCATCTTCCATTTAAATCACCTTCAAATTAAAATAAGAAAGGCATGGGCCCTTCTGTAAAAATAGTGTTTATACTTACTTTTTAAGCTCTGCGACTTTCTCAACTACATCGTTGATTAAATCTTCAGCTTCACCTGCGTCTATGATACATGCAGATGCAGTTCCAACATTTAGACCTGCTGCTTCTCCGAGCTCGTCTTTGGTTGGAAGGTAAACGTAAGGTATTTCCTTTTCTTCAGCAAGTACAGGAAGGTGTGCTGCTATTTCTGGTGGGTCTATGTCCTCAGCTATGAATACTAACAGAGCGTTACCCCTCTCTATCATCTTGGTAACCTCGTTGGTACCTTTACCTATTTTACCTGTATCTTTGGCTATTTCTAAAGCTTCGTAAGCTTTGTCTGCTATTTCTTTTGGTGTATCGAATTTAACATATATTGCTTTTGCCATTTATTATACCTCCTTTTTCATCTGGTTTTAACCATCCATCGGCAGATCAACTTTTACATTTTATTCATATAAAAGTTCTTCCGATCAGAAATGACTATAAAACACTGATAAATCAAATTCTAATTATAAGCAACTTAACTCATAGAATGATTTTCATAGTTCAAAAGTAGTCTATTGGATATTTCATTATCATAATATATAAAGTTTGCTTGATGCCCATGAAATTAAAATCAACATCTTATATTCTGTATTCATATGTTAAATATTCTGGCAATTTTTGATCTGATTAACCAATTTTTCAAAGGATTACAAAAGAATTTATAATTTGTTTTCTGAGTTCTCGATTGTAAGGAATTAACGAGAAAATATTGATAGGAAGTTCAGACTAAATTGTCGAAAATTAAACTTGATTAAAGGTTTATTTAACTTATTTAAAAAAAGAAAAAAAGAGAAAAACTATTTAAAGTCTTTTAACGGCTAAATCGACGTCAGATGCTTTAACAGTTTTTCTTCCTGCGTGTTTTGCAAGTTTGACTGCTTCAGAAGCTATTGTTTCACCTTTTTCTTCTAAAGCTTTTGCTAGAGCTTCTCTAGCATCGTCACTTACTCTTTCTGCACCGGCATTTTTTATTATTCTTCCTATTGGAGCAATTGGTAATTCCACATTAATCACCTCACTAAATATCTTTGTTAATATACACTGTTGTCGTAATCCCTTATATATTTATGGTATATTTATGAGATTTATTCAGTGATTTGTATGTTTTTTGGTCATGTCATCATGATCTATTTCATTTTTGGTCAGCCCATGACAAATTATGTTGTATTTACTGATGTGGAAAAAATTGGGATATAGAAAATCTTCAGATCAATTAAAAAAAAATAGTGGTAGGAAAACCTTCATTGCTTGTTAATAATCTTTGAAAGAGTTTTAACATCAGCATCAATTTCCAAAGGTTCTACACAGGCATCTATTGCAGTATTAGGGTCTTTTAACAGGTGACCTGTCACAATACAAACGACCTGTTCGCCTTTGTCTACTTCACCAGATTCAACCATCTTTAAAAGGCCAGCAATTGATGCTGCAGACGCAGGTTCTACTCCAATTCCCTCTTTTCTTGCCAGTAATTTCTGAGCACTCAATATTTCATCATCTGTGACTGTATCAGCATAACCGTTTGATTCATATATGGCCCGCAATGCCTTCTGTGCACTTACAGGTGCACCTATTCTTATTGCAGTTGCAATTGTTTCAGGATCCTTAACTGGTTCTATGGTATTTTTGCCTTGGCGAACAGCATTGGTTATTGGTGCTGACATTTCAGCCTGTATTCCAGTCATCATTGGAAGATCATCCATGAATCCTGCCTCATGAAATTCTTTAATTCCCTTCCATATAGCTGAAATGTTTCCTGCATTACCCACAGGTAACACTATCCTGTCTGGAGACTTCCAACCCAGATCATCTACGATCTCAAATCCTATGGTTTTTTGGCCTTCTAAACGGTAGGGGTTAACAGAATTTAAAAGGTAAAGCTGTCCTTCCAGTGCTAATGATGTGACTGTTTCAAGTGCTTCATCGAAGTTTCCACGTATTGAGATAACTTCAGCACCATGAAACATTGCCTGTGCAAGTTTTCCAAGTGCAACTTTCCCTGCAGGTAAGAGCACGATGCATCTTTTACCAGCTCTAGCTGCGTAGGCTGCGAGTGAAGCAGATGTATTCCCTGTTGAAGCACATCCTACTGTATTAACTCCAAGTTCAACAGCCTTTGTCATACCTACACTCATTCCCCTGTCTTTAAAACTTCCAGTGGGGTTTGAACCTTCAACCTTAACATACAGATCTATTCCAAGTTCGGACCCTAGTTTATCACATTTACAGAAGGGGGTGCCTCCCTCTTCTAGGCTGACAATTTTTGTTTCATCAACTGGTAAAAATTCCTTATACTTCCACATGGTGGATTTTCTGCAGCTGAAAATATCTTTAGAAATATCTGGATGGCTGGAAACCACTTCAAGTGTGGAATCACATTTTTTACAGGTGTAAATTATTTCATCAATTTCGTATTCTTCTCCACACGATATACACTTCATCATTCTATCACTTGCTAATTTTTTTTATTGTAAATTTATGACATTATTTTTTTTTGAATAAAAAGTTTTGAACTGTCCTGTTTTGGCTAGAAGCTTGGTTAAGAACAGTTTTGATTGTTATGTTAGAGTACAGATTTTACGTAGTTTCCCCATGCAATGGTGAGGTTTGCTTCTATGAATGCAGCAATAATTAACAGTACCGCGGCTATAAATAGGAGTTTTAATGATTCCCAAAATTCATCGATATGCATTCCTATAATGTAGTTGAACTGGGTTCCTTTCGAAATATCTGTTCTCATATGTAGTAAATCCTTGAAAATATTCAGAACACAGCTTCCAAGCCTGAAACCTGCGGCTCCTGCAATAATAATTCCTAAAAGTTCCGGAATTCCGTGGGGTAATGTGTACACAAGATAATCTCCCAATGGGAACTGTGTACCGGCATAGCCAATGAAAAGTCCGTTGAAGATGAGATACCCTGCAGATATGATTCCTACGAATGCTCCACCAATGTAAATTAATAGGGCGACATTTAAATTGTTAAAGAACAGTGAGAAGGTGTTTAATTGTATTTGTCCATGGATAATTTTGTTCTGGAAATCTCCATAAAATCCTCCGAGAACAGAGTTTAAAACTCCTGCAAACGCATACCCTGCAAAAATTGATCCAAGGAGAATAACAGCTGAAAGCATTATGAATACTTCGTTTCGTTTATAAAGCCCACCAAAAAATCCATCGTATCGCTCTTTTTTCAAACTTTTCACATCCTTCAATTGGAATATTTATAGGTATATCACCACATCTTTTAGGTATTATTTTTCAGTTCTATTATTAGTAATTACTTAATATCTTTCGGGCTTCTCCCTCTGCAACATTCCTGCGTTTGGAGAGATCTTTGAAGAAGATTCTTATCATGGTGCTTGCTTTGGCTTTACATTCTCCACACATCATTGTCCCATTTTTGCAGTCATGATACATTTCCACAAGTTCTTTATCAGATTCCACCAAGTGGTAGAGAAGCATCTCGTAAACAACACAGTCTTCAGGAATGCCTCCCAACTTTTTTTGTTCGTCTAAACTCTCTCTTCCACCTGTCTTAGCAGTTTTAATCTTCTTTTCTGCAACTTCAGGCTTGTCACTCAAGAATATGGCCGTTTTTGGCTTGCTACTGGACATTTTATCTCCAGTTAATCCTGTGATGAATCTGTGATAGGTTGAAGACGGTGCTATGAAATTGAATTTGCTCTTCAAACGATCAGCAATGTCCCTTGTCAATCTGATATGAGGATCCTGATCCGGGCCTACTGGCACCACTGTTGGTTTAGGTCCGCCAAATTCTTCTAACTGGGGATGTAGAATGTCAGCAACTTGTACAAGGGGGACATAGAGATGAGATATGTTGGTTGAGCCTGAAAATCCGTAGATTGCTTTCATCTCATTAAGATTCACTCTTTTACCAGTTAGGTATGCTAAACTTTGGACAGTTTTGTTCTCGGATTGTAGGTAACAGTGAATATTTTTCTGTTTAAAATCCAGTCCGAGTGCAATGTAATTGGTTAGGTACTCAACAATTGCAAGTTCCCTTGATTCTTTAAATTCAATATCCCTTGCTGAAAATGATTCCATATCTGCAATTGGTATGAATATATCTGCGCCATGTTTTTGATACCATACTAATTGATCAACAATCATTTTGTGGCCTATATGCATTTTTCCACTGGGCATCATTCCAGATACAACAGCAAATTCAGATTTTTCATGCATGGCCTTAACTATTCTGCCAAAATCCCTTTGACCAAATATTATTCCCCTCTTCATGAGGACTGGGGGATCATCCACTTCTGGCAGAAGGTCTGCGAATGGCTTAATTCCGAACTGTTCAATGAGATTTTCGTAGTCTACAACAGCTGAACTCCATGGGTCTATCACTAAATCACCTTAAAATTACTAGTACAATTTTTTAATATTTTATAATTTACTCATACCTTGAAAGTATCCATAAAATGATTCATGGCCTAGTCCATTCAACGTTGTAGTAAGTTATATCGTTTTCCTCGTCCACCACAGCAAATAACAATTTTTTATTCACTCCGTGGGCGACCCTGACATAACTTGAAAGATCAGACATCATGAATTCACTGTTTTCACTTGCCACTTTAACAAGGTAGTTTGAATGTCCATCTCCAGGGGATTTTCCACGATCGTACAGTCTAAATTCAGATCCATACTTGAATCCAGTTTTTACTATGTAACCCCTGTTACGCAAGTCCCTGTACACGATGTAATTAGAAAATGCACTGGTTTTCCTTATGAATCCGAACATCTCTTCGATGGAAATTTCTTCACCATCAGCTTCAACTTCTAACTTTCCCTTTTCCATTAGATAAAGGGCTTCTACAAATGAAAGTTGAAGTCCGTCCTCAGATGAATTTCCAAAATGGCTTTTTTCATGGATTTTTGCGGTATTTCCGTTTTTAACTATAACGATGTCACCAGATAATTCTGCGTTCATATACACCACACTTGATTTTATAATATTTATAATGTTAATTTCATGGAATTATTCGATGGTAGCATGTCTCCTTTTGAGATCGTCTTCTTTCTTACCTAAACGTGCCATAAATTCTGCTATAAGTCCATCTAAAAACAGATGAGTTGTGTCTTCAAAGAGTGTTCCCATGGGTGTTAGATCATCATAATCTCCCTTGAGAACTGCTGAAGTGTAATGTTTCCATGGTGTCTTAGTTTTACTTTCAATCTTCACACAAACATCAAGATAGATTCCCAGGGTAGAAGATGGAGTGGCTGTTATACCTATCACAGTGGCTCCGGAATTAGCAGCAGTTCCAGCTGCTAGTGTAACTGTTCTAGTTTCACCAGAACCGGATATGGCAATTAAACAATCTTCATTGTCGATAGCGGGAGTTGTGACATCTCCAATTACGTACACAACAAATCCTAAATGCATCAACCTCATTGCGAATGCTTTACCAATTAACTCTGATCTACCACTACCAACTATGAACACAGATTTAGCATTTTGGATAGTGGTTATCATCTGGTCTACTTGGGCTCCATCAATCTTATCTATGACTGTCAGGGCATGTTTAGTTATGTTTTCCACAGTTTTTTTAATATGTTCCATTCATAGACCTTCAATTGATTGTGTTAAATTATAATATAGTTAAATTTTTTACCTAAATATTGCTTATTCTTATTCCAGCGTTTTTAACTTTGTTTCGAATGTTTAAATTGATTAGTAGTGGAGTCAGCTTCTCAACGATCCTGGCATTTTCAAGTGCCCCACATTCAATGGATTTAACACCGGAAATTTTCTCTGCAAGTTCCATAACAATCAAATTTGCTTCATGATCGTCTCCAGAAACAAGACAGTCACATTCAACATCTTCATCCACGGTAGTCAAACTAGATGCACTGATATTACAAAATGCAGAAACAACCACTGCATTGTCACCCAGGAACTCTGCCGATCTTTCTGCTGCAGATCCCTCCCAGAGGTCTACGTACCTTGTTGGTTTACCACCTAAACAACCTTCGAGTGGTGATGTTGCATCAACAAATATTTCTCCCTTCAAATTGTCCTTGATGGATTTTAATGTTACCATCTGTGCTTGAAGTGGAACAGTTAAAATAATAATATCTCCGTTTGAAGCAGCATCTTGATTGGTCATGGCTGTTAAATTCGGAAGATCTTCACTACCTAAAATGTCTTTCATGAGATCCACGGCTGTTTCAGCCTTTTTAATATCTCTTGATCCCACTATCACATCTTCTCCAGCCTTCACAAATCTCAATGCAAGTCCAAGTCCCTGATCTCCTGTACCGCCAATTATAGCTATTTTCAAATTAAACAACCCCTTCGTAAATTTTCATTGTATTATCATCCTTATTTCATCTGATACCATGGTATATTTTCAACAATATATAAAAAATAGGATTTGGTTTTCGTGGATGGGATGATCAAGGATCATTCAGCATATTCTAGCTAAGTATCCTTGGTTTAATATATTATTAGATCTTCAACTCATTTTTGATATAATCCAAACTCTCTGTTAAAGCAGCAGGATCCTTCACTTCAACAACTAATATTCCATCATAATTCACAGATTTTAATTCTTTAAACAGGGATTTGAAGTCTATGTTTGTACTTCCGATTGCATCGTGGCTATCATAGCTTCCATCGTTGTCTGATAGGTGGATATGTTTTATTCTTGGGGAACTTAACATTTCCTCAACAGAGAAGTTCATGTTGTAGGCATGGCCAACATCTAAAGTTATGTGGGAATCTAACTCCTCAGCCACATTGTGAACTTCGTTTAGATCCCTCAGTAGAAGCTCTTCAAAATCTGGCATATTTTCTATGCAGATCATGATCCCATTTTCATCTGCGTAGTTTGAACATTCCCTCAGAGATTCTAAACTGTGCTCTTTGATCCTGTCAATGAACTTTTTTCCAAGTATTGGAACCTGACCTGGATGAACCACAACAACATCACTTCCAACCGATACTGCAGTATCTATTGAATTTTTGATGGCTGACACCGATGATGTTCTCATCCTATCGTTGTAGCTTGCGATGTTGACATCAGATAGTGGTGAATGAATACTGATCTTGAGGTTGTAGGACCCTACAACATCGCTGTCAATATCGTTGTAGGGATACTCATTCATTATTTCGCAGTACTCCACCTTCCTATCTTCTAAACCTGTTAACACAGTTTCCAGGGGTGTTGGCGAAAGTGCCAATGTAGATACTCCTATTTTCATGTTAATTCTCCGGGGATGCCAGTTTATTCTTGTCTGATCCTGGCGTATATTGGTATGTTCTTTTTCATTGCATTGATTATTATGGTTGCAAGTTCGATGTCCTGTTTGATCTTTATGTTACCTTTCTTACCTACAGTGGCTGTGAACAAGTAATCTTCATCAACTAAAATATCGAATGGAGTACCAACAACATTTTTCTTAAAATTTAAAACCACATAATTGCCTGAAATTTCGGCGTTCACCTTGAAGCTGTTTTCCAGCTTTTTGATCTCTTTAACTTCGAGGGCTTCCACTCCAATGCTTATACCGATCTTCTTTTCAACTTCGTCTATGGTTTTTCCCTTTTTACCAATGAGCTTAGGAATGTTATCTTCGTTTATGCGTACAGTGGCACGTTTATCAGATTTCATGCTCACTTCTACCGTTGCATCAGGAATTCTTCTCTTGATCTCCTTCACTATTTCCTTTTCAGCAATCTTTTGTACTGGTGTTTTTTCGTAGCGGGTTTCAACACCCACATCCATGACTATGGTCTGTTCACCGTAGGTGTATACTTCGTGCACCAGATCCCCGGTTTCAAAGTCGGTAATTTCAATCACAGGCCTTGAAAGATCTGCTTCCAACATGCCGGTTGGAACCTTCACAGTCAGTTTAACATCGTAAATAGCAGCTACTTCACCGTTGTTTATGAAGATGGTTGTATCAACAATTGAGGGTATCATTCCAAGTTCCACACGACCAATTATTCTTTGAATAGCGTCTATTGGCCTTGTAGCATGAACCACTCCAATCATACCCACACCTGCAAGTCTCATGTCCGCAAATATCCTGAAATCCTTGGTTTTTCTGAGTTCATCATATATGGTGTAGTCTGGTCTGACTAATAGAAGAATATCTGCAGTTTTTCCCATGTCCTTTTCAAGGGGTGCGTACTGGGTAATTTCATCTCCAACTTGAAGATCACGTGGAGATTCCATGGTTTTAACTATTGCACCCATATCTCTGCTGTAAAATTCTGCAACTGCCTGGGCAAATGTTGTTTTACCAGCTCCTGGAGATCCTGCAATTAAAATACCCTTGGCACTGTTTTTTAATCTGTCGACCAGTTTCTCTGGAAGTTTATAATCATCCATGGATACCTTGGTAATTGGTCTTACAACGGTAATTTCAACTCCGTCTGAAAATGGCGGTCTGGCTATTGAGATCCTGTACTCCCTAAACTGTACAACTGTGGCACCTTCCATTTCAATTTCGATAAAACTTTTAAAATCACTTTTAGCCATTTCAGTTATTTCTCTGGCCATCTTCTCGAGTTCTAACCTTTTAAGAGGGTTTGAACCGATTTTAACCAGATTAATATTTCCAGGACTACCTTTTTTTGCCATGGGAACTACATTTTCCTTCAGATGAATTGACATGGTGTCTTCATCAAAGTATTTGGCTATAATCAACTCTTTGTAGCCTATCATTTCCGGTTTAAGGTAGATAGCCTCCAATCCTTGAGCTTGGGCAACTTCCCTCTGTACCTTGTCGCTGGTTATGAGTGTGGCGTTGAGTTCACCTGCTGTATCCCTGATCATGGCATCAATTTCCCCACCCTTTGCAAGGGCTATTTCATCAGGGTTAGGTCTTCTACCGACGTAGCTTAACTTAATTTTTCCTTCTCTGCATAGTCTCTGCAATTCTTTAAGCTCACCTAAACCATTAAAGCCTGTTTCTCGACCTTTGTTGGCTTGATGTTCTAGTTCGGATATAACTGCCTTTGGAACTATGACTTCGCATCCATGATAATCTTTGTCTAGTACGATCTTAGTAATTCTACCATCAACTATTACACTTGTATCTGGAACGATTTTCATCATTTCTCTCCATAAATCTGTTCTGGTTCGAATATTTTCTGTTTTACCAGTTTCAGTTCTCCTGAATCAGTTTCTATTTTCCTGAAAAAACAGGAATAATAACCTTCATGACAAGCCCCACCATTCTGTTCAACCTTTAAAAGAACAGCATCTTCATCACAATCAGTTAAAACTTCTTTAACTTCTTGGGTATGTCCTGAACTTTCGCCCTTGAGCCAGAGTTTTTTTCGTGAAGTACTGTAGTAATGTGCAATACCAGTTTCAAGGGTTTTTTTAAGGGCTTCTTCGTTCATGTATGCAACCATTAACACTTCAGAACTAACATGGTCCTGTGCTATGGCTATAACTAACTTTTCTCCCCCTACCTCATGTCTGAAATTTAGATCAAGTTTATCCATTGTAATCCCCTCAACATCCATATAGTCATAAATTTTAATTAAACAGGCTTATACATCACATTAGCATAGTCTTGAAGTAGGATTCTACCTCTGAAATATTCACAGATTCCTGTTCCCCAGTATTCATATCTTTGACTGTTACTTTACCCTCTTCAAACTCTCTGGATCCCAGAAGAACAACGTAACTTATCTGTTTTGTGTCAGCGTATGAAAGGATCTTCTTCAACTTTTTACCGACCAGATCAACTTCTGCACCGATGTTGGCTTTCCTTAATTTTTGGACAATTTCATAACCAGTAAGACTTAAATCTGAATTTAAAGGTGCCACAAACACTTTCACTGCTTCTTCTTTGTCTATGGTTGTTTGCTGTTTTTTCAAGGCTTCCATAACCCTGTCAAAACCGAATGCAAATCCTGTGGATTCCACCTTTTCCCCGCCAAACAGCTCTATTAAATTATAGGTTCCTCCACCACTTATCTGTTTTTGCGCACCAAGACCATGGACGTATATCTCGAAAACTGTGCCTGTGTAGTAATCCAATCCCCTGGCAATACCTAGGTTAACGGTGTAATTTGAAAATCCAAAAGCTTCCAATGCTTCTAAAAGTTTTTCAAGTTCGAACAATGCATTACATGCATTTTCACTGCAATTGATCAGTGCCTCTGCATCCTTCAATATTGATGCATCACCCTTCATATCAATAAGTTTTAACAACAGTTCTTCAGAATCCTCATCAGTATTTATGGATTTTAAAAGGTTTTTAAGTTCTTCAGCATCCCCTTTATCAATGGCCGCCATAACCTGATCTTGGGTGTCACCCAGAATTTGCGCATCGATCAATATATTCCTCAAAATTCCAAGGTTTCCGATGTGTATTTCATAATTTTCAAGTCCCAGTTCATCTAGACAGTGTGCTGCCATGCTTATTACTTCAGCTTCAGAACCTGGTGATTTACCACCAATAAGTTCACAACCCAACTGCCAGAACTGCCTAAATCTTCCTGCCTGAGGTCTTTCATACCTAAAACAGCTACCAAAGTAGTACATTTTAACTGGTTTAGGTGCTTTTTGAAGTTCTTTGATGTACATTCTTGCCACTGGGGCGGTTAATTCTGGTCTGAGGGCAAGATCTCTACCGCTTTTGTCTTGAAAGTGATATATCTGGTCCTTAATTCCTTCTCCAGATTTTGTTGTGAACAACGATAATTCTTCAAAGATTGGAGTTTTAATTTCACCGTAACCATAAGATTCAAATATTCTTTTCATGGTGTTTTCTACATTTTTTCTTTCCTTCATCTCTTCAAAAAGAAAATCTCTGGTTCCTCTAGGTCTTTGTAATTCCATTTTATTCTTCCCTGCCATTCATCAAATAATTAAATTAATTTATTTTTTAGGAGTCTCGTATCAACTATAAACTATTAGGCTCGATGTTTTTAAAATATGGTGGTTTTCAACAAAAAAAAATACTTGTTAAAATCAATGAAATTTTTAATTGTTTTTTAGTCGTAGTGCTGAAGGTACTCTTCCATCATTTGTGGGAATGATTTGGCACTTAAAAATCTGAGTCCTAACCTTTCTGCCCATACCTTTATTCCTTCATCTGCAGCAACAACTCCTGCACCAAGTTCCTTGGCAAGCAGAAGAACATCAAGGTCTGGAGCACTATCCAGGGTTCCTTTACGTAAGGCTGCTCTGTAACGTTTTCTAAAATCTGTAATTGCTTTTCCAAGTACTTTTGCTTCAATTTCGGATTTTTGCGTCCCTCGTGACATCATAACCATGGACTCTACTGCTGCTTCCCATATTCCATTTTCAGATATTCTCATACCTTTGTTCATCCTTTCCCTCATGTCCTGAACATATTCATAGAATATTTCAGAGGGAATTTTGGTATCGTACCTGTTGGGAGTTTTTTTCACTATCCATGTTTCTGCTTTCACAAGGGTTTCATCGGGACATTCATAACGAGACATGTAATCTGTAAATTCTTTATAGGTTATTGGAGGCATATGACAGCTTATATTGAGCTTAATTCTTGATTTTGCAATGAGATCAAGCATTGCATCAACTGTTTTTGAGAGATCACCTTCTCCATAATCATCTCTAAGTTGAGTATCTGTAAAAGCAGTGGTATCCAGAACAAATCTCTGTTTTGCAAGCATTTGTACACCTCAATCCATTTTACATAAGTTACCAACAATTAATCATTTAGATAATTAAACTGTCACCAAATCCTATACAGAAATATATGAAGTCCACTTTATAAAAGAATTTCTAAATCACTAAACAACGAACCAAAAACCCATTATTAATTGTAAAACTCTGCAAAATAGAACTCTAACTTAAGTTTCCATCCTAAATAATTTTTCATTTCTCAATTTTTATATCAATGTTCTAACAGAGTAGAAGGTGTATGAATTTTAAGTCACATCCTAAAAAAAATTTTTATATGGAGATCTAAATGATTACTGGAAAAACAAATGTTTTCGGAATTATAGGTGACCCTGTTGAACATTCATTATCACCAGGAATGCATAATGCAGCTTTTAAAGAACTGGGTATGGATAATATTTACGTACCCTTTCAAGTTAAAGCAGAACATCTTGAAGATGCAATACTCGGAGCTCAATCACTTGGAGTCAAGGGCTTCAACGTTACAATACCCCATAAAACCGAGGTAATAAACTATCTGGACTATTTGGATATTGCAGCAGGACTTATAGGTGCTGTAAACACCATAGAATTCGGAAAAAATGGTGCAGTAGGTCATAATACTGATGGTATTGGTGCAGTTATGGCCATTGAAGAGGTAACACCAGTAAAAAATAAAAAAGTGGTCATACTTGGTGCTGGGGGAGCGTCTAGGGCAATAGCTTTTCAGCTGCTTTTAAGTGGTGTGGATAATTTGGTCATCGCTAACAGAACAGTTGAAAAGGCAGGTGAACTCAAAACTGATCTGGTTGAAAAGTTGGATCATGAAGTTCGGGTCTCGGGGCTTGATGAAAATCTCACCCAAGAACTTTCAGATACTGCCATCCTAATAAATACAACTCCTGTGGGAATGTATCCTAATGTCGATGAAAAACCTGTTGTAACTGCTGAGATGATGCATCCAGATATGGTGGTGAACGACATAGTTTACAATCCTCTGAAAACAGGTTTATTAAATGAAGCAGATAAAGCAGGGGCAAAATCAATTTCAGGCATAAAAATGCTCATGTATCAGGGTGTGGAAGCATTTAAGATCTGGACAGGGATAGAACCTCCAGTGGAAATATTTCAACGTGCACTCATGAACGAACTTGATTTGGATGAAATATGAGATGGTAAGGTGGTTTTAGTATGGATAAGATTCCTGTAACAGACAATCACATACATGTTGATCCAGTTAACGGTGAGGGGCCCTTGGAAACAGCAAACAAATTTTCACGGGCCGGGGGTTCCTTCATGATAGTTCCAAACAAACCCACGTGGACAGTGAACACAACAGATTACAAAGAAGCTATGGAACTTGTAATTAAATATGTGAATGAAATCAACACTGAAACTGATGTTAAAGCATTTCCTGTAGTGGGTGTTCATCCAGCAGAACTTTCAAGACTTATCAAAGCAGGAATGGATGTTTCCCAATCAGAACAAAAAATAAAAAATGCCCTCGAAATTGCTCAGAAACTGGTGTTAGATGGTGAAGCAGTTGCAATAGGTGAGGTTGGAAGGCCTCACTATGAAGTAAGTCCCGAAGAACTCGATGCTCAAAACAGGTTGTTAGTCTATGCCATGGAACTTGCCAAAGAAGCAAACTGTCCAGTTCAACTTCACACAGAATCAGCAGGTCCAAAACAATACTTAGAATTTGCAGAAATGGCAGATAGAGTGGGGCTTCCAAGAAACAAGGTCATTAAACATTTTTCAGGACCATTCGTGCTTGAAGAAGAAAATCATGGTCTTCTTCCTTCATTAATAGCCACCAAGGATGTTGTAAAAACTGGATTAAAAAAGGGAAAAAATATTTTGATGGAAACAGATTATCTGGATGATAAAACACGTCCTGGGGCAGTATTAGGTCCTAAAACAGTGCCAAGACGCACCAAAGAAATGATAGATCAAGGCCTGCTCAGCGAAGATGATGCCTACAGGATCCATGTAGAAAACGTTGAAAAGGTTTACAACCTAAACCTTGAAATTTAGCAATAGATCAAGTTTTAGGATGGATTAAAAAAATAGATTTAAACTCAGTTTCCTCCACCGATCACGAAGCTCACAACTCCAATTAAAACACCAATGAGCACAATTTCAACACTGGTTTTAAGTAGGCTTTCCCTTGAAACCTTTCCAAGGTAAATTCCAAGTATCACCAATGCAATGAAACAGAGTCCTATGGTTGTAAATATGGCAGTCGTCCTAGTTGCAATTAAAATAAAAGGCAGTACTGGAACGAACGAACCAATAAAACTCGAAAATCCATGGACAAACATGCTCATGTAAACCCTTTTTTTGGCCTGTTTATGGATGACAGTATCATCAAGAGCTCCTTCACCAATAACCATTTTCTGTTCGAGTTCTCTTAAATTACGAGCTTCTTCTGCTCGCTCACCAATAAATGAACCAAATGCATTGGAGAGTGCCAATGCTATTCCTCCACTCAATCCAGTCAATCCTATGACGTAGTTGGGAATTGGCAATCCTCCTGCACTGGCTACTCCACTAGCTGCGAGAGTAACACCCATAACTGCTAAAATTCCGTCAAGTGTCCCTAAAGCAACATAACGGCTCATTTTTAGATATTCCTGTATAAATTCCCGTATTGACATGAGTAGAAATTCTCCTTAACTAAATTCCATGAAATTTTATTTTTTTTTTAACTTATTCTAGTTGGTCCAGATTGTTAACTTCAATATATTATTCTAATTTTTATAAGCAATTATTTTCCTAGAATAAATAGTTTTGAATTAGCCCCTTCCAAGATCTTTATGTGCCCTTGCTAGATGACCTGCTGAGAGCGCACCCATGAGTGAGAGTTCCCCTGCTAAAACTGTTCCTGCCACAATTTCAGCAAATTTACCTACTCCACCACTACCGTAAACCCCCATAATTTCTAGACATTCTCTGGCAGTTTCAAGTCTTGTTCCGCCACCAAAGGTTGCAACAGGAACATCTGGTAGTGTCACTGAGAAGTAAAGATTTCCATCATTTTCCTCTGCAACAGTTATTCCAAGACTACCTTCAACAATGTGAGCTTCATCTTGTCCTGTTGCCAAGAAAATACCGCCAATCATATTGGCGTAATGAGCGTTAAAACCCATACTACCCGAAATCGCAGATCCAACAAAATTTTTAGCGGTGTTAACTTCTACAATGGCTTCAGGTGTGGTTTTCAAGGTTTTTGCGACAACTTCTCGGGGTAATGAAATTTCAGCGCTGATGGTTTTACCCCTTCCCTCGATCAAGTTCATCGCAGCTGGTTTTTTATCCACATCCACATTTCCACTCAGTGAAATAACATGGCCCGATGTTTCCTCCATGAGCACGTTAAGAGCAGTTTCTGTGGCTATGGTAACCATGTTCATTCCCATACTGTCTCCAGTAGTGTAAACAAACCTTGGATAAACATATTTTCCAACAACCACAACTGGATCTATTTTAACCAATTTTCCATGTCTGGTTGTGGACTCTGCAGCCTCTTTTAATTTACTGAAGTTGGTTTGAATCCAAGTTTTAATTTTGAGAGATTCAGAAACTGAAGAAGTTTTTATAACGGGGGCTCTGGTCATTTTATCATCAATAATTCTTGCAGTAGCTCCTCCTCCTGCTCTAATAGCCGAAAATCCTCGGTTTATAGATGCAATTAGTGCTCCTTCAGAAGTTGCAATGGGAACGTAATACTCTCCCTCTGCATGTTCTCCATGGATAGCAAGGGGTCCAGCAATACCAACAGGTATTTGAACAGTTCCAATAGGATTTTCAATGTTCCGTTTCAATGCTTCTTCCATTGATAGGGAGTACTTGGATATATGTTTAAGTTCGGTGTTACTAACTTTTTCAACGAACTTTCTACGAATGGTAACAGCTTCATCAACATCATCTGTAAACTTTTCAACCTGATGCAGTTTCACTTGGCCATCAGCAATTTTATTGATTAATTCTTTTTCGTCTGCCATGATCCTTCACTTAAACTGATTTTAATACTTGAAATTCATTAAATGTCTTTAAATGCATGATTTCTATTTCTCTGTTAATGGGTATTTACCAAAGAATTTACTTGATTAGTAGCTATTGATTAGGTTACTATGAATATTTTTCTATGGAATTAAATTAGATCCCAAATCAGGTCGGCAATTTCTGAGGGCCTATCAGCCACATGAGCACCGGATTTTTCAAGGGCGTTGATTTTGGTTTCTGCAGTACCAGCATCACCCTCTATTATTGCACCGGCATGTCCCATTCTTTTACCTGGAGGTGCTGTAACACCTGCAATGTATGCAATAACAGGTTTGCTAATGTTTTCCTTTATGTAATCTGCAGCCATTTCTTCTGCGTTTCCACCAATTTCTCCAATCATAACCATTGCAGCTGTGTCATCATCATCTTCAAACCTTTGAAGTACATCTGCAAAGTCAAGACCCACCACAGGATCTCCTCCAATTCCTACGCAGGTACTTTGTCCCATTCCTGCATTGGTGACTTGATTTGCCACTTCGTAGGTTAAAGTACCGCTTCTAGACACGATTCCTATGTTTCCTTCGTTAAATATATGTGTTGGCATAATTCCAAGCTTTCCAATTCCCGGACTGATTATACCGGGAGTGTTAGGTCCAATTACAATGGTGTTCTCCTTTTTTGCATACTCCACTATCTCCATGGAATCATGTACAGGAATGTGTTCTGTGATGATAACTGCGAGATCCAACTGTGAAATTGCTTCAAATGCAGCATCCTTTGCAAAAGATGCTGGAACAAAAATAATAGATGCATTTATATCCAGCTCATCCTTGGCCTCTTCAATCGAATTGTAGATTGGAAGTCCATTGAAGTTTTGACCTCCCTTGCCAGGACTGGTTCCAGCAACGATGTTGGTGTTGTACTTAAGCATCTGTTCAGCATGGAAAGATCCCTGTTTACCAGTTATTCCCTGAACAATGCACCGGGTATTTTCATCAAGAATTATCATAATTTATCTCCCCTAAATATTTTGAAATTTTATATAAATACAAATAATTATTATTCCTTTTTTAACCTAAAATTCTCATCCTCTGAGCGAGGGGAACTGAAAGATCCATCACATTCCCATTCATGAATGCTGAAACAGAAACTATAACACTTCCAGGAATTACGTAGGAAGGAGTCCCTCTTTTAACAAGATAAACATTTTTATTTCCTAAAGCAGCCCCTACCATTGCACCTGCAACAACTCCTACGGCTTCAATGTCTTCGATTGTTGCGACAACCACAGGATCATCTGTTTCATCTGAGACAAAACCAACTCCAGGAATCTCAATAGTTCCATGATTTCCGCCACCTATATCAGTAACATGATCCATGCTTCTCGCTGCATCCATGGAAGACTTCACCACATTTTTAACGAAGGGTTCTCCGCCATAGGTATCAAATGCAAGTATAACTCCATCAGGATAACGATCCTGTCTGATCTTAGCTTCTGCATAGGATATTCCCTCACCAGCACCTTGCGGTGTATCTGAAATTCCAGCAAGATCTCCAATGTCTTCGGCATTTTTTGATAAAACATCCACTATTGCTTTGTTAACAGTTTCAAGCATATTATCATCTACAAATGCACTGATCACTACATCATCACCAGTTACATTTGTTAAAGCTGCTTTGAATGCACCAGCATCCACAATTTCGTGTATATCTTTTTCGATATTCGTTATCATGTTCTTACTACATGAAACATCGTTGCATGAAACATCTGCTCCAATGGATGTTAATTTCAAGGAATCACCTTTGATTTTTTAATAGATGGGTTAATAATCTCTAATTATTAAACAAATACTTAATCTTCCTGTTTCTCAAAATAATCTGTTTACAATGAATTGGGTTTAAAATTTTTGTATCAAATTCATTTAACTGTATTATAGGGCTATTTGGGAGAACTTATTTTTATATATTTCTTGTACCCACATCACACATTTACCTTATTTTAACTTTTTAATAGAATGGTGAAGGATATTATTTAGTAAAGAGATATAGAATTATCTAAAACAAAACTGAAATTTAAATTTCAGATACTAAAAACTGTAATAGGGACGAAGTGAAGCAATTGTTCAACAAAACCAGAATATGTGTACCAATTTTAGAAAAAACATATGAATCTGCTTTAGAGTCATCTAAATCTTCTATTAATGCTGGAGCTGACATTTTAGAACTTAGGATAGACTTCATAGAAAATTCTGATCCAGATGCTGTTAAGAATCTTATTCAAGAAATAAACTTCCCATTAATAGCAACAAACAGAAGAAGGGAAGAAAATGGATTTTTTAAGGGTTCAGAATCAGATAGAATAGAAATTCTTTTAGAAGCAGCAAAGGTAGCTGAGATTGTTGACATAGAACTGGGAACTGAATTGGACAATCTAAATAAAATCGTGAAAAAATCTAAACTGGCCATTGTTTCTTATCACGATTTTGAAAAAACCCCTGATAAAGATTTTTTATTGGAAATTGTGAATAAAGAACTGAAATTAGGAGATATAGCGAAATTTGCTGTCATGCCAAAAACAATGGCTGACACCTTGATTGTATTAAATGTTCTATCAGAGGTAGAAAACACTGTGGCCATCTCAATGGGTGATATTGGAAGTTACACAAGGGTTGTAGCACCCCTTTTTGGATCTCCATTAACATTTGCCTCGTATGAAAACAGCTCAGCCCCGGGACAGTTAAACATTGAAACAACCAGGGACTTCATTAATAAACTATTGATACATTAAATAATTCCATTTTTCAATAACTAACTATTCAGGGTGTAAACTAAACACCTTCAATTGTTTGATGTTCTAAATATCTTTTGAACAAATAATGGAATAAATTTATTCTAACTAAGATGATTCGGATGTAAAAAATATGAACGGAAAAAACAGGAAAGATATAAAACCAGGAAAAGAAGTGTTTATTGTGCTTAAAAAGGATCAAAGAACTGGTAAACGATCCAAGGGTGTAGTAGCTGATATTTTAACCAACAAATCATTCCATCCACATGGCATAAAAGTTAGGCTAACAGATGGCAGGGTGGGAAGAGTTCAGGAAATTGTTGGTAGCGATTAAAAAAAAATTTAAATAAAAAAAATTGAACAGGCCTAAGCCAGTTCAGACAATCTTTTAACTCTTTTGACCATGTTAGGATGGGTTGATAAGAGTTCCATAACACTTTGACCGGTACCTACCTTAGTATCAGAGTACCTGAGTCTTGAAAGTTCTTCTTCACTTATTTTTCCATCCATGTTAAGATCCAGCTGTTGTAAATCGTTAATTTCATTTCTAGCATCAGTAACGTCATTTACAAAGAAAGCCTTGTAACCTTCAACTTCCTTTATTTCATCTTTGTTACTGGTTGCAGATCCGTAAACCAGTTTGTAAAGAGCACTTGCAAGGTTGTGTGGTTTACATCCCAGATCCACACTTCCCTGGTCAGCGTAGTATTCCCTTGTTCTTGAAATGAACAGTACTAAGAGCTGTCCAACTAGGTATGCTCCTAATGCACCGAGACCGATGATCATTCCATAACCATTGTCTCTGTCTTGGAACAGCATACTTATGAAGATGTAGTAACAGATCAGGGGAACAACACTTATTAGGGTCATTACAATCATGTCACTGTGTTTGATATGGGACATTTCATGCCCTAAGACTGCTTCAAGTTCTCCTTCATCTAGAATTCTTAAAATTCCCCTAGTTACACATATTCTGCCGTCTTTTTTGGTTCTTCCAAAGGCAAAGGCATTGGGAACATTTATTTCTGAAATACCTACTTTAGGTTTTGGTACGCCTGCTTTCATTGCAAGATCTGTGATCATTGCATGTAACTTGGGTGCTTCCTGCTCACTAACATAATGCACACGCATTGATGATTCCACCATCTTAGGACCCAACAGATACTGGACCAACACCAGCAATATGGCAAGGCCCACATAGATATATGTGTATCCAATGTGGAAGTAGGATAAGACGAGTGCTAGGATCAGGTAAAGAATTGCAAATAGAATTACCGGGGCTAAAAATAGCCTTAATTTAAGTAATAATGTACTTGATCTAACCATTTTATTTTCACATCTCCTTTTAATTACCAATTGTTATTGAATGAAGTAGTATAAATATTTTTAAAAATTTTTCATGAATATCAAAAAAGAAACCTTTCTAATCCCTTATAAAACTATTACAAACCAATATTTGGCTGTAAAAATCTCTAAAAAAAATTATTTATTATTAGATTCAAATTTAGGTGCTTGAAGATTTGAATTTATATTTGTAAACTAGGTAACCCACAACAATCACTATACCTAAAACAACAAAATAATCCAGAATATGGAAGTAGGTTTTAATGATTTCCCAGTGGGGACCAAGTATCAATCCAAGGTAAGCGAGTGCAAAGCACCATGGAAGCGAACCAAGAAATGTGTAGGTCACAAATTTTTTCAGATCCATATGGGTAATTCCCGCTGGAAGGGAAATGAAGGTTCGGATAATTGGAAGAAGTCTGCTTATAAACACTGCTTCGTATCCATACTTTTCAAACCATTTATCTGCCAATTCCAATTTGCTGTGTGTAATAAATACGTATTTCCCATACTTTTCAAGTAATGGCCTACCTCCAATTAAACCCACGTAGTAAGCTATTAATGAACCAAAAAGGTTTCCTAAAGCACCCACTATAGTTATTCCTATAAGTGTCATGTTGGTTGTGCCTTGGTACACAACAAAACCACTAAAAGGCATTGTAATTTCACTTGGAAGGGGAATGCATGCACTTTCCACTGTCATTGCTATGAAAACTCCCCAGTATCCCAAACTATTAATAAGATTAATAGCAAGGTTGCTTAAGTTTTCAAGGATTCCAATCATATAAATTCTTTAGAGTGGCATGAAATAAAAATCTTTGCCCAAATCCAAAAAAAATCCCGTGAAACAAGGGTTAAAATTTTATTAGTTGAATTTCTTAAATTTCCGAGGATTAAAACCTAACCCTATCAAAAACTGCTGATCAGAATTTGTAACAGATTTTTCTGTGGTTGGAGGGATTGGATTTCCGGAATGTGCAAAAATATTTCCATCCTTTTTGTTTGCCGCCATAAATTTACCTGCATTTCCATTTACTGCTATATTTCCATGCATCATATCAATTCCAGTAAAATCATCGGTGGTTCCATTGATTATCACAGTACCTCCGTTTAAGAGTGCCCCTGTATTTTTGCCTGCATCACCGTTTACCCTCACACTACCTTTCCGCATCAGTATGCCTGTACTCAGATCAACATTTCCATTGATTGTGATTTTTCCATCAACATCTAACCTGGCACCAACTGTATCTTTAACCATTCCATCGTCTATTATCATTTGATTTCCATTCACCTGAAATCCCAGTGGAGAATCGTTTTCCAACCCGTTTGACATGATATCTGTGATGGATCTGAATTTTTTGTAACCTTTAACATCAGATTTGACTTGAACTACATTTCCAACGGGTTCTTTGATGGTTCCTTTGATGTATATTCTACCCCTAGTCATGCTGATTCCCATTCTGGAGTCAACATTCCCATCCACATAAACATCACCAACATTCAAATCACTTCCGTTCCCACCGAAGTACACCAGATCCGTGCCCATGCTGGAGCAGAGCCTGTGTCCAACATCTCCATGGATCTTGATATTATTACCCTGCTTTAAATGTTCAACAAGATCTCCAAAGCTTACTTCGTTGTTGGGAACCTTCCAGCTTGGATCGAGTTTTTCTCCCTTGTGTTGCCAGTGAAAATTGAATGTAAAATCACATATACAGTCCACAGGCTCTTCTAAATCTATTTCAAGTATATCTTCACTTGGTTCTGATTTCTTTTTGAAGATTTCAAACAATTAAAATCCCTCCAAAATTAAATGAATTCCTTACCAAAATATTTAGCACAGACCACCATGAGTTAAAAACTGTAAAGAAAATCTGGTTTACAACAAATGGTAGTTAATAATTAATTTTTTGAGGTTGATGGAAAGTTTTCTTTGAGTAATTTTTTGTTCAGTTAAAATAGTTATTTTTTTCTAAAAAAATTCACTGGGAATCATATTTTTACAAAGTTGTGCCAAAAACGAAAATGACTACTAAAAAGGGTAATCAAACATAAACTGGATGAAAATCATATAAGAACCCAAACAAATATTTGGGAAATTTTCTTTGAAGTATTGGAGATCAGTTTTATGAACCAGCATGATCATGGGAATGAATTAAGATTTTTAGGAAAGATCGGGGTGGACACCAGATTTTTGAGTTTGTACCGTTTTAATATCTTCATAAACAATCAGAGATTTTCAAAATTCACAAGGAAGAGAGAGGAACAGTTTTTGAAGAATTACCCTGATTTTCAGATACATAGATCCGGACTGTTTCAAAGGTTGTGCACGAGAGCATCAAGGGTTCTGGCAAGCTCAATTAAACCAAGGGAAAAAATATTAGTTCCAGATGATAATTCCTGTACAGATTTTGCACTGAAAATTCTTCTAGAACCCTACAAACGCAAGTATGGTATCCAAATTTTAAGTGGAAATATGGTTGATTTTGATCCTGCCAAGTATGATTCAATAGCAATGGCCACAACATTAGATGATGAGGCTGTGCACGTATTAAACAGACTGTTTAATGGTGAAAAGATGGATGTTGTCCATGAAATAAATACACATGAGAGGGATCATAAATTGATATATCCTCTCCAAAATATTCCTAGTTCTTGGATAGTGGAGTGGATAGAAAATTTAGGCCACGAATGCGAATTTTCTATTCAAACTAACTACGAACTTGAAACATTGATTTTTCTCGGGAACTTTGTTAGTGACGTCCGCGAAAACATTCTAAAATCAGCATTGTTCATTTCTGAGAACTCGATTGAATAAATAAAAAAAAATTAAAACCCAAGGAAGGGTTTAACTTTGTTATTTCTTAAAATTAAACAGAGACATCTGTGAATCTTTACTAGTTTTTTCTGAATCATTCTCATTTTCAGTATCTTTAGAAGACTTTTTAACAGCTTTATCTTCATTTTTAACTTTTTTAGAACGGGATTTTTTCTTTGAACTCACTTTAGCTTCAACATCAACCTTCTTTGAAGTTTCAACTTTTGGATCACCTGATAATTTTGGGGTACTGATGCTTGTTGCAGATTTATTGGACTTCGTAGGTTTCTTCTTTGATTTTTTGACCTTTATCTTTCTGGATCTGAACAATTTAACTTCATCATCAGCTAGATCAAAGTATGTGGCAAGTTCGTGGGCTGTTTCATCATTTTGAAACATTATCTTCATGTAGGGGAACTGTTCCTTAACAACCTTCTTGGATGCATGAAGTTTGTGGCCCATTTTCTCCGCAACTTTATCTTCCAAATTTCTATTGCCACGGCTTTTAGAAAGTTTTGGAAAGATTGAAGAGTTGGTGAGTCTGGAAAACTTTTTATAAGTTTCTGCCTTGGATAGTGCAACTCCTAGACCCATTAATTCATAGGCATATTTCCAGTAGGTGTAAATACGTGTATTAAATGCTCTTCCAAGGTAGAGATCTGCCTGTGAAATCTTTTCGTAGGCACTTTGTATTTCATTAACCTTCTCATATTCCTTCGGAATATTTTCTGTGATTATTTCCAGTATGAAAGAAGGTTCTGAATCAACCCTCATGGCAGCCCTTACCCGCTTTGGATCCTTGCTCTTTAGCACTGTTCTAACTGTATCGAATATGTTGACTATATCATCCTTTGAGGATAGTAGTTCAAGATCTTCGGAGGTAATTCTCTCTTGACCCCTAGCAATAACTTCTAGATCGTTAATTGCAGTCCTAAGGTCACCATTCGATCTTTTTGCAAGGTTTCTAATCACGTGTTCCTCAAATTCAACACCTTCCTTGACACAGATCTTCTTAAGTAAAGACACAATTGAATTTGTATGAACTTTACGCATTATTAAGGTGTTACATTTAGGTTTAAGACTCTGTAACCTTTTACTGTAAGGGTCGTTTGCCATCATTATTATAGGGTGTTTACCATCCTTAACAATCTGATTTATGGCTCTAGTACCGCCCCTATCTTCATTTCCATGAATTCCATCCACTTCATCAAGTATTATTAGTTTGAGTCCGTCACCATAAAGTGATTTTGAAAGTGAAGACTCTCCAATGGTGTTTTTCAGGATATCGTATGATCTTTTGTCACTTGCATTTAGCTCTATGTACTCTGAAAATTCGTTGGCTGCCAGATGGGCCATGGTAGTTTTACCAGTACCTGGTGGTCCAATGAGAAGAATACACTGGCTAGTTTTGCCAAGTAACCAGTCTTCTGTCCAGTTAAGGATTTCATCTTTGATCTTGACATTTCCAAGAACTTCATCGAAGTTTTTGGGACTGTACTTTTCTGTCCACAACATTTAATCTGCCTTTGAATTTATTAAAAACTTGGTTAACAACGCTTCCAATTGAATTCTTGGGTTTGATCCCTCTCTTATTCTGTAATCTGTTTCACCAATACTTTCAACAAGGTTAATATAAATATCCTCATTTAATGATCCATCTAAAGCCATTTTAGAAACTTCCTGGTATATTTGGGTCACCATATCCTCTCCACTGGTACCCTGAACAACCATAACATCTCTTAAAAGTTCTCTAGCACCTATAAAGTCACCATCAAGTGCCTTGTTAACGATCTTTTTAACATCCTTTGGTTTGGCTTTAGATACAACTTCATCAACACTTTCCTCTGTAACTTCTTCACCTGCAGAAGAAGAGGCCTGTAAAATGTTAACAGCCCTTCTCATATCACCCTCAGCAAAGTAAACTATGCTTTCAATGGCGGCGATGTCAATCTTAAGACCTTCGGCCTGGGCAATGTACTCCAACCTTTTAATGATCTGATGGCCTTTAACAGGAACAAATCTGAATATTGCACACCTTGATTGGATTGGATCAATGATCTTAGATGAGTAGTTACATGAAAGTATGAATGAAGATGTTTTTGTGTACATTTCCATCTCCCTTCTCAAGGCATGCTGAGCATCCTTGGTCATGTTATCAACTTCATCTAGGAAAATAATTCTAAAGGGTGATCCAACAGCTTTCAAACGACAAAAACTCTTAATATCATTTCTAACTGTATCAATTCCTCTAGCATCAGAAGCGTTCAGCTCTAAGAAGTTCTGTCTCCAGTATTCGCCGAGCATTTCCTTTGCCAGTGCAATGGAAGTTGTTGTTTTCCCAACACCTGCAGGACCTGTAAACATGAGATTGGGCATATTGCCCTCTTTAACGTATCTTTTAAGTCGTAATATTGTATGTTCTTGACCCACAACTTCATCCAGTGTTTGTGGTCTGTATTTTTCAACCCATGGAGCATTCATGCTATCACCATTTTCATATTGTGTTGCATTGTTTATTAACTGTTGGCGAATATAATTTTTATCAAGATCCACCTTCATGGATCCACAAAAAAAATCAAAATACTACGAGTATGATGTTCTAAAAAAAATTATAAAAATAAATACATGTTAACTTCCGAAGAGTTCGGAGATCTCAGGGTGCATTTTGTTGATTATTCCTAATTTGTTCATGACTGGACCATAAGAATCTGCAATAATCTTAAATTCTGGCCTTACCATTCCTCTAAATGCTTCGTAGCCCATAACTTTTCCGTAGTTATCGGTGATAACATCTAAAATTTTTGTGAAATCTTCGATAAACTCCGATTCTCTATCCTCAACTTTGATTTTAGAAGCGTTTTCCCTAATTTTATCGAAGTTCAATGTTGAATTACTTTCAACAACAACTCCATTTAATAGCCTTTCACATTCCTGTGATGGTAAAAACTTCTGTGTCAAACCCCTTGCAGGTGCAACACCCATGATCTTACTGGCACCAATGGACATGGCCCGGAATACGGCCTCATAAATATCTAAAATTAACTCAGATCTGGCTTCGACATCTTCAGGAACTTCAGTTATCTTTTTAATATCTGGGAAAGCAATAGGAGGTTTAATTATAGGAATAACTTCTTCAGATTCTACTTCTTCTTCCACTTCTTCTTCAGCTTCTGGTTTAGAAGTTTCAACATCCTCTGCTATTTCAGTTTCAATCTCAAATTCTTTAACTTCCAAAGATTCCAAAACCTGAATGCTCTTATCTTCTGATTCAGTTTCTATTATTTGTGGTTCAAGTTCTAAAGATTCCTCTAAGACAACCGGTTCCTCTTGAGGTGTTTCCACAAGTTTCAGGTCTGATATTTCATCAACCGCCACCTCAGATTTAACCACTTCAAGTTTTTCAGGGGATACTTCCGGCTCAATTTCCGTTTTTAAAGGTTCTTTTGCAGGTTCTATTATTGTTTCAACAATATCTGGTTTTAAATCTTTACTCAAAACTCTGATCTTTTCTGCAGCCCTTTTAGATGAAACTAAAATCAGACCAACGTTGGAATGATTTTTCATTAGTACAATTAAATGTACATTTTCAAGATTTAAAAAAAGAGCTTTACCATTCAACGATTCAATTAGTACCCTTTGTATTTCTCCTTGATGGGATGAATTGAACAACCTTTTGGAAGAGCTGGTAATAACATTTGACATTGGTCCAAATAGTTCAATATCAATGTCTTGAAGCATTCGCTTAGCTACTACTTTCCCAGTATCATCTACAATTAAACCGCCATCTACCCCATCTACTTTAACGAGATCAATAACGATCCTTTCAAGTTTAAACAACAGATCAGAGTTTTTCATAAAAATCCCAGTTTACTATTGAATATTCAAACCTAATATGATATCAATGCTATTATGTTTATTGTTTTATATCTTATACTGCTAATTATTTAGCCTAAAACTTCAAAGCTTTTTATTGGTAATTCTAACATATTTTAAACTTAATTAACATGTTAATACTAAAAAAATAAGATATCATCCCCAGAATTATAATATGGGAATGATTAAAGGGAATTGATGTGTTCCCTGTCTTAGATGAGTTGTCTCTTTATTAAGGAGCCGTCACTGTCATGGATGTCGAGTAACATGGAAGATTCACCATTTATCATGTGGGTTGCACAGGATAAACATGGATCGTAAGCCCTTACAATCATTTCAAGACGGTTTTTAAGTCCTTCAGAAACTTCATCGCCTTTGATCATTGCTTTGGCGGTTTCCCTAACTCCAATATCCATTGAAAGGTTGTTCTGTCCAGATGCAACAATTAAATTTGCTTTTTGAATTATTCCAGCACCATCTGTTTCATAATCATGGAACAAAGTACCTCTAGGTGCTTCAATAACACCGACGCCCCTCATTTTTTCATCAGAATTTTTAGCATCGGCAGTGGACATCAATGGTTCGCTTAGATCTGTTCTAATATCTGTGCTTGTGATGGAATCGTCTTCAAGGAGTTGTATGGATCTTTCAACACAGTACATAAGCTCCACTAATCTGGCATAATGGTAGAGCAAAGGATTTTGTGCCGTTCCAAAGTTATCCTTAAATTCTCCAAAGAGTGCAGATGCCCTTTCTGTATTGACAGAATCTGCAATATTGAGCCTTGCAAGCGGTCCAACCCTGTAGTTACCTTCAGGGAATCCGATTTGTTTGAGGTATGGGAACTTCATGTAGGACCATGGTTGAACCTTTTCTTCGATGTAATCCAAGTAGTTGACAGTATCAAACTCTGTTACTGCACCACCATTTTTATCTATGATCTTCATTGGTCCATCATAAAGTTCTAAAGCACCGCCATTTGTTAAACTGCCAAAATAAGTTTCAACCGGTCCTAATGATTCAATTTCATTAGCATAAGTTTCAAATAGTGGTTTAGCTACTTCTAATCCGGTTTCAACTAATCCAATTCCTTCCTGTACTTTAGGAAGTAGTGCATCCCTTTCTCCAGATGTAAGGACCTTTGACTGTCCTCCCGGTATGGATGTGACTGGATGGATTGGTTTTCCACCAACAACTGTTGTGATTTCCTGCCCTATTTTACGGGTTTTTATAGCCATCTTTGCAAGGTCAGGATTCTTCTTGATTATTCCAACAACGTTCCTTTCAGCGGGATCTGAATCTGGTCCAAGCACGAGGTCTGGTCCTCCAAGGAAGTAAAAATGAAGTGCATGGGAATGAATGTACTGTCCCAGTAAACTAAGTTCCCTTAATTTTTTCCCGGTTTCAGGAGGCTCTAAACCAAACACAGCGTCTGTAGCCTTTGCAGATACTACATGGTGGGCTGTTTGACATACTCCGCATATTCTTGGAGTGATTCTAGGTGCTTCTTCTACAGCTGCACCCTCCAAGAATTTTTCAAATCCTCTTATTTCCATGACATGAAAGTGAGCATCTGAAACATTTCCAGCATCATCGAGCTGAACTGTGATTTTTGCATGGCCCTCAATTCTGGATACTGGGCTTATTTCTATTTGTTTCATAATTATCACCAAAATCTATTTCTTGATCAACTGAGGGATCAATGAAACCTTTTTATTCTCCATTATAGTGCTTCCAATAACAAATCCGTATATCACGTGCCCAACATCGTAGATCTGTTTTTCAACATCTTTGTGGGGCATCTTGGAGAGATGGGCTATTCTGTTTACAATACAGTTGTATACATCGTGGTTAGGTTCCCTTAATATGTCCAAAGAAGGTCCTCCACATCCATGACATGGAACACCTGCCGATGAGCAAAGTGCACCGCACCTTCCAAGGGTTGCGGATCCCATGCAGATGTAACCTTGGCTTAAAAAACACAGATCAGGATCTGGAGTTCCTTCAACTCTCCTGTGGATCTTGTCGAATTCAACGTGTTCCATGGTACGTTCACAATCTGCACAAACAGATTTTTTAGGTATAACAGGTTCTTCTCCGTTGATCAGTGGAACAAGAATGTCCTTTACCAAATATTCCTTTGGTGGACAGCCTGGCAAATAATAATCTATTAATGCAAGGTCTCCAGCAGGATGTACAATTGGCAGGAGTTTTGGGACTACTTCAGAAGGTTCTGGTGCCGATTCTGTACTTGGATTATCTTTAAAGCTTCTGTTTGATACATCTTCAGGACTGTAGAGATCTGCCATACAAGTTATTCCTCCGTAGCATGCACATGTCCCGTATGCAATAACTATTTTGGCCTTTTCTCTTATCTCTTCTAACCTTTCTTTGTTCTCTTCATTTCTTACAGATCCTGAAACAATTGCAATGTCAATGTTTTCAGGTATTTCCTTCACATCCATGAGTATGGGTGCGTAAACAAGGTCTGCTTGTTCAAGAACATCGATCAATTCTTCATGAAGATCGAGTATTGATATTTCACAGCCTGTGCAGCTTGCTAGTAATTCGAGAGCGATGTTTACCATTATTTACCACTCCACTTGATTGTCAACGTTTTAAGACAGGCATTTGGTCCAACATGGTCGATGTCGAGTTTTCCCCTGATATCCATAACCTCTTCCACAGCACCAACAGTGTAACCATATAATAAGTAACATAAAGGTCCTTTTTGAGGAAGACCAGTTCTTCGGAGAGTTTGTCTGACTACGCAATCTCTGAAAATTAATTTCACAACTGTTTCATCACCCTTTTCTATGGTGTAACCTTCTTGACCAGCTGGTTTCCACATATCAAAATAAAATTCTGCACCTAAAATTTCACTCAATTCTTGCATTGCTTTCTCGAGGTTATCGGTTTTTTCAACCATTTTACCTGCTTCGTGGCCCATTCTTTTACCGGCTTGATAAACAATTGCATTTGCACCCCTTCCAGACACCTGTTCAAGGGCGCTGGACATTGAACCAACAAACTTCATTAGAACGTGAAGGGCTTCTTCATAATCATCAATATCTCCCCCACATTCATCAGGAATAAGTTCAGGTTTAAAATCCCCAAATATTTCCTTTCCTTCCCTTTTAATTTCATATGCCATACCAATGTCTCCTAGATTATCTTATTGAGTATATCATTAACTCTTCTATCGATATACAGCCTTTTAGCCACGTGTATGTTTTTATGTTCCATTGCTTCGGCAGGACAGATTTCATGGCATGAAAGGCACGCCATGCAATCGTCAGCATTAACAACTTTTGTTTTGTTTTTTGCTTCATCCATTTCATAGACATCGTTAGGGCAGTCGTCCACACAAGAACCGCATCCAACACATGCATTTTCGTCTATTTCTATTTCTACCATATTAACGCCTCTTAATACTTTTTTTAGACCATGAAAAGTTTTAATTGTTAACAATCATTCCATACAATTAATTCTCATCAAGACATACAGTACTAATTTATTATATTGCTTTATTCATTATTAATAAAACTTTACTAAGTAGAGAACCAGTGCATAGTTACAGCCCCATGATATCATGAAGAATTTGGACTGATTTATAGCTAAAAATGAATATGGTGACATGGCACACAAAGAAAGCACTAATTTACAGGGGTTTGTGACATTTCCCACAAAAAATTTAGTAATAAAAATAAATTGAATTTATTAAATGTTGTCAGTTGATACAAGTTCGCAGTGTGCTATGTATGCAGCTTCCTTTTTTCCAGGAGGGTAACATGTCATGAGCATTAACCTTGCCTTTCCATCCAACGCAAAGGTGACGGGATTGGTTTTGTAATCCCATCTAATGTCATTTCCATTGGATGTTACTGCGTAGGTGTACTTCTTTTTCATGATGGTGTCAACAATTATTACTTGATCCCCAACTTCCAACGATCCAATGTTTTCAAATAATCCGGAGTAGGTAGTTCTATGACCAAGTATACCACATTCTCCAGGTTGTCCGGGCATGGCACTTTCAGGATAATGATAAACTGCATTGTATGCATTGACTGTGTCAGATCTTATGGTGCAGTTCACACCAAGTTTTGGAATGACCAGTTCTCCAAGGGAAGCACCTACCTTGGTGCTCAATGGATCAAGTGCATCTACGGGTTGACTCATTTTTTCGTTGTAATCCTTCAAACTCTTTTGTGCGGCTGTTAAATTTTTGGACTGTTCAAAGGCTGCCAAGGCTATGGTTAGTGAAACTACAATGCATACAGCCACTATTCCTAAAGCAATCCAATTAGTCCTTTTCAATATCAACCACCAGCAATGTTCCAATTTCACTCGCTATGATGGAGCGGTATTCTTCAACCTTCCATGGATCAACGACCCAAAAACTTAAAGTGCTTTTTATACCAGTATCTGCAAGTTCATTGATATTAAAATTTGGCAATGGATCATCGAGTGCCCATTCATGTTTATCTAGAATTTCAATAAATTTTTCTCTTAAACCCTCAACTTTAACCTGGTAAGGTACTGTTATTGCCAAATCTACCCGTTTTTCTTCGAGTGGGGTGTGGTTTACGTGCACGTTCTTTGAGAAGTTTGAATTTGGGATTGAAACAATGTTGTTATCAGCGGTAATTAGTTTCGTTACCCGGAATCCCATTATATGGACCTTTCCCTTGTAATCTGATATCTCAATTATATCTCCAACTTTAAAACTCTTGTCTGCCAGTACGAATAATCCTGCAATGAAGTTTGAAATGGTGTCTCTCGCAGCGAAACCCACTGCAATACCAACAATTCCTAAACTCAATGCAATGGCTGTTATGTTGATTCCCAGCTCATTTAATATCAAAGTCAGTGCTATGGCATAAACACTGTACCTTATGATCTCATTTACAACTTGTATGAGAGTTGCTTCAGAATCAAATTTTGTTCCTGTTTTAGTGATGAAGATGGATGTCCATTTAACAATTCCAAGGGCTGCACCTATTATTATTAGACTTACCACAACATCCTTCAAGAGTGGGTTGCTTAAGATGGATTCAATCGTCATGCTGTTCAACCTCCAACCTCATTAGATCTTCGGCCACTACAGAATCCTCAAAAACATTTAGAGCTTCCATTTCAAGAGTTTTAACATCCTTGTACCTGGTGCTTATATGGGTCAGGACCAAACTTTTCACACCTGCTTTTTTTGCAATGTCTGCAGCCATTTCAGCAGTTGAATGCCCTGTTTCAAATGCCTTTTCTTTGTGGCTGTTGTTGAAGGTTGATTCATGAATCAATACATCCGCATCTTTAGAGAAGCCCACCATTTCTTCACAGGCCAGTGTGTCCCCAGAGTAAACCAACTTTCTACCCCTTCTTTTTTCTCCTAAAACTTCCTCAGGTTTGATAATTTTGTTTCCTATCTTAACAGGAAGTCCGCTTTGCAATTTACCATAGGCTGGCCCAGGTTTAATTCCGAGTTTCAGGGCCTTTTCTTTTATAAATTTAGGGTCTCTTTTTTCTTCGATACAGTAAGCGTAATTTTCAACTGAGTGTTTCATAAGTTGGGCTGAAATTTTAAAATCATCCTCTTCTAAAACTGTGCCATCCTTTATTTCATGGACAGCTATGTTGAATGAGAGTGCGAAGTAACCTAACTTCTTCATACTGTTCAAAAGTTCCTGAATACCTGGTGGTCCGTATATTTCCAGCGTATCTCTTCTACCCCTGAAGGCCATTGATTGTATTAATCCTGGAATTCCCAGTATATGATCTCCATGGAAGTGTGTAACAAATATTCTATCGATCTTCATGGGACTCAGTCTGGCCCGGGTCATTTGTCGTTGTGTTCCTTCACCACAGTCAAAGAGTATGATTTCTCCAAAGGCTTTCAGAGCTAAGGCTGAGTGGTTTCTGTTGTTGGTGGGTATTGCCGATGATGTTCCTAAAAATACTATTTCCATTTAAACCATCCTAAATAATTACAATCTATCTTAGTGGCGAACAGAGCCTGGAATACCATTAAATTATTAATCCATGTTATGTTACGGTTCTGCTACCCTCGAGTGAAGAATATTTATATCTTTTATTTTATAAAAGAAATACCTATAGATAGTACTGTATTCCGATAGAACATTATATTATTGAATTTTTTTGACTGGTGTGTAAGTTTATGAAGTACGATTTAACTGAAATAATTGGAATGATCCATAAAGATGTGGGATTTGAAGATATCACATCAACAGCCCTTATAAAACCGGATACTATGATTAAGGCGCGCATTATTAGCAGGGAAATAGGAATCGCTGCGGGAATAGAGCTTGCATGTGAAATTTTCACTGAATTTTCAGTGGATGCAAATGCTTTGGTTTCAGATGGTGAAAAAATAGATGCATCTGATGTGCTGATGGAGATCGAGGGTGATGCAAGGACGATACTGGGTGTTGAGAGGACTGTTCTAAATCTTCTCATGAGGATGTGTGGTATTGCAACCACAACCTTCAACCTTGTTTCAAAGGTGCACAAGATTGATCCTAACATGAGGGTTGCTGCAACCCGAAAAACCACCCCGGGACTACAATTATTTGAGAAAGAAGCAGTTAAATTGGGTGGTGGAGACAGCCATCGTTACAGGTTGGATGACTGTGTTTTAATTAAAGACAATCACATAGCCATTGTGGGAAGTGTTGGGGACTCAGTTAAAATTGCAAGAAGCAAAGTCAGTTTCACTAAAAAAATTGAAATTGAAGTAGAAAATATGAGTGATGCATTGGAAGCTTCGATTGCAGGGGCAGATATTGTGATGTTGGACAACATGGATCCTGAAGAAGTGAAAAATGTGGTTAAAGCCATTGAAAATCAGAATCTGAGGGACAATATCCTAATTGAAGTTTCTGGAGGCATAGGTCCAAATAACATTGAGAATTATGCTGGTATTGGGGTGGATATTATTTCTACAGGCTATCTTACACACTCTGTAACAGCACTGGATCTCAGTCTTGAAATTGTATAGATTCTGTCTTAAAAAAATAGGCCCTTTCAATATTTTTGAAGTTAGCTCCATTTATTTGCACAACATTAAGTTTTTAATGTAAAATTATGGGGGGAATAATTAATATTATAAATAACTTTATATATGGCATTTAACAGATGATTAATTGATATTAGGAGGCACAGATCATGGATTTTAACGAAGATGAATTTAATGATGAAGAAGTGAATGAAACTACTGACGAAGTTAACGAAGAAACAGAAGAAGTCAAGGATTCTGAAGAAACTTTAGGGGACGAAGAATCAACCGAAGATGTCGAGGATTCTGAAGTAATTTTAGGGGACGAAGTAGTAACCGAAGAAGAGGGCGAAGACCTACCATTTGCCAAGGCAGAAGTTGTAAGGTTGATGAAGAAGAATCTTGACAAAGACAAGATGATAAGGGAACGTGTGAAGGTTGAAATGAACAAATTTTTAGGCGAAGTTCTCGAACGTGTTTGTGAACAGCTCAATGATTATCCTTACACAACAATAGAATATGAAATGCTCAAAGAATCAATATACCCTTACACCAACATCAAAAGAATTAATGAAGAAAAATTCAGGATTTTAAAACATTTAGACGCAATAAAAGCAGATTGTGATGCTTTAAGTTTGGATGTTAAAAAATCATTGAAGCTTAAAGATGTTGATGATGACGATGATGAGATATTTTAATCTCATTATTAATTCCTTAAACAAACCATTTTTCCATATGAATTAAGTTTTTTTTTACAAAATAGTATTGAATAAGGCGTAATCTACTATATTCTTGTTATTTTGTTTTTAATATTTTTTTTTTACACTGTATTGATCACTCCTATATTGTTAATTGCGATACACATATGGGCAGATAATAATGGTGAAATTAAGACAGCATTTAGTTTCAGAGAAATATTTGATAGAATAGGAAATATTGGATGGAAGAATTTAATAATTTGGTCTATTATTATTGGATCTGTCTATTTCGTTACAGAGACGATTAGAACTAATTTTGATCACTTGATTTTGGGTTATGATTTTGTTCCTTTACTAGTAATTCCATTTTTATACATGTTAATGGCTAGATCTCTTACTATATTTACTGCAATAAGAAAAATAATTAGACTTTTTACTTTATAAAAGATAATAGCAAAATTCAACAATAAAAAGAATTCAAGAATTCCATAACTATACAAAAAATATCGATCTAAAAAATGAATTTTTTCAGGAGGCATAATGAAATCCTATACTGGCATTGTTATTATTTCCATAGGGATTATATCTTTTATAATTACTCAAATTGTAAATGATCGATTTTCTTATTTTAGTATGCATGCAATTGGAATTATTATTGTTGGAATAGTTTGGATAATTTTCAATTCTACAGATTCAAAACAGAAATATAACTACAGAGAAACGGATTCTGAAAATAATTGTATGAAATGTAAATATTCAGATATAAAATATTTCAATGAACTTTATGCTAATTGTAAATTTTTACATATAAGAGTAGACAAATTCCATATTTGAGAATTATTTAAAAAAAATAACCAAAAAAAAAATTTACTATGAATATCTACCTAGAATATTGAATAAAGCACTAAATTTTTTTTTTACAGATAACTATCAGTATATTTGTGGGTAAATGGTGTATGTATATTGATTATGGCTGAAAACTCCTGTTTGATTACTTATACTTTTGTTATTTCCATAAAAAATGATTCTTACTATGTGGGTTTTATTAATTAATTATATGTGATAAAAATCATACTAATATATATGAAATTCATACAAATTTCAGAGAAGATTAGTAGGGTAAGAATATTATCTCCTACAATAAAAACATCTACGATTTTTAAAAATAGATAGCCCTAGTCAGTTGGAATAAACTTATTTATAACAACCTGGGAAAAACCAAGTGGATATTCCTAAACAAGAATTTATTGGTCAATGGTAACAAAGCCAGTATTTAAATTCTCAACTTCTTCTTGGGACAATTTTCTGTGTTTAGCATCATCATGAAGAATTACGCTGTGGCCAAAGGGATCTTCAATTATTAAGGTTGCAGATCCATCACCGGATTTAATATCCTCAATTTTTTCAATTATCTTAATGGCATTTTCCTTTACCTCAGGTTCTTCTGCCCATTCAATGGCTGTTTCCACTGCAGATTCAAATCTGTTTAAAACACCTTCAACATTTGAAACGTATCCCTGTGATTTTGGTCCTGGCTCAACTTTAAGTCCCAAATCTGGTATGCTTAAGGTTGCTGTTTGAGATTTCACAACCCTTGCATTGATGTTAGCTTTACTTATCAAAAGGGAGTAATATACCGGTTCCTTTTGTTCAAGACAAATAGTATCTGTGTGCCTGTAACCACATTCCGAACAAATAATAGTAGATTCAAGAATTTCCCCAAAATAGGGTATTTCTTCGGTTTTACTGGTCATTTCTAGGGTATTTCTACCTTTACAAACAGGACAGTCTGTGCTTATGTTGTTCAATTAAAGATCTCCTTAATTAATCCAAGTTCAAATATTACTGGTCTTCTTATGTTTCTTCGTTTTTATAGATCAACCCAGCATCATCCAGATCCTTGATCATGGCCTCGAGACTTTTCTTATCAGGGGCACAGATCTTGTGGCTGTGAACGTTACCAGATAAACTGTAGAGATTTTCGAGATCCTTTTTACGTTTAGGATTTTCATCCAACTTATCAATGAACCTCTTAGCCTCAACTGGGTCAAACACATTAACATTTCTCTTGAGCGGTTCACCAAACCCTGGAAGGAAGTAGGAAACATCAACCATTCTACCTCCGTATTTATCCAGTATGATGGAAGTTTCTTCTTCAAGTTGGTCAACAGAGTGTTTGAAAAGCATAACTTTACAAATTCCCCGGATAAGTGTCAACATGCGTTTTAGAGTGTGATCAATGGTTTGATTATTGATTACGGGAATATTATGTTCAATTGCACTTTTAACTAGATAATCATTTATAACACGATTTTCTTTGAAGTACTCAAGATGTTTTCCTCCCCTTTTAATCTTCATTGCCCTTTTAACAAATCGTTCCTTGTGAACTTCTTTGTCTGCAGTTAAAACGAAGAAATGGATGGATGCATCCTTTTGGAACTTCTCGATATCTATGAATCCTGGTACAAGGTGAACTCCCTCAATTACCACATCATCAAAATCATCAACAGCTCTTCTTATAACTCTTTCAATGGCGGGTATTACAAATGAGGCGTGATCTTCGAAGCCAGCTTCAATTAATGAATCTGTGTCTCCATCAAATCGCTCCTTATCCCTTAATGTTAAATATGCATCAAATGAAGATTTGTGTAGTGAAGGTGCATAGTCTGGGCCTATTATTCCACGAACTATGGCTCTAATGAAATCTGTTTCGATTAAATGTTTGATTCCTAATTCCTTTGCTAATTCAGAGGCTATAGTAGATTTACCAATACCGGATGCACTTCCGATCAATATTACATAGGGTTTTCGCATTTGTTCATCCCCTCATTTACTTAAGTAAAACGCCAAGGGGTTTATGTTAACATATCAATAACTCTCTCGGCACTTCTTCTCATTTCTATCCTGATCAATCCTAGATTTATTTCTATGTCTGTTATTACTACTAAAATTCCTTCTCCAGCATCAATCATCAAGGTTTTTCCTTTTTCCCCTTCGATCATTACTTGCTGCAGAGGGTCATGCTTCATTTCTTCAGCCGATCTTTCTGCTGTACCAAAAACTGCAGATGACATAGCTGCAACCAGTTCAGAGTCAATGTCTCCTGGAACTTCGCTTTCTATTATCAAACCGTCTTTACCAACTACTAATGATCCGCTTACTCCGTTTATCCTTCCTAAATCCTTCAATATTCTTTCTATCATTTCTACCATACCAATGCCTCCACAATAGAATTGAGTATCTACCCAAAGTATATATCTTGGTTTAACATTTATTAAATAAATAGGTAATGTTAAGTTTCACAGTTATTCACCAAAAATTATAGGAGTGATCCAGTGTATTTTATAACTTCTCTTCAAGAAATCCAAGATCTCAACCCATTCATCATCATAGGATGTGGTGGAGGCGGAGAAAAATTTTCTAATTTTGAGGGAGTAGAAGCAGTAGGTTTCATAGATGATAACATCGAAAAACAGGGCCAGAAGTTTTGTGGCCACACAGTATCAGGAAATTTAAAGGAACTTTTGGAAACTACTGATGCCAAGAGTGTTGCCATAATGCTCCCAATAGGCGCAGAAGGATCTGCTTTGAAGTACGCAGTAGAGGCAATAGACAGCGGTAAAAACGTTGTAACTTCGTTTAGATCCCTTCCACTTGCTCAAAATGAATCAATATTCAAGTTTGCCGACTCCAAAGGCGTTGTGATTAAGGAAATTAGTCCACGATTGGATGTAATACGCAAAATTTTCGGAACAGCACCTCCAATGTGCACAGAAGTGCTTCCAAAGCTCAGCTACAAACATAAAACACCTGTTGTTTTTGTAGGGGGTACCTCACAGGAATGTGGAAAACGAACCACAACTAGAATGTTGGGTCAAGCAGCTAAAGAAAAAGGTTTAAATGCAGTTGTTATTTCTACTGATGAAATGGGTTTTGAACAACCTGTAGATATGAATTTCAGAGCAGGAAGTCTTTCTGTCATGGATGTTGCATCTGCTGTTATTGGTTCCATCAAATACATGGAAGAACTTAAGCAGCCAGACATAATCTTTGTAGAAGGTCAATCAAGCATAACTGAGATGGGTAATCCACACCCAAGGGGTTTGTCTACAGCAATACTTATAGGTGCAATGCCTGATGCTACAGTTGTATGTCACAGGCCTAATCATCCATACAGGGAACCAAGGGGAATTGATTATGAGGTTCGTGCAATAGAAGCAGTTGAACCAACCAGCGTAGTTGGATTATCAGTAAATCTTAGAAATGTTAAAGATAAATCTGAACTCGCAAAGTTCGAAGAAAAGTACGGGTTACCTGCTGTAGATGTGAGAAATGGAGGAGCTTCAAGGTTACTGGATGTAATTATTGATTATATAGGGGACCTAAAGAAATGAAGGATATACTGGATACAATTAAAAAGAACATTGGGATAGATGATGAAAATGAGCATAAAGAGGAACAGGAAACCATAATTGTTCCTGAACATTCTTTGTACGAAATTATTCTCATGAAGGCCAAAAACCTTGACGACTTTGATTTTGCTTTGAGCCAGATAACAGAGGAAAAAAATCCCATCATAATGGATATGAGCACTCTGGAAAGGGACAGTCCAGAAGAATTTAAATTAGCCGGTGAGAAATTAAAGGCATTCAGGGATAAAACTGGCGGTGAAGCCATACTTCTTTGTAAGAATGGTAAGAACATAATCATCATTACTCCTCCAGAGATCAAACTCATAAGGAAGTAAGAGTTACCAGTATCTTGAAACATCGAGAGGACTTCAAACCCTTTTATATTTTGTTATTTTAAATTTATTTACGGGGGATATTAATGGATTTGCCAATAACCAGACCTTCAACAGTTAGCTATGCAGAGAATTGTGATTTTAAAGAAATGTTAAATGAATTAACATCGAAAAATCATAATGGATTCATACGTATTAGTGAAGGCGATGATGAAGGTTTTATCCTTTTTAAAAATGGTAAAGAAATTGCTGCATCTTACGAAAGGTTTTCCAGAGCAGATGCAATAAAAAAGATTCAGATTGCCGTGAATAAGGATTTAACATTGATAGAAGTATTTGATGTTCGAGAGTCTCAGATAGATTTCTTAATGGAAATAAACCGGCCATATATTCTGGGATCTGAAGCCTATAAAATCATTGACGAACTTAAAATGGTTGATGCACCTAAACCAAAGCCTATGGCAGTTCCCAAGCCAAAATTAGTATCAGAAGCTATTAAAGAGTCAGAACAGCCAGAAGAAGTCCGGAATGAAACAGAATCAAACCTGATTAATGTATCTAAACCTGAAGAAGAGGAGGATTCAGATCCCAAAGAGACTGTACACAGAATAGAAACAGTTAAATCTGATTCACCAACAAAACTTGAAACAGAAGACCTACCATTAAACAACACCGAAAAAGTAGAAAACGAAACAAGTAATAAAATTCCCGAACCTTCTGAAACTATTCCAGAACCGGAACCCAAGATCAATAAATCTTTAGAACCGGAAATTAATACTGATACTAACATCAATTCAACAGAAGAAAATAATTCAACAGAATCATCTCCAGAAACTATTCTTTCAGATGATGAATCCAGCGAAATATCAGTTGAAGAAAATGAAAACAATGAAATGCCAGAGTTAGAATCCGAACCATTGGATCGTACAGAATTGTTAAAGAAGTATGGTATAAAGGATATTCAAGAAGAAGATGTTGACAACATATTAGAATCTTACAAAGGGGGTTCTGTCAGTGAGGAGGATATTGAAAAAATAGAACTCACACTGATGAACAAGATAAAAAAATCCATACTTGGAATTCCAAGAATCAAGGGTGCTGAGGTAATGGTTTTCCTAGAAAATTCCAGAGAATTAACTGGAAATGTTAATATTATTATAGAAACAGAATCTAAGGGATTTCTTTCGAGAATAATGGGAGATTCCGACGATATGAAATTAGAAAAACAAATTGTAGACATGTCTCAAATTGAGATCAGGAAGAGTTTCAGAAAGTATCCTGAGATTGTCGAGAAATTTGACGTTAATGTAGAAATCAGCTAAGGGGGTATCAGATGACAAGAGTTATAACAGTTGCTTCAGGAAAGGGCGGAGTTGGAAAGACAACGATAACAGCTAACTTAGGAGTGGCATTATCTACATACGGGGAAGAAACAATAGTCCTTGATGCAGATGTTGCAATGGCCAACCTCGAACTTATCTTAGGTATGGAAGGGAAATCAGTCACCTTGCACGATGTTCTTTCAGGTGCAGCATCCATTGAGGATGCAATATATGAAGGACCTGGAGGAGTGAAGGTTGTTCCAGCAGGAATCTCCCTTGAGGGACTGCGTAAAATTAAAATGGATAGATTGGAAAGTGCACTGGAAATTTTGGTTGAAACAGCAGACATATTACTTATTGATGCTCCAGCAGGGCTTGAAAAGGATGCTTTAGCAGCAATTGCCGCTGCACAAGAAATGATCCTTGTAACAACTCCGGAAGTTCCTTCAATAAGTGATGCACTCAAGACCAAAATAATCGCAAACAAACTGGGCGTCGATATAATCGGTGTTGTGATAAACAGGGAACAGCATGATAAAACCTTTTTAACAATTTCAGAAATTGAAACAATATTAGAAGTACCTGTAATAGCAGTTATTCCAGATGATCCCGAAGTGAGTAGGGCTGCAGCATTTGGAGAACCTCTGATAATAAAAAATCCCAAATCACCTACCAGTAATGCAATAATGCAGTTGGGTGCGGATCTCATAGGAGAAGAGTACCAACCTATTGAACCTGATAAGAAGGGAGTTATTTCAAAATTAGTTGAAGGCCTTCTTGGAAGAAGATAAAATAAAAATAATTGCAATAAACTGGTAAAAAATGTCAAGATTCATAGCTTTTGCTTCAGGTAAGGGTGGAGTAGGAAGAACATCGATAACCTTCAATCTTGGTGTGGCATTATCCCTCTTTGGTGAAGAAGTGGTAATGTTGGATCTGGACCTTGTGATGGCCAATTTGGATGTAATAACAGGCTTGTTAAATCCAGATGTAACGCTGCATGATGTTCTGGTTAGGGATAAAACCATAGATGAATGTGTTTATGAGGTAAATCAGGGTGCGCGTGTTGTTCCTACTGGAATTCATTTTGAAACTTTGAAGCATATCAATCCAAACTACATTTCATGGAACAAGATCATGAATGAGATCTCAGATTATGGTGAGGTCTTCCTCATGGATCTGCCCTCTGGAATCAATGCCAACGTGTTTGAAGGACTACCCGAGAACACAGAAGCCATACTTGTAACACAGTCCACCATGCCTTCTGTAGCTGATGCACTAAAAATTAGAATTCTTTTCAATGAATTGAACATAGATATTAAGGGATTTGTTTTAAACATGTGGTACGATGATAAATTTCTACTATCAGAAAATGAAATAGAATCAATTTTAGAAATACCACTTATAGGTGTGATACCCTACGATCGGGAAATAGAAAGATCAATGGCACTGGGAAGATCAATTGTGGAGGTAAACCCCTCATCCCCCACAAGCAACGCTGTTATGCAGTTAGCAGCTGATCTTATTGGCAAGGAATACAAACCAATAGAGCCAGATAAAGAAGGAATACTCGGAAGAATAAAGAAATTTGTGGGTTTACTTCCAGAGTAAACAGTTTTTATATTAACATTAATTTTTTTTTAGATGTGGAATTTGGAGTAATAATAATCAATCACAAGAAATTGTTTATGGTGGATAATCATGAATCAATTGGATGTTTTAGCCCTTGGTACTTGTAACATTGATTTTCTGATGAACGTGCCCAGATTTGCAGTTGCAGATGATGAGGTGGACACTGAAAAACTCAATGTAACCTTAGGAGGATCTGCTGCTAACTTTGCATTGAAAACTTCCGATTTAGGATTAAAAACTGGGATCATGGCCAGAATTGGTAAAGATAATTTTGGAAATTACATTCGTTCCAATTTCAAAGAAAAAAATATCAACACAGAAAGGCTCATTACAATAGATGAAAAGACAGGAATGGCATTTATAGCAGTGGACCAAGTGGGAGAACGATCCATATACACATATATGGGGGCAAATTCAAAATTTGAACTATTAAAACCTGATATTAATCTCATTAAAAACTCTGAAATACTACATTTAACAGGCATGTACATAGAAGTTGTGGAAGAAGCCTCAAAACATGCTAATACATTATCATTCAATCCCGGTGCTCTGCTTGCTTCCTTTGGAATGAAAGCAATGGAAGATGTACTGTCCAGAACCGATATCCTATTTTTAAATGAGAAAGAAGTCGGTCTTTTAACTGGTGAAAACTGTCCTTCAGGAGCTAAGCTTCTGGTTGAAGCAGGTGTTAAAATGGTGGTGGTGACACTGGGAAAAGCAGGATCAAAACTCTTCACAATGGATCATGAAATTCATCAACCATCAAACATGGTTAAACCAGTTGATACAACTGGAGCTGGAGATTCATTTGCAGCAGGGTTTATCAATGGATTTTTAAGAAATAGAAACCTTCCAAATTGTCTAAAAGATGGCAATAATTCTGCTTTTGATTGTTTAACCAAATTTGGAGCGTCGGATACCGATCTATTTAAATTAAAATAAGTACGTTCCCTCCATTTAAATCAAGAAAAAATAATGGGAAAAAGAGATACAACCAAATTTATAGTAATTTAAGTTTTCTTTTAAAATTCATATCTTGAAGAACTTAGCAGCGTTGTTGTAGGAAACCTTTTTAATATTTTTTGACTCCACACCGGCTTTCCTTAATTTGTGAACAGTTTTAGGGACTGACAATGGGTCTGAAGGTGATGAGCTCATGTCGCTATCTAGAACAAACTTGTCGTAACCGTATTTATCCATTATTTCAACTGCCTCGTCTGAAGTCATTTTATGTGGCTGGACAGTTAATCCTAGAATCCCATCAAAATCCTTAACCCTGTCAATGATTGAGTTATCCACGTGATCAATGAGTACCAGTGACGTGTCAATATTTTCTTCTATTATCGATGCAGTTACCATGGTAACTTCTGCCTTATGAGTTCTAGGGGTGTGTACAATAACCTTCACATCCAGATCTTGTGCAAGTTTGAGCTGCTCTTTAAACACTTCAACCTCACTCTTTGAAGTGGTTTCTAGCCCAATTTCTCCTATTGCAACTACATTTTTGTCTTCAACCAGTTCTGAAATTTTTTCAATCACAATGGCATAGTCATTACATATGCTCCGTGGATGAACACCTACTGCAGAATAAAGCTTCAAACCATTTTCACCAGCTCTTTTGGTGTCATTTTCCATTATTCTATGGATATGATCGAGCACAACGTCGGAAGTGCTCATTTTTAATGGATCATGGGCACATGTCACTGCTTTTTTAATTCCTGAAACAGACATTCTTTCAAAATCTTCATAAGGCCTTGTATCTGCATGTATATGGGCATCTATCATACTTTTATCTCCATAAAATATTTACATTTAGCTCGTTTTTGCACTTCTAACTATATTATTTTTAGAAGTTTGCACTTAATCAACATTACTAAACTTAGGTGCACAAATTCATGTAAAAAGTCGTTTATAAGTAAATTAAACAAGAATGGTTAATACTGATAATATTAATCAAATAAAGTAAGGTGTATTGAGAAATGGACAGAAGCATGAAAACAATTCCATCTGAGGATTTAAAATTGTTTCACTTTGATCAGAGGAACAAACTAATTTTTATCCTATGCACAGCTATTTTATGGATATTGGCTCTAGTAATATACTTAACTCCTAATTTTAATCATTGGTTTTTAGCTAATTTTAATATTCTTCGTACAAATTACTTGTTTGCAAATCTGTGTTACTATTTCACCACGCTTACGCTGTCCTTTATTGCAACACCTATTTCCCTACTTTACTTGGCATCTTTTAAGTTTAATAAGCTGAAACCATACAGGGTAGTGCTTTTGTTATCTGTCATGACTTTGGCTATAGGTATTCCAATTGTGGACCTAATAAAATATTATGGTGTTGTTCCACGTCCATGGGTGCTTTATCCAGATATCAACAGCATATACTATCCTGGGGGTCATTCTTTTCCATCTGGACACGCATTCCAAGCATTTGCAGGTACATTGCCCCTAATAATTTGTTTCCTGACCAACGATGAAACATTTAAACGAAACCTCAAAAAAACAGTTTTAGCAATCATACTCCTTGTTTTTGCCATAAGCCTATCTCTAAGCAGGTTAATAGCGGGTGTGCACTTCCCAACAGATGTTTTGTTTGGAATTGGGCTGGCCATAATAATGATGGTGATCGTGATAGGGGCTCTACAATATTTACTTAAAACAGGAAAACTAAATCTGCAAAACGAAAAGTGGTACGCATTAATATTCCTAGCACTAATCACGATAGATATATGCTTCTTATAAAAATTAAAATACAATGTTATTTGGCCAAAAAAAAATGAGGGTGGAAAATGGATTCACTGTTGTAATGATTTAAATTCCATTTTTCCAGTTAATAAATCAATTAAAACGCTATAAACATTTTGAACTGGAATTCTTACCTGTTCTAAATTGTCCCTGTTTCTGATGGTTACTGTGTTATTTTCAAGGGTTTCATGATCAACTGTAACAGCAAATGGAACTCCAATTTCATCAGAACGAGCATATCTCCTTCCAATTGTTCCTGAACCATCGTACTCTGCAATTATGCCCTGATTCCTAAGTTCTTCCCTTATTTCATGGGCTTTTTCTGCAAGTTTATCCTTGTTTACCAGTGGAAAGACATTAACACCAATTGGGGCTATCTGTTTTTCAAGTTTTAAAAATTCCCTTTCATCATCCTCTGTGTAGGAATGGAGTAAAACAGAGTAGATGATACGATCAATACCGAATGATGGTTCAATAACGTGTGGAACAACCTTTTCACCACGTACCATTTCCTCTTGTTCATTGAAACTTACCACATCTGAACTTATTTCAACAGTTTTATCCTCAAGGTCGATATTGTAGGTTTCACCATTGTCAAATACTCTCTGTACTTCAGATGCATCCAGATCTTCTAATGCCTTGATAACTTTGGGGGCATCTGCCTTAAACAATGGGCCGAACTTCTTCATGTCTGGCTTAACAACAAGTTTATTGATCTTTTTAGGTTCATCGTATTCAATGAAAACACTCAGATCTTCGTTGCTGTACTTGGCATGTGATTTAAGATCAAAATCTGTTCTGTCAGCTATTCCTATGATTTCAATCCAACCGAATCTATCAGTTAAAACCTCAACATCCCAGCAGTCAATGGCATAATGGGCCATTTCAGTTGGAAGATGCTGTCTGAACCTTATAACATCAATTGGAATCCCCAGATCAGCTAAAAATCTTCCGGCTATGCAGAGTTGATAAGTTAAAACTTCAGAAGAAACCAAGCCTGTTTCAACTGCACTTTTTGCTGTTACAATCTTAGGATCTTCTTTATTTAACTGTGCATCTGATGATAAGAGTTTTAACTTATCATTGGCAACATTTCCAAACTTGGGATGGTCTTTATCAACAGGATCCACAAATATTTCAGCTTCTGCCTGTGTGAATTCCCTGAGCCTTATGATTCCCTGACGTGGTGAAATTTCATTACGGTAGGCCTTTCCTATCTGAACAACACCAAATGGTAACTTACCTCTGAAAAATCTTAAAAGCCTTTTAAACGGTATAAAAATACCCTGAGCAGTTTCGGGCCTCATATATCCTGTTGCTTTACCTTTAGCTCCGATCATGGTCTGAAACATGAGGTTGTAACTCCAAACATGTGTCAAATGACCCCCGCACTTCGGACATCCTATCTGATTTTCAGAGATTATTTCAGTCAACCTCTGATTTTCAAGTCCTTCCACATCATCATCAATAACGTCTTCAATGACATGGTCTGCCCTGAACACTTCTAAACAATCTTTACATTCAGTCATGGGATCTGTGAAATGATCAACGTGACCAGAAGCCTTGAGTGCTTCCTCTGGCATTATGGTTGGTGATTCAATTTCATAGAATCCTTCACCCACAATGTAGTACTTTCTCCACTTTGAGATGATGTTGTTCTTAAGAGTTGCACCCAATGGGCCGTAATCAAAAAATCCTGCAGAACCTGAGTATATCTCAAATGAAGACCATAAAAATCCTCTTTTTTTAGCTATGTTCATTACTTTAGTATCAGACATGCAATTCCTCACATTTAATTAGAAAAAAATTTTTGAAGTTATAATTTATTATTCTTCCTTCTTACAAGCTCGTAGTCGTGTTTAATTTTACTTGTAACTGGACGTTCCTGATTCATGTACTTGCTGTCCCTTTCAGGATGTCCATATGGACGGTCGGCAGGTGTAGTCATGGTTTCAAACACTATCTGGCACACCCTCTGTCCGGTGTAAAGTGCCACTGGCATCTTTCCAATGTTGGATATTTCTAATGTTATCTTTCCACGAAATCCTGGATCAATGTAACCTGCTGTGACGTGCATGGTTATACCCAACCTACCCATTGAAGAACGACCCTCTACACGTGCAACCAAATTATCTGGTAACTCAATTGTTTCATACGTGGTGGCAAGGGCAAATTCTCCAGGATGGATTATGAAGGGTTCACCATCGTCGATGTAAAATGATTCCATGTAGGATTCAATATCAGATTCGTCCATTGGATCGATGCATGGTTTTCGGATAATCTTAAATCCTTTAAATTCATTTCCTATCCTTAAATCTACAGAAGATGGTTGAATCTGTCTTTCAGGTTCTTTTAATGGATCAATAACGATCTTTCCAGATTGAATATGCTTTTTTATATCTTTGTCACTTAGAATGGCCATTTATTGCCCTCTTTCCTTTTTTTTATAATCTTGATTTATGGTTTACTACGATTATATTTTTTCTATTTAGTGCCTGGTTGGATAACCATCACAAAAATATTCTATATTTAACATCTTGACATAATCGTCTTAGTAACGTGATTAATGAATGTGGTGTTCAGGTAACTCTTAACATGGTGTTAATGAGTTTAATGATTTTTTAGGATTGGATAAAATTGTCTATCTTATTATACTCATTTTTCCTTTGTACGGAGGTTTATCCGGCGTAAAGTACCCTTAAGTGTGTGGGCTTCCCTTCCTGTAATAAATGCACGTTGAATTATTCTATCAAAAACCAGCTGTGCATTTTTAGTTTTATGTTCTGGATAACCAAGTTTAACAATTATCTCATCCATAATCGCGGTCAAACTCTTCTTTTCTTGGGCTGAAGCAGGTTCTAAAGTGTCTACAGGGTAGGATTTCTCCTTCTTAAAAAGTTCGTAGAATATTATGGCAGCTGCATGGGTGACATTCATTATTTGATACTCTTCGTGGGTTGGAATGCTCACAATAACATCACAGAGTGCTATTTCCTGATTTGATAGTCCGTTTCCCTCACGCCCAAAGATCAAACAGATATTTCCACCATAATTAATTGAATCTGAAAGGGTTTCTGGGGTAACTGCGATCTTAGATATATTGTAACTTCCACCAGCATTTCCAGTTGTAGCAACTGCAGTACTGATATTTGCTTTTTCTAAAAACTCTTCGAGTGTTTCATATATTTCACAATTACTAACAACATCCCTTGCATGCATAGCCTGATAATAACTCTCATTTTTAAGCTCACATGGATTTATAAGCACCAAATTGGTGAGCCCAAAGTTTTTCATTGTACGGGCAAGAAACCCTATGTTTCCAGGTGATTCTGGTTCTACAAAAACTACGTATATCATTTCAAATCCAATCCTCAACCATAATTCTCTATTCATAAGCCATTTCAAGGAGTTTAAGGATGTTCATGGCTTTAACATCATTTAAACCTTCCCTATCTAGAGAGTCTTGGATGTTGTACTCACAAAATGGACATATGGTAATAACTGCATCAACATCGAGTTTTTCAACCATTTTAACTTTCTTACTGCCCAAACCTGCAGCAATTTCAGGCTTTCCAGACCTTACTCCGCCACCTGCACCACAGCACTGATCTGGAACTTCCATCTCTACAAATTCCACACCTTTAATTTTGTTAAGCAATTCCCGAGGTTCTTTAGATATTCCCTGGCCCCTCACGAGGTGACATGGGTCATGATAACAAACCTTCATGTTAACAGGTTTCATGGTATCTGTTTCTAATTTATCTGCTAAAAACTCGCTTATATCCTTAACATTCAAATTAATACCTGCCTTGGGATAGTCATTTTTGAGTGTGGAACCACATCCTGCACAGACAGTTACAATTGTGTCGTAGTCCTTCAATGCTTCATAATTCCTTTTTGCTATTTCAGGAAATATTTCAGTCTGTCCAGTTCTAAGCAAAGGTGATCCACAGCATATCTGACCATCTGGCACAATCACATCTATATTGTTTGCTTCCATAACCTTTAGAAGGGCCACTGCAATTTCTGGAAGTTTATAATCGACCATACAACCTGTGAATAGTGCAATTTTATGTTTTGAACCATTGTTAACGTTCTTCTGGGTTTTCACAAAACCCTCTGGAAATTCTCCAGTTCCAGCTGGTTCAACTGATCTTCCAGTCTTTTTGATCTGTTCTAAAATTGTTTTATGGGCTGGTAACGGCCCTATATTTTCTTGCACTGAGATTTCTCTGAGTTTTTCAATTGCAGATCCGAAGGTGTTTATCTCCTTTGGACATACCTCCTTACATTTACCACAGGATGTACAGGTGTAGAGTCCCTCATCAAAACCTTCAGCTGCTCTGTCTGCACAGTCCCTTGGATCAAGGGCAAATTTGGAGATGTAACGCATGAAGTAGGGACCTGCAAATTCTTCAGTTTGTTTGACAACTGGACAGGCAGAGAGACAGGATAAACATTCTATGCAGCTTCGAATTTTTTTAGTATCTGCGTAGTCCTTGGGAAACATGATTTGAGGACATTCCTGCACACTGCAGTCGCCTTCCACAAACAGATCCATTTTTGTGACTTTGTTGTCGTACTTAGATCTGTCCACCACCAGATCCTTTAAAACCTCAAAATCTAGGGGTTCTAAAACAGCCCCATCTTTTATTTCTGCTTTACAAGCTAGAACAATCTTGTTGTTCATTTTCAGAGCACATGATCCACACTGACCTGCTCTACAGGAATATCTGTATGCAATATCTGCATCATACTTGTTGTTAATCTGGTTTAGGGCATCGAGGATCTTCATTTTATCAGATTCCTCAACATCGTAAACTTCGAAGTAGGGTTCTTTCCCTGTTCGAGGATTTTGTCTTAGAATTTTAACCTTTATCATTTTATCACTTCAAGGGTTTAGGACTGATTTTTTTCTCAAATCTTTCTTTATTGTAAAGTTAAAACATTCATAAAAAAATAACAAACTAATCTAGTTAACTACTTACAACGATGTAGATCAATATAACGTACATTATAATTAATGTTTTTTATCAGAGGCTGGACATTTATTTTAAACCAGACACGATCTAGTTACCATCTTCAACTAAATTTCAAATTTGCAAATATATTTTTAGAATTAGTAGGATATTATTCTATCATTAGCAGGTTTATCGATTTATTCAAGGGTTTCAAGACATTTCTTGATGCAGAGCCAGTAAATCAGTAGTTCATCTTCAACTTGTTTGTAGTCAGGATATTTAAATGCTATTATGTTCCAAAATGTTTTATTATGGCTCATTTCAACTAGGTGTGCTACTTCGTGATAAACAACATATTCTATGAGATGGTTAGGAAGAAATCTTAGATATTTGTTGATGTTCAGATTTTTCTTTGAACTGCAACTACCCCACCGGGATCTCATCTTCTTAAAAAATACTCTGTTAAAATCCACTCCTAAATCCTTGGTAAATTCCAGTATCAATTCCTTAACCATGGTTTTAAATTCCTCTTCACCCAGATCGAAGTTGAGCTTCCTATTTTCAGATTCAGCTTGCATCTGTTTTATGCGAACAACCTTGTTGTAAATCCATTTTTCATGATTTTTTATAATTTCAGTGGTGTTGAAGTGGTTTAGCGGCATTACAAGCCTAATTTTATCTGTTTTAATTTCAAGACGGGCATTTTTCACTTTTCTGTGGACGACTTCGTACTCCACTTCGATGTCGTTTATCAAGGTTTTTTCAATCATGCTGTTCCAAACTTTTTTAATATTAATCAAATGGATATACAAAAAAACAAATTAATGAATTTTCAGGCTGAACACCTTAAAATAGTAATATGGCAAAATAGTATAAATGTGTTCGTAACTAAAATGTGTTTTGATTAAGAGGGGTAAATATAAAATTTCTATTTACTAATGTTAAATGGCTTAAAAGGCCTAAAACAGTAATCTGTTTATAAAGTGATCTTAAACAAATTTATTCAATTATTCAAGTTTGAATAAGTTGAGTTGATAGTAATTGGATTAGAAATTTTTTTATTAAAGTGATTATCATGAATCTTAAAGAAGTTTTAACGGCGGAAGAAAATCAGAAATTGTTCCTGCTGGGTAATGAAGCAGCTGTTAGGGGTGCTCTTGAAGCAGGGGTGGGTCTTGCATCCACATATCCTGGAACTCCTTCATCAGAAATAGGGGATGTTTTTTCAAAACTTGCAGAAGATGCTGGAATTTATTTTGAATTTTCCACCAATGAAAAGGTTGCACTCGAAGTAGCGGCCAGTGCAGCAGCATCAGGGGTGCGTTCATTCACCTTCATGAAACATGTGGGTGTTAACGTGGCATCTGACTCCCTTATGAGTGCGGTGTACACAGGAGTTGAGGGAGGTATGGTGATCCTCTCAGCAGACGATCCCTCCATGTTTTCTTCTCAAAATGAACAGGACAACAGGCACTATGCTAGACTTGCCAACATGCCCATGGTCGAGCCTTCAAATCCTGAAGAAATTCGTCAATTAATGGGCTTCAGCTTTGAACTGTCTGAACAATTCAAACTACCAGTTCTCATGCGAACCACCACAAGGGTTTCCCACATGAGGGGTGTTGTGGAAACTGGAAAACTAAAACCTGGCAAAACCAAGGGCTTTTTCAAGAGGGATCCCCAGAGATTCGTACCTGTACCTGCCACAGCCATGATCATGCACAAAAACTTGGTTCGAAAAATGGAAGAACTAAGGAAGCTCAGCAACTCCTCAGAATTAAACAAGATTTACAGAAGAAACGGAAAAGTGGGAGTAGTAACAAGTGGAGGAGCATTTAACTACGTCATGGATGCAGTCCAAAAGAATGATCTAAATGTGGATGTTTTTAAGGTAACTCTAACCCATCCATTCCCAGACGAACTGTTACTTGAATTCATAAAGGATCTAGATGCAGTGGCTGTTGTGGAAGAAGTTGATCCAATAATGGAGAAGGAAGTACTGTCCATTTTAGGTAGAAATGGAATTAAAATGGCGGTGCATGGAAAACTTGATCAAACACTGCCTATGATATATGAATACACACCAAACATTGTCATGGAAATGTTAGAAACAGTTCTAAATCAACAAATTCCGAAAAATCAGGCTTCAAATTCGGATCTTTCCATTCCTGAAAGACCTCCAACACTGTGTCCAGGATGTCCACATAGATCAGTGTACTACACTGTTAAAGATGCTGTCAATTCCCTTGGGTTAAATGATGTAATATACCCCACAGATATTGGTTGTTACACCCTTGGTATCACATCACCCTACGATGCAGCGGATTACTTGCTATCCATGGGTTCATCCATAGGTACCAGCTGTGGATTTTCAAAGGCAACCAAACAAAATGTGGTGTGTTTCATAGGAGACTCTACTTTTTTCCATGCAGGGATCCCACCACTGATAAATGCTGTTCACAATAAAGACAGATTTGTCCTTGTTATTCTAGATAACAGGACAACTGCAATGACAGGAGGCCAACCACATCCTGGATTACCGGTGGATGGTATGGGTTGGGAGGCTCCGGAAGTCTCAATAGATGCAATTGTTGAAGCAACTGGAGTCAAGTACCTCAGAAAGATCAATCCAATGAACATTAAAAAATCCAAGGAAACATTCATGGAAGCACTTGAATTTGATGGTGTGGCAGTTGTGATATCCCAACATCCATGCATGCTAACCAAGGGAAGACGTTCAAGTAAAGCAGAGCTTGAAGTTAAACAGGAAAAATGTGATGAATGTGCTGTGTGCCTTGAAAAACTTGCATGCACAGCAATATACAAAGATGATGAAGGTAAGGTAAGAATAGATCCTAAACTTTGCAATGGTTGCAACGTTTGCGTTCAGGTCTGTCCAGAGAGGGCAATAGGAGTTAAGAAATAAAATTTCTTGATAATAAACAAAAAATTAGTTTGGAAGGTTTTACAAATGAAGTCATACAGTATTTATATTTCAGGTGTTGGTGGGCAGGGAATCATTAAAACTTCGACTGTTATGGGTGAAGCAGCAATGAAAACTGGACTTCCAGTTGTGATGAGTGAAGTGCATGGAATGGCCCAGAGGGGAGGGAGTGTTTCAACTGAACTTAAAATAGGTGACAACTACAGTCCAATAATAGAGCTGGGATCAGCAGATCTGCTCATATCATTTGAACCTGTGGAAGCATTAAGGGCAGTTCCTAAAATAAGCAAGGGATCATACATAATTTTAAACACCAATCCAATCTATCCTTTCAATCTAAACGAAACAGGAGTTTCGTATCCTGATATGGAAGATGTGCTTACAGAACTGAATGGAAAGGCCAAACAAGTCTACGCACTTGATGCAGATACAATTGCGAGGGAATCTGGACATTCTCTGTCCATGAACATGGTGATGTTAGGTGCAGCTTCAGCAGTGGAAGGATTTCCAATAGAAAAAGAAACCATAATTGATTCAATGAAGGCAAATCTGCCTGAAAAAAGTTTAGAAATTAATTTAAAAGCATTTAATGCAGGATTCAGTTTTGTTAAATCTGGATGATCTACATTTATATTTTTTTTATTCATATTATTAAACAAATTAAAAAAAGGAAATTTAGGGTCTGTTTAAAGACCATATATTTCATTTGATGTTATAATTTCTGCTCCACCGTCTTCGAGGGCTTTGATTCCGGAATCAATATTTTCGGGGTGGAGTAAAACTATTGCCATTTCATTTTTTTGTTCTGCAAATGCGTAGAGATAATCTAGGTTGATATTTTGCCCATCTAAAATGCCTAGTATTTCACCAAGCCCTCCTGGATGGTCAGGCATCCGCACTGCTATGACTTCTCCAACTTTAACAATGAAATTATGTTCCTCCAACAACTTTTTGGCCCTGTCTGGTTCTGGAACTATGAGTCTTAAAATTCCGAAGTCAGATGTGTCTGCAATGGACAGTGCACGAATGTTAATGCCTCCGGTTTCAAGCACATCCAGAGCATTTTTCATTCTCCCCTTACGATTTTCCAAAAATATTGACAGCTGTTTTACTTTCATTTTCATACCTCAACCCTAAGTATATTTTTTTTAAAGAGTTCTCTTATCTATTACGCGCACGGCTTTACCTTCACTTCTAGGTATTGTTTTTGGTTCAACAAGGGTTACTTTAACCCTTAATCCTATTTCATTGTGTATGTATTGTTCTATTTTCTCTCTGATACCTACCAGTTCTTTTATTTCATCAGAGAACAGATCTTCAGAAGCTTCCACCCTAACCTCCATTTCATCCATGAGATGTGGTCTGGTCACAATGATCTGGTAGTGGGGCTCTACACCATCAATTCTTAAAAGAGCCTTTTCAATTTGGGATGGGAAGACAGAGACTCCTCTAATTTTCATCATATCATCGGTACGTCCTTTAACCCGTTCCATTCTCACCAAAGTCCTTCCACATTCGCATTTACTCCTTGTAAGTTTGGTAACATCTTTGGTTCTGAAACGTAAAAGTGGAGTACCCTCACGTGTTAAGGTTGTGAGCACAAGTTCACCCTTTTCACCGTCTTCAACTGTTTCAAAGGTTTCTGGGTCGATGATCTCGGGATAGAAATGATCTTCAAAGATGTGCAGTCCATCTTGTGCACTGCATTCAAGACCCACCCCGGGCCCCATAATCTCAGTAAGGCCATAGATGTTGTATGCAGGAGCATTAAATCTTTTTTCTATTTCCTTCCGCATTTCTTCAGTCCACATTTCTGCACCAAATCCTATGGCTTTGAAATCCATATCCTCTGGGTTTAAACCTTCAGCTTTAATTTCTTCTGCTAGGTACAGGCCGTATGATGGTGTGAATATCATGACGGTGGTTCCAAAGTCCTGCATGATTTCTATCTGTCTTTTTGTCTGTCCTGTTGAGATTGGAATAACTGTTGCACCAATCTTCTGTGCACCGTAGTGCACTCCAAAACCACCTGTGAACAATCCATATCCATGTGTGTTTTGAATGATGTCTTCATCATCTACACCCGCCATTGTGAGTCCTCTGGCCATTACTTCACTCCAGATTTCAAGATCACCCCTTGTGTATCCTGATACTGTGGGTTTGCCGGTTGTTCCTGATGATGTATGAACTTCAACTATCTCCTTTTTAGGCACTGCAAACATTTCAAATGGATAAGCATCTCGCAAGTCATCTTTAGTTGTAAATGGAATTTTCTCAATATCTTTAAGAGTTTTAATGTCTTCAGGCTTGAGGGGTATTTCATCCAATCGTTTTCTGTAGTAAGGAACATTTTCATAGGCGTACTTAACGATTGCTTGTAATTTTTCTAGCTGTAACTTTTTCCTCTCATCATCGGACATGCATTCTACTTGTTCATTCCAGATCATAGTTATCCCCAACTCATAAACGTCCAATCCTGTATTATTAATCTGCTATTTGTTTTAAAATGAATGATTTATTAGTTTCTATTAGAATAATTCATGTTTCAAAATTTAATTGAAGGGTTTATAAAATTTACCATAATGATCTCTAAAATTAAATTTTTTTATAAAAATTTCATAATCGATTCATTTCGAGGATGTAGTGTAATTAATTGTTCAATATTCCGAGGCATCGTTCCATACAGATTTATATAAAATGATTTCCCTAAACCTTATTCTGTAATAAAAAAATTAGAATTTCGAGTTTAATCATGTTGCCATATAGTACCTATCAATTTTGATAATTGCAATCAATGATTTATAACTGTAGAATTAGAGGAGGGGTAAGATGAATATTTTTATATTGAGTATTGTTGTATTGATTTACCTCCTGATGGTGGGATACGTAGGTTTCGTTGCCTGGAAGCGAACGAAGAGTTCGGAGGATTACTTGGTAGCAGGGAGAAACACCCACCCCTACATAATGGCTTTAAGTTACGGTGCCACTTTCATAAGTACGGCTGCCATTGTAGGTTTTGGAGGAGTTGCAGCTAACTACGGTATGGGAATACTGTGGTTGGTCTTTTTAAACATTCTTGTTGGAATTTTCATTGCGTTCGTATTCTTTGGAAAGAGAACCCGTAAAATGGGCCATAATTTAGGGGCGCTCACATTTCCAGAATTTCTTTCAAAACGTTTCAACAGCAAATTTATACAGTACTATGCTGGAGCAGTCATATTTGTAGGGATGCCGCTTTATGCATCGGTTGTATTAATTGGTATGGCACGATTTGTTGAATCCACACTCCAAGTAAACTACTACTTTGCACTCATTGCAATGGCAATAATTGTCGCAGTCTACGTTGTGTTTGGTGGAATAAGGGGTGTGATGTACACAGATGCACTTCAAGGAACCATCATGTTCTTTGGTATGATCATCTTGATTGGTGCTACTTACTGGATGTTGGGAGGAGTTATTGATGCAAACACAGCATTATCCAACCTGGTAAATGTTGTTCCTCACAATGCAACAGCACAAGCTGTGGCCACAGGATTTACAGGGTGGACATCAATGCCAGTGGCGGGAAGTCCATTCTGGTGGACTTTAATTTCAAGCCTAATACTTGGTGTGGGTATAGGAGCCTTATCACAACCACAATTGGTGGTTAGGTTCATGACAGTGAAATCCAACAGAGAACTCAACAGGGCAGTGTTGATTGGTGGAATATTCATATTTGTGATGACATTTTCAGCCTACGTTGTTGGATCACTTTCAAATGTATACTTCTTCCAGCACACAGGACAAACAGCTGTACAGGCAGCTGGAGGAAACTTGGACACAGTAATTCCAACCTTCATAGCAGCAGCATTTCCACTGTGGTTTGCATACATATTCATGATCACACTGCTTTCAGCAGCAATGAGCACTCTTTCAGCACAGTTCCATGTTCAAGGAACAGCATTGGGAAGGGATATCTATGAAACCGTTACAGGAAGGAAGGGAGCTTCAACTGTTATGGTTGCTAGGGCCGGAATAGTTGTGGCTGTGGTGATTGCAGTTATTCTTGGATTTATACTGCCAGCGAGCATTATTGCTGTGGGGACATCCATGTGGTTCGGTATAACTGCCGCAGCATTCCTATCAATATACGTGGGGGCAATCTACTGGAAGAGAATAAACAGGGAAGGTGCAATTGCAGGATTAGTAGCAGGTTCGGTTGCAAGTTTGTTCTGGATACTGTTCGGATTTAAAAAATCTGCAGAGGCAGTTGGTATTTCAAAGGCTTTAACAGGACACTCTGTGATTGTTACATCCATGCCATGGCCAACAGTTGATCCAATAATTATCGCATTGCCCATAGCAATTGTTGTCACAGTAATTGTTACTTACCTTACCAAACCTCCTGAAAAAGAGGTAGTGGATAAAATATTTGAAGGAGTAGGTGGTAAATAATATCAACCATAACTCCTAATTTATTTTTTAGAAAAATGAAAATCGAAAACTACCCTCTAAAAAGAAGTTCATATGAGAGCTGGGAGACTATTTTTCAAAATCCGGCTCCAATAGATGTTCAGACTTATCAAACTGGTTCTGTTGTGATAGATCTAGACGGTACCTTTAATCCGAATCATCTGAGATCACCTAGAATCTCTGGTACAGTGGAAGTTCCAATACTGTCACATTTTGTAACACATGAAAAACTTGGCAATTTCCTTTTGGATGCTGGACTAGACAAGAGTTACTACCGTGATCCATATGGTGGAGTGGAAACACCACAGAAAGAAGAATATATTCAGGATAAAAATCAGGATATTCTATATCAACTGGGTGATAACGCATCTGAATTAAATGCAGTATTTTTAAGCCACATGCATCCGGACCATATGGCTGGTATGAGAGATCTTCCAAAGAAAATCCCTGTAATATTAGGTAAGGGTGAATTAGAGGATTACGAACCCGATCTTTACGGTGATTTTTTAGAAGATGTTAAAACTGTCTATGAAATGGATTTTACAGAGTTTGAATCTATTTCTCCCTTTCCTAAGTGTGCAGATCTTCTGGGTGACGGGTCTCTTTGGGCTATCAGCACACCAGGCCATACAAGAGGCCACATTTCATTCGTTGTTAACGGATTAGCAGGTCCTAAATTGCTTACCATGGATGTGGCATTCATCCAAGAAAATATATCCTATGGTGTTGCACCATCAGACTACACCTGGAATGTGGAAGAAGCTCAAAGAAGTTTAGATATGTTAATAAACTTTATTAGGCTTTTCAGAGGAATGGAAGTAACAGCAGGGCATGCATTACCTTGATAAGATTCCGTTACTATTTTTTTAATTTTTTTAGTATGAACATTAAAAAAAAGAGAGAATTGGGGCTTAATTTATTTTCTCAGGAAATCCAGTATGACCCGCACGGTTTCTGGTTCAGAATCAATATCCACAGACAAACTCGGTCCATCATCGATGTAACTGTCTGTCAGAATGAAATTATCCGAAATCTTCTCATCATTTTCAGACATTAAAGTGTTTATTTGGAATATTTCATCTTCACTGTCTTCAAAGTAGAGTTTCAGTTTATTTGAGTCAGGGCCCGTGACTCTTATCATTATCATCATATGTTCGGGCGTTGAAAAGTGGATATCTTTGATAAACACCTCTGGAACAATCAGATCACTGATTTCACCCTTGGTCATTCGTCCAAAACTGACTGGTTCTTTAACAACTGACAAAATTTATCACCTCAAAATGTATTACCGAATATTATTACAATTCTTTGTTCGATTTTTCATTTATTTGTTGTGAATTCAGGATTAAAAGTTGAATATATAAATTTTTTTAAATTAATTCAAGTTTAACATCTTTTAATTCAAATAAATAAATTTATATTTAAATTGGAACATAAATATGTAACAGAATAAAGAGTTTGGTGGAATTAGAAGGAGGTTAAATTATGCAAAAATTGGGAAGTGCAATAGTTTTAATTATTCTTGGTATTATTGTAATGGCATTCCCTCTCATAGGAGTAGTTCCAGCTGCTGTTTTAACAGGATTCCTAGTGTTAGTATTAGGTCTTGGACTTCTGTTCAGTGGAATAGTTGAGATGGGAGATAGTGTTGGGTTAGGAATACTTGAAGTTCTTTTAGGTATTATTGCCCTAGTTTTAGGTATAGGATTCATATTCAACCCTGCATTGTTCAGTTTTGTTGCAGGTTTAATAGTATACATTGTGGGTATATTCCTGATCATTGTGGGTATAATTGGTGTAATCACAAAAGCTGGAGACAGCAGATGGAATGGAGTAGTTGCCTTAATAATAGGTCTTTTGTATGTTATTGTGGGTACACTCTTCGCATCAAACCCGGTTTACCTAGGAATATTAATTGGTTTATGGCTCTTAATCATGGGAATAATGATGTTATTCTCCAATGATTAAAAAATTTTTTACCCCATCAAACTCTAACTTCTATTTTTTTTAATTTTTTTTTTAATTCAGGCTTAAACTAAATTTTTTTTGAAAAAAAAGATAAATTGTTTTATACGGTCAGTAATGGACCTTTCCAAACTTGATACTGAGATTACGCTCCATGTTGACCATTAAAACGGCTGTAGCTATGGAGTTAAGTTTGGATTGGCTAGTATCTGCTCTCGATGTAAGTACTATGGGGGCGCTTGCACCCACAACAACACCTGCAAGATCTCCACCAGTCAGATATACATGTGCTTTGCAAAGCATGTTACCTGCCTCTATTGATGGAACAACAATAATATCTGCTTTTCCAGCCACAGGCCCTCCAATTCCTTTATGTTTTGCAGCCCAGGGACTCAGAGCATTGTCCAGTGCCAAGGGGCCGTCTATTATTTTATCACTGAATTGTCCCCTCTGACTCATTTTAGCCAGAACTGCAGCGTCAATTGTTGATGGCATTTTAGGATTGGCAAGTTCTATTGCTGTCGTTATTGCCACCTTGGGATCTTCAATATCAAAGATGTTTGCAAGGTATATTGAATTTAATATAATGCTGCACTTGGTTTCGAGATCAGGAAGTATGTTCACTGATCCATCTGTAACAAATAGCATCCTGTTTAATGCAGAACTTTCAAGAACGTAAACATGGCTCATGATCTTTCCTGTTCTAAGACCTTTCTCCCGATGTAGAACTCCTCTTAAAAAATCATCGGTATTCACAAACCCTTTCATGAGTATATCTGCCCTGTTGGTTTTAACAAGTTCTACAGCAGCAGCAACAGCTTTAATCTTGTTGGGTTCATCGTAAATTTTATTTTCTTTAATATTCAAATTAGATTCTTTAGATATGTCCAGTATCTTGGTTTTGTTTCCTACAAGGATGTAATCAGTTATACCAAGTTCTTCTGCCAAATGAACAGCTTCAAGTACTGTTTTATCATGGGCAACTGCTACTGCTATCTGTTTTTTTGGGTGTTCTTTGATCTTCTCAAAAACCTGCTCAAACTTGGTGATCAATTTTTTAACCTCCAACTAATCCAAATCTTTTCATGAATGTACATCTCATCAAATAAATGATTATTAAGATTTCTTTTGTTCTGAGTTTTGTTAACTCGAACTTCTTCAATTGTTATTATGTTGTTGATTATATTTAACACTACAACTTAAGACCCCAAATTTTTAAGGGTTCAGTATTCCCAGAACCTTATTTAGATTTTACAATCATATAGAAAAATTTAAATAACGATTTATGATTAAACTATGATTTAACATTATTAATAATAATGAAATATTTGCGTAATGGGGAGGTGATTGAATGGTTTTGGGAATAAGCGATCCTTGGATTTCTGCAGCTTATGTGGGATGCATTTTAGCAACGCTCTTATGCGTAGTTTATGGTATTTTAAACTGGAACAAGGGCGATGAAGAAGAACAGGCCCAAATTTCGGAAGAAATTAAATGGCACGAGAAAGAAAAGGACATGGAAGAAAAAGAATTGGGATTATGGGATGAAGAAGATTATTAGGGGCTTGATCTTATGGATTTATTCATATTAAGCATAGTCGTATTAATATACTTATTAATGGTCGGTTATGTGGGCTATGTGGCCTGGAAACGGACCAAAAGTTCTGAAGATTATCTTGTTGCAGGAAGAAATACTCATCCGTACATTATGGCTCTGAGTTATGGTGCAACCTTCATAAGTACTGCTGCCATCGTTGGTTTCGGTGGAACAGCCGGTGTTTATGGAATGGGATTACTGTGGTTAACCTTCCTGAATATATTAGTTGGAATATTCATTGCATTTGTGTTCTTTGGTAAGAGAACCAGGAAAATGGGGCACAATTTAAACGCCTTAACATTCCCTGAATTTTTATCGAAGAGATTTAATAGTCGTTTTATTCAATATTTTAGTGGTATAGTAATTTTTGTAGCAATGCCTTTGTATGCGTCGGTGGTCCTAATTGGTATGGCCAGGTTTGTTGAAACCACGTTGGGAATAAACTACACATTTGCACTCATAGCAATGGCTGTAATTGTGGCAGTTTACGTAGTATTTGGTGGAATCAGGGGTGTTATGTATACTGATGCCCTTCAGGGAACCATCATGTTCTTTGGAATGGCATTTTTGCTTGTTACCACCTACTGGTTATTGGGAGGAGTTATACATGCAAACGAACTTCTTTCAGGTATGTCTGCCATGGTTCCAAAGGCAGCGGCGGCAACTGGGTCCACTGGATGGACTTCGATGCCCATAACAGGCAGTCCCTTCTGGTGGACCTTGGTAAGTACCCTTATATTGGGTGTTGGAATTGGTGTTCTCTCACAACCTCAACTCGTTGTTAGATTCATGACAGTAAAATCCAACAGAGAGCTTAACAGAGCAGTATTGATTGGTGGTGTTTTCATCGCCATGATGACAGGAACAGCGTTCATTGTGGGTGCGTTATCCAACGTTTACTTCATGCAACATTCTGGACAGCTCGCAATACAAGCTGCAGGGGGAAATGCAGATAAGATCATACCTCTTTTCATATCTACTGCAATGCCGTTGTGGTTTGCATATATCTTCATGATAACATTGCTTTCAGCAGCCATGTCAACGTTAAGTGCACAGTTCCATTTACAGGGAACAGCACTTGGAAGGGACATATACCAATCCATAGCAAGAAAAACTGGAGGTTCTTCAGTTATGGTTGCAAGGATAGGTATAGTAATAGCAGTGGTAATAGCGGTTATTTTGGGTTTGATACTTCCAGCAAATATAATAGCAGTTGGAACTGCAATGTGGTTCAGTTTAACAGCGGTGGCATTCCTTGCCATGTATGTTTGCGCACTATTTTGGAAACGAACAACCAAGGAAGGAGCAATCGCAGGATTGGTCGTTGGAACATTTTTCACAGCGTTTTCCTACCTTTTCATTAACCAGAAGGCAGCTGAAGCCCTTGGAGTATGTAAAGCATTAACTGGTAAAGTGGTAATTGCCACAGCAATGCCATGGCCTACAGTTGATCCTTTGATAGTAGGAGTGCCATTGGCATTCATACTGACAATAGCTGTGAGTTTACTCACCAAAGCTCCAGATAAGGAACTATTAGAAAAAACCTTCAAAGAAGTGTAACTCCAAGTTACACTTCAAATTATTCTTTTTTTTAAAATTAAAAAAATATTAACATAGAATTTCATAATTAATGGCCCTAATTGGATATAAATTCACATATTCATTCATAAACAAATTTTTAATGGTAAACCATCCTATTTTCTCTGTTTTTTAAAAATAAAACTTTAAGTAGAATATAAAACTTAAATATGAAGTAATATAAATTACTGAGATCAAGGTGATACCATGAGGATAATAGAAGAAATTATTGGTAAGGAAGTTCTTGACAGTTCTGCGATTATAATTGGTAAAGTAAAGGATGTAGAGGTAAACTTTGAAACCAAAACATTAGAATCATTCATTCTAGGAAAGGGCGGAATATCTGAAGGTCTTGGTATTTCCAAAGGGGAAACAATAGTTCCCTATGAAATGGTTAAGAAAATCGGTGACAAGATCCTTTTAAAAAGTGCAGCTGAAGATATAGACGAAGATTTGGATTAGTTAACCATTCCAAATTTATTTTTATTTACTAATTTTTTGGATTGATCAAATGAAACATTTTTTGGGGATATATTTCTATGGAATTAACTGGCATCTGTAGTTTATGTGGAAAAACAGGAAAAATTCACACCTGCCAACTTTGTGGAAGTTTGGTTTGTGAAGAGTGCTACAATCCATCGAAGGGGATCTGTAGATCCTGCAACAAAAGAAACATTCCAGATATTAAAACCCTTAAATAATGTCTTCAGTATTTAGTTAGAGCAACAGATGTGATATAAATGGATAAAAAAAATGAATTAATAACCCTCCTAAAGGAAAACCAAGTAGTTAAGTACGGTAAATTCACACTATCCTCTGGAAGGGAAAGCAGCTACTACGTAGACATGAAGAGGGCAATTACAGATCCCATCATCCTTAACAAGATCGCAGAATTAATTACAGAACTGATAGCAGATGATAAAATTGACAAGGTAGCTGGTCCAGCATTGGGAGCAATTCCCATAGTCACAGCTGTTTCATTGGAATCTTCCATCCCCATGCTCATGATCAGAAAATCTAAAAAGGACTACGGCACATCAGAACTTATTGAGGGAGATTTAGAGGATGAGGATATTGTTGTGGTTGTTGAAGATGTGACAACAACAGGAAATTCCCTTATTAAAGCAATTCAAGCAGTTTCATCCAATGGTGGTCTGGTTAAAAGAGCATTTGTTGTGGTCGACAGGGAAGAAGGTGCAATAGAAAATCTTAAAAATGAAGGGATTGAACTGGAACCACTGGTCACAGTCAAAGACTTCATGTAAAAACAAATAAAACCTTAACTTTTTTTTAGTCCTTAACATGTTTTACGAGATGGTAAACTTCAGAACCTATGAGTTTCAAGCCTGTTTCAACAGCATTGGGGGATCCTGGCATGGCAATAATAATAATTCCCTTGTAAACTCCTGCAGTTGCCCTGCTTAAAATGGCCCCTGCCCCTATTTCCTTGTATGATTCCTGTCTAAAGATTTCTCCAAACCCTGTTATTTCCTTTTGGAAAAGCGGCTGTAATGTTTCGATGGTAATATCCCTAGAACCTATACCGGTTCCACCTGTTGTTAAAATAATTTCTGCCGAGGTTCCTTCGATTATATCCTCAATGGTGGCTTTTAAAAGATCTCCATCATCAGGGATGACTGTGTAAAATACCATTTCATTCTCATTTTTCAACCTATCTATAATAAGATTACCAGAAATATCTGTTGTTTTGTTTTCGAGATAATCTCTATATTTACTATCGCTCAAGGTAATAACAGCAAAATTAACGGATTTAGGTGAACTCTGCTTATGTTCTTCCATACTTTTACTTTTCATAGTTTCATCCCATCTAGATATTTTTAAAAAATTTATCCACTATGTAACTTTTGTTGAATTTACAATATCAACGTTTGTTCAAAATTTGTTGCATGGAAAATATCATTATCGATGGTTTTAATTTGAATCTAAACAGTTTTTAAATAAAAATAAGTTAAAATAACTTTAAAAATAGATTTTTAAGAAGAGAGAGGGCATTAGGTCCAAATCGGAGGCGGTTAATTTTTTTGCGAAAAAAATTAAGAGGAGTCTAATTATACCCTCCCTCATCAGTTACTTTATGTTTTTAAGTACATAAAAGCTTTTGCACAGAGTGCCTTAAAATTATAAAAAGCAATATTTATCCTTTATTATATAAAATAAAGGAATTAATTGGGATTTATAACGTAATTATCCATATTTAGCCGTTGAAATTTTCAGTAATTTATAAACTTATTTATAAAACTTGACTAATAAAAATTGTAGTATGAACCATGGAGTCTACGTCCTTGATGCTTCGGCTATAATTGGAGGATTTATATCTAAAAAGGATAATTTTGTCACAGCATCGGTTGTTAATGAAATAAAGGATTTAAAATCAAAAATAAGTCTTGAAGCCGCAATCGAAGATGGTTCAATCAAAATTATTGAACCAGATGCTTCTGATCTACGAGAGGTAGGGAAAGTCATAAAGGAATCTGGAGATATCCTAAGGTTATCTGGAGTTGACATTAAGTTGGTTGCTTTGGGATACAAATTGAAGAGGGAATCCCTAAACCCTACAGTTGTGACCGATGATTATTCAATGCAGAACGTTCTTAAAATTATAGGAATTCCATACCGGAGTGTTCTGACCAACGGCATCAACGAGGTATACGGTTGGATCAAGATCTGCAAGGGATGTAAAACTAAATATCCGCCAGAATATGAATCTGGTGAATGTGAAATATGTGGAACACGTATAATAAAAAGAAGAATCAAAAATCCGTGAGAATAGTCGATTGTTAACTGCATTGCAGAGATTTGAAGAATTGGATGTATGAGACAAACTTTAGAACCTGATACTATTTTTTTTAGTTAATTATAAAAACCTCTCTACCTAACACTGTTTTAATGATGAAAATTGGAGTGGTTGTTCACGGGCCTCAAATTGTTGATACAGGGTACGCAGTTAAGATACTGAAACTTCTGGAAAGCTATGGGGATGTTACTGCAATACTTGGCGGAACAATGGGCAGAACCGCTGTTATTGATGCTGAACTTGAAGATAAGATTGACATTGGTCAAAAACTTCTTCCAAGCCAGTCTATAGAGAAACTTTCAAAAACTTCTGACATGGTGGTACTCATCAACTACGGAAAGTCCAGTGTAACAGGACATGCATTTGGATACAAGGTATTTAACAGATGTGATGCTGATCCAATCCTTTTGCAGATAGAACGACCTGGAGAAAAGGATGGGACAGTCATACCATGGAACAAGGATCTAACGGCCTTTGCAGAAAATATTGCCAGAGATCTTAAGTTACAAATAACAGACCCTTCACTCATAACTGATAAAATGGAATTAAATGGGGTAGGAGCATTTAAATCAGGTAACATAATTCATAGAAAAGTAGCTGGAGTTTCTCCAGATGAAAATATTCTTTTAAATGGTATTGTGGTTGGGAGATCAACATCGGAAAATGTTATACTGGTTGCAGAGGATGGAATCCTCACCCAGATCCTTGGGGGCATCATAAAAAATCACGGAGTTGAAAAGCTTGGAAAGATCGACCTTGAAAATGCAGTGGTTAAAACTGGACTGCTTAGAAGGTCTAAAGTTAAACCAAGGATAATTAAATCTAAACAGAATGCCAAAAATAGAAATACGTCTAAACTTAGTATATCTTATTTAAGTCATGCAGCTGAGGACATATACAAATTAAAAGATTCTGATCTTGTGGTGACTGTTGGAGATGATACTACGCTGGTTGCTGCAGATATTCTCTACAGATTCAACATTCCAATCATTGGCATAACAGATGGGGACCTTGACCGTGTTGTTGAGGAAGGTTTTAAACCAGTTGGATCCATGATCATAGAACTAGACAGCGGTTGGGATGATATTATAGGTGAAAAAATCTTTTTAGAACTGTTTAATGGCAAACAGACCATGGAAATAGAAAATATAGAAAATTTTAAAAGTAAAATCATACAAATTATTAGCAATACCACCAGTAAATATAATTTAAAATACAATTAGGATTTAAAACCTTGAATGGGGTGGATACTTGAATTTAGATACTCTTGTTAATTCTATCAAAACCTACGAAGGAATCACTCGCAAAAATTTCATCAAGGGTGCAACCAAAATTTTGGATGATACCTACAACATAGCCGGCAGAACAGCCCTGGGATTTGGGGATGATGCCTCAGCAATAGACATTGGAAATGACAAATATCTTTTAATGGCTGCAGACGGAATGTGGGGACAGCTTATGGAAGGAAACCCGCAGTGGGCAGGTTACTGTTCTGTTCTTGTAAATGTAAACGACATAGCAGCAATGGGGGGCATTCCCATGGGCATGACAAATGTTATATCTGTTAATGACCCAGAACTATGCAACGAGATAATGATTGGTATTAAAGAAGGTGTTAAGAAGTTTGGAGTGCCAATGGTTGGAGGGCACCTCCATCCCGACACACCCTACCTTGCATTGGATGTTTCCATAACGGGAATAGTGGGAAAAGAAGATGTTATAACCAGTGCCGGTGCAGAGGTGGGAGACGTTGTGCTCGTGGCAATGGATCTAGATGGGCAGCAACATCCTGACTTCAAACTTAACTGGGACACCACCACACACAAAACAGCAGAACTAGTACAGGCACAGATAATGGCCATGAACGAGCTGGGAAAGAAACACCTCTTAACAGCAGGAAAGGATGTAAGTAATCCTGGAATCATTGGAACCCTCGGAATGTTACTTGAAGCTTCAGAAGTTGGAGCTACCATCGAACTTGGAAAAATTCCTAGAAACTCCACTGTAGATTGGGAAGAATGGCTCAAAGTTTATCCTGGATCTGGATTTGTTCTCACAGCAAAGGAAGAAAATGCAGAGGAATGCATAAAAATACTGGAAAAGGTTAACATCACCACCCAAGTAGCGGGCAGAATTATTGAAGAAAAGTTACTTAACTTAACACACCAAGGACAGGAAAGAACTGTCTTCGATTTCAACAAGGATATGATAATTGGAATTAAAGAGGAAATTCTCTAAAAGGAGAGGTTATAATGCGTGTAAAGGTTAATGGAGATGAATTCACACTTCCTGAAGGTTCAAATATCAAGGATGCAATTGAAGCTTCTGGATCGCCCTATTTGGATGGATGTGTACTGGGTGTAATAAAGGGAAAGGAAGAATTTGAAAAACACGTTAATAAGTATAGTTTTAAAACCACCAAGGGCAGTATAATCATAGAACTCCTGGAAGATTGTCCTGAAATTCTTCTTAACACTTGGAAGAATCATTACCGGGAATTTGAAGGATTAAGAATACGATGGACAACTACCAACGAGGTCAGTTTAGGGCCTGTTGAAACAGAACTCACACCAACTAAGGATGAACACGAGTACTTGAGTTGGGATGTTATTTTAAGTCTTTCAGGATTTTCAGCCGATGCCACTCACATAATATTCAGCAAAGAGAAACATAAAAGTGTTTACGGTGCACCTGCGGAAAACAACGGAGTTTTTGCAAGGGTTGTCGGCGGTAAAAGGACAATAATGAAACTCACAGACGACGATGTGGTGAAGTCTGTTAAGCCTGTTTTAGAAAGGAAAAGCATTGTTCAAAGTGCGGCAGTAACCAAACTAGAAACATTAATTTCAGATGGAAACGAAATATTTACCTACGTACTAATGGAACCAGAAAAAAAATCACCTAGTTCAGTTGATCAGTTTTTTGCCCTCACTGAAAGGGGAGAACTAGATGTGGATTACGAATCTGAATCATTTTTAGGTTTTTATGGATTGCAGGGTCTGGAAAAGGATCCTGAGTACATTGATCAGCGAAGAAGAGGTACAGTAACCCTCAGAAACAGTGGTAAAGGTGTTGGAAGAATATATGTTTACAGAGAGGATAGGGTATCCACACCAACCCACACAATTGTTGGTAAGGTAACCAAGGGAATTCAACTCATGGATATTGCAAACCAGGGAGATAGAATCACTGTAAAAACTGTTCCAGAGAGGATAATGACACTTGCAATGACCCAGAAGGAAGCAGGAGAATTTTTGGAATCCCAGGGAATTAAACAGATAAGGAATGGATCAAGTGATGATGAGGCAGTGGTTGTTAAGCAGGATCCTCAATTTACCATGGACATCATAGGTAAAAGCGAAGTAGTCACAACTGGTGTGCCTGAAGATGAAATGATATACATAGAACTCAACGAAGAAACTCCAAAATCTTCATGGTACTTCCAAAAACTCACAGGTTTGCTTGATGCTCCTGTTGGTTCGTTGAATGTGATGTTCGCATTCCCTGGAATGAAGGTCATGATGTTCAGGGGAAATTCAAAGGAATCCAAGGGACTCGTACCAGAAAACAACCCTATAAAATGTGTTAAAGCCGGTGAAATAGGAATAACCAACATGTCCCGTAGACAGATAGGTGTTGTGGGTGTCAGGTTTGAAGACAACGATGAATTCGGACCTACTGGAGAACCATTCCAGGGCACCAACATAATAGGAAAGGTAGTTAAGGGTCTAGAGAATCTTGAAAAGTTCAAGGAAGGTGAAACAGTTTATGTTGCAAGACGAAAGTTCTAAGATCACTCGTATGATCATACTGGGGCCATCTGCAAATATAAGTCAGACGGAACTGGTTAGAAAACTCCACATGATGGAACTTCCAATAACCATCAAATCCACATGTTATGGTGCAGTAGTTAATGGAGAGGAATCTGCAGTTGACAAGGCAGTTGAAAAGGCTCGTAATCTGGATTACTGTAATATTTTTACCAAAGACAGAGGGTTTCCACCTGGTGATCCCAGAAGATGCAGGGCTAAAAGAGGAGGGGCAAGGGAAGGATTTCACCAACTTGAAAAGGAATTTGAACTTTTAGGTTTCGTGAGTGAAGCACTGGAACACCCCCACAAAGTCAGCCTTAAAAAGCCCAAAAAAGTCCCTGTAGATACATTTAAAGAAGTTGTGAAGGAGTGTGAAAAATGAACCTTACAAATTCATCCACAGGGGAAGAAATTGTGCCAGTTGCAATGGCCATACACGAACTTGTTAACAGACTTCCAATAACCATGAGGACCCAAAAATTTGGCGGAGTTAGAATAGAGGAAGGTAAAGTTTTAGAAACTGATTATACAGGGCCAATTCTTGAAAAAGTTCTGTTAGAAGGTGAAATATCCAATGAAACACCTCAAGATGGTCCTTACAAAGGAACTCCAGTTATTGTAGTTCCATTAATAGAAAATAATGAAGTTATAGCTGCAGTAGGTGTTATAGATACAACCAAAGGAATTTATAGTGATATCATGGAGATGACTAGGCGACCTGAACAAAATGAACCTGATAATACAAAGGGGGAATTTTATTAAAATAGCAATATTCCCGCCCAATTCCCTAATACTAGCGGATCTTGTCGAAAGAAAGGGGCATGAAGCTCTTGTTCTTCAAAAAGAGATAAGAAAAAGGGTTACTGATGTGGAAATAGATTCACCACCACTCAACATAACAGAAGAAGAACCTATTAAAGGACTTAAATATGCAGCAATTGAAGTACCATCTGGAGTAAGGGGTAGAATGGCAATATTCGGTCCTTTGATAGAAGCAGCTGAGGCTGCTATTATTATGGAAGATGCACCATTTGGTTTTGGATGTATTGGCTGTGCCAGAACCAACGAACTTTCCATGTTCTACTTAAGAAAGAGAGGAATTCCACTTTTAGAACTGCATTATCCAACCACCAAAGAAGAAACAATGGAAGTTGTAAACAAAATCAACACATTTTTAGATAGTTTAGAACCGTTGGAGGATAAAAATGGTTAAAATAGCTCAAATTTCATGTGGAACAGATTACAGTGGTGTTCAAAAGGAGATTGAAAAGGCTGCAGAAACATTTGGAGCCGAGATCATCATTCCAGAAGCAGATCTTGATTACATAGATGAAGCCTACGAAAAATTTGGTTTTAATGCAGCAAGTACCGGAATCAGGCTCATGATAGCCAGGGCAACCTCAATTGTAGAGGGTAAAACAGATGCAGATGCTGTTTTTATAGCCACTTGTTTCAGATGTGCAGAAGGTGCCCTCGTAAGAAATGAGGTAAGAAGATTCATCCAGAACAACACCAACCTCCCAGTTGTTACCTACTCATTTACAGAACGTACCAAGGCAGATGAACTATTTATACGAATGGAAGCTCTCTCCACCATTGTTGCAAGGAAAAGTCTTCTTGCACGTGAAAAACAGGAAGGACTCACGTTGGGTATAGATTCTGGTTCATCAACAACTAAAGCAGTTCTAATGGAGAACAACAAAGTAATAGGCACTGGATGGTTACCAACAGCAGATGTGCTTGAAACTGCCAACATAGCCACGAATCAGGCGTTGGAAGGTCTTGATTACAAGTTGGATGATATTGAAGGTATTGGTGTAACAGGTTATGGAAGGCTTAGAATAGGACATCAGTTGAATGCGCAGCTCATACAGGAAGAGTTAAGTGTCAATTCAAAGGGTGCTGTTTATCTTGCTGGTAAGCAGAAGGGTGAAGCCACTGTTTTGGATATTGGTGGAATGGATAACAAGGTTATCACAGTCAACGATGGAATTCCAGACAACTTTACCATGGGTGGAATATGTGCCGGTGCATCTGGAAGGTTCCTTGAAATGACATCCAGAAGGTTAGGTGTTGATATAAGTGAGTTAGGTCCGCTTGCACTCAAGGGAAATTATAAAAATGCTGCTTTAAACAGTTACTGTATTGTTTTCGGAATACAGGATCTTGTAACTTCCCTTGCAGCCGGAGGATCCAAGGAAGATGTAGCTGCAGCAGCCTGTTACTCTGTAGCTGAACAGGTTTATGAACAGCAGCTCCAAGAAATTGATTTAAGGGAACCCCTGATTCAAGTGGGGGGAACATCGCTGATTGGAGGTCTTGTGGAGGCTGTAAGTACAGTTCTTGGAGGAATTGAAGTTATTGTACCAGAATATTCCCAGTACATAGGGGCAGTTGGATCGGCACTCTTGGTATCTGGATTGGGAGTCAAGAAATGAAGGTGGAATGCTACGATCAAAACGGTGCTGAAGTATACGAAATGATTGTAAAACACATACTTCAGGAGGTACAAGTATCCCGTTCAATTGGAGACATGAGGGTTTACGTGGATCCAAGGGAACCCCTGTTTATCATTGTGGTTAAACTTGAAAATGCATCCCCTCCAATTCTCATAGAAGACATGGCAGAACTTGAGTACAACAAGTCAGGCAACGAAATGTTCATTAAGATCATCGATGAAAACTACCTACCTGATCTTCTAAAAAAACTATGGGAAACTGAAGGAAGAAATAAGGTACACCAACCCAACAGATTCGAGGTTATTGTGGACGATCCTAAAACAGAAATCCCTGGAATGATTGTCCTGGACCCCCGGGACGATCTTAAAGAGAAGATCTACGATGCAATCTTTAGAATAATACCTGAAGGATTCAGGGTCATAGATCACAGATCAGAAGGAAATATAATTGCATTAACATGTACCGATGAAATGATGAAGGATGAATGGATTAAAAAAACTGAGGAAATTGTAGCGGAGGTTAAAAATGAATGAATCAAGATTTGCACACATAACTAAGGTACATCCCTGCTTCAACGAGAAAATGCATGATAAAGTAGGCAGAATACATGTGCCCATCGCTCCAAAATGTAACATTCAATGTAATTTTTGTACCAGAGAAATAAACAAATGCGAACAAAGACCTGGAGTAGCGTCAAGAGTAATGACAGTAGATCAGGCAGTGGAACACGTAAGAAAGGTTACAACAGAAATGCCAATAGCAGTTGTTGGTGTAGCAGGACCTGGAGATGCATTATTTAATGAGGAAACCTTTGAATTTTTCAAGAGGATGGATGAAGAGTTCCCAGATCTCATCAAGTGTATGAGTACAAACGGACTGTTACTACCTGAAAAGGCAGATGAAATAGCAGCCCTTCACATAAACACAGTAACAGTCACTGTAAATGCCATAGATCCAGAGATAGGTACTCAAATATATTCAAATGTTTACTTCGACAAGAAGCTTTACAAGGGAGAAGAAGGCTTCAACGTACTCGTCAAAAACCAGCTGGAAGGAATAAAAAAACTTGCAGAAAATGGAGTTGTTGTTAAGGTCAACTCAGTACTAATACCTGGAGTAAATGATAAACACATCCTAGACATTGCAAGAAAGGTTAAAGAACAAGGTGCATCACTCATGAATGTGATCCCATTAATCCCAATGCACAAATTTAAGGACACACCAAAACCTGACTGCGCAGCATTAAGTGAGGTTAGGGATGCTGTTGAGGAAATAATTCCTGTTTTCAGAGCATGTACACAATGCAGAGCAGATGCATATGGAGTACCTGGTAAAGAGGACAAACACCTTGACATGACTCCAGCAAGCCACTTTTAGATGGTTGGAAATGATAAAAAAAAGGATATCATATCCAATTTAAATATTTTTTTTTTAAACCCCACTATTTTTTTTAAAGAAATAAACTAATTAGTCTTACAATGGATGTGACGAATTTGAAAACAATGTACTGGAAAGATAACAAGCTATTTTTAATAGATCAAACACTACTGCCTGACCAAATTGTTTACCATGAATGTGAAAACTATCATGATGTGATAGATGCCATAAAAACAATGAAAGTGCGTGGTGCTCCTGCAATAGGTGTTTCAGCAGCTTTTGCAATGGCACTAGCCGAACTTGCAGGTGAAAACATGGAAACAGCAGCCAAAGAAATAAAAGCAGCTAGACCAACCGCTGTGAATCTGTTTTGGGCTGTTGACAGAGTTTTAAATGCAGACTCCGCCCTTGATGAAGCAATGCTCATGTACGATGAGGATGTTGAAACCAACAGAAAAATTGGAAAATACGGAGCTTCAATAATCGATGATGGAGACACACTACTAACACACTGCAATGCCGGTGCACTGGCATGTGTAGATTATGGGACAGCACTGGGAGTTTTCAGAGCAGCAAAGGAAGAAGGAAAAAATATCAATGTAATTTGTGATGAAACCCGACCCCTATGTCAAGGTGCACGTTTAAGTGTTTTTGAGATGCAACAGGAAAGCATCCCAGTTAGACTGGCAGTTGACAGTGCAGCAGGACATCTTATGCAGAAGGGAATGATAGACAAAGTAGTTATCGGAGCCGACAGAATTGCTAAAGGTGGAGTTGCAAACAAAATTGGGTCTTTGATGGTTGCTTTAGCTGCTAAAAGATTTGATGTACCATTCTACGTTGCAGCACCTAAAAGCACGTTTGACATGGAAAATTCAATCTTTGATGTTGAAATAGAAGAGAGGGATCCAGAAGAAGTTATCTACTTTGGAAGTACAAGGGTGGCTCCAGAAGGAACTGAAGTTGAAAATCCAGCATTTGACATAGTACCCTCAGATCTTATAACTGGAATAATAACTGAAGAAGGAATTTTAAAACCCTTCTAATCTATTTTAGCATCCACAGCCATGTGCCAAACACCAGGACTTCTTGATTTAACTTTTCTCACATTCAATATTTCAACGTTCCTGGGCTTGGCTGTTTCAACTATTCTTTCAACAGGAACTTTGTAATCCGAAGCAAATTCATAGTAGTGCAGAACACCACCACTTTTAAGGGAATTAATTGCAGTAGAAAGGAAATCACACGCAGTTCCAGGCAAATTCATTATTATCCTATCTGCAGATAAATTTAAATCATTTAGAACAGTTTTAACATCACCTAAAATGGGAATTATTTCTCCCTTCAACTTGTTAATCTCAATATTTCTTTTGATATAATGATGGGCTGCAGGGTTAATGTCCACAGCGTATATCTTCACATCATGATCCTTGGCAATGGTTACTGGAAAAGGACCCACTCCAGCAAACATGTCAATGATGAGTTCCCCGTCCTCAACCTGTTCTGCTACTCTTCTTCTTTCGGTAGCAAGTCTGGGGCTGAAGTAAACCCTTCGAACATCCAGCATGATTCTAGAACCGAACTCTTTGTGAACAGTCTCTGAAACATCCTCTCCAGCAATATGTTCCAGTTCCCTGGTCCTGATCACTCCCTTTATCTCGCTGGTTTTACGGTAGATTGCCTTTCTTTTGGTAAACTTCAAAGCAGCTTCTCCAATCAGAAATCTTTCTGCTTCAAATTCATCAGGAATCTCCAGTACAACAACATCACCCATGATGTCAAATGAATTCTTAATTTCATCCACTTTATCGGCTTCAACAGTATTTTTCAGGTAGTCCTTGAAGCTCTTGGGATGTTTTTTATGGATCTTGAAGTCAGTATCAACAACTTCAATTTCAAATCCATCCAGCTCTTTAATTAAATCCTCACTTGGAACTTTGTTGATTGGAATGTAAACATGCTCATCTGATGTTTTAATTTTCCAGCCCAGATCAATTAAAGAATTTTTAAGCAACGTCCTTCGAATTTCATCCGCATTATTTTTAGAAACCTTTAAACCCAACATTTATTTCCTCGTAAAAAAATTCGTTAATTTATAATCAGTAATCTTAATATTAATAGATATGATTATTTAATTTGTTAATTAGAGTTAAAAACTAACACTCATCAATTACCAGAATAAAAAGAAAAAGGTGATACAACAATGATTTACTTCATAGGGCTTGGACTCTACCATGAAACTGATATTTCCCTGAAGGGGCTTATAGCCCTTAAACAGGTTGATCATATTTACGCAGAATTTTACACGGCTAAGTTGTTTGGAGGAAACATAAAAAACTTAGAAGAACTTGTGGGACAAGAAATACAAGTCTTAACAAGGGAAGAAGTTGAAGAGGGAAACATACCAATTCAAAAGGCAGAAGTTGACGATGTGGCATTTCTCATAGCGGGAGATCCTTTAATTGCCACCACCCATTCAGAAATGTTAATTCAAGCCAGAAAAATGGGAATTAAAACCAATGTAATCCACGCTTCTTCCATACTCTCAGCAGCTCCGGGCATAGCAGGTCTGCAGGCTTACAAATTTGGAAAGGTCACTACAGTACCATTCACAGAGAAAAATTACTTCCCACATTCACCTTATATGGCAATTAAAGCCAACATGGAATCAAATCTTCATACACTTGTGCTTTTAGACATACGTGCCCATGAAGATCGGTACATGACAGCAAATCAAGCACTCGAATATTTGCTTCAAGTAGAATCCATAAAGAACGAGAATGTGACCACCGAAGATTCTGTTGCTGTGGTTGTTGCAAGGGCAGGTTCTGATGAACCAGTTGTGAAGGCAGATAAAATTAAAAATTTGATCAATCAAGACTTTGGAGGACCATTACACTGCCTGATGATACCTGCAGATCTCCATTTTATGGAAGCTGAAGCTTTAGTCGAACTTGCAGATGCTCCGAAAGAATTGTTTGAAGATATTGATTAGGGAATGATGATGTGTGCACTAAACCTTTCTTAAAGTGGGCTGGCGGTAAAAGTCAGTTGCTCCCAGAGTTCAACCAGAGACTTCCCAACCACATTATTGAAAACAAAACCATCGAAACCTATGTTGAACCCTTCGTAGGTGGTGGTGCCATGTTTTTCAACCTGAAAAAAAATTATAAATTAAAGGAATCAGTGCTGTCCGATATAAACAGGGAACTTGTCATGGCCTATCAAGTGATAAAAAACGACTATGAAGAGCTTATAGACCTGCTCAAAAACCTAGAGGAACATCACCTGAACTTGGATGAAGATGGTAGAAAAGAAAACTACTACTACATGAGAAAGGAATACAACAGCAGATTTATGGATATGGACTTTTTAAACTACAACGAAAGTTGGGTTGAGAGAACTTCCTACCTAATTTTTATGAATAAGACATGTTTCAATGGATTGTACAGGCAAAACAAACAGGGAGGATATAACGTACCATTTGGACGCTACAAAAATCCCACGATATGTGATTCAGAAAATATAAGGCTGGTGAATAAGGCCCTTAAAAATACAGAAATCCTCTGTGTTGATTTCACAGAAACTGGAAAGTATGTGCATGAAAACACTTTCGTCTATCTAGATCCTCCATACAGACCACTTAACAGAACCTCCAACTTCACAAGTTACAGTAAGGAAGGTTTTAATGACATTGATCAAATTAAATTGGCATCATTTTACAGTGAAATGAACGATTTAGGGGCTTGTCTCATGCTCAGTAATTCTGATCCCAAAAATTATGATGCTGAAGATGAATTTTTTGATGAACTTTACAAGGACTTCAAAATAGAACGTGTCGCTGCCAAGAGAAACATAAACAGCAATGCATCTGGAAGGGGCCTAATAAACGAGCTGATCATCACCAATTATTAAATTTTTTTTTGGACTTGAAATATATGTTGTATAAAAAAAAAGAATATTATTTTTCCTCGGTTTTAGCCGTTGTAACCTTGGTTTTAATGGATGTGTCTTGAGGGTTGCTGACTTCTTTATCTAAGAATTCGCATTTTTCAACGCTTGGCAGTGGGATGAAAACGTATTTTTTCCCTCCCTCTGTTGATCCATAACTTATTTCTATCAATCCCCGTAGTTCATCAATTTCGATGGATTCAACACCGAATTCTCCTTTTTTGAAGTTGTGAACATCGCCGCTTGTAGTTGTAATCTCAATTTTTTCAATCATTTTGGATCACTTCCTTTATAATAATTTGATGTTCATAGGACTAATAACTTGGTGAAGAATTTCCAGTTTTTACAAGACAATTTAAACTTTTTAAATTGGTAAAGCTATATTAATATTTGAAATAATATTGAAATTTGGTTTATGGTGATGAATAATAGGAACTTGAGGAATTAGTTTCTATTTTAAAAGGGAGGATTAGTCAATGGATTATATGATTGAGGCCATTGATCTCACCAAGAAATTTGATGATCTCACTGCAGTGGATGGGCTCAACATCAAAATTCGAAAAGGAGAGGTTTTTGGTTTTTTAGGACCAAATGGTGCGGGTAAAACAACATCCATTAGAATGATGGTGGGATTGCTTAAACCAACCAGTGGAACCATACTGATAGATGGTACTGATATTAAACAGATTGAAAAGGGTAAAATTGGCATATGTCCTCAGGAGTTAATGTTATGGGAACATTTAACATGCAAGGAAAGTTTAAGTCTCATGGCAGACATGTTCGAAGTTCCAAAGGATGTTAAAGACCAGAGGATCCATGAGCTTTTAAAGGATCTTTTCCTTACAGACAAGGCAAACACCGTTGTTTCAAACCTTTCAGGAGGAATGAAAAGGAGGTTGAACTTGGCCCTTTCTGTTGTGCATGAACCTGATGTTGTGGTGTTAGATGAACCATCTGAAGGTTTGGATCCCCAATCAAGACGTGTACTTTGGAATTACATACGTTCCATGCGTGATGTTCAGGGAAAAACTGTCATCCTCACCACACATTTGATGGATGAGGCAGACAGTTTAAGTGACAGGATAGGAATAGTGGACCATGGTAAGCTCATAAGGTTGGATACCCCTGAAAACCTTAAGAAAGAAATTGGTGAAGGGGACATTGTAGATGTCAAACTGTCTGATCCGTCTAAAAATCTTGAACTCATAAAAGAATTCAAGGAAATTCAAGACATCATCTCAGTGGTTGAAACAGACGGAAGAATAAATATAAGGGCATTGGATGCGGTTTCAAAACTGCCACAGATCATGAAACTCGTTGAAAAATTAGATCTTAGGGTTGATGATCTGTCTGTACGACAAAATACACTTGAAGATGTATTTATTGACCTTACTGGAACAGGATTGAGGGAATAAAAATGAAATTTACAAGTATTGCAGTTAAGGACTTTAAAGAACTTATCAGAGACAAAAGGGGACTGTTTTTCATTTTACTATTTCCCATTTTCTTCATGATGATCTTTGGATTTGCATTTGGAGGTATGGGACAGGAAAACACACCCCATAACATCGCAATTGTTAACTACGATGAAGGAACCATAATACCAACTGGAGAAAACTTTAACTTTGGAAACAACCTCACAAATCTGATTAAAGAAACATCATATGACAACAGCGATGTTAAACTCTTCAACGTCACTGAAACCTCGGAAACCCAGGCAGATTCACTACTGAAACAGAGAACAATAGATGCTGAACTGATAATTCCAAGCAACTTCTCTGCTTCCATGGCATCACAAATTGCCAACAGCACAGGGTTAACAGCTAACATAAACAACACAGTATCCAGTCCAATAATTCGTGGTGATGAAGGTTACAGCAACTTTTTTGCATCTGAAAGTGCGCTGAGCACAGTAATAACAGGGTATCAAACTGGCACAGTAACTTATTACAAGAACCAAATCGCAGGAACACCAGGAGCAGAACCAGTTAAGTACGTGAACATCACTGTTCAAGGAATCAGTGGAACACAATCGTTTACTCAGTTCGATTTCCTAGCACCAGGTATGATGGTGTTTGCAATTTTACTACTGGCAACTACCATAGCAGCGATTTTAACCAGAGAAGTTGAGAGTGGAACACTTGAAAGGCTTAAAATGTCTAAGATGAGGTCATTTGATCTTCTATTTGGAGGTTTAATACCATGGTCTCTGGTTGCAGGTGCACAAGTTGTGATACTTTTGATCGTAGCCGTCCTCCTAGGACTTCACTGGCAGGGAGGTATTAATTCAGTTATTTTGGCCACCATAATCGGTATTATAGGTGGAGTAGCCTCAATTGCATTGGCAATGATTATAGCATCATTTGCTAAAAACGATAGACAAGCAGCGAATTTGGGAACCCTCATTGTGGTGCCAATAAGTTTCCTTGTAGGTGCATTTTTCCCACTACCTCAAGTGTTTATTTCGGTTTTAGGTCATTCATTCCAGGTATATGAATTAATACCATGGACACACACTTTAAATGCATTGAGGGGTGTTCTTTTGTACGGTGAAGGATTTAATGCTGTGGCCGTCCAAATAGAACTGAGCCTTGTACTCACCGTGATCTTGTTCATAATAGGAGTCTTTTTATACTCAAGAACACGTTTAAGAGCAGATAGTTAATTTATAAAAAAATAAAGGGATGATATGCAATGTCAGAAGAAAATGTTCACAGGCATCATGGTAAAACATCTAGGGATATCCTTGGTGCAGAAGAAATATTGGATGTAATCAATTTAAAATCTGGTGATAAATTTTTAGATGCAGGCTGTGGAGATGGTTACGTTTCCATAGAGGCATCAAAACTAGTTGGTTCCAATGGAAAAATATTTGCCTTGGATGTGTATCCTGAATCCATTGAGGGTGTTGCTAAGGAAGTCAAAGAGAAGGGCATTGAAAATTTAGAACCCATCCTTGCAGATGTAACAGATTCCATCCCCCTTGATGATGATTCTGTTGATGCTGTTTTAATGTCCAACGTCCTACATGGATTTGGAGATGAAGAACTTGAAACAGTACTCAAAAATATAAACAGAGTCATTAAAAAGGATGGAAAATTTGCTGTTGTAGAATTTAGAAAGGTACAAGGTGAAAGGGGACCACCATTTGATGTGAGGCTACATCCTTCAGATGTTTCCCAAATACTTTCAAAACATGGCTACAAAGTTGTAAAATCTCAAGAGATAGCAACGTTACATTACATAGTTGTGGGGCAAAAAACAGATTGAAGCCCTTCCTTTTTTTTTATTCTCTATTTTTTTTAGATTAAAAAAAGAAATATACAAAAAAATGTTTGAAAAAAAAAGATTTTTTAAAGAATTTTTAGTATCTACATCATGCATGAGTAGTCATGTTTTAGTAGAGCTGGGTGTAACTTGAAACAAAATCCGAATGATCCCTGTCAAGCAGCCTTAAAGCAGTCATGAGTTCTGGTGATGAACAGCTTCTCTCCTCAACCAAGTTTCTGAGGGTTCCATTTTTTATATGTTCTTGTATCTCTTTTAATGTAAATTCAATGGTATTCCTATTGTAATTTGTAAGTTCTTCGAGATCCATGTCGTAGAGTTTGTAAACATCTAAGTTGTACTGTTGTGTTGATGTTAAAAGGGTGTTTAACTCTGCGTAGTAATCAGCTGCAACATTGTCAAAGAAATCAACACCGAGGTAGGTTAAAAATGGCATGTAGGAGGGTTTAGCAAATGGGAAATAAATTCCTGTGTTGGGGTTGATGTATTCACGAAGTTTTGCAATGATTTCAACAAGATCCCTCGAGTTTTCAATTAATGACTCAGGATTCGCAATCATTAAGATAGAATTTCCTAATTTTTCCAGTTCTAAAGCACATTTAATTCTTAAATCAGAATATTTAGATCCGTGCACCACTCCAATTCCTGTTTCTTCGGAGTTCCTTGCATATTCCAGTGTACTATTAACTGACCATTCAGCAAGGGATTCTGGAACGTTGTATGGCATAGGTTCATCTTTTAATATTTTCAATGAATTGTCTGATTTAATTAGATTTGGAGTGTCCATTTTGATGTACTTTCCAAGTCTTGCTGGCCCATCATGCAGTTTAATTTCTATCATATCGATCACAGATTCTAGTAAGATTGAATAAAATAAATTTTTTGTTTGCTGTATTAAATAATGTTATTTGAATCTTTAATTTTCAAGTTTAATGTATTTTCTGATCATCCCATCCAAAGTGTAACCTAAAAGGTTACAGTTATGGATTTTCACCGAACCTTTATATATACTCAGAATAAACCTACGATATGAAAATCACAAGTTTTCAGAATTTGCCAATTATGGTCATCTGATCAGGGCGTGAAATAGATGAAAACATTAAAACGCTTAAAAAATATGTTAAGTGGCGAAAAAGAAGATAAAACAGAAACTCCTCAGGGAGAACCAGTGCCTGAATCTTCTAAAGCTACACCGGAAGAAACTCCAGTGAGCACTAAAACTGTTAAAACTGAAGTTAAGAGTACAGCACCAGAACAGAAATCCAAGGCTACAGAAGTTAAATCTAAAGCAGAAGATATTAAAGAAGATGTAAAATCCAAAGCTGAAGAAATAAAATCTAAAACCGAAGACGTGTCTAGTGATGTGAAATCTAAAGTGGAAGACATATCTACCGATGTGAAATCCAAGGTTGAAGATGTTAAATCTAAAGCCAAGGATATATCTGAAGATGCTAAATCTAAAGCTTCAAAAACAGATGAAAAAATAAAAAAATCTGAAGAATCTAAAACCGATAGGAGTGGTAAAATGACTTTACTCGAAGGAAGAGAAAAAGAAGTGATAACCCGTGAAAATATTGATCCAGATTTCAAAAACGAAGTCATGGACGCAGGTGCGGAATCAGTAGCACTATGTTTCCAGTGTGGAACATGTACAGGAGCATGTCCTTCTGGAAGAAGAACACCTTACAAGATAAGGAACGTTGTTAGAAAATCAGTTATGGGACTCAAAGAAGAAGTCATAGCTGACGACACAATATGGATGTGCACAACCTGTTACGAATGCCAAGAAAGATGCCCAAGAGGAATCAAAATCGTGGACGTTGTAAAAACAGTGAGAAACTTCGCTGCACAGGCAGGATACATGGCACCAGCACACAAAATGACAGGTTCTTTCGTTATAAAAACAGGACACGGAGTTCCAATTAACGATGCAACCATGGCACTAAGAAAAAGCGTTGGACTAGGTGAATTACCACCAACAACCCATCAGTTCCCTGAAGCATTAGAGGAAGTACAGAAAATAGTCAAAGCAACAGGTTTTGACAACTTAATCGGCTGGAACTGGGATAAAGCGGAGCTAGAATAAGGAGGAATCACAATGGCATTTGCATATTTCTTAGGATGTATTATGAACAACAGGTACCCTGGAATTGAAAAGGCTACCAGAGTAATGTTTGACAAGCTCGGTGTAGAGCTCAATGATATGGAAGGAGCTTCCTGCTGCCCAGCACCAGGTGTTTTCGGTTCTTTTGATAAAACCACATGGGCTGCAATAGCAGCTAGGAACATCACCATAGCAGAAGATATGAATTCTGACATCATGACAGAATGTAACGGATGTTTCGGTTCACTCTATGAAACCAACCATCTTCTCAAAGAAGATGAAAAAATGAAAGAAAAGATAAACGGAGTTTTATCTGAAGCTGGAAGAGAATTTAAAGGTGAAGTAAACGTAAGACACTTTGCTGAAATTCTATACAACGAAGTAGGTGTCGACAAATTATCAGAATCTGTTGAAAAACCATTAAACCTCAATGTAGCAGTTCACTACGGTTGCCACTTCCTTAAACCTAGCGCTGAAATCAACATCGACGACCCAATGAAACCAACCATTCTTGACGAACTCGTTGAAATCACCGGTGCAAAATCCATAGCATACAAAGACAAAATGATGTGCTGCGGTGCAGGTGGAGGTCTACGTTCCCGTGACATAGACGTTACACTAGATTACACCAAGGAAAAACTCGACAACATGACAGCTGCTGGAGTAGACGCAATTGTAAACGTTTGCCCATTCTGCCACCTACAGTTCGATGTTGGTCAGACAGAAGTCAACAAGAAATACGGAACAGACTTCGCAATTCCAGTATTCCACCTTGCTCAGCTATACGGTCTTGCAATGGGACTCAAAAGCGAAGAGTTAACAGTCGATGCTCATTTAACAAGCACAGACCCAGCTCTTAAAAAGCTTGATGAAATTACTGGTGGAGAATAAATTTTCTCCATTTAAAATTTTTTTTTAGTTTAGCATCATTGATCTGATTTTACCTGTTTTTAAATAGTAAAACACTTTAATTTAAAAAAACTAATATTGATCTGTTTTTAATACATATTCATAAAATTATTTAATTCAAAAAAACGAGGTGTTTTTTTTGTTCGTTGCAAGTTTGGTTGGAATATTTAAATTTAAAGAACTACCAGAAAATTACGGTCCGTTTGCACAGCACAAAGCTACGATGGAGAAAAGAACCGTTAAAGATGATGATGAAATAGCAATTTTAAACATTGCAGGTACTGAGAGTTTCCATGTTCTGTTTTTGGATTCCTACAAAACAATAGCTGAGATAAATGAGGAGCTCAAACAAGTGGATGCAGAACTCAATTACAACACCAAAAAAATATTGGAAGGACATTTATGAATGATTTACCCCTTGAACAAACTTGGATGGTACTTGTAGAACTGTTGACTGATCTAAGAAAGAAAAACGTGGAAATTGATCCATCGATACCCGAAGATATCAGGATGGCCAAGACCACAATAAATTTTTATAAAGTAAACCCTGCTGATCCTGAGAGGATGAAGGAATTAAAAAGGATCAATGACTTTATAAATGCTGTTCAAGATAAATTACTGGATCTTGCAGAGAATGAAGGCAAAGAGTACAGGTTGAAATGGATAGAAAAGTTAACCAAAGCATCTCGTGGTGAAAAGATCTACGATGCCCATCAAGAGAAATCTAAATTTGTTGTTGGTGCACCTCCAGGATTTTCTATGGTTAGAATAACGTTCAAGGCACCTATTCATGAAGAAAGATTGCAAGAAATTGCAGAGTACCATAACGTGATAATAGAATTCCAAACAGATACCCTCATAGTGATATACGGGGACAAAGCCAACATTCAGGAAAGTTTGAAGGAAATTTCATCATTTTTCAAGGAACAGATAGAACCTGTTTGAAGCAGGGAAGTTTTTCTAATTTTTTTAACAACAAATTTTTTTTATACAAAAAAGATATTTAACTCATAATTAATCTAGGGAGAAAATTTTCATGAAGATCGTAGCCTTCAGTGACATTCATGGCAAGTATGGGAAAGTAATCGAATTTCTAAAAAATAATCAAGTCGATCTGGTCATTTTAACAGGTGATATCACACACTTCGGACCACCAGAACTCGCAGGAGAAATTTTAAATGAAATAGCTTCATTTGATGTACCTGTCCTGGCCATACCTGGAAACTGCGATCCTGCAGAACTCTACGGTAATATGGACAATTCCAATGCCATCAACATACATGGTAGGAGCGTTACAATCAACAACGTGGGAATATGTGGATTTGGAGGTTCAAACCCAACACCATTTAAGACACCCCTTGAATTTGATGAGGTGGAAATATACGAAAATGCAAAGAAGGCTCTTGAAGAGGTGAAGGACAGTAAAGTCACACTCTTTGTGACGCATGCACCTCCAGTTGATACTAAAGTAGATGTTCTGCCTTCGGGGGATCATGTTGGAAGCATATCCATAAGGAAAATTATTGAAGAGTCACAGCCCACTATCAATGTTTGTGGCCATATCCATGAATCAATTGCAACCGATAAAATTGGTGAAACAGAAGTCATAAATCCTGGAATGACAGCAGGTGGATATGCATGCATGATCAATATTGATGATTCGAATGAGGATGATATCAAGGTTGAATCTAAAATAATTGAAATATGAGTATAATTTTGATGATTAGTGTTCAATATGAAGTTTAAGTCCATTTTGAAGCCATAATTTAACATTATTATGGTTTCAAATAGCTTTGATCTATTTATTGCTTTGGATAATAACAAATAGAAAATAATTTATAACTTGTTTACAAAGGAATAGTGAGTTTATGGATATTTAATTCATCTTTGTCCCAGATTAATTTTTTTAGAGGTGAGAGATTGAAAAAGATAATGGTTGAAGGTCAAGTAGGTGGAAAGGTATACAGGGAACCATTTTCAAAGGGTGTACTTTCAAGGTCTTTAACAAGGGCTGAAATGGACCCAGACAGGGCTTACACTTTTGCATCCAAGATAGAATCAGATTTGATGGAACAGGGTGTGAAGGTCATCAATCTTGATGATTTAATCGTTATTGTTCGTGAAAAACTCAGGGGCGAAGGTGGAGAGATAGCCGAAAAATATGGGCTTTGGAAAAGGATAAGAAGATGTGATGAACCATTGATCATACTTATTGGAGGGTCTTCTGGTGTTGGAACTTCATCGATTGCATTTGAGGTTGCAAACAGGCTCGGAATAAGGAACATGATCAGTACAGACATGATAAGGGAAGTAATGAGAAAGATAGTGTCTAAGGAACTTCTACCCACCATCTATGAATCCAGTTACACAGCCTACAGATCCCTTAGAATTCCACCACCACCAGAGTTGGATGAGGTATTAATTGGATTTAGAGACCATGTTGATACTGTTAGTGTGGGTATTGAAGCTGTGATTGAAAGATCCCTCAAGGAAGGAATAAGTATAGTGATCGAGGGTGTTCATATTGTTCCTGGTTTTATCAGTGAAGATCTAGTGAAGAAACACAACGTGAACATGTTCGTACTAACACTTCAAGATGAAGAAGTTCACAAGGGAAGGTTCTATTCCAGATGCAGACAACAATGGGCTAGACGACCACTTAAGAGATACATGAATTACTTTGGAGCTATAAGAAGAACTCATAAATATTTCGAAAGCCAGGCTAACAAGTATCATGTTCCGGTTATTGAAAACATAGATGTTACGACCACGATAGACTCCATAATAGAAACAATTACAAAGACCTATGGAAGTGATGATGATGTTAAATGAGTTAAAAGTTGAAGATGTGATGAGCAGTAAAGTCATAACAGTTTCACCATCTGAGGATGTAGTATTTGCATTCGAGAAGTTGATGAAGCATAAGATCAGTTCGTTACCAGTTGTTGAAGACAATAAACTTATGGGAATAGTAACTGCCACAGATTTAGGACACAACTTGGTTCTTGACAAGTACGAGATAGGAACCATTGTTGAGAAAGTTATGGTGACTGATGTTGTGTGTGTGAAACCTGACGACGATCTTTTAACAGCTGTGAAAAAGATGAATGAACATGGATCAGACGAGGAAATAATCAATCAGCTGGTTGTATGTTCTGGAGATAAAATTAAGGGAATCATTTCCGATGGTGACATCATAAAATCAATTAAAAGTTAAAAATAGAAAAATTGAAAGAATTAAAACTCAAAGAAACCAACTTTAACTGTTTGGAGTTACACGGGGCTTAAAAGACTCGCAGATGCTTGGAAACTTTTTATTTAATTCTGTGCCCAATTTTTCTACTATTTCTTCTTCAATTTCTCCGCTGTGTTCAGTTTTTACGCAAAAGGCATCTTCATGAAGTTCTGCTTTTATGTACTCTGATCCCATTTGAATCTCGAATTTTACAGGATTTTTAGTTTCTATTGAGTCAATTATATCATCTATCATTGGGTCTGTTAATTTAAGCAGTTTTGTACCCTCTGGAATGTAAGTTTTGTCCTTTGTTTCAATTTTTTTGATCAAGAAAGGGGCACAACCTTCTGTACGTGCCGCTTTTCTGTTTATCCAGAACAGAACTGTCATCAATTTTTTCCTCGAATCAAGAGGACTTTCAAATTCTATTTTTTTCATTTACATACCCCCATAAAAAAGATGTATTTATTGGGATTTGACTAGTTTTGCTAGATCCACTCCCATTTCGTAGCATTTTTCAAGTTCATCTTCTGATGGTTTGTAGTTGACCTTCATCTGGTTTACAACTTCAAATCCACAGTTTTCAAGTTCCTGTGCCAGTATTTTAGGTGCTTCTCCACTCCATCCCATGGATCCGAAGGTGATTGCCTTTCTTTTTAATCCAGTTCTTGCGAAGTTCAGGCCCTTCAAGTAGAATATTAGGTCTCCAATACTAGGATAAACTTGGTTGAACATGGTGGGCACACCAAAAACAACTGCTTTACTGTCTAGAATGTTTGTAACTATGTTACTTCTCTCATCTGAATGTAGGAAGTGCATGGCAACATCAACATCTTCACTCATTATCCCCTCTGCAAATGCCTGGGACATGAGCTGGGTGGATCCATGCATGGTGTCGTACACCAGTGTGATCTTGTTGGAACATTTTCCAGTGGCCCATCCTGTGTAGGCATCAATTATCTTCATGGGATCTGTCCAGATCTGACCATGTGATGGAGCAATCATCTGAATTTTGCCAAGTAAATCCAAGCTATTTACTTGTTTGAATTTATTCAACACCAATCCGGATAATGGGGTTAGTAAGTTGGCATAAAACTTGGCTGCAGCATGCATAAGCACATTTTCAGATATGTCGGTATCGTATCGATCCTTGAAACAGAGGTGCTGACCAAAAGCATCGTTTGAAAATAGTATCCCATCTTCCAATAGCAAACTGAACATACTGTCCGGCCAATGGAGCATTTGTGCCTCTAAAAATGCGAATTCCTTACCGCCTATATCCAAACTGTCCCCAGTCTTAACAACGTTGAAATTAACATCCTCAAGGGAAGAGTAATGCATTTTAAGACCTTTAACAGCTGCAGCTGTACAGTAAACTGGTATTCCTGGGAACTTTCTGCAGATTTCGGCGAGAGCACCACTGTGATCCTTTTCAACATGGTTCTGAATAATTAGATCCAGTTTAAATTCCCTGTTTTCCTTTTTAAAGGCATCTTCCATCCTAGCCCAAAGCTGGGCAGAGGTTCCAGGATAGGTGTTGTCGATGAGTGCAACTTTCTCACCAAATACCAGGTAAGCGTTGTAAGTAGTTCCATCTAATGTGTAACCATGATAATCCCGCAAGTCCCAATCAAGGACTCCTACCCAATAAACTCCTTCAGTAATTTTTATTGCATTTGCCTTCATATTTTTAACACCTCACACTTTAATTTCTGTATAAAATTTATTTACTTGATTCTATATATTTTTTTGGTTAAAAATGTTTTAATTTCTTTTAAAAGATTAAAAATAGTCTAAATTTACTAAAAAAGGCAACATATCTTTATATTATCAGTTTAATCCTTCTGAATTGGGATAAGGATGGTTCTGTTCGTATCAAACCGTATGAAAACCTGGTTACAGTCAAAAATTAGAAAATAGCATTGATTACGAAGTACAATGTTGCAGATATTGCTATACAAGCAGGTATGGTTATCACCCATGTGGTGGCGATATGTTTGATGACATCGAGTTTAACTGTTGAAGTTCCCCTTGCCATACCCACACCTATCACTGAACCCACAAGGGTTTGAGTAGGAGAGATGGGCATCCCAATGGATGCAAAGAGTAGTGTAATACTGCCTGCTGAAATTTGTGCTGAAAAACCACGAGTTGGAACCAACTCAGTAATCCTTCTTCCTATGGTGTCTGTAATTCTGTTTCCTGCTATAAGAATACCAAACACCAAAGCTATGGCTCCTAAAAATTTAATTGAAAATCCAATTGTGGCACCAACAGTAACATAGAGCACAGCTGTTGCAGCCGCAATATCTATGGCTCCAACCCCCAATGCAGCAAAGGAAGAACTTCCAATTTGAAGATATGAAAATACTTTTTCAGCACGATCTTTAGCTCCGATATTGCTTTTTATCCTGTTTAAAATTCCCAGTTTTAGAAGGTAGTAGACTAAAAATCCCGATGCCAGACCAATCAACGGTGAAATTACCCAGCTTGCCATAATAAAGCCAATTGTACCCCAGTTAAGATGATTCACACCTGCATAAACCAAACCATAACCAAGCACAGAACTCACGATGGCATCAGAACCAGAAATTGGTATTTTTTTAATTAGGGTAATTGTTATCCATATTCCTGCAGACATGGTTATTATAAACGCACCTAAACCAGTCATAAATTCTAGGGGTACAATCCCACTTCCCACGGTCTTAATTACACTACTACCCAGAAACATAGCACCTAAAAATTCGAACAAAGCTCCAACTATGAGTGCTTTACGCATTGTAAGGGCTCCGCTTCCAACAACGGTACCCATGGAATTTCCAATATCGTTGGCTGCAATGTTAAAAGCCATGTACATGGCGGTAATAACGCCTATTATCAATAACCAATCCATGTATAGTATTTTATTAATACCCTAATAAAAAGATTTTTTAATCAAACCTGTTATTTACCTATTCTTTAAATTCGTTGAAATCTTTCACAAAATATTCAGATTGATCGCAAGGTTCAAATACTACTAAAACTAAATCTTTATTGGGCTAGACTGGAGGGTTAGGGGTCCTCTGTAAGCGCATATCCCCTATCGGCGCGGTCGAAGTTCAAGAGGCGGCAGTTCAATCGGGTTTTGGCCCAGTTGTTCGATGTCGAAACTTCGTCCCACAGGATCAGTGGTAGCAGGATTTAGGCTGTAGGGCCGGAATTAACTGTTTTAACCATGGGAACGGGTCAGGTCTGGAAAGAAGCAGCTCTACTGTGGACAGCTGATGCTTGCGGAGCAACGGGGTGGAGTCGAGTTTCTGGATCACCAACTCTCGCGAGGCCTGTCCACTCTTGAACATGCCCATTAATAATCACAGGTTCAAAGCATAGAACCTAAAATCCAAAACCTTTTTAACCATGAATGGATAAATGTTTCCAATACGTGTCTTAAGTCATGGAGACAAATTCACGATCATAAAAATAAATTTTATACTTAAATAAATTTTTGTCGGGGTGGCCCAGCCTGGTACGGCGGTGGACTGCTAATCCACTGATCCCTTGGATCACCCGGGTTCAAATCCCGGCCCCGGCGCTCTATTTATCTTAAGTGATAAAAATGAAGCTTCAAACAAATGAAGGTAAACTTTATCCTGAAGATCCCTTTGATTTTAAACAGTCACTTAATTTTATTGATAAATTTTTTCCATCGAGTCACGACTACGTGATACTTGAAAATCAACTTAAAACTGCAGTACAACTTAAAAATACCGTTGGATTCAAGATAGAATCAACAGGCACTGTGGAAGATCCTGTTTTACACTACCAACTTTTCTCAGAACAGCTTGATAAAAACACCGTGGACAAAGTAATTGATAGAATGACCTTTTTTTTAAGTTTAGATGATGATCTTAAACCTTTTTATAAATTAGCAAGATCTGATGACGTTTTTAAAGAAATATTAGATGATCTCCATGGACTGCATCAAGTTAAATTTTTAACACCATTTGAAGCTGTAGGATGGGCAATTTTAAGCCAACGGATTTCAATGAATGTTTCCAGAAAAATGAAGGAAAAATTAACCGCATATGTTGGAAACAACATTGAATTTGAGGGCCATACTTTCCAAGCATTTCCCTCTCCAGACCAGGTAAAAAATATGGACCTGGATGAGTTGATATCCATTATCAAAAACAAAAGAAAATCAGAGTACCTATTAAATGCTGCAGAAGCTTTCAGTTCGGTAGATGAGAAATTTCTAAGAACTGGTCCATTGGAAGATGTTAAAAACTGGTTAATGGATATTAAAGGTGTAGGCGAATGGTCAGCGCATCTTGAATTAATAAGGGGTCTTGGAAGAATGGAAGATTACACCCAAGACAGGATGCTCCGAGGCTGTGTTGAAAAACATTATGGATCAACAGCATCAAATGAACTGGATGAAATTATAAAAAAATATAAGGAATTTCCAGGCTACTGGGAGTACTACTTGAGATCAGGCTGCTAAAATATATTCTAAAAAAAAGGGATTTTAGATTTGCAATTTCAATTATTGGCTTTTTAACTCCCTAATTGCATTTCCCATTTTCTTTATACCCTCTTCAATTTTAGTGTTGTTGGAATTGGAAAAATTCAACCTAAGAGTATTTTTTTGAGGATCATCAGAATAAAAAGCTTCTCCTGGTACAAACGCCACTTTATCTTCCATGGTCCTTTCAAAAAGTTCCATTGCAGCCATATCTCCTGGAAGGGTGACCCATAGAAACATTCCACCTTCGGGTTGGGTGTACTTCACATCGTCTGGAAAGTGGAGTTTTATCATCTCCACCATGAAATCCCTCTGATCCTTGTACATCTGCCTGATCATGGATAGATGCTCTTCAACATCGTACTTGGTTAGGTAGTGGTGAACAATCATCTGTGAGAAGAAGTTACTGTGAAGGTCTGATGCTTGCTTAGCAGTCACCAGATGATGCATTGTTTCATCTTCAGCCACTATCCAGCCCAGTCTGATACCTGGAGCAACAACCTTTGAAAATGATCCCAGGAGTATGGAGTTATCTGTAAATGTTTTAATTGGAGGCAAATTTTCCCCCATAAATCTAATTTCTCCATAGGGATTATCTTCCACAAGTATGGTTTCATTTTGATTTAAAAGTTTACCAATAATCTTTCGTTTTTCAAGGGAGTAACTTATTCCTGTAGGATTTTGAAAGTTTGGAATGGAATAAAACAACTTTGGACTGTCTTCTTCAATCTGGGATCGAAGAACATCCACATCCACACCATCATTTAAAAGTGGTATGGACTTAAAATTTGGCTCAAACAAACCAAATGCTTGTAGGGCTGCTAGATATGTGGGTTTTTCAACCAGCACAGTATCATCCTTATTTAAAAATACCTTCGCAACAAGATCCAATCCCTGCTGAGAACCGTTGGTTATCAAGATATTTTTAGGATCAACAGAAAGCCCGTTTTTAGAGTACCTCTCTGACACAAGTTTTCTTAAAGGTTCGTAACCTTCTGTTGTACTGTATTGAAGGGCTTCTGCACCGGAATTTTCCAAAATATAACTGGTTGACTCTGCAAATTCCTCCTCGGGAAATGTATCTGGATTTGGCAATCCTCCTGCAAAGGATATGATATCAGGTTCATCAGCAACCTTTAAAATTTCCCTGACAAATGATCTAGGTATTTTTGACATTCTGTTAGCATATAAATTATTCATAAAATTCTCAACTCTAATCTGTTTTAGTTAAATGTATCAGTTTTTAAACGAAGTATGTTTACATTTTTAATCCAACTTCAAAAAAGGATTTATCATCAAAATAAATTGCAAACTCTCAAAGCGGTCAATCCTTTTTGAGGCTACCGTAGCTTCGCACATGTTCCCAACCAGAATGGTATTTATGGTTCGATTGATCGTATATCGATGTATCTGTCCTCTTATAATGTTCTCTATCTTCTCCAATTGGACAAACTTTTATACAGATTCCGCAGGGAGATCTAAATTCACTTCGAAGTTTTTTGCTTCTAGTTGCACATTTTAGTTTATCCATGATTTTCATGCAGTCATCGTCCATGGATTCTATTGCATCAACAGGACAATGATGAACACAACTTTTACAGTGAATACACAGATCTTCAGTTAGGATGGGATCTCCCTCAACTTCAAGGGAACAGAATATGGATGTGAACCTCACCCGAGGACCATATTCACGTGTTAAAAGAACATTATTTTCTCCTAAAGTGCCAAGACCTGCAATATACGCCGCATATTTATGGGAAAAGAAAGCTAGAGGTTTTTCTAGCAACACTTCGATGCTACCATAACCATCCCTTGGAATGCTCACAGATGGATGGCCCATGGAATTTAGGAAACACGAAATTTCATAGGCCTTAGCATCAAGAACGTGGTTTACAGTACTGTAATGTTCATGATAATGAATTGATGGTGCGGTTTCAACAATTGGAAGTTCAACAGGCAATCCAATCACTATCACAGTCTGTGTTCCCGGAAATATGGATTGTGGCCAGAATTCTTCGGGTATCCAGTCTCTAAATTTGTTTGGAGAATCCAGTGGAGGTTTAACCCAACGATCTACAGGTGCAAAACCAAATATTGGAATTCCTAATTCTTTGATCTTATCGATGATTCTCTCATTAATTGGTTTGGATTTCATGATCATGAAAAAAAATATTATTTTAGTTGGATTCTAACCTGTCCATGGCTTCTTCCAACTTGTCATAGGCTGTTGCATAGGATAGACGAACATGATCGGATCCTTGTTCTCCAAATGCTTTACCATTAACCATAACAACACCCTTCTTTAAACCATCTGAAACAAATTTTTCGGGATTATCTACCTTTGGAAATACATAAAATGCTCCTTCAGGTACTGGACAGTCAATTCCCATTCCTGATAATCGTTTAATAATCAAATCTCTACGTTTTTTAAATTCAGATACCATGCTTTTGACACTGTTTTGAGGACCTTCAAGGGCTTCAAGTGCTGCTTTTTGTGCCATTGAACTAGCACAGGCTGCTATGTATTGGTGAACCTTAAGAAGTTCTTCTGCTATGCTATCGTTTGCAGATATGTATCCAATTCTAAAACCCGTCATGGCATAAGTTTTAGAAAAAGCATTGATGGTTATTGCATTTTCTGAGAACTGACCAGCACTGTAATGTTTGGAATCGTATATGATCTTCTCATAAACCTCATCAGAGATTATGTAAATATCATTATCATCTGCAATTTCTGCAATGCCCTTGACATCCTTCTTTTTCATCACACTCCCAATTGGATTGGATGGTGAATTTAGGATAATGGCCTTAGTTTTAGGTGTAATTGATTCAAGCACATCATCACAGGTCATCCTAAGATCATTCTCTTCTTTAATCTTGATTCCCACAGGAACACCATCTGCAAGTTTTGCACATGCGGAGTAGGAAAGAAAACCAGGATCCGGTATTAAAACTTCATCTCCTGGATTTATCAGTGCCTGCATACAGACGTAGACAGCTTCACTGGCCCCAACAGTCACAATAACAGAATCTGCAGAGGAACTTATTCCATTTTCTTTTTCAAGCTTATCAGCTATGGCTTCCCTCAATTCAATAATTCCCATGTTAGATGTGTAATGGGTAAAACCTTCATTCATGGCCTGTGTTGCGGCGTCAATAATATTTTGAGGTGTTTTAAAGTCTGGTTCTCCAAGCCCAAGACTAATTGCATTCTCACCTGCTATTTCAAACATTCTACGAATTTCTGATAGATTTATAGAACTTACGCGTTTCGATGATTCCATGTTAATTACCATATTTATTTATTGTTTAGAGTTATATATATCGAATCTATGTCAGGATTGAAAAGATCTTTAGGCCTCTATGATGTAATCAGTTTGGTGATAGGCACCATAGTTGGAGCAGACATTTACATTGCTGCATCATTTGGTGCAGGACTGTTAGGGCCATTTTCTGTTGTAGCATGGGTAATTGCAGGTTTAATGGCAGTAATAATCGCCTTGTGTTTTGCTGAATGCTCATCAAGAGTACCGCAGGTGGGCGGTCCCTATGCCTATGCTAAACGGGCCTTTGGAGAATTCACAGGATTTTTAGTTGGATGGGCTCTTTTAATTGCTTCATGGAGTGCAATTGCCGTGTTTCCACTGGCTTTTGTTGCTTACTTAGCATTTTTCATACCGAACATGTCTCCAGAACTAGTAATTGTCATTAAAATATTGTTTGTACTGTTTTTAACAGTGGTCAACTACTTCGGTGTGCGCGAAGCAGGAAAACTCAACGATGTTCTAACCATTCTCAAGATAGCACCAATTATCATCTTAACAATTGCAGGAATAATCTTCTTTGTACTGAAGCCATCCCTACTTGTTTCCAACTTCACACCTTTCATCCCACTAGGATTAAACGGACTGGGAAGTGCTATTGTTCTAATATTCTGGGCTTATGTCGGCTTTGAACTGGTCACAGTCCCTTCTGACGAAATTGTCAATCCACAGAGAACCATTCCCATGGCAATTGCAATTGGTATGGCTGTAATAACTGTTTTCTATGTTTTAACCAATTTTGTAATATTGGGCCTGGTTCCTTGGGCTGCATTAGCTTCCTCAACAGCACCATTGGCTCTCGCAGGATACGCCATACTCGGAGCAATTGGTGCAGGATTTTTAACATTGGGTGCGCTGCTGTCAATTTCAGGATCAGATGAGGCTGGAATACTTTCTGCAGCAAGAATTCCATATGCCATGGCAGCAGATGGTTACCTTCCAAGGGCTCTGGCAAAGGTGCATCCTAAATATGAAACTCCCTACGTTGCACTCATAATCCAAAGTACCGTGACACTAATTGCAGCCATATTTGGAACCATAAGTCAACTTATTGTTCTTTCGGTTTTCACACTCCTCTTCTGTTATCTACTGACATGTCTTTCAGTTTTTCCACTCAGAAAAAAGTTCAAGGAAGGAATCAAGTTACCATGGATAGTACCGGTTTTAGGTGTGATTATCAGTATTTACATCATGACTCAATGCGAACTAAACCAAATATTGATTGGAACGGCTCTGATTTTAGTGGGTATTCCAGTGTACGTGTTGTTCGCACCAAAAACAGAAATTACAACTGTTAAAAGAGATTTAAAAGAGGGCGAGGATTATGTTTCCAGAACATTAGAGGCCGATGAGATATTTCTTGCTAAATTTTTAAATCAGGTCAAGGAACTTGTTACTAGAATCAAAGACAGGTGGGGTTAACAGGCACCGCAGTTGTAACATCCAAATTCCTCACACCATGGTGTCATCTTTTTATTTAAAGCCCTTTTATATTCATCCTTGAGAAATTCAGGGTCCATTCCAACATCTATATTTTTCCATGGTAAATCAGAATCAAGACTGTAATTAGGTGATAGATCTGCCCACTTTTTCATGGGCACTGTTTCATAAACAGACTGGTATATGAGTTCTCCAAGTTCCTTCCCTCCCATTGAAAGCACGTACTGAAGCATTGCTTTCCTTGGATTTTCAATCTTAAATGACCTGATCTTTATATTGGAATTCAGGTACTTGGCTTTGGATTTAATAGCTTTGGTATCAAATTTTTCCCACTGAAATGGGGTGTGGGGTTTTGGTATGAAAGGGTTTACACTGAGCTTTATCTGATTTCTTCTACTTCCCAATTTAATCAACTTATCAACGTAACTCACAAGATCTTCCATATCTTCAGTTGTCTCAGTTGGAAGACCTATCATGAAATAGAGTTTCACATTAAGCTCGTGTTTAATGGCTTTTTTAATGGTTGACTCCACAGATTCATCGGTTATAAATTTATTTGCTGCCTTTCTAACTTCCCATGTAGATTCTGGAGCGATTGTAATGGTTTTAAGACCGCTGGCCTTTAAGATTTCCAATAAATTTTCTGTTATGGATTCAATTCTGAGTGAAGGTGTTGTAACCTGCAGTCCCATCTCATGGAGTCCTGCACAAAGTTCTTCAATTTTAGAGTAGTCAGACACTGCAGCACCTATGAGTGCCACTTTTTTAAGGCCTGTTTTTTGACAACCCTCCTCTGCAATTTTTAAGAGTTCCTTTAGGGGCATTTCCCTCCTTGGTCTGAAGATGCAGCCAGCCATACAAAATCTACATCCCCTTGTACATCCACGGGAAACCTCCAAAAGAAACGATCTTCCAAATGCAGGAATGTAATCCTTGTTATCTGTTTCAGGAAATACCTGTCTGAGTGGATGGCATGCATTTTTCAAATCATTAACAGTTACCATTTTCACAGGGTTATCTGCCAGATAAACACCTTGAATATTCAAGAATTCTTCCAAATTTTTCCTTGGATCATCTAACTCAAGGCATTTATCTATGAATTCATCCATCACAGCTTCTGCTTCACCAACAATGAAAAGATCCACGAAATCTGTCATTGGAATTGGATTTGAACTAGCGCAGGGCCCTCCGGCAATCACAAGAGGATCTTGGTCGGTTCTTTCCTGTTTCTTAACTGGTACTCCGCCCTCCTTCAACATCTTTAAGACATTGAAGTAATCCTGTTCATATTGGAGTGAAAAGCTTACAACATCAAAATCCTTTAATGGTGAACCTGTTTCAAGACTTTTTGACATGGGATAAACAACCCTCTCACAGTAAGTGTCCTCCCTGGAATTTAAAAAATCATAAATAATATGAAACCCTAGTGAAGACATTGCACTCCTGTAAAGATTTGGATAGCATGATGCAAATCTCATATCAACATTTCGGAAGTCCTTGATGATTGCGTTGTGTTCAAGCAGCATGATATATACTATTCTCAACTAATGGTAAGTATTTTTAATGCAGACAAATTTAAAATGAAAAAGGATCTTCAACTAAAAAAATGTTTAATAATTAAATTTAGATCAGAGCTAAACCCTGATGAAAAAATCTGCAATATAGATGGTTGTAAAATAGATTTATTAAAAAATAGGGTAATATTAACAGTTTTCACTGCTTCACCAATCAACTTTCTCATGAACTTCACTTTTACGGGGTTTATCCATTTCTTTTCCTTCTGTTGAGCTTAAAAGTATTTGAATAGCATCTAACTTTGCCCTTTCAAGTATGGCATCAAATATTGCACTAACCTTTAAACTGTCTTCAGCTGTCCATTCCATATTCAGTTCTTCGTAAATCTTTTTGAAGTAACCTACGTAATCTTTTAGCGAGGTTTCAAGTTTTTGATGGTTGGATTCATCATATTTTTTAATAATATCAGACAGTTTTAGATCTTTAGCTTTTCCATTATCATCATCAGTAGCCATGATTAATTTCTCCCACACTATTTTTTTTGTCTGATTTTACATATTTCTTTTATCCTATGATCCATATCCAAAATAATTTAGCCAAGGTTATATTAGACAAAAATTAAATGTTTTATCAAACACAATTTAGAGGCAGGAAAGAATTAATTGATCCTGATTTAACCTAACTCTAAATTTTGGTTAATAACATTTTACAATAGTAATGGGTAGCAGATAATGAATGAAAAGTCTTATAAAAAAGTTGCTGTTGGGGGAACCTTCGACAAATTTCACTACGGTCATATGAAACTTCTTGATGTTGCATTTGAAATAGGGGATCATGTTTTAATAGGGGTAACATCCAACGACTTTGCAGGTGTTAAAGGAAGAATTGATCCTTGTAGAGTTCGAATGACCAACCTCAGAACACTCCTTAAAAGCAAACATCAAAACTACGAAATACAGGAACTCAACGATCCCTACGGAACAACAGTTTCCAACGAAACAATAGATGCTATTGTTGTCAGTGACGAAACAGAACCTACAGCATTTAAAATTAATGAAATACGAAGGGAGAAGGGCATGAAAGCTCTTGACATCGTAACAATTCATATGGTGCTTGCAGAAGATGGAAAACCCATATCATCAACAAGGATCAGAAAGGGCGAAATAGACAAAAAAGGCACCATAATAAAATAAAACATAATTAACATTACTGTGAATGAATTCTAAAACATGAGGGAGATGTTCATTTTTGAAGGTGGTTGTGGGATCCAAAAATCCAGTGAAGGTCAATGCTGCAAGAAATGTATTAAAAAGGATCTACAACGATCTGACAGTTCATTCTTTAAATGTGGATTCAGAAATTCCAGATCAACCCTTTGGACTGGATCAAACCATAGAAGGTGCTGTTAACAGGGCAAAAAATGCTTTTTCAGATGAATTTGATCTGAGTGTGGGAATTGAGTCAGGTTTAATTGAGGTACCACAAACATTAACTGGCTACATTGATATACAATGGTGTGCTATCTTCGATGGAAACTTAATAACCATAGGGGCAAGTTCGGGATTTGAATATCCTCCAACTGTGATAAAACGGGTTATGGAGGGTTTTGAAGTTGGTGATGTCATGGACGAAGTCACAGGGGTTGATGATTTGGGACAGAAGAAGGGTGCAGTGAGCCACTTATCCCACGACATGCTAAACAGAACAGAAAACACAGAAGAATGTGTTTTAACAGCTATGATTCCAAGGATGAATGAAAAAGTTTATGGTTTCAAATAGTAATCAAATTAAAAAAAGGTTCTGTGTATGATGATTAAAGATTTTATTTTTAAAAATAAAAAAATAATTATTATTCTTATATTATTGTTTTTAATTGCTTTTGTTATAAGGGCAGAAGCTGTAACTATTGGGGGAGTCAATTCCATAGATAAATCTTATTATGAAGATCAAAATGGATTGCCTTATTTTAGTGAAATAGATTCTTATTATAATTTAAGAATGACGCAGGACTTTTTAAATCATGGTTATTTAGGAGATACAAAGTTAAAGGGAGATAACTGGGACTTACATTCGAATTTCCCACCTGGATCTAGTGCAGAATATCCTCCATTAATCAGTTATTTAACCTCATTTATTTACAAACTTGCCAATCTATTTTTTAATGTGAATTTAGAGACAATTGCTTTTTGGTTAGCACCATTTATTGCATCATTAGCAGTTATTCCTTCCTTTTTCATTGTTAGGCGTATAACAAATGATTATGGGGGGATTGCAGCGGCTTTATTAATTGGTCTTGCCCCTGCTTACTTTTCACACACTTTTGCAGGGTTTTATGATACGGATATGTTTATTGTACTAATCCCGCTTGTAATTGTGTTGTTTTTTTCATTAAGTGTACTTCATAACGAGTCGAGAAAAAAGATAATATTTGCTATTTTGGCTGCAATATTCATGTTTTTATTTGCTTTGTCTTGGGATGGATGGTGGTATATGTTTTATATTATCACTTTTTCAACATTTGTTTATTTAGTTTTAAACAAATTTTTATTAGACTTCAACGAAAAAACTACGGAAAAAAACAGATTAATAAACTGTTTTGATAAGCATCCTGATTTATATGTACTGTTGATATTCTCTATTTTGAGTTTAATATTAATCGGATTATTTATGGGTTTATTTGAATTGTTAAGCTCGTTAATTGACCCAATTAGTGTAAATCAGTTGCAAAATAATTTGCAAGCATCGGGTTATCCGAATATATATTTATCCATTTCTGAACTTCGAATACCTTCACTTACTGATATTGTTGTTGGTGTTGGTGGACTTGTGCCATTTTTTTTCGGAATATTTGGTTTGTTTGGTTTGATATGGAAATTTAAAGTATTAAAAACCACTAAAGAGTATCAAAATCAGGATAATCAAAAAATTAATCGATCTAATGATAATCTGAGTAAAACTAAAAAAATAAACTATTCTGACAAGCAAATAAAGGATTATTTATTTTATCTGTTGTTATTATCAATTTGGATTATTTTAACAGCATTTGCAGTTACAAAGGGTTTTAGATTTATAGAAACTTTTTTAGTGCCAATGGCAATCAGTGCAGGAATTTTTGTAGGTTTCATAGTTAACTTTGTGGACAAACTTTTTTCAAAAAGTTCATATCAATTTGTAATTATGGCTGTGATTATAGCAATTGTGGCATTTGCCCCTTTAGCTAACGATTGTTTAGATTTAAGTGAAATAGTTCCTGGTACTGATGATTCCGTGATGTCTTCGCTACAATGGATCAATAACAACACTTCAAACGACACAATTATCACATCATGGTGGGATTTAGGGCACTTATTTGCTTATGATGCTGACCGCCCAGTAACTGTGGATGGTTCAGCTCAAAATAGTCCACGCTCATATTGGATAGGTAAAGCTTTATTAACGGATAATGAAACCCTTTCTGTAGGAATTTTAAGAATGTTAGCAGCTAATGGGGAATCTACATCACTAATTCTTAATAATTATACTCACAATACAACTCAGAGTGTTGATATCTTAAATAATATTTTGGGACTTAATAAAACACAAGCGATCACAACTTTAACAACTAAATATGGTTTTAATTTGCAACAAGCTCAAAGCATTGTTAACTATACTCATCCCGACGATCCCGTCCCACAAGACTTAATAACTAGTTCCAATATGGTTAATCAATCTGGTTGGTGGTGGACATATTTTGGAAGTTGGAATTTTTCCACAGGGAACGGAACGAAATATCAGTATTACACTTCTAAAATGAACATCACGACTACAAATAATCAGACCATTTTAATGGACAATAACGGCGTTGTTGCCCAGATCAATGGATCGAACATGATGGCAGGAATAGCAAGAAACAATGTTGTAATCAATAATAATAGTGTTTTAAATGAAATATTGGCTGAATTAGAAACTGGTGATGATAAACTTTTAATTGAGCCTCATAAACTCATATTTTCTGTTAACAACAAGACCACAGAGAGGATCGTTTCCAATTCAGGTCAATATTCAATTCTTATTATAAATAATCCTGATAAAACATATACAAGTGTTATAATGAACAAAGAACTTGAAGACTCCATCTTCACTAGATTGTACTTTGAAAACGGATATGGTTTAACGCACTTTAATTATTTATATGGGCAATATGGAGTAAAGGTATGGGGAGTTAATTAGAATATTTTATAAATTGAGATTTATCTGAATAATTTGATATGAACTCATAGGATTATTAGAATAAATATCAGATATTTTAATTAGTAATATTCAAATACATGTCATTATTAGGTTAATAGAAGACATTAAATTAAGATTCTTAAATGAGGACATTCATGGATAATTAAATAATGAATAGCAATGGTTGGGTGTATATTGAAAAGATCAGCTAAATGTTTTAATTACAAAAATAGATTATTCAATTCAATAAAAAAAAATAAAATTTCAATAACATTCCTTATAATGTTAGTTTTATTTGCATCTATCATTACATACCTTAGAATTCTAGTACAAATCGAAATTGGACCAATTTCAGATAGTTTTGATTTTCTTTCAAATGCATTAGTCTATGCGGGACAAGGAATGGGCTATTCTGACCTACTCAGACCGCCGGTCTTTGGATTTTTAATATCATTAATATTTAGGATGGGTTACATTTCAACTAATGTAGTATTTTATATGGATGGCTTTTTGTTTGTATTGGGTGTTATAGGGCTATATTTGTTGCTAAAAATCAGATTTAATAATATTGAAAGTTTTTTTGGAGCATTACTCTACACTACCTTCCCAATTGTAATAACTGTTCTTGGAGTGGGGTTTTCTGATCTTGCTAGTGTGTCATTCACAATTTGGGGATTTTATTTTGTAGTACTTGCAGTAAATAATAATTCTAAATATTTTTATTTGTCTTTTTCTTTGTTTATGGTCGCATTTTTAACTAGATACAATAATGCTCTATTGATATTTCCAATTTTGTTATATCTCGTAATAAATAGGGATAAATTAAATTTTAAACGATTATTCACAGGGCTTGGTGTTTCATTTTTGATAATAATACCTGTTTTAATTTTTTTCTTCCAAAAATATGGAAATATGATTTATCCATTCATTAATTTTGGCTCTTCATCAGTAATTTCATCAACTTCGGCTGAAAGTTTTGCATATAATTCAAATGTCTTTTTTTTCATTCAAAATTTTCCAAGTTTAATTGGTCCCCAAGGAATTTTTATAATGATAATTATAATATTTGGGGTTATTTTGTTGGGTTTGGTTAAACTCATGAAAAGGAACTTGAAACATTTTAATGGAATAAATATCGATATGAATGATAGAGTAAATCAAATCAGATTAATAATCTTATCATTGTTTTTAATTATTTTTTTAGTCACATTTGGAAAGATTTTTTACATGATAACTGAGATCTTATTTTTTAGTATGGCCTTTTTATTGTATGGGCTATTAAGAAATTTGAATATAAAAAGTTTTGATATTCATTTGATGTTTTTCGGATGGTTTATGGCATTTTTCATATTCAATAGTATTTATGTTATTAAAGATCTTCGTTACTTCGTTCTTATGGCTCCTCCTGTTGCTTATTTTATGATACTAGGATTATCTGAAATATCAAATAGAGTACCTATCCAATTTAAAAATCGTAATTTAATATTTCCAATTCTTACGGTGATATTAGTTAGTATTATTCTAATTTCGACAGCCTCACAAATTCCAGAAATCCTTAATTCTAACAACGATAAAGTAAAATTGAATAATGAAATTATACAATCTGGGCAATGGTTTATGAATTATGATCCGAACTATAAAAATCAAAGTATCTACTCTGATTTAGGACCAAACTACAGTTGGTACCTTCAAACAGACGTGAAGTCTGTCCCTGTATTTAAAGATAATCAAACATTTGCCAATGGTGTTAAGAATGAAACCTTCAATCAAGCTGACAGTGAACAATTCAATAATTTTTTAATCACAAACAACGCAGATTATTACATTTGTTTAAGGGAAGGGCTTAATTTAACATCATATACTGTTATAAAACAGATGGGTGAAGTTACAATATACAAAAAAATTACTTAACCATATTTAAACTTGATACTATGAAAATTGGAGTAATAACATCAGCATACCCTGAATATGAAGATGATCCCCATGGAATCTTTGTGCATCGTCTGATGAAAGAAGTAACTAAAAAGGGGCATGAAGTACATGTCCTCGCACCATATACGGGAAAAATGACTAACTTTCAATTAGATGGAGTTTACGTTCAAAAATTCAACTACTTTTACCCTAAAAGGTTTCAGAAATTAGCTGGAAGATCAGGTATGATTGATAATGTTAAGGAAGGGGTTTTTGTTAAATTTCAGTTCTGTTCATTCATAATTTTTAATTTGATAAATTCATACAAAAAACTTAAAGATATGGACATAGTGCATGTTCAGTGGCCCATACCCAATGGTTTGGGTGCATTGTTCCTGAAAAAAATCAGTAAAATTCCTTATATTAATACAATACATGGTGAAGAGGTTTATTTATCAAAGAAATATCATACTGTTTTTTTAATCAAGTTATTGGTTAATAATTCTTCAAAAACAATCACAAATAGTTCGGCAACTTTAAAAACATGTTTAAATGAGGGACTAGACAAAAAAAAATTAGATATCATTCCTTTTGGGGTGGATACATCTTTTTACAAACCATTGAATATTGTTAAAGATAAAAAAATATTTCAAATTTTATCTGTAGGATATTTAATTGAAAGAAAAGGATTTATGTATTTAATAAGTTCCATATCGGAAGTTTCAAAGAAACATGAAAATGTGAGGTTGAAGATCGTTGGATCAGGTCCTCAAGAAAAACAGTTAAAAGATCTTATAACCAAACTTCAGTTAGAAAAATATATTGAAATATTAGGTAACATTCCCAATGATGAACTACTTAAAATGTATAATTCTTCAGATCTTTTTGTTTTACCATCAATAATAGACTCACAAGGTAACACTGAAGGATTAGGGGTTGTTTTAATCGAGGCTATGGCATGTGGATTGCCGGTCATAGGTTCAAATATTGGAGGAATTCCTGATATTATCTCTGATGGAGAAACAGGATTACTTTTCCCCCAAAAGGATGTGGTTGAACTTTCTAAATCAATAATTAAACTTATTGAAAATCGAATTTTAATGGAAAAAATTGCAGATAAAGGATATCAAATGGTAAAAACTAATTTTAGTTGGGAAAAGATTGCAGCACAGTACATTGATTGTTATGAGAAAATTAAAAAGTAACTGATTGAGGAGTATTCATGTCCAAATATTGTCAATTTAATACAAATCCGTACGGTGTACATCAGAATATTATTAGTGTAGTTGGTCAAAATAAAAAAGTTTTAGACGTGGGATGCTCTGAAGGTATTTTAACCAAGAAGATGAAGCAAAACAACTGTGATGTAACTGGTATAGAATTAGATGAAGAAGCATCAAAAATTGCCGAAGAATTTTGCAATGAACTAATAATTGGAGATGTTGAATTTATTCAATTAGATACTAAGTATGAGAAATATTTTGATATTATCCTTTTTGCAGATATCTTAGAACATTTAAAGGAACCTTCTGAAGTTCTGACAAGATTTAAGAAATATCTCAATGATGAAGGCATAATTATAATTTCTGTACCCAACATAGCTAACTGGAGAAAAAGGATTCAATTACTATTTGGAAAATTTGACTATCAAGAATATGGTATTTTAGATAACACTCATATAAAATTTTTCACTGAAAAATCAATAAAAGAAATCATTGATGATGCAGGTTATAAAATAGTCAAGTTTGATTTGACTGTTGGAGATTTAAACAGATTTTCAAGATTTTTTCATTCGGTAGGAATGATCTGGCCTAATTTATTTGCTTTTCAGTTTTTGATTGTTGCGAAGATTAAATGTTAAATGTAAAAACAGATCTAAAAATGTTTTATCAATTAAATTGATTTACAACTATTGAATTAAAGATTGAAATTAGAAAATACCTTAAATACTTAATCTGCATTCCCACTTCATAATTCTTGAATTAATCTTTTCCGACGAAATTATGGTTCAAAGTGATAAAATTGGACATGTACAAATTATTTGTAAAAAGAATAGGATTAATTGGAATAACTAATTTTCTTGTTGCAATGAATACGATTATATTAATCCCAATTTTAACAAAAAATTTCTCTGCCATCGATTATGGTATATGGGTTCAGGTAATTACAACATTTTATTTGGTAACAAGCGTAGCTAACTTAGGTTTTCCTTACACATTGATTAGGTTTGTGTCAGCTGAAAAAGAGAAATCTAAGATCCAAAACACTTTTTATACCATGGCAGTTTTTATACTGATTTTCAGTTTGTTTATCTCAACTCTCATATTTATATTCTCAAATGTAATAGCATCATTGCTGTTCAGTGGACAGGTGTTGATTGTAAAAATACTTTCATTTCTCATATTTTTTGGAACATTAAACAGTTTATTAATAGATTTTTTTGTTGCTAGAAGTAAGATGAAAAGATATTCAATTTTATTGCTTTTTCAGACCTACTTAATGTTAAGTTTAGTTAGTTTTTTTGCTGTTTGCGGTTATGGAATAATTTTGGCAACAGTCGGTTTTTTAATTTCTCAAATAATTTTTTTCATAGTTATGACTATATTGGTATATCAAGAAATTGGATTTAAAATTCCGGAATTTAGCAAAATTAAAGAATATATCAATTTTTCTATCCCTATAATTCCGAATAACGTGTCAACGTGGATAGTTGAATCCAGTGATCGTTATGTTATTGCTATCATGTTAGGAACGACATTTCTTGCATACTACTCTCCAGGTTATACAATAGGAATGGCACTTTTGTTATTTTTCACACCAATATCCATTATTTTATCTTCAATACTCCCAAAATATTATGAAAATGGACAAATGGAAGAGGTAATGATGTTCATAAATTATTCGCTTAAATATTTTTTATTAATAGCAATACCGGCATTATTTATTCTTTCTTTACTTTCAAAACCAATATTGATGATATTAACAACTCCTGAAATAGCGTTAAATGGATATCTTGTGACTCCTTTTGTGGCATTAAGTGCTATTTTATTTGGGATTTATGGAATAATTATGAATTTAATAGTTTTAGAGAAAAAAACAAAAATTGTTGGAAGTATATGGACAATTGCAGCTTTAATTAGTCTTCTAAATATAATATTTGTACCAATTTTTGGAATTTTAGCAGCGGCTGGAATAACTTTATTTTCTTACTCCACAGCATTTTTAATAAGTATTGGATACTCTAAAAAATTTTTCAGATTTTATTTTGATTACACTTTCATATTCAAAAGTATATTTGCGTCAGTCATTATTTCCATATTAATAGTTCTAATTAATCCAATCGGTTTTTATAGCCTTTTAATTATGATTCCATTGTTGATTTTAATTTATTTAATAATAATTTTGTTACTAAAATGTGTAACAAATAAAGAAATTAATTTCATTAAAGAAATTTTTAAGGAATAAATAAAATTAGTATTTGTAAAGAAAGAAATCTTGTAAATTCTTAAATATTCCCTGATTAATAAATAATTATCTCAGCTTATTATTATCTGAATAGTACTCTTAGGGGATAATTATTTAATTATAAATAAGAAATCTTAAAAGATAAAGTGATGGTTTATTAAGATTTACTAATATTTAGAAGCGTATTAATTCAAATAAAAAATTTATAGTGATATTAGGAATCTTTGTATAAAGTTAATGAATGGAATTTGATAATAAATAAGAATTTTTAACAAATAGTTGGGGAATAATCATGGTTACAGTTATAATTACAGGTGTGGCGGGATTTGTGGGGAGTCATTTGGCAGATAAATTTGTTAATAAAGGTTTTCATGTTATTGGGATCGATAATTTTTTAACTGGAAGCATAGAAAACATTTCTTCATTACTTGACAAAGACAATTTTGAATTTATTGAACATGACATAATCAAACCAATTAAATTGGATGAAAAGATAGATATAATCCTCCATTTTGCATGTCCTGCAAGTCCTGAGGATTATTTACAATATCCTTTGGAAACTTTGAGGGTTGATTCTATTGGAACCTACAACACACTTGAAATGAGTAGGGAAAATAATGCGAGATATATATTCGCATCCACATCAGAGATTTATGGAGATCCTCTTGTTAATCCGCAACCTGAAACTTATTGGGGAAATGTGCATTCAACGGGGCTTCGTTCCGTGTATGATGAGTCTAAAAGATTTTCTGAAGCTCTTTCAATGGCTTATTATCGGGAATATTGTTTGGATGTTAGAATAGTAAGAATATTCAATACATATGGGCCTAGAATGAAGCTGAATGATGGCAGGGTAGTTCCGAATTTTATTTCGCAAGCATTGAAAAATGAGGATCTGACGGTTTATGGGGAAGGAACACAGACCCGGAGCTTCTGTTATGTGAAGGATCTTGTTGAAGGAATATTTAAGATTTCCAATACAGATAACTTGAATGGGAATATTATGAACCTTGGAAATCCAGATGAATATAAAATATTAGATTTTGCCAAGATTATAATAAATAAGACTAATTCCAATTCAAAAATAACTTTTAAAGATCTACCTGAAGATGATCCTAAATTAAGATGTCCTGACATATCCAAGGTTCAAAGTTTAATTGAGTGGAAACCCCAAACTTCATTAGATAATGGACTTCAAGAAACAATAAAATTTTTAAAAAGTAAATTAGAGTAAAAATTTAAATTAAGAAATAATTTGTAAATGTAAATATCTGTAAATTATAATCTAATTTATGCAGAATCTATAACCTAGTAGGAAAGACAGGACGTCAGAAAATGGAAAAAAAGTATGATTTAACAGTGGCGTATAGAATATATCCAAAAATATCATGTACACCTGCGATTTATGGTGATGATAAATATAAATTATCTGAATTTTGTTTAAAATCATTTAAAGAATCTTTGGGAAATCTTAAAGTAAAAATGATTGTTCTATTAGATGGTTGCCCCCCAAAATATAGGGAACTTTTTTTAAAATATTTTGATGAAAGTGACATAGATTTTTTTGAATTAGATAAAATAGGAAACCTTCCCACGTTTAGCTTACAAATAAATTTGCTTCTAAAACAAAATTATTCTGAAATCATATATTTTGCTGAAGATGATTACTATTACCATCCAAACCAGTTTTTTGAAATGATTGATTTTTTTAATAAAAATGATGATGTTGATTTTATTACACCTTATGATCATTCAGATTACTACAACAGGAATATACATAATATTAAAAGATATGAAAGGATGTATAATGGACGTCAATGGAAAACAGCGAGCTCTACTTGTTTAACATTTTTGACATCCAAAAAAATACTAGATGAAACTCAAAATATATTTTTAACCTATCAAAAGGGAAACACTGATTTAGGTTTGTGGTTAAGCTTAACTAAGTCTAGTTTAGATCCAAAAATCATAATAAAGTCATTAAATATTTATACCATTAAAAGTTTGTATAAAACATTCGTTCTGACTCAAGATCAAATTCATAATGGTAAAACTTGGAAATTATGGTTTCCCATCCCTACAATAGCTACTCATTTGGAAAAAGAATTTATTTCACCCACAATAAATTGGGAAAACATTGTCAGCAAGGAACTTAATAAATGAATACCAAATAAATCCAAATATTTTTTTCTAAATTTTTTTGTTCTTTTTATCTTGCGGGGGTTGCATAAACTGTACTAATGGTCATTAAACCAACATTTTGCTTAACAAATTTTTTAATATTTAGCTAACCCCATTCCTGTGTGTTATTTCTTCATTAATCCTTAAGCGCTTAAATAATTCCATCATTTAAGATGATAAATCCTAACTTAACACCTAACTGAATTACATTAAACTTAAGGAATATTTACTCAATAGACTTAATACGGCTTCGATAATCATATTAATATAATGTGTTTTAATACAAAATTTAAAATTATATATACTAAAAAATAGTTTAAAGGAAATGAAATAAACAACCAATAGATTTCTAGAAATTCTCTTAACTTCCTGAAATATTTAATAAATTTCTAAAAAATTCCATCGAATAAACCTCGATAGTAGGTGATGAATAGGTTTTTGTTAGTATGGTATATGCTGAGAAGTATTGGCAGTGTTATGGCCATAAAAATTTGTAGAATAATAAATATTAAAAAATCTCCTGGTTTGGCCCATTTTTTCATGAATATCCATCTGTTACGGGTTATATAATACAAACCCACTTCATTTGAAATACCACCGCCTGATCTTGAGACTTTGTGCCATATTTTGGATTTAGGAATGTAAATATTTTCATAACCCTTTAATGCTGCTCTCAATTCCAGATCGGTCTCTTCAAAATATAAGAAATATTTTTCATCGAGCAGACCTACATCCTCTAACAACTCTTTTTTAATTAGTAAGGCAGCACCGCTAATATAGTCGAAATGATTTTTTATTTGATATTGGCCATGGTCATGTTCTTGGTTACCTATATGCAGTCCCCTAGCAAATTTCCAGTCAATTTTACCTCCAACACACCATATGGTCTCTGGTTTATCATAGTAATATATTTTTGAACCTAAAAATCCTATTTTTTTATTATTCTCACCCTCTTTGACCAGTGAATCTAAAAAATATTTGTCTACTACTGTATCGTTATTTAAAAGTAGTACATATTTTGATTCTAGGTTTTCCAGGGCATATTTCATTCCGATATTGTTACCTTCTGCAAAACCATCATTTTTATGGTTTATTATTAATGTTAACTGTTTATTTGGATTTTTATCAACATTCCCATTTTTGTTTAGAATTTGATAATCTATAGGTTTATTAAGAGAAGAATAATCAAAAAAGTCTGATTCTACGTTTATTTTACCCTGAGCGTATTCTACTATTTTTTGTACTGAATCGTCTGTAGAATTGTTGTCTACCAGCACTACTGTATAGTTACGATAATTTATTTGGAAAACTGATTCTAAACATTCTATTGTATCTTTCCAGCCGTTCCAGTTTAAAATGACTATAGCAACTCTGGGAGAATTCATAGAATCACTGATTATTTTAATCTTTTCCTTAACAACTTATTTTCCTTTTGTACAATAAAGATCTCTCGTTTAAGGAGACTTATCTGGGTTGCTATAAACCCAAAAATTAGTATTTGAATTCCGGATATGATCATAAGAACCATGAAAATCATCAAGGGGCGGGTTGGATCCAGGGTTCCTAAAAAATACTGATAAAACAAGTAAATCCCACTTATGATTCCAATTAGGAGCATAAATAATCCTATTACTCCAAACAGTATCATTGGTTTTTCATAAAAAGAAAAAAGTACATGCGATATTGTTTTGGATTTGATTTTAATTTTAGATTCTCCCAGTTCACGACCTTCAAGAACAACGGGAACCTCTTTAATCTTGAAACCAGTTGCTATTGCTTTGGACAATATTTCCAGATTTATTTTAGTACCATTGGATTCTATTTCCATTGATTCCAAAACTTCTCGTCTGTAAGCTCTTAAAACACCAGTAACGGTGTTAAGGTTTTCTGTCATAGAGTAACCAATGAATTTGTTTGCAACCTTACTTATGAACAATCTATTAAATGGAACATTTTTAACGTCTCCCCCTTCCATGTATTGTGAACCTACTACAATATCTATGGATATATCGTTTTCAAGTTCTGATACTAAAACTGGTATGTTTAATGCTCTGTAACTTAAATCGGCGTCGATAGTTATAATAATGTCTCCATCAGATTCTTCAAAACCTGTTCTTATAGCTTTTCCCATGCCATAGTTTGTTTTATGTTTCAAAACGATTATGTGACTGTTTTTTGCTCTAAATTCATTTAAGAGAGAAAAGGTTTTATCTGTACTCCCATCATCCACAGCTATAATTTCAAAATCAGAGTAATCATTCAGGGCATTGTTGATTTCAGATAAGGTTCTTTGAACGTTTAACTCTTCATTAAACATGGGGACAATTACAGATATTTTCATATTAATGAATCAGAGGGCTTTATATTTATCTTTTTCCACAAAATTGGATAATCACAATTTAACTATTTATTATTGAATCAAAAGGAATATTGGAAGGGACTATCTTGTTTTATTCAATTTTTTGAGATGTTTTGGAAGAGGTTTTATTCGCGCAGGTGCACCTATCGCAAGAAAATATTCTGGAACATCGATGGTTACAATAGCACCAGCAGCTACCATTGCCCCCTTTCCAATTTCAATATCAGACAAAAAAGTAGAATTTGAACCTATGGATGCTCCTGTTCTAATAACTGGACCTTTAAGATCGTAATCAATCCTGAGAGGGTATTTGTCGTTTGTAAAACATGCACACGGCCCAATAAAAACATTATCTTCAATTAAACTATTTTTTGGAATATAAACACTTGATTGAATGTTAACATCGTTCCCGATGGATGTGTATCCCTCAACAATGGAATTTGTTCCTATTAATACATTATCTCCAATATATGTCTTTTCTCTAACAACTACTCCATGTCCTGTTGTAAAATTATCTCCAATATTGACATCATTGTAAATAACAGTGTTAGAGCGAATAAATGAATTTTTTCCTATTACTGGTAGTTCAGATTTGGATTTGTATTCAACACCTAATATGATATTTTTGTTATTATTCCCCTTTTCAACTATTTCGTCTTGATGGTTCAATAACAAATTTCTGAATTTAACCAAATTATCAACCCACTACCCTTTTTCCAAAAATTTTATGGATATTTTAAAAAACTAATTTATTTTTTTTATGTGATTATAATTATTTGATTTATAATAACTTACTTTTTGGGTATTACAAAGTTGATCTTGTTCAGTTATGTGAATAGATCTTATGTTGACGATATTACCAAATTTACGATATCAACTAATCTTTTATAATATGTTGTTCAATCTTTGGTTGAGGTAAATATTATGAGAAATTGGTCTATTTTAAAAAATAATTGGGATATTTTAATTATTTTTATATCTTATTTCTTCCTTGTAATTTTAATATTTCCTTACTTTCAATTCAAAATATTAGGTGATGAAATATCCTACATAAATATAGCACATGCTTATGCGTTAGGTCATTGGGCAAATGCGATTAATGGATATTGGAGCCCAATGTATTCTTGGTTGATGGTTCCATTTTTGATAATTTTCGGATTTAAACCGATCTATGGAGTTTATATTTCCAAATTCATTTCAATCTTTATTGGCCTATTCACCATATTCTGTGTCAGAAGAATGTCTCAAAAATTAGATATAAATAAAAATATAGAAAGGATATTACTTTTTGTTTTAGTTCCTTCAATAACATTTTTTGTATTACTTTATAATACTCCTGACCTTCTACTAGCTTCACTTTTAATATTATATTTAAGCATATTATTTCAGAGAAATTATGCTGATAATCTTAAATATGCAGTTTTATGTGGTATTATAGGGGCTTTGGCTTTTTTTACTAAGAGCTTTGCATTTCCATTCTTCATAATTACTTTTATATTATTTAATCTAATATTTTACTTCAGAATAAAAATTCAGATACAAAGAAAAAATATTTTAAAAGGATCTATTTTGGGTTTAACAATTTTTTTATTAATCAGTGGATTATGGATTGGAGTAATTGATGAAAAATATGATAAGCCAACTATTTCAACATCTGGTGAATATAACCAAGCTTTAGTAGGTCCGGAATATAAAGTGAATATAATGGACACTGGTATTTCACCAATTTATTATAAAGGATTAATTGAACCTCCAAATGAGGATACCATAAGTATTTGGGATGAATTTTCATATATGAATCTGGATAAATGGAATCCATTTGGTTCTTGGCAAAATATGAATTATGAATTAAATTTAATAGTAGCTAACATAGTATATTCCTTCAACATAACCGAATCGTATCTACCTATTGCAATAATACTATTAATCTCCATGGTGGTAGTTGCATTCTCAAAATCAATCAAAAAAACTTCAAGAAATAATTTAAAATATTTGCTATTAACTATATTTGTTTATACAGGGGGGTATTGTTTAATTACTCCGGAATGGCGTTATTTATGGTTTATATTCTTATTATTAATGATTTCAGGATTTTACATTATAGATCTTTTAAACAAAAATAATGTCATAACTGTTAAAACAAGAAATATTATGTTGATTTTTTTAATATGTACTTTAATTTTCCAACCAATCCTTGAAATAAACTATTTCGTAAACCAAAAAGATAATTCGTATTATTTAAGTAATTCACTACAAAAAGAGTTTAATATTAATGGCAATTTAGCTTCAAACAGTTGGAGTACTTTAGAAATTGCATATTACTTAAACAGTAAATTTTATGGAAACATTACCACGGACAATTCCACACTACTAAATCAAGAATTGATGAAATTTAATATTGATTATTATTTTTCATGGAATTCAACTTCAAACTATAATTTATCTAACTATCATGAGATCACTAACAACAAAATAGATGGACTTAAGATATATTCTAGGAAATAGGCTGGAATAAACAATAAATCTTAGGCAAAAAAAAATTTAAGACTTAGTTAATGGATTACATTCTGTTAATAGTTGAACTTCTCGCAGTATTAAGTACACTATTCACACTATCGGCTATTTGATGTGCCATATTAGTTATAAATGCGCCTGCTACAATTACAATCACTAGTAGTACGCCCATGATTAAAATCATTTCGGCACTTATTTGACCTTTTTCATCCATTAACATAGCCTCAGTTTAATTAATTTATTTTATACTTGATCTAACGCCATTTACATCTTGTGATGCGTTTAGGCCGGAATTTTGGGAGAAGTATGCTCTGTATATTATTAGTGCAGCTACTGCAATGACTATAACCCCACCGAATAATAGAATATACTCTGCTGCTCCTTGTCCACCTTCATCTTTTAATATGTCCATTGTTTACCTCCTTAAATATTAACATAATATATTTAACACATAATTATATTTAAATCTACTTAAAATTTTTTTATTTTGGATGTTTAATACGTTGTAAATTTGAAGATGGATCAAAAATATTGTTCTTTATTATTTGTGGTATGTGATGCTAAATAAAATAACCCTTTAATAATATTATTAGCATGTTATTTGTTTCCACCTTCATTCTAATGTGCCCATATTATTATCACCAATTGCATTTGTTTGATAACTATTTGGTTTCTAATTACTGATATCATCCCCCTTTCACCAATAATTACTAATTATTTCTACTTTGCTTCCCATCTAAATATATTTTTAAAAATTTATTGTGACAAATTTCACATATCTGATATTTTCTATTAATTGAAAATAATCTAATTTATTTTAATGTCAGATTATATTATATTATATTTTAATTTGGTTTGTAAATGTTAAATTATCTTGGAAATTATTTTAATTTTAGATTTATTTAAACTATTACTTCATTTGATTACCATGAACATCACAAAATAAATAGTTTTTAAATAGTTTTATGTGCATATATTCACACAACAAGATGAGTTAAGTGAAATTATGCCAAAAAATTATAACATGAAAGAAACAATTCTTGAACTATTAAATGGGCGAGAATTGTCGAAAAAAGAACTGTTGGAAGAAATAAGACGCGAATCAGAACGTTCTACTTCTGATAAAACTCTTAATGAATCTTTAATGACCCTTTTAAGGGAAAAAAGGATATACATAACTAACTATGACTTTTCGATATACAACGATGTTAAGAGGATTCAATCAATAAAGCCTGAGGGTATTGTTTTTGGGTTGATGAAAACTGATTTTGTAGAAATAGAAACTTTGATCAAGCTTCTTGAAAGTAACGATGTAGATGAAGTTAAACTTGCCTCATCAAAACTTAAAATGAATTTCAGAAACAAGATGGATGAACTCAATTTTAGAGTATCATCGATTAAAAATGAAGATTTGGATGCACTGTTTAACAGAATAATATTTTATATATACTCTCAATCAGAAGATCAAAAAAGAATTCTTATAAATAAACTAGCTTGGAGTTTGAGTAACGAAAATGGATCACTAGACCTATTTGAGGATCTCCTCAACTTTATTGATCACCAAAGCTAGTTTTTTTATTTTATCAAGCTTATATAAAAAAAAAAATCATGAATTAGCTTATGCTACTGCGAATTTTATTTAAATCTTGTGAAGCCCTAAAAGCTTGGGTTCCTGGATTGAAATAGTCTTTATATATAACTAATACTGCTACAGCTATAACAATTACACCACCGAACAATAAAATATACTCGGCAGCACCTTGTCCGCTACAATCATTAATAATATTCATATAATTCCCCCAATAACATAATTATCATCATGATTATATATTACAATTTAATATTCAGTAATACGGTATATAAATCTTCCTAAAAAGTAATAAAATTCTTTAAACAAAAGAAAGTTTTATTAAGGACCATAACCATTTTGAATGGTTTGTTAAATAAAATTAAATCATTTATATTAACCAGAAACCAATTAATTATTTGTGAAAATCATGAGAGTACTTATCATGCCCTGCGGCATAGGTATGGGGCACACATCTAGATGTGTTACCATTGCAAAGGAATTGGAAAAAATAGGAGTAGAAGTAGCCTTTGCAAGCTATGGTTCAGGATACAAAATATTGAGTAATCACTACAACTACGAGCTATACAAACTCCCTGAAATTAAATTTTACGGGGTTGAATGTGAACTGGATATCAAGTACACGGCAAAAAAATCTATAAATGTCCCATTTGTATTTCTTAAAAGTATTTACAAAGAAAGTAGGATGATTAAAAAGTTTAAGCCCGATATTATCATTGCGGATTCTCATTTTTCTGTTCCAATAACTGCAAAGGTGCATGGAATTCCATGTGTCATGATCCAAAATGAGCTTACACTGAACTTCGCAGAACTCTATCCCGATGAGAAAACCATGGAATATCTTGAATCTGGTCTTAAAAAATTTGTGGCAGATGTATGCAACCTTTCTAAGGTTGTAATGATTCCTGATGTTCCAGGATCCATAGAAATACCTACAAAACTTGAAAATAAAGTGGTACATACCGGCCCGTTGCTAAGGGAAGATCCACGTAAGATGAAGGATAAACAACAACTGAGAAGCGAAATGGGATTTAATTCCTGCGACAGGATTGTTTTGGTTACAGTTGGTGGGAGTGAATTCGGCCTTGAGCTCTTAAAATTAATATGCTTAGCTTCTTCAACCATTGATGCCGATAAAATTGTTGTTGTATCCGGACCCCAGATAAATGACGATTTGATACTTGAGACTGAAAAGATCGTCAAAAAAAAATTTTTATCCAACATGATGGAATGGATGAAAATATCAGATGTTATTGTCACATTGGCAGGTCACACAACAACGATGGAAGTTGCTGCACTGGGAATTCCCAATCTTACTGTGCCCATTGAAAAACATCCAGAACAGCTCAGAAATGGTTCGAATATTAAGAAATATGGAATTTCAATAGTTGAAGAACTAAAAAATCTGAACATAGAAAATATATCGGACAATATAAACTTCTTATTAGAAAATACAGATATTCAATCGAAAGTTGAGTCAGTTAAAACCAAATTTTCATCCTATACTGGAACAAAGAATGCTGTGAAGATCATAATGGATAATTCCAGATTAAACTTCTAAAATTGATTTATATTTACTTGATATGAATTTTATTTAAAAAATACCATCAATATCTTCTATTTTATATCTAATATTCATAAGCAGCTCTCTAAAATTTAATATATTTTTCTTTTGTTTATGTAATGGGTATTATACAACTCTTCAACCCTAAAAACTTCGGTTCACTCATGCATTTAATTTTGTTAACTGTGTGTGTTAAGAATGTAGTTTTAAATACTAAATGGATAATATTATACATTAAAAAACTATAGGTTATTATCAAGAGTTGGATTGCAGTATAAATGCTGATATTTCCTGACGATTATAACTGAATTTGGGGCAGATTATACAATTGGAGGTTAAGGATGATCAATTTACTCGTCACAATATTTGGGGGATTATTGCTTATTGCGGGCTTTTTTGGAATGTCTTTTGGTTTTGCTACACCGCCCGATTTTGGATTGTTTATAGTGGGGTTAATTTCTTCAGTTTTTGGAATTATTTTGATGATATTCTTTTCAGGAAGAATCAACCTGTCATCGAAATCTAAGAAACCTAAAAAACTTCCAAAACAAACAGTTAAACCTGTAATGACCAAAGAAAAAAAGGGACCGATTGAAAGGATAGAAAAATCAATAAAACCTCCTGCAAAATCAAAAACAACCCCTAAAATTAAACCCAAACCTTCCCCAGAAGTATCAAAAGCATCAAAAGCATCAAAAGCATCACCAGAAAGACCTGAAAAGCAATTAAAAAAGATCGAACCCATCGTATCCAGACCTGTCCCAAAAAAGGTCAACACTTCTGAGGAAAAAGAAATCCTTGAAAAGACAACCAAACCTCCAGAACTATCTGGCCAAACTAAAAAACCTGTTACAGTCGCAAGGGGTTTAGAAATCCAAAACAAGGAACCTTCAAAAGTAAAACCCACACCCAAACCAGTAACATCTCAACCTAGAATAGTACCAACACCAGTGAACAAAAAACAGCCAGAAAAAACTGAGGATAATAAAAAATCTAGCCCAGTTAAACCTGTACTTCTGAAAGAAACTACAAATAACTCTGAAACAGTTGAAGATAAACCTAAACCTGTACCCAAGCATGTGGATGTTTCAAAATTAAATTTAAAAACAAAACCAGCATCCGATAGAGAAGATCAGGAATTTGTTAAAAACCGTCTGAACAGACTCAAAGAGAACTACATAAAAAATGCTAAAGATATTGAAAGCATAATAGACGAACGTTTAGATTCCTTCAAAGGAACACTTGACACTTTAAAGTCCGAATCGCAAGAACCAAGCATCATATGGTCTTTCGATGCAGGGGATGTTCAAGATGCCCTAAAAGACACAATTTCCAAGGCCAATGAAAAGGTACTGATAATGTACCCCTGGATACGCAACATCGATGTGGCAATACTCAAAAAATTCATGGAAACTGATAGCAGAATGATTATTCAAGAGGCTAGTCTGGATGATGATACATCTGTAGAGCTCATAAAACTTCTCGAGGAAAATGAAGTGAAAATCAGGACAATGCCTCATATTCACACAGTAGCTGTTGTATCGGACAACACAAATGGATTAATAATATCAACGGATCCTATTTATGAAAGTTTTGAAGTAGGGGTTATGTACAAAGACCAAAAATCAATAGAAGAAATTGAAAGATTGTTCGAAGATGCTTGGAGCATTTCAAAGGATTTGGATATGGAGTTAAAACAATGAATATACAATGGTTAGGACATTCAGCATTTCTAATAACAACGGATGAAAATTTGAGAATATTAATTGATCCATTCATAAGCAACAATCCAACAGCACCTGTAACAGTTGAAGAACTGTACGCAGATGTGATATTAGTTACACATGGACATAATGATCACTTCGGGGACACCATGGAACTGATAAATAGAACTGGGGCATTGGTGGTATGCAACCATGAACTTTCAATATACCTCTCAAGACAAGGTTTTGAAACTCTTGGAATGAATATTGGGGGAACAGTACAAGTCCAAGATATTAATGTAACAATGGTTGATGCTAAGCATTCCTCGGACTTTGATTTTGTTGACGAAGTGAGTGCAGGTGGAAGTGCAGCTGGATTCATCATCGAACTTGAAGATGGTAAAAAATTGTATCATGCAGGTGACACAGGGCTTTTCTCAGATATGCGCAATGTAATATCCCATATTTACAGTCCTCAAATTGCAATGCTCCCAATAGGAGATCGTTATACAATGGGTCCATTTGAAGCCGCAATAGCTGCAGAATGGATCGATCCTGAGATAATTATACCCATGCACTACAACACCTACCCTGCAATAGAACAAGATCCATTAAACTACTCAGATCTGGTTCGTAAGTCCAACAGGGATGTTGAAGTTGTGATTTTAAACCCAGGGGACAGTTACAAGGAATAAAACATTCTTTTTTTTTATTATTACTACAAATTTTATGATCATGAATTCAAATCATTTCTAGGTCCATCCACAAATAGTTAGGTGATTAATTGGTTAGAATTTGAACTTGAACATTTATTTAATGTTTAGAATAGTTTCAAAGTACCAAGTATTTTTTAGGGGAAAATCAGAACTTATATAAACCCGAATGTTTAAGTAATTAACAAGAATGGTATAAGGTATTATATAACGGATTAATAGGAATAACAACTGATGATTAACTAAGTCTTTACAGTCTAATGTCCTAATCGTTGTGAGATGGTAAGAGTGATAAAAATGCCGAAATTTTTAAAGCGTAATTTCTTAAGAAACATCTTTAACAAACTCATTGGTAAAGATAAAAAACTTAAAATTGGTTTGTATGGCCACCCTAACTCAGGAAAAACTACACTTGCAAACACCATGACCAACGACTGGTTGGGCAAACCTATAGGCTTAATATCTGAAATACCACATGAAACAAGACGTGTTTATAGACAAGAACGTGTTAAAATAGAATACGACGATGTTGAACTGGACTTTGACATAGTGGACACTCCAGGAATAGCAACAAAGATAGACTATAAAAATTTCCTCCAATTTGGGCTTTCAGAACAAGAAGCTAAAGAAAGAGCAAAAGAAGCAACGAAAGGAATTATAGAAGCAATAAAATGGTTGGATGATGTTACAGGGGTGCTGCTTGTTGTTGATGCAACCCAAGATCCACTTACACAGGCCAACATAACTATCATGGGAAATCTTGAAGCACGAAAGATCCCATTTGTCATTGTTGCAAATAAGATTGACTTGCCAGAGGCATCTGCCGAGAGAATAACATCAGTGTTTCCACAACACACAGTGGTTCCAATTTCCGCACTGCATGGTGAAAATACTGGAGACCTTTATCAGGCGATGGTTGAAAAATTTAATTAAAAGAAATGGGGATTTTAAAATGGATAGTTCAGATACTAATGCATTAAAAATGGATTTTGTTTCCTCAGAAGCACTTAAAGAAAGTAGTAGTATGGAAAAAATTTCAATGATCGTCGACAAAGTTAAAGAAGGTGATCTGCTTGTTATAGAGGGAGGTCTCACCCCCACTGAAGAAGCAGAGTTAATAGAAACCACCATGAGGGAAATTGACGTCGAAAATTTCGTGGGGATTGACATATACACACTTGAAAAGGACAAATCATCTTTTTTCGGACTTTCCAAGAAGAAAGCTATTGGAATAACCATCATTGGTCCTGCCAATGTCATGAAGACAGTGAAGAAACGAGAAAATTTCCTTTCAATGATAGCTAACCTGGGGGATTCAGGTGCATCGTTGCATTAAGTGCGGTACAGAATTTAAGATCAACTCGGAAGAAATAATAATTAAAGGATGTCCTGAGTGCGGTAGTAAATTCTTTGAATACCAGAAGGGTGATTTGAAGGAGATCCATGAAATCAAGGGAGATTCCATTGAAACTATCATGATCCATGAACATGGAATCTACGAACTGAACCTGCCAACATTACTTGAAGAGGATTCCATAATAGTTTCAGATGAAGAAGGAACCTACGTCATAGACATCAACTTCCTACTTAAAAAACAGATGAAAGAAAGGAATAAATCCTAACCATCATTTTATGATTCAATTTTAGTTTAATTACCTCTTTTTGTTCCTTTTAAATCCTTTTGAATCTAGAAAATCACATTTTCCAGATGGAAGTACACGCACAACATCTTCGATGCTTAACAATTTCTCATCATCAATATTATTTCTTATCTGTCTTGCAATTTCTTCTTTTTTGATGTAACCTGGTTTTACAGTAACATACTTTTCTGTGAGGTTTGAAACTGCTTCAGGAGGCCCTGCCATTATTCTGCTACCTTCGTAATCAACAATACCTAGGGAAAGTGTGAGTGGAAGTCCTCTCATGTAGTTTCTTGATCCCCGAATTATGAAAGCTCCCTTGGCTACAAATTCACCTGATTGTGGTGTTTTAGAAACTTGTTCTGGATGGACCCAGTAAACATCTGTTGATCCCAATCCTTTGCTCCATGCACTTGAAAAACAGGCAGCAAATGCTGCAGTTTCGTTGATACTTCTTTCAGGGATTTCCCCTTCACCAGCCTTTAAGATCACTGAAGATGCTCCGTGGATGTCTGAATGGAAGTATATGTCCCTGTTTTCCATATGCTTTTTTACAACCATTTCATTGGTGGTGGCATCCCTTCCACCTATGGCAAGCAATCCATCGGAAGTTACAAACCATCTCAATTTTTCATACCATTTAAGATCCTTTTTAACCCTTTTTTGTGGGACCAATACTTTTTCCATCTCAATTTCCCGTTTATTTTTGGCCTTATCAATTTCTTTCCGGGTTTTTTCGATGGCTATGTGCACTCCCTTAATTTTCCTTTTGGCTTTTTTACCTTTGTTGTAGTATATCTCTGCATTTTCAGGGATGCCCATAGATGAATCAATGTTTACACGAACACCATCTAAATTTAGGGTTAAAACTCCCATTTTATCGATGGATTCAATGATTTCAAGCCCTGGAACCTTATCCTTCTTGGCTTTTTTCACTGTTGCAATGATCTCGAGCCAGGAATTGGTCTCTCTGGCACTGTGTATGATGTTTAAAATATTTTCTATAGCCTGATAATCTGAATAAATGGCTTCACCCTTAATTTTAGAATCTTTAACTGTTTTTTCAAATTTTTCAAGGGTTTCTAACTGTATATTGAGCCGTTTTTCAAATTTTCCAACTTCACCAGACCATACTTCCTCGTTAACATTTACAATGTCTTCACCAACTATACTGCTGTAAAATTCATCGGCAGCATCGTTGAAACTTTCGAACGATTCCTTTTCAAAGTCTTTGTACATAAGAAGATCTAATGGCAATACATCTTCTTTTTTACCTTTAACTATCTGGGGATTGAAATTAAATGTTTTAAGAGGATCAAAAATCGAATTTATTGCTGATTGGATGGCCTCTACATCTTCATCTGTTATTTCATCTGCAGTTTTATTCTTGGCAACATCTGATCTCAGGGCAATCTCTTCAGCGTAGAGACCTCCTAACCCATTTCTTGCAAGGGTTCTTATGATATCCCTATCTGAATTTGTTAAAATAGTTTTAAGTTCTTCTTTATCCACTTCAAGGGGGTTCATACCCCTTTCAGGCGGGTACTTGTATTCTTCTTTGGAACTTATTTTTCTATCTTGCCACACCTTCCTTTTAAGTGGCAGTATTATCTTGTCTTCATGATCTAGAAGTATTATATTTCCCTTTGCAAAGAGTTCCACTACCAATGAGAATTTTTCTTCCTTTTGGATGTCTATTCTCATGATCCTGTCGAAGTTGTGTTGTTTAACTGCTGTTACAGTTCCACCCTTTATGTACTTTCGAAGAAGCATTGGAAAATTTGGAGGTATTTTTGGATTTTGAGGAGGATATTGAGTTGTATGTACCCTGAATCCTGCTTGGAACACCACGTCTACACGTCCTTTTCCAGGCACGTGAAATCTTATTAATACCGTGTCTTTGGTGGGCTGATATGCCTTTTGAACACGGGCATCTTTGAGTACTTCTCCTAATTCTTTACAAATTGCATAAACATCAACATTTGACATGGCTTTCATTGGAACACCTTATGGTTTTATATGGATTGATACTAATATTAAACATTGCTTGGAGGTAAAAATTATGGAAGTGGATGCTAAAGTAACGATCTTACATGTTATTGGCGGTTTAATAGCGGCTTACTTATCATACGGCTTAACAACTGGACTTTTTAACGGAATCAATAACGAGGCAATTGCCATCATCATTGCCCTAATAATTCTATATGGATTCGGACAATTGGCCGAGAGAATTTTTGGCAAAGAAGCTGTTGGCGGATTTAAAGGTTGGATATGGAGTGGAATTGTACCATTTTTCTTTGTATGGTTAGTAGTATGGATAATATTATTCAATATCAATCCTGTACCACCTATAAACACAGTAAGGTAAAAAAAAGACTATAAATTCTTCTTTTTTTCCACAAAAATCTCATTTTTTTTTTAATATTTATTTGATCAATTCTCAGTAGTTATTTTAATTTCAAATTTCAATATGTATCCCTAGTTCAAACTTTTTGCATATTTCTATAGTTTCTTTTTATTTACAAGCACCTAGAGTGCCCAGTAAAATATCCATATGAATACTGATAGAAATGCTATTATGAAGATCACAGGTGCAAAAATTCTGCTTACAGCCACAATTGAACTTATAGTTGTTACGAGTTCCGTTGCATGGTTTGGTCCAAAGGTTTTTATGTCTTTGATCATTGCAACATCACATGCAACTGAAACCTCTTCAAGATCATCTATGGCTTTTTTTGTACAGTTAAACACACTTTCAAGGATTAATTCTGGTACTTTGGTTCCCACAGGATTATGACCTCCTGAAAGGGCATTTACGAAATGGGTGTCTGAGGTCATTATTTCTGCCTCATCGATATCTAGGGAACTGATTTTTTCCAGTATTTGCTCTCTAAATCCTATTTCCATGTTGTTTGAATCAAGCAGTATGTAAGCAGACTTTTGATTGGCAACTTCTACAATCATCACCTTCACTCCGCTTTCCCCCACACCTTGGTCTTTACTAACCTCTTCCATGGGATCAAAGGCACATCCTACCTTTAAATCATACAAATCTCCAGGTTTGTCGAGTTTATCAACAGCACCCATTAGTTCGAATACTTCCTTGTTACCAGGGAGAATTCTTCCGTTTTCTCCTTTAAATGCATTGTGACATTCGACTAAAACAACGTTTTCTGCATTTGTATTTACCCTTGCAAGGTTGCTCAGTGCCAAACCAACACCGAAGTCCATGTCATCAAAACCCACGGGTGCTAAAGTTGCAAGTAAAAGGAGGTTCTTACCGAAATATTGTCCGCATATCTTAGCATCTTCATTTTGTACCCTGAAGAATTTACCGGCTTCGTTGGTATATTCCAAATTTTCAAGGGAATTTCTAACTGAGTCTTCGATCTTTTTTATTTCCTTGGTTGAAACAGGGTTAAAATCATGGGTTGAAGGTCCGTGGGCAACGAGGGTGAAATTTTCAAAGTTATTTGCAAGTTGTGTTGGCATATTTCCCCCACCAATATTTCCGATTGGTCCTGGGTGGACACAAGGACTTAAAAATAATGATTTTAAACCATTTTTTCCCTTAAATGCCACAATTCCTACGATGGTATCTATGGGTTCGCCCATGTCATCGAAAATATCTTCAAGGGCCTTTGATCCCTCTGTGACATGTGCTAAAAATTGGCTTAAAAGTTCTAAACCACCAACACCCAAGTTTCGTTTCATTGGAGACTCAATTATCACAACAAATGAGTATATTGCAACAACCAGGATCAACGATGCTACGATAATTTTTATCAAAAGGGCAACAATGCTGAAGTAGCCTATGTTGGTGCTTATGCTTGTCAGAGAAACGATTACCACTACCATGCTTAGAATAAGGGCAGGTTGTATTACTGCTGCTGGAAGTGATTTGAAAAAGCTGATATTGGATGTTCCCCAGATCACCAGGATCCTGAATCCGAATATTACAACACAACCATAGATAAGGGCGTCTATTGTGTAACTGTAAATTGTGAATTTGGAAACAAGACTTCCTATAAAGTAGATGAAGCCAACAATTACCATGGACACTAACGAAACAAACATTGATTGTTTCATTTTCATGTGTCTGCCTTCAAGAGCGTTTATCATGGGCTGTGTAATAGCTCCACTCATTATTGAAGTTAAACCAAATATTAAAACACCAGCTGCACCACCATACAGTATGCTGTACAGTACAGAGTGTTCGGTACTAGGTTCTACTGCTGTAACGACGCATCCCAAAATAAAACCTATAAACACCATGGCAGCAACATTAAACCTATTACCTGGTAGGGTTACTATGTACTTGCTTAAACCCATTATTCTATCAGAACTACCCATAAATTTACCTCTATAAATGTTAAAATCATTGTAATATATTTAAAACTTCACTTTAAACCATATTTTTCATTTCAATATACAATAGTTTAAGAAAATTTTTATCGTTAAAAATTTTGTACATCATTTTATGTTACTTGTTTGTATAATTTATATATGTATAATTTAATATCTTTCCACAAATAATTTTTAATAGATTTTATTGGAGTAAATTAATTAAAACCCTGTAATTTCTGACATATTTTATTGGCGTTAAATTACAGTGGGATTTAGAGATATGATAACAATGGAAGAAATAGTTAACTATTGGGCTTTAAAAAATAGAAATTTAAGTCATAGAATGACTATGATCTTTTAACAAAATTTATTAGATTTTCCATTTAATATTATTTATAAAAACTTTTTAGGTTGTCTAAAAAAAGTGATTAAATGAAACCAAAACTGAAATTAAATATAGAAGATGGTGTTAAACCCGGTCCCTTTGAGGGAACAAAATATTTAATTTATTACACCAAAGATAAATTTGATAAAACTGATTTAGATGAAGTTGCAAAGGGTCTTGAAACTTGGAGGATGTACACAACCAGTAAAGAAGTGGAAGTAAAATTTTCTGGTGTTCGTCAAAATGAAGGTAAAACTTATTTTGCCCTGACAATGAAATTTCCAGATCTGTTTTTAGAGAAACATCAATTAAACGATTTAATTAATCAGGTTACCGATAGTTTTTCTTCATTTTTAGATCAAAGAATTGAAGACATTATCAAAGAATAAAAAAACTTATTACGGAACTTTTATCCAACTAAAGGTGAACATATGAACGTGAAACTAAAAACACCAATTTCATCGGAAGAGACATCAAATTTGAGAATTGGAGATATTGTATACATCTCTGGAACAATATTTACTGCCCGGGACAGTGCACACAAACGAATCATAGAAGAAGGTGCACCCTTGGATATTGAAGGTGCAGTTATTTTCCATGCAGGTCCAATAATCAAAAAAACAGATGATGGATACGATATGGTAGCTGTGGGACCAACAACAAGTACTAGGATGAATCCTTACGAACCCGAAGTGATTAACATGGGTGCTGGACTCATAGTAGGAAAGGGAGGTATGGATGAAGAAACTGCAAAGGCTCTAAAAAACAACAAGAAAGCTTACCTTTCTGCTGTTGGTGGTTGTGCAGCCCTATACGTGAAATCCATTTTAAAAATAAATAATGTGAACTGGCTTGATTTAGGTGTTCCTGAGGCAATATGGGAACTTGAGGTCAAAGATTTCGGACCTTTGATAGTTACCATGGATTCCCAAGGAGGCAACCTATACGATGAAGTTAGAAAACAAGGAAATAACCAGTGATTCAAATAAACATCCGGTTTTAAAGGATGTAACAGATATTCACATTCATACGGCTCCAGATATTAAACCTAGGTTGGAATCTGACATTGAAGCAGCACTAAATTCTAAAAAGGAATTTATGCATTCAATTGTTTTAAAGTCACACATTGAACCAACAGCTGGCAGAGCTAAGATTGCCTCTGAAGTCACAGGATTTCCTGTGTTTGGTGGTGTGGTATTAAATGAAAGTGTTGGTGGACTCAATTTAGAGGCTGTGAAGACATGTGCAGCCATGGATGGTAAGTTTGTATGGTTTCCAACAATTTCAGCATCTTCTGTTAAATTTGATATGAACAAGATCGAAGAGATCATCCATGTAATTGCTGACAACAACATGGTGCTATTAACAGGACATTTAAAACCTGAAGAAATCTTCAAGTTAATAGATATGGCCCATGGTCAGGGAATATGGAAGATCGTTGTTAACCATCCATTTGCAGGGGTTGTATCCGCGACCCTTAATGAGCAAAAGGAAATGTCAAAACATGCATTTTTGGAGCATTGTTATGTGACTTGCATGGAAAAACATCAAAATCTTGATCCACTAAATATTAAGAATTCAATCCGGAAAGTTGGAGCAGACAGATGTATAATGGCCACAGATTTTGGTCAAAAGCATAATCTTTCACCCTCCCATGGAATGAAAATGTACATAAAAACCATGGAAGCTATGGGAATTAAAAAATCAGAAATTCGAAGGATGTCAATTGGAAATCCAAAAAATCTGATTTACAAATAAAAAAAAAGAGAATATCGTACTGCATTTAAACGGTTTATATTATTGCTAATTTACCTGCAGTGGTTATTTCAAGTTGGTCTGGGGAGATGAATCCCATTTCTCTCAACTCTCTGATGTGGTTGTAGGTCATTCCCCTACTTATTCCGATCCTAATTGCCAAATTTTTGACGCTTTTTCCGTCTTTAGTTAGCTCTTCTAAAACCATCCTTTTGGTTGGCGACAATCCAAAGTTCAGTATAGGCAAGTCTATGGTTTGACTGTCCTCTTCTGTAACGTATACTATTCTCTCGATGTCTCCATGGCGAGCGTAACATCCGAATAAAGCTCCTAAAGCTTGTGGTTTTCTTCCGCCACTGATATTTACAAATAGTTTTCTGTTGTTAGCTTTTTCGTTTTCTATTACATCAACTGTGTCCTTTGCGATTCTAACAACATCATAGAGGCTGGTAATTTTTGTTTCAATATCTATGAAGTTTCCCACTGTTTCAGAGATTATCTGTTCTACCTTTAGCTTGGCTTGGGGAGCATCTTCTTCCCTCAACAAAACAACTTTTTTGGGAGAAAACTGTGTTATACAAACCATAATTGGTTCTATTGAGTAGATAGTCGATATTAACGTATAATCCATTTTATCCCTTCTTAATAATTTAATCCAAAATTTTGTTCAATTGAAATTTACAACTTCTTCAACTTATTATTAATATTCCATATAACTTTTTCTTGAATATGCTTAATATAGTTATTTAGTATTATGCATATTTTGTGACTGATTTCGATGGATTTAGTCTCAAGACTTCCAATGGTTTATTGTTATTAAAGTATGACTATAGAAATGATAATTATTTATGTTTGTAGAATATAAATAAATATTAAATATATATTATTGACAGTTGCAAGTTATTATGTCAATTTTATTAAAAGTCATTACTTAACTTTGTTCTGTACAATGGTTTATGATTTCTATTTATCATTTTTATAATGATAATTTTGAGATATTGAAAATAGTTTGCGGGGGTGGTTGCGATTCCTGAAGAAAAAATCTTGATTATTGAAGATGAAAACATCACAGCTTTAGAGATACAAAATAAGCTTGATAAATGGGGTTATGATGTAGTTGGAACAGCTGGATCAGGTGAAGAAGCCATCCAAATAGCAAATGAAAATGAAATAGAACTAATTTTAGCAGACATTGTTTTAAGGGGAGATATGGATGGTATAGATGCTGTTGATCGTATTTCGGATAGATACGATGTTCCAGTAATATACCTCACAGCCCACGCAGACAATGACACATTTTCAAGGGCAAAAATGACCAAACCTTCAGGGTATGTAATAAAACCTTTTGATGATACAGAACTCAAATATAGTATAGAAATAGCTCTTTTAAGAAATGATTATGCAGACAAAGCTGTGCAAGCAAAGGATAAAGAGCGTATGGCTACTGTTAGAGATTTTATGTTGAGTTCAACACCAGCATTAACATCGCAAGTGAGAATTCAGGACACTGCAAAATTTCTCAAGGATTTTGCGAACTTCTTCGAGACGAATATGCATCATAAAATGAATAGGGAACTTAAACTCGATGATGATTCCTATAAAAACACTGATAACAGCAGAAAAATTTTAACAGAGTATATTGCTTGGGTAACTAACATGTTCACCAATCTTGGTTACAGGATAGAAACAGGATCAGATGAGTTCACAATAACTGAATGTTTGTGGAGTCCTAACGTGAATGATAATAAAATATACTGCTTAATGTGCAGAGCTATGGTAGAATTATCTCTTAATTGGACCGACATTGATGTTAAAATGTTTCATAGTTATTTACTCGGACCTAACCCTCCTAAATGCAGATTTTCATTTAACAGAACATTCTAATCATTTAATTAGGAGTTAAATCGAAGTTTATTTATTGTATTCTATTTTATCATTTATTTTATAGTGAGGTGATTATTTTGTCAAAACTTTCCGGTGAATGGAACAACGAGGGAATTGAATTTTATGAGAATGGACAGTACCCAGAAGCTCTTAAATGTTATGAAAAAGCTCTAGAATTGGATAAAAATTTTGTACAGGCCTTAAATAACAAAGGTAATGTTTTAAGGGTGCTTGGAAGGTATGATGAATCATTGGAATCATTTGACACTGCTATTTTAAAAGAACCTAAAAATGCTGAGCTCTGGGTTAATAAAGGTGCTGTTTACTATGAGATGGATGATTACAACCAGGCAATAGAATGTTACGATGAAGCATTAAAAATAGAGCCAAAAAATACCAATGCCCTAAGTAACAAGGGAGCTGCCCTTGCAAACTCAGGAGATCTTGATTCTGGAATGGAATGTTTCAATGAAGCTTTGAAGATAGATCCCCTTGATGTTAATGCACATATCAACAGAGACAAACTCAAAGATTTTATGGACAATACAACTTAATCCTTTTCATGTTCAATATCCAACATGAAAAGATCTGTTAAGCGTACATCATAATATTTAAACAAGGCTACAAAGTGTTTGAACCGTTTAATTCCAGATTTTGTTATGGTGTACTTACCATTTTGAACTAATATGAAATTTCTCTTGACCAGGGGATCCATTATTTTATCAAAATCAGTTTTAAATCCATATTCATCCTCTGGAATCAAATGCAATTCACTTAGAACTGGAATATAGGTTTGAGTGTACATGGTTTCGAGTGAACTTATTATGTTCTCTTTTTCTTCATTTTCACGTGCCCATACACTAAAAATCGTGAAAATTCTGAAAGCCTTGAGTTTTCCATCTTGAACATAATTTTCCACAGGTGTTTTGTACTTATGTAAATCTGTTTCTTCTCCTTTTATTGAGTGTATAGCATCTTTTAACAATCCAATTGCATCAGTGAAAATTCTAAATGCTACAACTGCACCTACAATTGCATCCACGTAGTAAATGCCAAAAAATGAAAATCCAGCACCTATTGCAACTGACGATGCAATGAATATATGATTTTTAGAATCAACAGATTGGGATATGAGTGTTAAACTTCCAGATGCCCTTCCTATCTGACGCTGATAGAAGAAAAGTCCTGCATACACAAATACTGCAAAAATTTCGATTATGATAACCAAACTTGGATCAATGATGGGGCTGAGTGTTGATGTCCATGCAGTGTAAAGTCTTGAAAAGGATTCGTACATAACTGTTATGGATGCAACGAAGAGCAGAACAATGACCAGAAGAGTACTTAAAGATTCGTGTTTGGTTTTAATTCCAACCCAAACAAGAAATGCAGATATTGTATCGGTTGCACTGTCTGTACCATCACTTATTATACCAACACTGCCTGTTATAAATCCCACAGAAAGTTTTAAAAATGCCATGAAACCATCAACAACCGTTGTGTTAATGGCTGCACCTGAAGGTGCAAAAAGACGATTTTCAATCATTTCTGCACGTTTTTCGAATCTTTCCTGATTTAACTTGGCCAGTTTCAAACCAGTTTCAGTTAGTTCATATTTTTCATCGTTAATCTTCAATATTCCAACTTCAACAAGTTTATTACAGGTGTCAACAGTACGCAAACCATGTTTAACCACATGTTTTTCTTTAAACCTGTATGCATAGTATCTTTCCCAAGTCCTGTCCCTCAAATGGAACAAGTACAGGAGAATTCTTCCTAAAATATTGTACTGTTTACCGTAATGAACATTGTACCATATGCTTGATATGAAAACTATTGTAATGTCCTCTAGATCCTTTAGACTGATCGAACCCCTTTCGAAGATTGCCATGATAACAAACTTTTCATAGCCCAAAGGCTTGTACTCTTTTTTACTCATTTTTACCCGCTTAATTATTTTTTTAATATTACATTGCTCCATTAATATTATAATACTATCTTTAACTTCATTAACTAAATATTAAACTGAGTAGATCCCTGATTAGTCAAACTATAAAAAATTAGAAATATATCCAGTTAATTCTGGAAAAAAATTATTTTGTGATGCTCCAATCATTTGAAACATATTTTTTTCAATTGAAAATTTTTGTTGGTTCAATGTTTTTTGTGTTTTTACCCAACCGAATCTTTGAATATTTTTATAATATTAGAAATTTTTTGTTAGTTTTAGAATAGGTCGAGTTAATGTTTTTTTGATACTAATTTTGAAAGTGGTAATAATTTTTAAAGATCGTAAAATTGGCCGTAAATAAATGGTTTGGTCTAGGGGTGCTGATCAATTTTTTAGTAAGAATTAGAATTTCTAAAATTTTATGAAAATTAGTATTTTTTGAACTAGAAATTTTGGAAAATTATAAAAAAAATAGTAGTCCCTGGCGGAGTCGAACCGCCATCGAAAGATCCAGAGTCTTACAGGATTGCCATTACCCCAAGGGACTAATCTATTAAATGTTTAATAACATATAGCTCAATTTAAAACAGCTCAGTTTCAAGATTTGATTTACTACTATTTAATGATTGTGGATTGAAGTTGATGATAACATTTAAATTTATTATAATTTAATTTAATCTATGAATATTAAATATCCGGCATTAAAACCGGAAATATTATTTCTTATTATTGGATTAATATTTGGAGTTACTATTGCATTGATAAATCCAATGTTTCAAGTACCAGACGAACCTACTCACTATTTAAAAGTCATAAACCTAGCTCAAGGTCATATTTTTGTAGAAAAATCCAAGGTTTTTGTAGATATGTATTCTCCAATTCCTTATATTGTCCCAACAATAGCCATTTTACTAGGAAAGTTATCAGGTTTATCTCCTGCAATTATTTTTTATTTGGGACGATTAGCTAATCTATTTTTATATGTCTCTATTATTTATTTTGCAATAAAGTATACTCCCATACTGAAATGGGTTATTATTTTATTGGCATTAATGCCAATGGCACTTTATGAAGCTGGATCTTTTTCTTCTGATGGATTTAATATTGCAATTTCTCTATTATTAATATCATTCATATTAAAACTAGCATTTGATGATAAAATTTATAAGGTTAATAAAAATCAACTTTTATTTATATTTTTTTTAGGAGCTTTATTAGCGTTGTCTAAGGAAATTTACATCTTTGTACTTCTTTTATTCCTAATTATTCCAAAACATAAATTTGTAAGTAAAAAATACAAATATACGTGGTTTAGTATTATTTTTCTTTTCACGATACTAATAGCGTTATTGTGGACTTTAATTGTAAAGGGAATATATGTGCCAATTTCTCCACAAGTATATCCTCAGAAGCAATTTATATTTATATTGACACATTTTATTACATTTACTAGTATTCTTATTAACACAATTATAAATAATTTTGTTTACTATTTAACAACATTTGTGGGCACATTTGGTTGGAAGGACACAGGATTGGATACTCCTTTATCCCCTATTTTAGTTTATATTTACATTTTGTTTTTATTTTACATAGCTTTAACAGATAAGTCTGAAGTTAATATGAATTTGAAACAGAGAATTTGTTCCATCATGGTTTTTTTGATCAGTTTTGTTTCAATATTTGTTTTGGAGTATCTTACATGGAATAATGTTGGAAACAATCTTATTGATGGTGTTTATGGAAGATATTTCATTCCAATAGCTCCATTATTATTTTTAGGAGTGTATAGTAATAGAATCCCTAATTTTAAAGTAAATAAAATTTTAGTGCCTTGTTTTAGCATAATTATACTTATTATTTCAGTTTTTATGATTTATCATAGATTTTATTGAGTAGTGTGTTAATTCAAAATAATTAAAAATGGCCTTTTATTATCATAAATTAGTTATAATGAATTATGATAGGTAGAGTAATACTCCAATATATGATCAAGAGAATAATTATATTACAAATTGGGTAAAAATGGTTTATTTGTAATTTGACTCTTTCAACTTCCTTTTTAAAAACTATGTGGACTAATGATTTACTTCGTAATATATAGATTTTACGAAATAAAAATATTATATTTAATTAATTAAGTATTAATATTACATTTTAATATAATTGATTCAAATATTTCTCAGATAATGAATTATTTCAAATCATTTGACCATCTTTCAACAATCTTTTTACATTTTAATAAAAATTCTTCTTCATTTAATGTTCCTTTACCGGAATTACAAGAATGACACAATATTCGAATGTTTTGTTCGTCCATTACTTTTCTGTTTGAATCTATGAGATCTACAGTCATGGCATTTGAAGTAAACTCTCCTGCTTTGCCTTGGCTGTTCCTAATGTCAAATTTGGTTCCACAATAATAACATCCATTTTTTACTGCCATTTCACCTAACTCTGTTAATTTTTTGACTGAAATATTAATTTTAATTCCTCTTCTTTGGTGATTATTACGTGTATGCATGGCCCAAATATTTATTGGGTTTTTCATACGATACTCTTTTTCTTTAATCTTGTTAATATGCCTATTTTCATGATACATTTCTTTTCTACATTTTTTACAATAGGATTGATGTCCACTCTTAGTTTTTTTGTCTATACTAAACTTATTTAATGGCAAATATTCTTTACATCTACTGCATTTTTTTAACTTTAAATTATAGTCCATAATGATTACTATTTTCTATCAAATATTTAAATCAGTATTACCTTTTTAATTACTATTAATAATATATTTTAGGGTTCTAGTTTTTTCAAGTTTCTGAAAAACTTTTTGATTAATATTACTAATCTAATTATTTATCTGATTGTGATTGCTTGGATATTAAAAATAAAGATGTTATATTATTATTTTTATCTATTTGGGGAATTTAAAATCATAAGCTTTATATAATTAATTAATCAAGTTTAATTGATCTAAATTAAAGTAAATTTAACTTATCATATTATGAAGAATATAATTACGGAGGATGTGATTAATGCATATTGCGGAGGGTTTTTTACCATGGCAGTGGTGCCTTTTTTGGTACATAGTGGCATTACCGGTAATTGCCTATGGTATAATTCAGATAAAAAAGGTGACTGATGAAAATCCTGAATCTAAACCATTGTTAGCTGTTTCAGGTGCATTCATTTTTATCTTATCATCTTTGAAGATGCCATCAGTGACTGGAAGCTGCTCCCATCCAACAGGTACAGGATTGGGTGCTGTGCTGTTTGGACCTGCGGCTGTGAGTGTTTTAGCAGCAATAGTACTTGTATTCCAAGCTTTGCTCCTTGCACATGGGGGAATAACCACTTTAGGTGCTAATGATTTTTCGATGGGTATTGTAGGTCCATTTGCAGCCTGGTTAATATGGAAGGGTGCAAGGAAAATTGGATGGTCAACATCTATAGCCATATTTTTAGCAGCAGTCATGGGGGACTGGTTAACATACGTAACAACAGCAGTTCAACTTTCTTTAGCATTCCCTATTCCTACATTTGAGGCTGCGTTTGTGAAATTCATAGGAATTTACGCATGGACTCAAGTGCCACTTGCAATTGCTGAAGGTATTTTAACAGTTGTTGTGTTTGAATACATCATGAAGCTCAGACCAGACATAATGGTCAGGTTAGGGGTCATAAAGTCTGAAGATCCAGAAATAGTTAAAGCTAAAGCTGGGGCGGTTTGATATGGTAAATAAAAGGGCCATCCTACTGCTTTCTTTGGTAGTTGTCATTGTCGTATTTCCTTTGGCATTTTACAATGGTAAAGGTGAAGCACAAGGATACTTCGGAGGAACTGATGATCAAGGTCCGGAATACATAGAATCCACGGGTTACACTCCTTGGTTCCATTCCATTTGGGAACCACCTAGTGGGGAGATTGAAAGTTTACTCTTTGCTGTTCAAGCAGCTATTGGAGCAATAATCATAGGATTTGTATTTGGATACTACATGGGCCAAGACAAAGAACGAAAAAGAAAATTAGAAAGTAAAGAAAAAATTGATTGAAGAATGTATAAGCGGAGGAATTTTGATGTTTGAACTAACTCTAGATGGATATGCTCATTCAAATGAGCTTAGAAATTTGAATCCATATTTCAAGGTATTGTTTGCAATAATTACCATGATAGTTAGTTTAATATCAACTTCCCCTGTAGTACCTCTCTTCATATTTCTATTTTTCACATTTTTGATATTGTTCGAGGCTAAAATTCCAATTAAATTCTATCTGAAATTTTTATTGGTTCCATTAACCTTCGCATTTATAACCTTTGTTTTCATGGCCATATTTTTTGGATATGGTCAATATGTGTATGATTTAGGATTTTTGAATCTTGGAGTGTCTGCAGATGGTTTTAACAGAGCAGCACTAGTGTTCGCTAGAATAATGGGCGGTTTTGCTTGTTTAGCATTTTTAGCCCTTACAACACCCATGACTGAATTGTTTGCAATATTAGAAGCTATTAAAATTCCTAAAATTGTTGTTGAACTCACCATGCTCATGTATCGATACATCTTTTTGTTTCTAGATGAGGCTGTTAACATGTATCATTCACAAGAAACCCGAAATGGTTACTCAACAATGAAAAAATCGTATAAATCCATGGGAATGCTTATAAGTAACCTTTTTATAAAAACATGGCTAAAGGGTGAGCAAACGTTTATAGCAATGGAATCACGTTGCTATGATGGTTCTATTAAAACAATGAACGACTTCGGATCTGTTAAGACCATTGGGATCAAAAAATTTTCTTTCCTGATAATGTTTGAGATAGTTCTCTGTGCAGCTGTTTACTTCTCGGCAGGTTTTCACATACTGTAAATTCTTAAATCAAAAACTAATTTTTTTTATAAAAATAATATTTATCCTTTGAAAATGTATGTAGATGATATAAATAAGTTATTTCTCTTTTAAATTATCCTCATGTCCATATTACTGGACAATGTAAATTTTATCCATTAAATGATAAATTTGTTAAGTCTTGACGATGTTGTCAGTTGTTACTAGTTTATTGGTATTACTGTTATTTTTTAGTTAGACATACACTTCAAGTGTAAAAAATATCACAAAATATGAATTAATAATTATTTTTTTTTTCAGCCTAGTTTCATTCAAAATTTTTAAATAGATCCAGAACATAGTTAGACATACACTTCAAGTGTAAAAAATATCACAATTTGTGAATAGGAGTTGTAAAAATAGAATTTAGCTATGGCCTCATATTGGCAATAATAAGCATATCAACTACATTAGTTGTTATTTTACTAATTAGGGTTATTTACAGGCACAATCCTCATGTTCATAAACTTTACGGCAGGGAGATCGTACTTTTTCATAGTAGTCAACGATACGAAAAACGAATCTGGAGGTTCAACCTCATAGAGTACATTAAAAAAGAGAACAGTCATAATCCCAAGGGGCCATTGATATTTAAAATGGTTGTGGGAGAGTTGAGCGAAGACACCATGGAAATTGTTAAAAATGCAGCATCCTCAAAATTTGATGAGATATCCATAATTGGAGGGCCACAAACTTTTTGTGAAGATAAACTTGAAATATACTCCCTACTTGATAGATTCAAATCTGTCAAATATCATATCCTACCAATCAGACCCAACAAACACTTCATGATATTCAATCAAACCCACCTGTACATAGAAAAACCGCATCACCACAACGAAACAAGGGGTGCTGTGGGTGTGAAAACAGCACATCCAGATCTCATTCAGGTGTATGAAGATGCCTACAATGAAATAAATAAATATGCAAAACAGTTGAACAAGGAAGAAGTCCTTAAACAAGCTTGTTACAAGTAGGAGGAAATTTCATGGACATCAGCAGTTTAATACCAGATTTTTTAGTGTTCAGTTTGGCAGGTTCATCCCTTTCAATCACAGCTTATTCAGCTTTCAGGGACAGAAATGACGATAAAAAGTTGTTGCTAATCATAGCCACCTGTTTTTCACTGGCATTCGTGGTTGTATTTGTCATGACCTTCATAAACATGGATAACCTGACAGAAATACCAGTACTTGGTTTAACATTTTACATCCTAATATTCATGGCCATACTTTCAATAATAGGATTTATAATCCATAGATTAATGGTGGATGAGCGTTACAAACAGGATGAATTAGAATCAGCTATAGACATAATAGAATCAAGCAAAAATGGTTTAAACAGTTTTATTGGACTATTAAAATGTGAATACAAAGATGATAAATAATTATTTTAAATAGCCCAATTTGATTATGAGCTTGTTCCAAATATATAAACAACGGATATGAAATTTCGAACATTATAATCCCGACAAATGGTGAAACTATCATTCCATAGTTTTACTGATTATTTATAAATAAATATAATTAAGACACCATACAAAATCAAGATCATATGTTAGAACTCACTATTTTAGTGGTGGAGCCTGATGCAGCTGAAGCTGAAGATATAAAACTATCCATAGAGTCATTGGGTTACAATGTATCGGAAATTGTTGCCACGAGTGAAGATGCTATTCAAGTTTTAAACAGAACCAATCCTGATATCATTCTCATGGATGTAGATCTAAATGGTCCACTTGATGGTGTGGAAACTGCGAAAATAATGGATCAAACATCAAACATTCCAATCATCTACTTAACAGAAAATTTAGAACAAATAAAAAGTGAAATGGACAATTTAACAGGTCATTACTCTTGCCTAATAAAACCCATCACAGCCCGAGAATTGGAACATTCTATTGAATATGTTGTTTTTAAGCATGCCAGTGAAACTGGTTTGCTAAATGACTCGGCTAACTTCAAGAATATCTTTGATAAGGCCCCAATAGGAATTTTCCATTCTACTGTAGAAGGAAAACTCCTTAGATTAAACACAGAATATGCCAGGATATATGGCTATAATTCTACTGAAGAAATTTTAAACGATGTTAACAATTCAACCATTCAAGAAATGTTCTATGTTGAACCAGAAACTCGAAAAGAACTCATTGAAGAAGTAGTAAAGGATGAAAAATGGCACACATATAAAAACCAATACTACCAGAAGGATGGCACCATAATCGATGTTGAATTAACATTCAGGGCTGTAAAAAACCATAATAATAAAGTTCTCTATCTTGAAGGATTTGTCAAGGATATCTCTGAAAAAAAGAAGACAGAGACAGTTTTAATGGAAACTGAATCATTATACAATATCATTTCTCAAAATACTGGTGATGTAATATGGATACTGGATCTCAAAACACAAAAATTTAGTTATGTGAGTCCATCAGTTTATCAGCTTCGAGGCTACACCCCTGAAGAAGTTCTAAAACAGAAATATGAAGAGGTAATGACACCTGAAGCCTACACCTTCATAAAGGAAAACCTTCCCAAAAGAATAAAACAGTTTTTAGCAGGAAACGAAGAATGGAGGGTGGCACAGAGCGAGGTAGATCAGTACCGTAAAGATGGTTCCATAGTACCAACAGAAGTTGTGACAACACTACTCCAAGATCACAGAGGAGAAGTAAGCGAGATATTGGGTGTTACAAGGGACATAACAGAGAGAAAAAAAATTGAAAAAAACTTGATAGAAAGTGAAGAGAGAAACAGACTACTCATAGAAAGTGCTGGAATGGGAATAGGCTACTGCGATATAGATGGAACCATTTTAATGATTAACAAAATTGGGGCCCAAAAATTAAATGGAAAACCTGAAGACTTCGTTGGAAGATTGATCACGGACATTACCAAACATGAAATTGCAGAAACATTGTTGGAAAGAATAGCCATTGCTACAAGATCAAAAGATTCAATGGTCTACGAAGATCATTTAAAGCTTCCAAAAGGTGAAAAATGGTACATATTCACATTCACAAAAATTGAAAATTCCGAAGGAGAAATAACTGGAGTTCAAATAGTAGCAAACGATATAACCACTGTAAAAAAGGCACAAAGAGAAAGAGACAGGTTTTTCAACCTTTCATCAAACCTGCTCTGTATAACTGATTTTAATGGATGTTTCAAACAGCTAAATCATAACTGGGAAGAAATACTTGGATGGTCCGAGAAAGAACTCAAATCTCGACCCATCCATGAATTCATACATCCCAAGGACAGATTTAAAGAAACAGATTTCAACGAGTACGCAATGGGAGCTGATTCAAACATCAAATTTGAAAACAGATTCAAAACTAAGGATGGAAGCTACAAATGGCTCTCATGGAATGTTAGCCTTTTACCCTCTGAAGGAATAGTTTTTGCCGATGTGAGGGATGCAACCAAACAAAAAATTTCAGAAGAAGCACTCCTCATGAGTGAAAAAAAGTACAGAACCCTGTTCGAATATGATCCAGATTATACAATCTTATTTAATAAAGACGGAATCATAGTGGATGCAAACAATGCAATAAGCATGGTAACCGGTGTTTCAAAGGAAAACTTGATTGGAAAATCATTACATGATACTAGAATATATTTTAAAGAGGATATTACCAACCTACAGGAAATATTCTCAAAAATAATTGAAAACAAGGAAAACCAGATCTTCGAAACAGAACTGATTGATAAACATGGAAATATCAGATGTGTAAATGTCAATGTCACAGTAATTGAAATGGAAGATGATATAATCTACGTTTTGGTAATTGCAAGCGACATAACAGAGATCAAACAGTTTGAAACCAAACTTAAAGGTTCAATAAGAGAAAAAGAGGTTCTTTTAAAGGAAATACACCACCGTGTAAAGAACAACATGCAAATAATTTCAAGTCTCATGAACATCCAAACCAGATACTTGGATGATAAAGAATCTATAAACGTGTTAAAGGAGAGCCAGAACCGTGTTAAGTCCATGTCAATGATCCATGAGAAACTCTACAGATCAAAAAAATTTGACAAAGTTTACTTCGCTGAATACATCGAAAACTTGGTATGGGATCTGTTCTATTCCTACTCCATAGAGAAGGGCAAGATCGAACCGGTTCTTGAGATTGACGATGTAAACCTCAATATTGAAACATCCGTACCATTGGGTCTCATAATAACAGAACTGGTATCAAACTGCTTAAAATATGCATTTCCAGATTCAATGGAGGGAACATTGTATGTTTCACTTAAAAATTTAGGAGAAAACTACGAACTCATAATAAAAGATGATGGAGTAGGTTTTCCCGATACAATAGACTTTAAAAACACAGATTCACTCGGACTTCAGCTTGTAAACAGTTTAACAGATCAGATCGATGGAGAAATCGAACTGGATAATTGCAATGGAACAGAATTTAAGATCGTGTTTAATGAACTTATATACAAGGAAAGAATTTAGGAAACCACATATATGGGCAGGGTTTAACAGAAATTAACTTGAATATTTAACAATTAAATGCAGTTTTTTAAAATTTTAAACTTAAATATGTAGTGATGCAAATGTTAGTACCTATGTAGGTAGTTGTGAAATTGGTTGTGGATAAAACTAATTTTTGTCTACATTTTCACACATGAGCAATGGTTTTTTATAGGCCGCTGTTCTATCAATAATAATCGAATTAGAAATTCACGATTAAAATATAAATATTTAAATAAAAATATTTGGTGTATACTATGGCAACCAAAAAGAATGATACAATAACAATTGATAAGGAATTTAAGGCAAGGATGAAAGCATTTAAGGAAGCATTGAAATCTGAAGAAAAAAAGACCGAACTCCATGAGAGCATCTATGGATCAGAGGTTCTAATAAGATTTGAAGTTTTCCTACCTTCAAGGGATCCATTAAAATTTGCAGATGGACTTTTCCTTTATATGAACGATGAAGGAGAAATTGTGGATGCTGAGTACTACATCAAGATAGAAAACAACATCACAGTATCCAAACTCAAACCTAAAGATTTAGACGTTGTAAAAGAGTTATTTAAAGATTCATTTTCACTTGAAATAGAATAATAACCTTTTATTTAATATTTTATTTAACATAATTTTTTTTATACCAAACATTCCCATAGGCCATGGAATGGTTGATTTTTTGTTTATCATTGAACTTGGGTACTGAATATTTTGTAGGAATTTACCTTGTAAAAATTATATATCAATGGAACAATATACTAGATTTTGAATAAAAAATCATATCAAAAATGATGGGCATGACTCAGATTTATTTTGTCCTGATCGTTGGAATGAGTTCTTATTCAACTATAAAAAAAAAGAATTAGACAATAAATAGAAAATTATTTCAATTATATCTATGTACTTTCTGGATTATTTAACCGGAGGAAATTAAATGCGAAGCTTTGAAAGATTAAGTTCCCTTAAGGACTATATTCCGCTTAAAAGAAGCGAGGCTGGAGGGAAAAATGTTGGTCTGTTAGTTGATGGTCCTAATATGCTAAGAAAGGAATTCAGCCTTAATCTTGATATTGTTAGGGATATTATAGCAGAATATGGAAACATGAGGGTTGGAAAAGTACTGTTAAACCAGTACGCATCTGATAAATTAATTGAGGCCATTGTAAACCAAGGCTACACCCCAATTGTAGTTGCAGGGGATACTGATGTTTATATGGCAGTTGAAGCCATGGAACTTATTTATAATCCTAATATTGATATTATCGCACTCATGACCAGGGATGCTGATTTTTTACCCATAATAAATAAGGCCAAAGAAAATGGAAAGGAAACCCTTGTTATCGGTGCAGAGCCAGGTTTCAGTGCAGCACTTCAAAATTCAGCAGACAGTGCAATCGTATTAAAATCAGATAACAATCACGACTAACCGATAAAAATGCTTACAAATTCAATAATCGACGAAGTAAACAGACGAGAAGCAGCCCTCAGGGTCATTAAATCCATACTTCAAACCAAGGGAAGGAAAGGATTTTATGATCTTACAGGACTTGCAGGTGGATTCCCAATCCTATCCGAAGATAAAGCCCTTCTAGAAACCTATGCTGGGCCTGCAGTGTTTGATGATGCCATACAAACAGTGGGTAAAATTCATCTGGGTGGAGATAAGGTTCTGGCCTTAAACAGAACTAGTTCAGGAATACTTGCCTCTGTACTTGCCATTGTAAAACCTGGCGACGAAGTGGCACATTACCTTCCAAAGTCACCGGCACATCCATCTATACCTCGTAGTGCTGAACTTGTTGGTGCAAGTTACATTGAGTTTGATAAAATTGAAGAATTCAAGGTAGAGGACAACACATCCCTGGTTTTCATAACCGGATCAACCATGGATCACGAGATCATCACCCAAGAAGATTTCCGAAGGGTGATTGAAATTTGTAAGGCAAAAAACATTCCTGTGGCAGTTGATGATGCATCTGGAGCAAGACTCAGAACCATTGTATACAGACAGCCAAGAGCAATAGATATGGGTGCAGATATAGCCATAACCAGCACAGACAAACTTATGGACGGTCCTAGAGGAGGACTCATGTCTGGAAAGGGAGAGATTATGCAGCTGGTTAAATCTAAAGCCCATCAATTTGGATTAGAAGCACAAGCACCATTGGTGGCTGCAATGGTAAGGGCCCTGGAAAACTTAAGTCCCGAAAAAATATTAATGGCATTTTCAGCCAAACATGAACTGAAAGAAGCACTAAATAATCAGTTTTCCATGGTCAAAGAAACACCCACAGGAATAATGCTCACACCAGAAGCCATTGAATTTGAACTTAGACAAATAGAGACAGAAACAGATCTGGAATCCGATGATCTGGCGTATCTATTTGCCATGATACTCCTGAGGGATCATGGCATAATCACAATTCCAGCGGTTGGAATGCCGGGTGCATCTGCGGCGATCAGAATAGATCTAGCAGCAAATGATGCAGAACGAATTGGTTCAAAGGAAATTGCTGAAGCCTTCAAGAAAACATTTACTAAACTCCAATCTGTAGCAAACAACGAAGAAGAATCTAAAAAAATCCTCTACAGTTGAATCATAAAAAACTGCCAAAGGATTGGGTTTTATCAAACTGATGGACTATGAATACTATTTTTTTTTAAATATTGTTAGGGGATAAAATTTTGATGGAGATTGATGGATCCCGTGGAGAAGGTGGTGGAGCTGTTTTAAGGATAGCAACAGGTCTATCCGCATTAACATCTAAACCAGTTAAAATATACAACATACGCTCAAAAAGACCCAAACCTGGACTCATGCCTCAACATTTAAATTCTGTGAAGGCAGTTGCAGAACTATCAGATGCCAACCTTTCAGGACTTAAAATAGGGTCAACAGAACTATCATTTCAACCCGGAAAACTGAAACCCGGTAACTACGATATAGACATTAAAACAGCAGGAAGCATCAGTTTGATACTTCAAGCCTTCATGATACCTGCAGCATTTACAGGAGGACCTGTTAAAATTACCATAAAAGGTGGAACAGATTTAAGATGGTCTCCAAGCATAGATTACCTCCAAAATATAACTCTTCCCATCTTGAACACCATGGGCTACAAGGCAGACACCCAAGTCCTTAGAAGGGGCCACTACCCCAAGGGCGGAGGAATTTTAGAGGTTACAATTTATCCAATAAGTTCATTAAAACCGGTGAATATTATTGAATCAAATTTTAATGCTGTAAAAGGCATATCACATGCTGTTAATCTGCCAGAACATGTTGCAATTAGACAGGCCAGATCTGCAGAGGTCATGATAAAAAATGCAGGATACGATATAAACGTAGATATTGAACATGATGACAATTCATTTGGATCAGGATCTGGAATATTACTATGGACAGATGGAACCATCCCACTCGGTGGAAGTTCCATAGGTGAAAGGGGTAAAAAAGCAGAAGTAGTTGGACTTGACGCTGCAAAAGATTTACTGGAACAGATAAGTGGAAATTCGGCTTTAGACAGCCATATGGGAGATCAGATAATTCCATACCTTTTCATCGCTGGAAATTCTTCCATAACCACCTCTAAACTCACACAACACACATTAACAAATATAGATGTAGCGAGTCAGTTCATAAATAGAGATGTGCAGGTGGATGGGAAGTTAGGAAAACCTGCTCTTATAACAGTTAAATAAATTTTCAACTCACATCAATGTTGAAGTAGCCTGTTCTATCGAATACATGGGTTGAATTTTCAGATTCAACATCTATCATGAAAGTGTGATCATCAAGCATTGCAGGTATTCCAACCACGATTCCAGATGCATCGGACCGTAATTGTAATGTGGGCGTTACACTATTTTTTGATGGCATTATGTAACTGGCCTTTCCATTTTGTACTTGGAAATCTACTCTTGATATTCCATAATCCCCAAATCCTCTTAAATGGAACTGGTAAATGCCATTTTTAGAAATTCCTCCCGTTGTTTTTAGAGATATCCATAGTGTGTTGTTGTCAATTTCAAATCCAACATCCCCAATATCATAGCTACTTTGACTGTCCAGTACAGAGTAGATTTGATTATTTGGCTGGTTTAGAATGTCACCCACAGGATCATGAAACACCGTCGTTGGAAAACCATGGGAGTTAATGTAATCGTTGCTTGTATCTTGTCTTGTGACGTTCTTGATGGGGGCAACAGCAAAGAGTTCATTGGATTTGATGAATGATTTTAAGAAAACAGAATCCTTTTGCATCTGGCTCTGGTAACAGTTAACTGCATCAAACTTGTATTGTTCCAGAGAATTGTTCAAAGGAAATATTAACCAGTTGGTCTGGTTTGCGAGGTAGGATGGCGGGAGCAGTTTACTCTGTGGAAAGTATGATCTAGGAAATGGCCACAGTGTCTCATCATCATGAACCAAGTAGCTGTACATTTTTGTTTGATAATCCATATCGTTAACAGCATAATCCACAAATGAACCAGTTCCCCAGTGGTCGGTGTTATCGTCATCCACTGCAGGATAAATTATTATCGTTGGATTGTAGTTGGCAATCATGGTTTCAATATTGGATTCCAATGATTCTCCACAGTAACTGGAATTTTGATCATATGAGAATGAATTGTGATGGGAACCATCAAAGTAGGCATGGTTGGGATCCCAATTCTCATTAAATAAACGGTTAACAACCTGTGGATAATCTAAAAATGTAACATTATTACTTGAAAGTCCAAGTTTTGCAGTTGCATCTAAAGTTTCAGAATGTCTTACACTGCCAAGTTTTCCCTTCCCACCATTGGTTACAACAACAACATGAACAGGCACATTATGTTCAACACAGTACCTAATCAAACCTGCACTACTTAAAGATTCATCGTCGGGGTGTGGGGCAAAGATCAGAACTCTGTCCGAACTATTTATCTGAGGATATTTGGGATAATTGTTAACTTGATTGTTGTAGCTGTAGGAAGTAGCAGCAAAACTGAAAAGTAAAATTAAAGTAAGGAAAAAGGTTAGTTTTGCTTTTTTATCCATCTCACTGTCTCCAAATTAAATAGGGGCATCCAAATTTTCATTAACAATATATGTTTGATACTGCATCTAATCAATCTGAATCTTTTGTCATGCTGTAAAAAAAAAATTAATCATTATTTGTTTAGGTGTAAACATTCACCAGATATCATCTTCCTTAGGCTACCATCTTCCATTTCAATTATGAGTATTCCTTCTTTATTAATACCAACAGCGTAGCCTTGAACTCTTTTTCCCCTTGTTCTAACTTCAACACTGGTTCCTATTGTTGAAGACATTGCACGCCATTCATCAAGGATCTCTGGAAACTTACCATCTTTAAAGTCATTGTAGATGTTTTCAAAGTTCTGTAGGAACCTTTGAACCAGAAGTGCACCGTTAATTTCGGTGTTTAACTCATTTTTAAGGGAAGTAGCACCCTTCTGAAGATCTGATGGGAGCATGGGAACATCCACATTCATATCTATACCAATACCCACCACAAGGTAGTTCACTTTATCCAGTGTGGCGTTTACTTCTGTTAAAATACCGCATACCTTTTTTTTACCGATCAATATGTCGTTTGGCCATTTTATTCCCACGTCGATGTTCAATTCTTCCTTAATTGTTTTTGCAACAACCACACCTGTAACAAGGGTTAACTGGGATGCTCTGTGTGGCGGAATTTCTGGTCTGAGTATGACACTCATCCAGATACCTCCAGGTGGTGATATCCAAGTTTTACCACGCCGGCCTTTTCCTTTGTTCTGAATTTCAGCAACTACGACTGTACCATCTTCGGCACCTTCCTCTGCAAGGTACTTGGCAACTTCGTTGGTGGAATCAACTTCGTTGAAGTAGTGTATATCATGACCCATAAAATTGGTTTTCAAGCCCCGTTTAATTTCATAGGGTAGGAGAAGATTTGGAGTTTTGATAAGTCTGTATCCCAGTTTTGAATGATTTATAATGTATCCTTCCTCTTCCAGATTTAGGAACTCATTTTCAATTATCTCTGGACTCTTTCCAGTTTCATTCACAAATTGTTCCAGAGGTACGTACTCATCCTTCTTTTCATAAAGAGTTTTTAATATTTTTCTTTTGGTCATGTAAAATGCCCCTAAACGAACTTTTTAATTATTCTTCGGTCTTTTTTATTGATTCGGACATATAATTTGAAACTGCAGCTGAAACTGCTGCTACCTTTCTAGAAGGTAAAAATGTTGATTTAAGACGAGCTTCCATATCTCTATCCTTTGCAATAACCTTCTCCATGTTCTCGATGATCTCATTTTTGTACTGATCAACGAAGTGTGTGTGTAAACTGGCATCCCTGAAATGCTGGTTAACCATCATGGATTTATGGAAAGGAATGGTAGTCTTAACCCCCAAAATAATGTACTCCGAAAGAGCTCGTTGCATTCTTGCAATCGCCTCTTTACGTGTTCTTCCCCAAACAATCAACTTAGATATCATTGAATCGTAGTATGGAGGTATGGTGTAGTTGTTGTAAACACCACTATCCACCCTCACACCGTTTCCTCCAGGAGATCTGTAACCTATGATCTTACCAGGGTTAGGCGCAAAATCATTCAACGGATCTTCAGCGTTTATACGACATTCAATTGCATGTCCCCGTACAGATATCTCATTTTGTTCACAGCATAACTCCCTTCCAGCTGCAATTTTCAACTGTTCCTTGACCAGATCAACACCAGTCACTGCTTCTGTAATTGGATGCTCAACCTGTATTCTAGTGTTCATCTCAAGGAAATAGAACTCTCCATTAGAGTAAATAAATTCAACTGTTCCGGCATTAGTGTATCCAATTGATTTTGCCGCTTTAATTGCTGCTTCTCCCATTTCTGCCCTGAGTTCATCGGTCATGATCGGTGAAGGGGATTCTTCGATGAGTTTCTGATGTCTGCGCTGTATGGAACACTCCCTATCTGCAACGTGAATAGTGTTACCATGTTCATCTGCAAGTATCTGGAATTCTATGTGTCTAGGTTCCTCAATGTACTTCTCAACAAAAACTGTGGAATCTCCAAAGTTCAATTCTGCAACGGATTTGGTGGATTCAATGGCCCGAACCAGTTCATCCTCTTCAAACACGGTTCTCATTCCTATTCCACCACCACCTGCAGAAGCCTTTATAATAACGGGATAACCTACAATTTCGGCCATTTTAGCAGCTTCTTCGACATTATCAATGGCCTTGCTTCCACCAGGAACTACAGGTACACCTGCTCGTTTCATAAGCTTTTTTGATGTAATTTTACTTCCCATTTCCTCAATAACTCTTCCACTGGGACCCACTAATTTTATGCCGTGTTTTTCACACTCTTCTCCCAGTAGAGAATTTTCTGCAAGAAATCCGTAACCAGGATGGATTGCCTCTGCTCCTGACTTAATTGCAACATCAATTATCTTGTCAATATCCAGGTAGCTTTTAGCTGGCGAAGGTTCGCCTATATTGTAGGCTTCGTCGGCATACTTTGCAAAAAGAGAATTTTTATCTGCATCTGAATAAACTGCAACGCTATCTATCTCCATTTCACGACATGCCCTCATCACTCTGATTGCAATTTCTCCACGGTTGGCTATTAACACCTTTTTAAACATAATATCTTTTCCTGAGCATTCAATTAATATATTACAAGTTTTAAGCTTTATAATCTTTTTTTACCACTAATTATATACTCTTATTTCTATATTAATTAACTAATAAATTTTATATTGATTCACACTTTGGTATCATGGATGAGCTTAATGAACATTTCTATTTATTACTAATCCAATGTTGAGTTCACAAACAACCATCTTACTTAGGTGAAACGATAACCATACCAACTTCAATTAAACCTAAAATAATAGGAAAACAAGCCAATGTTTAAGAAAAAAAGACAGCTTGAAATAGCACTTCAAGATATTTCACCCCATAAAAATCCCCGCGTAGAACTGGAACAGTACTCCACTCCATCTGTCATAGCTGCCGATCTGCTCTGGAATGCCATGGCAATTGGGGACATTGAAGGATTGAAACTGGCAGATCTTGGATGTGGAACGGGCATATTCACAATAGGAGCAGCTTTACTCGGGGCAAACGAAGTTGTAGGTGTAGATACAGATTCTGAAGCGGTTTCTATTGCTGAAACAGAATCTTCAAAGAGAAATCTTGAAAACACCAGATTCGTTGTATCAGAGATCACAGACTTCACTGAAGAAGTAGATACCGTGATTCAAAACCCTCCCTTCGGAGCACAAAAATCTAATAAAACAGCCGCAGACGTCATATTTCTTGATAAGGCCCTTGAAATTTCCCCAGTTGTCTACTCATTTCACATGAAGAAAACCTTAGACTTCCTATTGAAATTCGTAGCGGAGAGAAATGCAACAGTATCACACAAATTTGAATACAAATTTCCCATACCTAAAATTTACGATTTCCACACCAGGGAATCTGTTGAAGTTGAAGTGGTCGTACTCAGGATCGAGAAAAATATCTAAAATATTTATCAAATGGCATTCACAGGATTTAAATCTGTGAACGTGTCCTATTTTCTTTTTAGCGTTCTTTTCTATCGTCATTTCAGATCAAGCTAATAGATAAGTTTATATATTTTAACTTTTAAATTAAGGTGTAAGAATTAAACATGTCCTTTGACTAAATATTAAGAAGGTGAAAAGAAATGAATTTATTTCGTGTCGATTTGATAATTCCAATGGTTATGATCTGTGCAATGTTTTTGGTTTTCTTCACCCTATTTCTGGGTTACAACAGAAGCCTTAACAAATCTTATTCAAAGTAAAATTTCCATGAATACCCGTGAATTCACTCGAAAAAACTTTTGTTAAGAGTATAAAAATTCCAACCTATCCTATTCCATGATGGTTTAAATTTTAAATTCGAGTAAAACTTTGAATGAAACTTGAAAATTTTAACGGTGAACAGCTTATGTTCCAGTTAAACATAGGATTTCCATTTGAAAGAACATAAAGACGTCTTTAACCTCATTTATACTGGTCAAAAACATGTTTTTTTTAATTATTTTTTTTAGATTTTCTTAGATTCGATTTTTCATTCATCCTTTGATCCCAAAGTGAAACTACTTCTAAGATGAGATTCTTAATAATTTTGTATATTTTGTTAAATGGATTCATGGATGGGAATATTTTGAATAAAAAGTTCGATGAATGTCCAGATATTTTGTATCACAAGATGCCAAAGGGATGGGTGTGCAGAGAAATTATTGAAACTGGTCCATTTATTACAGGGGCTCTTATTATCAGTCCTGAAGGTTTAGAATATAAATGGAGGTCAAGATTTCATCGTAAACACCACAACCTCCTGGATTCAGGTACTGTTTCCACATGGTTTGCACCCGGAGCCATAGCATGGTGGATAGGTGTGTTTTTTGCAATTGGATCCATATTTTTTGCATTGGGTTCAGCCCCGCCCTACATTAACTGGGCAGGCCCCCATCTCGATGCAATGACCTACTTTTTAGGATCCATATTCTTCACAACGGCAGCTTTCTTGCAGTACATCGAAACAGTAAACGTAAGAAGAGTTCCCAAGTCTATGAACATTGTTGATGAAATTAAAATTTTTACATGGGAACCCCGAAGAATTGACTGGGTTGCATCAGTAGTTCAGTTTATAGGAACTCTATTTTTTAATTTCAGCACGTTCTTTGCTGTTAACATGCTTTTAACTGTCCAGCAAATAAACCACCAGGTTTGGGTTCCGGATATTTACGGATCCATATGCTTCTTGGTCGCAAGCAGCCTGGTTTGGATAGAGGTGGGTCATGGATTAGTTTCATTTAACTGGAAAAATATATCATGGCAAATTGCAATTTTAAATCTCATAGGTTCTGTGGCGTTTGGAATTTCAGCAATTTACGCATTTACTTTACCATCCACAGGAGAACCTGTTAATTTCGCAATACAAAATTGGGGAACATTTGTTGGGGGAGTTTGCTTTTTTATTGCAGCTGTGCTTCTACTTCCAGAGAGAACCATGGAACAAACTTAAAAAAAGTGAATTAAAATTAAATTCAAACCCTAAAAAAAATAATATAGTTCTTATCTACTTAGCATGAGATAAAACAATACATCACATCCTATTTTTTGTAGAACAACTTTATTTGCTCATTTTTTGTCTTTGATCATCTGTTTTAATGCTTCAATTTCTGATTTCATCTCTTCAAGGTTTTTACTTATTTCATCTATCTTTTCTAATTCATCCAGCCGATGATTTAAGTGGTCCAACTTTTCATCCATGGTTTCAACATACTTCCCTGTTTTTTCGGTAAGGGCCTCTGTTCCCTTTCTGAATTTTTCTATGAGTGAAAATGTAGCGACTGAAGTGATGATACTGGTTAAAACCAGTGCACTAAACATTGATATAACACCCATTAATCTGCCGATTCCTGTGACAGGTATTATATCTCCGTATCCAACTGTTGTGATGGTTTGAAGCACGAACCATATGGAATCTTCGAAGGTTGATACTTCGGGATTCACCCCGTGCTCAACCAAGTAGAAGATGTAAGAACAGAAGAAAAACACCACCAGGAAGAATGCCAAGGCATATACTAACCTTGTTTTTTCCTGGTACTTGATGAATTCTTTGCCAACCTTTTTTGAAAATATGTAGAGGGCTGCAAGTTTGATAACCACAATGATCTTCATGATGATGCCTATATCATGGAGTCCGAATATGTAGTAGCTTATGAAGTAAATTGGTATGAATGCAAGGATGTCTTTCCAATTGTTTTTAATGAACTGAGGATATTCATGTTGGTGTTGTTTCATTCTCCAGAGGAAAACAAATAGCAGTAAGATTGAAACAGCCAGATCAAATATTCCTAAATTTGCGATGGTTGTGGATTTGAGATTAGGAGAAATAAGGGTCAGAAATAGTAAGATTCCATCGAGTACTATTAGAAAAACAAGTATGCTCTGCCAAATAATACCTGGCCGTTTATTAATTTCATTCATAAATATATTTCTAAATTTAAAAACATAAATCTGTTTTTATATTCCTGATCCAAAGGGATGCTGTTTAACAAAAAAAATAAACACCTTCTGCATTATGACAACGTTCATATCCTATTTTCTATGAACACTAGAGACAATTAATATTTAGAGACCCTCTAAAAAAAAGTATAAAATGGTAGTCAGTTTCCCATAAACTCATTTTTTTATGAGAAATGAACAGTTTTTTGGTTATTTTTTGGTTTTTGCTGTTTCTTTAGGTATTTCCATGAGCTGGGGTTCTAATATTTCTACTAAACCTGCTATTATTAAGAAAGCACCTATCAATGCTGCAAGTACCAATGGGTTGCCTGCAAAGGTTCCAATCACAATAAATAGGATACCTATTATGATTCCAAGCACTCCTGTACCTTTACCCTTAGCACCTTTTCCAGATATTAAAGATTCAACACCTGCAAGTGCTATGAAGAACCCTACAATGTAGAGGGCTATGAATGAAAAGAATTCAAATGTTTTGATATCTCCTATGAATACTATTCCAAGCATTATTGCAAAGATTGCAACTATCAAGCCCGCAATTCCTGCGGCAATACTATCATTCTTTAAACTTTTCACCATGATCCAAATACCCACAAATATAACTCCAATACCTGCAATGGTATTCACGGTGAAAATACTGATCAACGGAAAAATAATAACTATTAAACCCAACAAAATACCCAGTACTCCTAACAGTAAATTTCTTCCTTCTTCCATTTTTTTCTTTCCTCCCAAACAATTATTGAATATTTTTGAACTGTTAACAAGTTCTACAATATATTAATACTCTTGACAGTCATTATGTAAGTTTTTTTCCAATTAGATGCATTAAAACTAGATGAAATGAAACTATTTTCCAAGGAGAATTTAGATGGCACTGAATTTTCTTAGATTGTAGGGGGAAATATTATTCAACATTGATGATCATATATTTTTATGTAGTAAAAAAAATTTATGGGAGATGATGAGTTTGGAAGAAGAACATCCAATGGGAGAATTAATCATACCGGTAGAAGGACTTTTAAAGGAAGAACTGCAGGAAGAGATTGAGGAAAGAATAGCATTTACAGTCGAAAATCTGTATCATCTAGACAATGAACTGGATGTTTTTGTTCAGCTAGTTCGGGAAAATGTTGAATCTAACAAAAACTCACCAGACGATCTCATGACACTGTACAACTATCTGGATGAAATGTGGAGTGTGCTTATCACCAACGATCTTAGGGATGTGCTTCTAGATACCTTATCCATAGTACAGGCTCGTAAACATGAACTCGAAGATATTTTAGAAGAAATCGAAGAAACCCTTGAAAAACAGGAAGAAGAGAGTTCAAACTAAATAAATACATTAACCATTGATGTACAATTAATCAGAATAGTAGAATGATAGAGTTCTGAATACCAAATTTTTTTTTTAAACAGAAAATTTTTTAGATCTACAATATAGATTAGAAGATTTAATAAAACAAAATTTTTAGGGGTGGGATTAGTTATGGAATTTAACGATTTACTCATGTCAAGATATGCAACCAAGAAGTTTGATGGAAAAAAGATAGATGAAGAAACTCTGGACAAGATCCTTGAAATGATCAGATTTTCACCTTCAGCATTGAATGTTCAGCCATGGAAGATCAAGGTGGTTTCAGATCAGGAAACCTTGGATAAACTGTCGTCTGCATCCATGGATCAGCCACAGATAAGTAGCTGTTCACATCTTCTGGTGTTCTGTGCCAACCCTGATATGATGGGCAATGCAAAGAAGGTAGTTGCATCCATGGAAGAGATGGGAGTTCCTAAGGAAAATATCGAACAGTTTGAAACTGTTATTAACACCTTCATTGGAATGTTCAATGAAGAAGCTGCAGCGGTATCTGAAGCCCAACACAATGTCTTTATAGCAGTAACCACAGCACTATATGCAGCAAAATCTGTAGGAGTGGACTCATGTCCAATGCAGGGATTTGACCCTGTTTCATACACAAAAATATTGGATATTCCAGCAGAACTTGTACCTACCATGATCGTACCGTTGGGGTACCCTGCAGATGAGCAGATGCCTAAGATGAGATTTTCAAAGGAAGACATCTACTTCTAAATAAAAATAGTTATTTGGAAGATTCCCTACTTTTTTTTTACAGTAATTTCTATCTAAATGATTTTGGTACCAACAATTTTTTTAATCAATTAAATGCCATACAATTTCCTGAAATTTATTAAGTGGGGGCTAGTTCGTGAATGTGGGATTTTATAATTATTATGAAAATTGTAACAAAAACAGAATGTTCGAAGATCCATCTGCACACACAGTTGGAGACAATTTAACCTATCCATTTGTACATCTTTTTAAAACAGCTCAGGATGCTGGTATAAATATATCTACCATTGATACCAATCCCCTTGAAAGTTACGACAAGATATTTTTCTTTGATTTCCCAAAGGAGGACAACATATATTTTAAACAGCTTGTAGAAGTTGGGCATGATAATTTGTACTTGTTTATTTATGAATCTGAAATTGTAATGCCAAACAACTGGGATAAATCTAACTACAAATATTTCAAGAAAGTTTTCACCTGGAACTATGAAATGGTTGATGACAAGAAGATATTCCAGTACTACTTTCCAATAAAGGTTTTAAAAACCAACGATTTCGATGTGAATAAGAAGAACAAGTTGTGTGCCATGGTTGCTTCTAACAAATTTAATTATCATCCATTGGAATTGTATTCAGCAAGGTTGGAAGCTCTGCGTTGGTTTGAAAGGTATCATCCTGAAGACTTTGATCTCTATGGTTATGGTTGGGAAGAACAGGCAAAGGAAACACTTTCCACCCACTGGTCAACAGAGGAAGGTATCAAACGAAGAAATGCCAGACCAAAGGAAGATCCATACATTTCCTACAGGGGTTCTGTTGATTCTAAGATTGAAACCCTTAAGAATTACAAATTTTCCATTTGCTATGAGAATGCAAGGGACATTCCAGGGTACTTGACAGAAAAGATTTTCGACTCATTTTTTGCAGGTTGCATACCAATTTACTGGGGAGAACCCAACATCAAAGATTTCATTCCAACTGAAACCTTCATAGATAAACGAGATTTTGATTCCTACCCTGAACTCTATGATCATATCAAAAATATGTCCAATGAGGAGTATATGAATCGTATCAGTGCAATTAAAGAATTTGTTTTAAGCGATGGAATATACCCCTACGGTGAAGAAAATTTCACCAGGATCGTAATGAACGAGATACAAAGCAAAGAGGATCAAGAAAGTTCCACATCCCTTGTTAACCAGCTTATAAAAATATTCAAGAGAACATGAACTCCTCTAACCTTACCCTGGGATAAACATTCTGGGAATCAGAGTTGGATCACATAATATATTCATGAATAACAAATAGAAGGTTATTTAGTAGCTGTTGGGGGTTCAGATGTGTTGAAGAAAATGTTAAAGGATCAGTTGAGGAAAACAGGAATGGTTCGGAGTTTGGAAATTGAAAACCAGAATTTAAATTCCCAGTTGAAGAACCTTGAAACTGAGAATGAAGATCTCGTTAAAGAGAATGGCATCCTAGTGGAAAAACTTAAAATTTTAGAAAACTTGGAAAACCGTACTCTATCAACTGATTGTGTAAGGGGTGTGAGTTCAGATGCAGGTAAAGCCGCTGTTTTGAAGTACATACTTGAACATGTTAAGAAGGATGCTACAATTTTAGATTTGGGGTTTGGTTCAGGGATCTACGGTAAAATTCTCAGGGCATTTGACTACCAAACCATAGACGGTGTTGATGTTTACAACAAAAACATCCAAGAAATGGGACTAGATAGGATCTATGATGGAATATTTGTTTCCAACATAGTTGATTTTGATTTTGAACACTACGATCTGATAATTTTTGGAGATGTACTCGAACACATCGAACTTGAAGCTGCAAAGGATCTTCTATCAGGCTACATAAAAGATAATAAATGTGAACATATATTGGTTTCAATTCCCTACGAATACGAGCAGGAAGAAGTCTATGGAAATCAGTACGAAAAACATCTACAGCCCATGGCAAACAGGGAATTTATGGAAGAACAATACCCCTACTTGAAACTTGTTGACGAAGCAATCATGCCACACAACGGTGGAACCATAGCAACCTACATCTGGAGTAGGAATTAATTGTAAAAATAGGCCAATTCCCGAATCTAAGCTATAAATTCAAAACACGAGTTCGTTCATTTGAACACAGTTGGTAATTGGTATGGTTTAAGATATTAGGTTTTATGTAAACTGTGTTGAGTAACTGATGCCCCTATATTATTATATAGGATATTTTTGTTTTAAGCCGACAATATTTTTGGTTGGAGATTTCATCACCCATATATTATATAGGGAGATGTATCAAAAATTGGGGTGGAAAATTAGGATGTTGGGTCATGATTTTTAGATAATTTTAAGTTAAGTTTAGTTATACAGTATTTATGAGGAATTTATAATTTTGGCATTTTTGAAGGATTCATCCACAGATTACTGTGTCGAATTTTCAGGGTATACCATTAAAAATCTCTTATTTTTCGTTGCATTAAACTCTAAAAAACATGAGTATATATGTAAAGAGTTTCATACTATATTCAATCCCGAATTAAACAAGTTTTTTTAACTGGGATATTTAGCTTAATTTCTAACTCCACTCGAGTTATTCATGCTAAATATCGTATGCGGGGTTTGAAATTAGTGGAAATAAGCACCCCTCATATTATATGTGCATTGAAGACAAAGGTTAAAAGATGGAAAAGAAGCGTTTATCAATTTTCGTTCCAGCATCAATATTATCTGAAACGAAAGATTTAAGAATAAAAACATATAAAATTGGTCTGATTGGAAGATCTGCTGCAATATTTAGGGCTGATAGAATCGTCGTTTACAACGATAATTCTGATGAAAAAGAGGTAAAGTTTATTAGTGATGTTCTCACTTATATGAACACCCCTCAATACCTTAGAAAGAAGGTATTTCCTATAACAAGGGAGCTTAGGAACGTGGGTATTCTCCCACCACTTAGAACTCCTCATCACCCAACTGGAGAACTTCATGAGGGTGATTACAGACAGGGACTGACAATAAAACGGACAAAAAAAGGCACAGTTGTTGATATCGGTGCCGATAAGTTTGCGCTATGCAAAGAAAAACTCAGCGTGAACAAAGTACTGAGCTTTAAAGTTATAAAGCTTGGAAAGGAAATTATATTGGATCCAGATGTACCAGATTTCTACTGGGGTTACAAGGTTCTTGCAACCAACAAAGATCTGTACAACAGTATATTGATGATGAAACCTGGACCAGATCTGGTCATAGGCACGTCAAGATACGCACCATCCATCACTTCTGTTTTAGACGAAGTAAAAACTAAATTAAAGGGTTCCAAACACACGGCTATTCTGTTTGGTGGTCCTTATTCTGGCCTTGAAGAACTTATTTCTGACCAGAATGAAAAGGAAATTATAGATCTCGAAGTTAACACAGTCCCTGAACAGGGAACCAAAACTGTGAGAACTGAAGAAGCAGTTTTAGCGACTTTATCTGTATTTAACTTGCTTTTAAACACTGATTAAATCGATCAGCTTTATTTGTGTTTAAATTTGCTATAGATATAGCTAACTTAAATTTATCTGCGTTTGACTCTTCAGACGTAGTTATCGACTTTATCTGAGTTTAACTTGTTTAAACCAGATTTCATACTTTGAATTTGATAGGAAAATTGTACTTAAGGAGGTAAAATTATGACTAGACATCACCAACCAAGAAGTGGATCTATGGCCTTTAGTCCTAGGAAAAGAGCAGCCAAAGAAACACCAAAAGTAAGGTCATGGCCAGAAACCGAAGAATCTTGTCTCTTAGGTTTTCCAGGCTACAAAGTGGGAATGACCCACGTAACTATGCTAGACAACGTTAAAAACTCACCTACATCTGGAATGGAAGTATCATCCCCAGTAACTATACTGGAAACACCACCTGTAGTTGTCATGGGTGTGCGTGCCTATAGAAAGGACACACGTGGACTCAAGACATTGAACGATGTTATGGCAAAAGACCTCGACGAGGACCTAACAAGGAAGATAACACTTCCAAAGGACTACGATGTTGAGGCAAAACTCGATGAGATGAAGGAACAGCTTGATGAAGTTGAAGATATTAGGGTGCTTTTACACACTAAACCAAGACTCGCAAGTGGAATTCCAAAGAAAAAACCAGAAATTATTGAATGTGGAATTGGTGGCAAATCAGTCGAAGATAAATTCGAATTTGCCCGCAGCTTACTGGGTAAGGAAGTAAACCCTGCAGACTCTTTTTCAGACGGTGAACATGTTGACACCATAGCCGTCACCAAGGGTAAAGGCTTCCAAGGACCTGTTAAAAGGTTCGGTGTCAGAATACAGTACGGTAAAGCAGCAAGAAGTAGTAAAGCAAGGCACGTTGGTTCAATAGGACCATGGACACCTGCAAGAACCATGTGGACAGTTGCAATGGCTGGTCAGATGGGTTACCATAAAAGGACAGAATTCAACAAGAAGATCCTTAGAATTGCAGACGAGTCCCAGGTTGATGAAGTTAATCCAAAGGGTGGATTTGTTAAGTACGGTCTAATTAAAAACGGCTATGTAATGATCAAAGGTTCAATACCAGGACCATCAAAAAGGCTCGTAATTCTCAGAAAAGCTGTTAGACCTATAGGCAAACATAACGACGCACCTGAAATAACACACATTAGCACAGCTTCTAAACAGGGAGTTTAAACTTATTAAAGAGTGATTTACATGGAGAAGATCAAAGTTTATTCATTGGAAGGCGAAGTCGTCGATGAGATTGAACTTCCTGAAATATTCACGGAAGTCTACCGACCAGACCTCATAAAAAGAGCTGTTATATCATCACAAACAGCCAGAATACAGCCATGGGGAACAGATCCAATGGCAGGTAAAAGAACAACAGCAAAATCCTTCGGTTCAGGCCGAGGTGCAGCTATGGTTCCACGTGTCAAAGGTTCAAGACACCCTGCAGGTTCTAAGGCAGCATTCATACCCCAGGCAATTGGAGGTAGAAAGGCTCACCCACCTAAAACCGAGAGGATCATACACGAAAAGATCAACAGGAAAGAAAGGAGACTGGCAATAAGGTCCGCAGTTGCTGCAACAGCCAACAGAGAAATTGTTGAAGCAAGGGGACACAAAATCCAGAACCTGGACCAGGTACCATTCGTTGTTGACGATGAACTCGAAACAGTCAAGAGGACCAAGGACACCCGTGAAATATTCGCGAAACTCGGACTACTGGACGATGTTTGCAGAGCCAAAGCAGGCCGAACAATAAGGGCTGGAAGAGGTAAAATGAGGGGCAGGAAATACAAAACATCCAAGGGCCCATTATTAGTTGTTGGGGAAGATAAAGGCATAAGCCTCGGAGCAAGAAACCATGCCGGTGTCGATGTGGTTGTTGTAAACCATCTCAATGCAGAACTCCTGGCTCCTGGAACTCATCCTGGCAGACTCACCATTTACACAAAATCAGCTGTAGAAAAGTTAGGAGAACTTTTCAAATAATTAAAAGGGGATAGTGAAAATGGATGCTTACAAAGTACTAATTAAACCACACTTAACAGAAAAGAGCATGAACTCCATTGATCAGAAAAATGAGCTGACCTTTGTAGTTCTAAGAACTGCCAATAAGACTCAGATAAAATCTGCATTTGAAAGTCTTTACGATGTAAAGGTCATGAGGGTCAACACCCAGATCTTAAACGGACAAAAACTTGCGTACATCAAACTGTCTGAAGATGACAGTGCAGAGGATATAGCAGTTAAGATGGGAGTATTCTAAGCTCTTGTAAAATCATACCCACGATGGAGGAAATAAAATGGGAAAACGTTTAATAATCCAAAGAAGAGGAAGAGGAACTCCAACTTACAAGAGTGCATCACACAGATTCAGGGGAAAAATTTCCTACAGATCCTACGATGATGTTGAGAAGGAAGGCAGCCTCAAGGGAAAAGTTGTGGACATCATCCACGACCCTGGTAGAACAGCCCCAGTGGCCCTTGTAAAATTTGAAAATGGAGAAGAAAATCTTATTTTAGCTCCAGAAGGAATACAAATTGCCGATCAGGTGGAATGCGGAATTTCAGCACCAATAAATCCTGGAAACTCATTACCACTCGGAGAAATTCCTGAAGGAACACCACTTTACAACTTAGAAAAACATCCAGGTGACGGCGGAAGATTTGTCAGATCATCAGGAACTTACGCTTCTTTAATTACACATGATGTTGGTAAGGCAATTGTTGAATTACCGTCTGGTGAATTGAAGGCATTCAACCCCCGCTGCAGAGCAACCGTAGGTGTTGTTGCAGGTGGAGGAAGAAAAGAAAAACCGTACCTCAAAGCAGGAAACAGGTATTATGCCCTCAAAGCCAAGGGTAAAAAGAATGTCAGTGTTAGGGGAGTTGCAATGAACGCTGTAGACCACCCACATGGTGGAGGTAACAGACAGCACCCAGGTAGGCCAACTACCGTATCCAGACATGCACCAGCAGGAAGGAAGGTCGGTTCCATAGCAGCAAGCAGAACCGGTAGAAGGAGATAATTCTTAAATTAATAAAATATGCGGAATATAAACTGATTAGGAGGAGACTACTTGGCAAGAAAAGTATTTAGTTATCGCGGTTACAGTCTAGAAGAACTGCAGGACATGCCATTGGATGATGTCATACAGTTGTTACCATCCAGGCAGAGAAGATCCCTCAAAAGAGGATTTTTACCTAGGCAGAAAAAGGTTCTAGAGAAGATTAGAAAGATCAAAAAAGAAGGGCCACGTAAGGATGGAAGGCCACAGATCATCAAAACCCATTGTAGGGATATGATAGTACTTCCAGAGATGGTTGGAATGACCTTCGGAATATACAGTGGAAAAGAATTTGTCGATGTAACAATCCAACCAGAAATGATCGGATGCTACTTCGGGGAATTTGCAGTCACAAGACAGAGGGTTCAGCACGGGGATCCAGGTATGGGTGCAACAAGATCATCCATGTTCGTGCCGCTTAAATAAGGAGAAATTACAATGGCGAAAATTCAATACGCTTATCAAGATGAGTACGATGGAAAAACAGCAAAGGCTGCAGGGAAAGCTCTTAAGATTTCCCCAAAGCATTCTGTTGAGATCTGCCGTACCATAAGGGGAATGTACCTTGATGATGCTAGAGAATTCCTTGAAGCAGTTATCAGAAAGGAAACACCTGTACCATTTAAGAGACATAACAAAAAAGTAGGACACAGAAAAGGACTTAAAGGATGGCCAACAGGACGTTACCCAGTCAAAGCAGCAACACAAATACTGCAGGTACTGGACAACGCAGAAGCCAACGCAGAGTACAAGGGACTAGAAACAGAGGACCTTAAAATTGTACACATATCCAGCCACCGCGGTTACATCGTAAGGGGATGGACTGCAAGGGCATTTGGAAGGGCAAGTCCCTTCAACACACCGACAACCCACATACAAGTAGTTCTAGGGGAGGCATAGATCCAATGATTGAAAAGGATTTCGTAACAGAAGGACTAAAAAGAACACGAATAGACGAATACCTAGAAAACGAACTTGAAAGAGCAGGTTACGGTGGAATGGAAATTCAGGTAACTCCTTTAGGTACCATGGTAGTTGTCTACGCTGAAAGACCAGGAATGGTAATAGGTAGAGGCGGAAAAACCGTCAGAAGCATCACCCAAAATTTAAAAACTGGCTACGGACTTGAAAATCCGCAGGTAGAAGTTAAAGAAGTGGATGTACCAGAGCTAAACCCAAAGATCATGGCACACAAAATAGCAGCCATGCTCCAGAGGGGAATGCACTTCAGAAGAGTTGCTTACACAGCACTCAGAAGAATCATGGGAGCAGGAGCCCAGGGTGTTGAAGTCACAATATCCGGAAAAATAAGGGGTTCAAGGAGCGCATGCGCTAAGTTCTCAGATGGATACATCAAAAAATGTGGTGAACCATCCATCAGATTCGTGAGACATGGATTTGCTACAGTACAACTCAAACCTGGTGTGCTTGGAATTAACGTTCGCATAATGCCACCGGATGTTGTTTTACCTGATAAAGTTGACATTCTCCAGATCGAGGTTGAAAAACCAGAAACTGAAAATGTTGAAGTAGAAGCAGCTCCAGAAAAACCTGAAACAGTGGAAAGCGTTGTTGAAGAAATTGTGGAAGAGGCAGCTGAAGAAGCAGAAGACATCATCGAAGAAATTGTTGAAGATGTGGAAGAAGCTGTGGAAGAAATAACCGAAGCAATTGAAGAAGCAACCGAAGAAGAAGAAACACCAGCAAAAGAAGCTCCAAAGGATGAAGAAGCTGCTGATGAATCTGCAACTGAGGAAGTTCAGGAAACCGAAGAAAACGCTGATAAAGCCGATAAATCAGAATAAAATATAATCTGTGTAAAATTATCACAAGTTATAAAAGGATGTAGAGAAATGGTAATATTAAGAAGCAAGGAAATACGGGCAATGGAGATCGATGAGATCCAGAAAAAACTGGATGAACTCAAGGCAGAACACTCTAAGAATATTTCAAAAAGTGCAGCTGCAGGTGTTTACGAAAATCCGGGTAAGATTAAGGAACTTAAACGAACAATAGCACGTGTCCTTACCATAATGAATGAAAAACAGCAGGAGAAATAAAATCGATGAAAGTCTGTGAGATATGCGGTCTTCCTGAAGAACTTTGCGTCTGCGAGGAGATAGCCAGAGAAATCCAAAAAGTTAAGGTCTATACAGTTAGACGAAGATTCGGAAAACTTATGACCATAGTTGAGGGGATTGATGAACACGATATTGATATTAGGGAACTTACAAAGGAACTCAAGGCCAAGTGTGCCTGTGGAGGAACAGCTAAGAAAGGCCAGATAGAACTCCAAGGAGACCATAAAAGAAGGGTCAAGGAAGTTCTGGCTGAACTGGGCTTTTCATCCGACACCATAGAAATTAGAGATAGGGATGACAGGGGCAGAAAACGAAGGTAATCATCAAATATTTGATGATACCCTGGAATCCATTATGGTGGCTTATGATAACTCCACAAAACATTTTCCGACACGAACTTGTGGGGCTCGGTGTTGAGGTTGTAAACAGTCAGCACGCAGGTCTCACAGGTATAAAGGGACAAGTTATTGACGAAACAAGGAACACCATTCTTGTGGAAGTTTCAGATGGATCTGAAAAAACCATTCCAAAGGCAGTGGCAACCTTCAGGTTCACACTGCCAGAAGGTGGTCTTGTTGACTTAGATGGTCGGATAATAGTTGCCCGCCCTGAAGACAGGATCAAAAAGAAATTCAGAAAGTACTGAGGGAAAATTATCCCGAACATTCTCATAAAAAAATTCAACGAAATATTTGAAGTTTCAAAATATAAATTAAAGGACATATTCAGGTGATAAAATGGTTGGTATCGACGTTAAAGAACCAAAAAATAAATGTGATGATCCCAACTGTCCGTTTCATGGTACCCTCCCAGTGAGGGGTCAAATTCTAGAAGGAATTGTCACAAGTGAAAAGGCAGAAAGGACCATTACTGTTGAAAGGAGTTTTTATAAATTCATCACAAAGTACGAAAGATACGAGAAGAGGAAATCCAAGATCAAAGCTCACAAACCAGACTGCTTAGATGTTAAAATTGGAGACTCTGTCAAAATAGCAGAATGCAGGCCACTAAGTAAAACCAAACATTTCGTACTGGTGGAAGTTAAGGGAGAAGAGTAAAATGAAGGCAATTACCTCCAACGTTACAAAAGCCCTCCCTATCGGTGCAAGACTACAGTGCGTAGACAACACCGGTGCAAGGGAAGTTGAAATCATATCTGTCAAGGGATACAAGGGTGTAAGGCGAAGACTCGCACCTGCAGGTGTCGGTGACATGATCGTGATCTCAGTTAAAAAGGGTACAGTTGACATGCGTAAAGAGGTCACAACAGCAGTTGTGGTCAGGCAGAAAAAAGAGTACAAAAGGGCTGACGGTTTAAGGATCAAGTTTGAAGATAACGCCGCAGTAATAGTAAGTCCTGAAGGAGTTCTCAAGGGTTCAGAAATAAGGGGACCAATTGCTAAGGAAGCAGCTGACAGATGGCCAGCCATAGGTAGTGCTGCAAGCATAATAGTATGATTATTACGGTGATAAAATGTCAAAACAGCCAAGAAAACAGAGGAAACTTATTTATAAGGCACCTTTACACATACGCCACAAACTGATGAGCGTAAAACTGAGTGAGGAGCTTAGGGAGCAGTACAAAAGGAGATCTCTCCCAGTTAAAAAGGGTGACACCATAAAGGTCATGCGTGGAGATTTCAAGGACCACGAAGGAAAAATCGAAAAGGTTGACCTTAAAAACTACCGTGTCATGATTGAGGGCATGTCTGTACAAAAACCCGATGGAAACAAAGTTTACCATTCAGTTCATCCATCAAACATTATGATCCTGGAACTGGATCTTGAAGACGATGAAAGAAACGAAATAATAGAGAGGAAGGGATAAAATGGCAAAGATGGGATCTAGAAAACATCTTAAACGGTATAAATCACCAGCTCATTGGCCTATTCACCCTAAAGAAGATAAGTGGACAGTTAAGCCAAGTGCAGGTCCACATGCAATCGAAGAATCATTACCTTTACTCATAGTTGTCAGGGACATTCTGAAGGTTGCAGACAACTCCAGGGAAGCAAAAATAATCATCAACAACGGTGATATCCTGGTGGACGGCCGAGCAAGAAAAGATTACAAATACCCAGTAGGGTTCATGGATGTTATAGAACTTCCAAAATCTGAAAAAGTTTACAGGGTACTACCAGACCACAAGGGAAGGTTAATATTACACCCTATAAGCGAGAAAAACAGAGAATTTAAACTGTGCAGAGTCACAGACAAAACCATCATCAAAGGTGGAAAAACACAGCTAAACCTGCATGACGGAAGAAACTGTATTGTGGAGAAACAGTACAGCACAGGCGATGTTGTTGTTGTGGAAATTCCAGAACAGAAAGTTACCGATCACATAAAATTCGAAAGTGGTACAGTCGGTCTCATCATAGGTGGTAAACACATAGGTGAACTAGGTAAAGTTAAACAGATCAACATTACCCAGTCATCCAAACCAAACACCGTAGAAGTAGAGACTGATGAAGGAATATTTTTAACACTGGCTGACTACGTCTTTGTTTTAGGAAAAGAAGAGCCTGTTATATCATTACCAGGGGGTAAATAAATGAACCCTATGGATCAAGTGAAAATAGCAAAGGCTACCGTGAACATTGGAGTAGGAGAAAGTGGAGAAAGACTTGCAAGGGCAGAAAAACTGCTGATTAACATAACTGACCAGAAACCTATTAGAACCATAAGTAAGGTAACCAACCCTGAATTTGGTATCAGGAAGGGTCAGCCAATAGCCTGCAAAGTAACATTGAGGAATGAAAAAGCCTCAAAAGCTGTTAAAATGATACTTGAAGGCATAGGAAACAACATAAAATCAACCCAGTTTGATGCGCAAGGCAATGTTGCTTTTGGAATACACGAGCACATTGATATTCCGGGAATGCGATACGATCCTGACATAGGAATATTCGGGATGAATGTTGCAATTACCTTTGAAAAACCAGGCTACAGGATCAAGAGAAGGAAGATCCAGAACAAAAAAGTTCCAGTGAAGCACCAGGTTACAAAGGAAGAAACAATGGAATTCATGAAAAATGAATTTCAGGTTAATATAGAATAAGGTGATAATTTGCCAAGAAAATACGGAAAGGCTTCAAGGAAATGCAGCAGATGTAATGATCACTCAGCATTGGTTAGAAGATACAATCTTATGTTGTGCAGACAGTGCTTCAGAGAACTTGCAGACAAAATTGGATTTAAAAAATATAACTAAGAGGTGTATAGTTTGACTCTTATGGATCCTCTTGCAGATGCCCTAACCAACATGCGTAATAATGAAATGCAGGGTAACAAACGATGCACAATCAAACCTGCATCCAAAATGATTGGTCATGTTTTAAGGACAATGCAAAAAGAAGGATATATCGGTGAATTTGAATTCGTCGACGATGACAAAGCAGGACAGTTCATTGTCGAATTAGAAGGAAACATTAACAAGTGCGGTGTAATAAAGCCAAGACACGCTGTTAAGAAAGATGAATTTGAAAAATTTGAGAAGAGGTACTTACCTTCCAAAAACTTTGGTACAATTGTAATAACAACACCTGAGGGTATCATGACCCACAGGGAAGCCAAAGAAAAGGGTATTGGCGGAAGACTTCTCGTATATGTTTACTAAGGTGATAAAATGGCTCAAGTATCCATTCTTAGGGAAGAAATCCCAATTCCAGAAGGAATTACCGTCACTGTTGATGAAGCAGTGACAATCAAGGGATCAAAGGGAACCCTAACAAGAAACTTCAACAACAAAAAAGCAATAACCATCTCAGTAGAAGGTGACAATGTTGTTGTAGAAGCACGTTTCCCAAAAAAGAAAGAAAAAGCCATGTTGGGAACCATCAGATCCCATATCAACAACATGATAATAGGACTTACAGATGGTTTCAGCTACAAGATGAAAATTGTTTACGCTCACTTTCCAATGACAGTTAAAAAAACTGGTGACAAAATCACGATCGAGAACTTCCTAGGGGAAAGACATCCAAGGTCCGCTAAAATTGTAGGGGATGCAGATGTTAAGATCAAGGGCGACGAAGTCATAGTCAGTGGAATCAACAAGGAGCATGTGGGACAGACAATGGCCAACATGGAACAGGCAACCAAAATTAAGGGAAGAGACCCAAGGGTATTCCAAGATGGAATATACCTGGTCAGCAAGGAATAAACGGTGATCCCATGCAAAAACCAAAAAAACCAAACTTTAAAAGACAGGAATGGTTCAGGTACAAAAAACTAGGTGACAAGTACAGAAAACCTAAGGGAAAAACCAGTAAAAGGCGAAGGTATGAGGCAAGAAAGCCTGCTATGCCATCCATAGGTTACAGAACCCCAAAGAACATCAGGGGACTGCACCCTTCAGGATACCGGGATGTACTGGTTTCCAACTTAAAGGACCTTGAAAATCTAGATCCACTTACCCAGGCCGGCAGAATCAGTGCCACAGTAGGTGCTAGGAAAAAAGCTAACATGCTTGAAAGGGCCAAGGAACTTAAAATAAAAATCTTAAACAAGGGGCTTTAAACCTTCGGGGTTTAGGGAGTTATTTATAACAGCTTCAAATTTTTTTTTGAAGTTGTGATACAAAAAAATAACCAGCTGCATTGTAAAGGGAAAAAAATTCATCCAACGATGAATTAAACTAATAAAAGACTATAGTCTGAAATGGACTTTAAACTCAGAGATCCTGAAAAGGATTTTTCAGGAAAATATTCAAACCCAAAAGGTTTGATGGTGGAGGTTTCTTTATGAATCTTACTACTCAAAAGAGATTAGCTGCGGACATACTCAAGGTAGGGGTAAACAAAGTCTGGATAGATCCAGAATCTGTCGAAGAAGTATCAAGGGCTATTACTCGTGAAAGTGTTAAACAGTTAATAGACAGCGGAGCTATTAAAGCAAGGCAAAAGAAAGGAATAAGCAGCTACAGATCAAAGAAGATAGCGGAACAAAAAAGTAAAGGTAGAAGGAAAGGTAGGGGAAGTATTAAAGGTGCAAAAGGTGCACGTAACCCTAAGAAAAAGGCTTGGATGACAACCATCAGAGCACTTAGAACAGACCTCAAAGATATGAGGGACAAAAGGGAAATTAACAAAACAACCTATCGTAAACTTTACAGAATGGCCAAGGGTGGAGCGTTCAGGAGTAAATCCTACATGAAAACCTACGCCAGAGATCACGACTTGCTCAGATAAGAGGAGGAATGAAATTGGCACAAAGTTCAAGATATAAACTCGCATTTAGAAGAAGAAGAGAAGGAAAAACAGATTACAAGGCCAGGCTTAACCTCATTGGATTGGACAAGTCAAGAATGGTTGTAAGGATTACAAATCAGCACACCATTGCCCAGATCATAAACGTAGGAGAAAATGGAGATGAAACAGTAGTTTCAGCACACTCCAAAGAAGTTCAGAAAATAGGATGGATAGGAAGTGGAAAGAACACCTCTGGAGCATACCTCACTGGATACCTACTAGCTAAAAAGGCACTAGACGCAGGAATCGAAGCTGCTGTTTTAGACATAGGATTAAAAACCAACATCAAAGGTGCAAGGATCTACGCAGCTCTCAAGGGAGCAGTTGACGGCGGACTCCAAGTACCACACAACGATGTAGTTCTACCATCCGATGAAAGGATAAGGGGAGAACACGTTGCAAACTACGCAGAATCCTTAACCGATGAAGAGGTGGAGAAAAGATTTTCCGGTTACATTAAAAATGGATTATCTCCAAAGGACCTACCTGATCATTTCGAATCAATAAAAAATAAGATTGAGGAAGGGCTAGAATGAACAACAACTATAATAAAGAAGAATTTGTACCAAAAACCCAGTTAGGGCATATGGTCAAAGAAGGCAAAATAACTGATATCGATGAAATATTCGATAAAGGCCTTCCTATCATGGAACTGGGAATAATAGACACACTACTCCCTGACCTCGAAGAAGAGGTCATGGATGTTAACCTGGTTCAAAGAATGCACAAGTCAGGAAGAAAAGTCAACTTCAGAGTAATAGTAGCAGTTGGAAATAAAAACGGTTACATAGGACTCGGACAGGGAAAAGCCAAAGAGGTAGGACCTGCAATAAGAAAAGCTGTTGACAATGCTAAATTTAACATCATAAAGGTTAGAAGAGGCTGCGGTGACTGGGGATGTGTATGTGGAAGGGAACACACAGTACCATTTAAGGTGGAAGGTAAAAAGGGCAGTGTCCGTGTAACACTCATACCAGCACCTGGTGGAGTAGGTCTTGCAATAGGTAACGTTGGTAAAACCATCCTAGGCCTAGCAGGAATCGACGATGTATGGTCCCAGACCATGGGTCAGACACAGACAACCATCAACTTTGCAGGAGCAGTCTTTGAAGCATTAAAAGAGCTCAGTAAAGTAAAAGCAACTTCCAAAGACCTTAAAAATCTTGGAGTATGCGCATAATTCTAGGTGATAAAATGATAGCAGCATTAAGAGTAAGGGGCAGAACAGGAGTCAAGAGAGACATCCAAGAAACCATGTCCATGTTAAACCTTACAAGAATCAATCATATGGTCCTCATCCATACCAACCCAAGCTACGACGGAATGCTTAAAAAGGCTAAGGACTACATCACCTGGGGAGATGTGGATGCAGAAACATTATCTGCAATCATAGCAAAACGTGGAAGACTTCCAGGCGATGCAAAGGTTACAGATGAATATGTAAAGGACAACACTGACTACTCTTCAATCGAAGACCTTGCAAAGGCCATAGTTGAAGGGGAAGCAAAAGTTGAAGATGCTGGAATTAAACCAGTCTTCAGATTACACCCTCCGAGAAAGGGATATGAATCAACCAAAAAAAGCTTTAAAGAAGGAGGAAGCTTGGGTAAAAGGGAAAATATTAATGAACTTGTGACCAAGATGATCTAGGTCACATATATTAATATCTTCAAACTAACACCTTTTATTCCAAAATTTCTACCTACAGATCTTAAGGTGATTTAATGATAAGAAAAACAAGGAAAATATGCAAATTGCGAGGCTCAAGAACAGTTGCAGGAGGCTGTTCAAAGAAAAGGAGAGGCGCAGGAAATAGAGGAGGAAAGGGTCTAGCTGGTGGACATAAACATCACTGGTCCTGGATGGTTAAATTCGATCCTAAACACTTCGGTAAATACGGATTTAAAAGACCACAGGGAACTTCCCAAGTATTCAATCCTGTTAACGTCGATTTCCTAGATGAAAACAGTGACAAACTTTTGAGCCAGGGAGTTGCAACAGAAGAAGACAACAAGATAATCATAGATGTAACTGAATTAGGTTACAACAAAGTTCTTGGTAAAGGAAAAATTAGCAAAGCATTAACTATCAAAGCCCCACAATTTTCAAAATCTGCAGTAAGCAAGATCGAAAATGCGGGTGGAGAAGCTTTAACCCTTTAACCAAAATTTTTTAAAATTATTCCAGAAAGGAGTGAAGGTCGTTGAAAGAAGCTTTACAACCAATTTTCGGTTTATTACCTCAAGTTAGGTCTCCTAGCTATAGGGTGCCGTTTAAAGAGAAACTTAAATGGACTGGTATTATCCTGATACTTTATTTTATATTAACTCAGGTACCACTCTTCGGTTTAAGTTCAACAGCAGTAGATCAATTTTCATCGTTAAGAGCAGTTTTAGCAGGTAGTTTCGGTTCCATAATAACCCTTGGTATCGGACCAATAGTGACTGCATCCATTGTACTGCAGCTGTTGGTTGGTGGTAAGATCCTTAATTTAGATCTCTCACAACATGAGGATAAAGCATTTTTCCAGGGAACACAAAAAATCCTTGCGATAATATTCACACTCTTCGAGGCATCTGTTCTGGTATTTACAGGAGCACTACCCGCATCCGCAGCAGGAGGTCAGTGGTTACTGATTCTGCAGATAACCATAGGTGGAATACTCATAATATTTTTGGATGAAGTTGTATCCAAATGGGGATTCGGAAGTGGTGTAGGACTCTTCATTGCCGCAGGTGTATCTGGAGCCATAATAAGTGGAGCATTAAACCCACTTGCAAGTGTAACTTCACCAGGTGTTCCACAAGGTGCAATACCAGCATTCATATACTCACTCACAGCTGGACAGCCAGGTTGGTACTTGTTACTGCCGGTTATAGCCACAATAGTGGTTTTCCTAATAGTTGTATATGCAGAGAGTATGCGTGTGGAAATACCACTATCATACGGTGGAGTTAAAGGTGCAAGGGGAAAGTACCCCCTTAAATTTATCTATGCAAGTAACATGCCTGTTATATTAACCAGTGCACTATTACTGAACATTCAGCTTTTTGCAGCAATGTTTCAGAAACTTGGATTCCCAATCCTTGGACAGGTAGTAAATGGAAGGGCGATTAATGGATTTGCATACATAATGACTCCACCTAACAGTTTAAGCCTCTTGATCACAGATCCCTTGAGGGTCTTGGTTTACGCAGTAATATTCATTGGATCATGTATACTGTTCGCTATACTATGGGTAGAGCTGAGTGGTATTGGACCAAAACAGGTTTCCAAACAGTTGCATGGTATGGGTATGCAGATACCTGGACACAGAAGCAGCAGAGCACACTTTGAAAAGATACTCAAACGTTACATCCCAGCAATAACTGTGCTGGGTGGTGCATTTGTAGGTCTCCTTGCATTCGGTGCAGATTTAACCAGTGCACTTGGAGGAGGTACAGGTGTTCTCCTGACTGTTGGTATACTGTACAAACTCTACGAAGAAATTGCCCAGGAACAACTCATGGACATGCATCCAATGCTTAGAAAGTTTTTAGGTGATGAATAAAATGAAATTAGTAGTACTTGCAGGAATCCCAGGATCAGGAAGCACAACAGTGCTTACCAAATCATTAGAACAACTTGATTTTGTGCATGTGAACTATGGTGATGTGATGCTGGAAATTGCCAAGGCAAAGAACCTTGTTGAAGACAGGGATTCACTCAGAAAACTTTCACCAGAACTCCAGAAGGAAGTTCAAAGGGAAGCTGCACAAACTATAAGAGCAAAGTCTGAACAAAGTAACATAATCGTAGACACACACTGTACCATAAACACCCCTTCAGGTTTTCTACCAGGACTTCCTAAATGGGTGCTTGAACAGTTGATGCCCAACATGTTTGTGTTGCTTGAAGCAGACGGTGATGAAATATTAAAGAGAAGAATTAGCGACACAACCAGAGCAAGGGATTCAGAAAATCTAAAGGACATAAACCTTCATCAAGAGATGAACAGAGCAGCATCGATGGCATACGCCGTACTTACAGGTGCGACAGTAAAGATCATAGAGAACCACGATAACAAACTCGATGAATCTGTTGAAGAAATGGTTAAAACCTTAAAATTATAAAGAGGTAGTAAGAAATGGACTTTTCAATATTAAATCCAATCCTAAACCCTATATTCAATCCCCTTCTACATCTGGTTAGTGTTCCTAACAATCCATACTTCGGGGCTATTATAGGTGTTTTTCTCATTGCAACCTTTGTAGCATTTGTCATAACAGTGGCAAACAAACTACTGGTTGACCAGGATCGTTTACAGTTCCTTCAAGGAGAGATGAAGGGCTTCCAATCAGAGATGATGAAGGCCCAGAAATCAGGTGATCCCAAGGCAATGGCAGAAATGCAGAAGAAACAGGCAAAGTTCATGGATCTCCAGAAGGAGATGATGTTCAATTCATTTAAACCAATGATTGTAACATTCGTTCCCATCATCCTCATATTCTACTGGATGGCTGGAAACCCACTCATAAACCACCTTTACCTGAACTTACCAAGCTTCGCTTACTACGTTCTCTTGGTGCCAATATTCCACACCTTCTACCACCAGTCAGCAGGAGTTCCTGTTATGGCTGTTGAATGGCTTGGATGGTACATTCTATGTTCCTTTTCAATGTCATTCGTATGGAGAAAACTCCTAGGTCTTAAAGGCGGAGGAATGTAACTAAAATCTCATATAACTTTTTAGCTGTGGAGTAAAAATTTCTACCACCCACCGAGTTGGTTGGCAGAAAACAGTCTACAGATGAAAAATTTAATGGATTTACCAATTGGATCATGAAGTTAATATCGCAGTTGTTTAGGAAACTTACAACTGCTTTATACAATAAAATTTAGATAGAATTTGTTTGATATATAAAAAAAATTATTTAGAGGTGTAGGCATATGCCACAAGGAAGATACAGATCTAGATCATACAAAAGAACATTCAAAAAAACCCCTGGAGGCAAAACTGTACTCCGCTACAAGAAGAAACTACCAAACAAACACGTTTGTGCTGAATGTGGTAAACAGCTTCATGCAGTTCCAAGGGGCAGACCATACCAAATAAGAAAACTATCAAAGTCAAAGAGAAGACCTAACAGGCCTTATGGTGGTTACCTCTGTTCAGAGTGTGCTCGCCGAATTTTCAAACAAGAGGCTAGGTTGTAATGATCATCACCATCGGTGGGCTGGCAGGTAGCGGTACAACAACTGCTGCGAAGATCCTGTCGGAGAAACTTCAAATACCCTTCCTTTCAGCCGGCGAAATATTTCGTCAAATGGCCAAGGAGAAGGGTATGGACATACTGGAGTTTGGTGAATATGCCGAGGGTAACGATGAAATAGACCTTGAGATTGATAAGAGACAGGCACAGTTAGCCAAAGAAAAACAAAACTTAATTGTTGAGGGAAGACTATCAGCGTACTTCGTTGAAGCAGACCTCAAGATATGGTTTGTTGCACCCATAGATGTTCGATGCAAACGAATATCTAAGAGGGAAGACAAAACAGTTGAAGTAGTAAAAAACGAAATTATTGCCCGAGGACAAAGTGAAGCAACCAGGTATCACGAAATACATGGAATAGACATAAACAACATGGAAGTTTACGACCTTGTTATAAACAGTCACAGCTTCAATCCAGAAGGCATTGCAGATATAATATTAAAAGTAACTGAGGTGATTACATGCCAGCAATAGAAGTAGGCAGAATATGTGTTAAAATAGCAGGAAGGGAAGCAGGCGAAAAATGTGTAATAGTTGAGATCATAGATGACAACTACGTAGAAGTTGTCGGATCAACCATTAAAAACAGAAAATGCAACCTTAAACATCTAGAACCAGTAGACCAAACAATTGAAGTCAAATCTGACGATGTTGAAGCAATTAAAAAAGAACTTGCAGCTGCAATAGCTTAAGTTCACTAAATTATTTATTTAAATTTATCCCACAAAAGGAATTTCACTGGTTTCAAATTTATGAAACCAGTTTGAGATCTAAAATTTTCTGGGATCCAATATTCAAAAAAAGGTCATTTTAATGGCAGAACTTCTCATAAAATCTGAAGGCGAAACAGATCCCAATTACGGATGCGATCCAAACAATCGACCCATTGAAGAACATATCAACACTGGTGTTGTGAACCTGGACAAACCAATGGGTCCAACTTCCCATGAAGTGGATGCATGGGTCAAAAGAATTCTCGATGTAGAGAAAACAGGCCACGGAGGAACATTAGATCCTAAGGTTACAGGTGTGCTTCCAATAGGAATCAACAGGTCAACCCGTGTTATACAGATGCTTCTTGGATCTCCCAAGGAATATGTATGCCTAATGAGGTTACATGAGAGTATCAGTGAAGACAGTATACGCAATATTTTACAGGAATTCACAGGTAAAATATTCCAGACACCACCCATAAAATCAGCTGTCAAAAGGGAGCTGAGGGTAAGAACCATATACGATGTTAACATATTAGAAATAGACGATAAGGATGTACTCTTCCGCATTAATTGCGAGGGAGGAACCTACATCAGAAAGTACTGTCACGACATTGGTGAAGCACTTGGAATTGGTGCCCACATGGCAGAACTTAGAAGAACAAAGTCAGGACCATTCACTGAAGACGAAACACTTAAAACACTTCAAGATCTAACAGATGCTTACCACTACTTGAAACACGATGGTGATGAAAAACCCATACGGGAATGCATACTTCCAATGGAAAGTGCAGTCACACATCTAAACCAAATTGTGGTGAGGGATTCGGCTGTGGATGCAATATGCCACGGAGCAGATCTGGCAACCAACGGAATTCTTGAACTTTCACCAGATATTAAATCCGGAGAAACTGTTCGAGTGCTTACACAGAAGGGTGAGCTTGTTGGTGCGGGTGAAACTGTTGAAACTACAGAAGGAATCCTGAGATCAGATAAGGGTATAATGGTAAATATAAAAAAGGTTTTTATGCTACCAGAAACATACCCAAAGATGTGGAAGTAAAACTCTGTTCTTTAAACAAATATAACTTCCAAAATTTACACCGTAGAACCTCTAAAAAATATAAAATTAGGGGCGAGGCCAAAAAGGAACGTTGAAATTATACGTTTACAATACTTTAAACCCTGACTGAATACTGTAGAAATACTTGTTCGGGACTAGGACTGTTAAGTAGGGTGTTAAATGGATACTGAAAACCATCTGTTTGCAGTGTGCTGTACGGTTAAGTTTATGGGTTTAAAGGCGGTTTTTCATGCCGGGATAGTCTAGCCTGGTAAGGCGCAAGACTGGAAATCTTGTGGAGTTCGTCTCCGCCTGGGTTCAAATCCCAGTCCCGGCGTTCACAAAAATTTTAGAAAAAATTTGATAAAATCCATTTGTGTTAAAATGTTTCAAAATTTTGCATTAAACACTCAAATCAATATCAGAAACTAAATTTTTAACTGATATTTTTCTGGACCTAAATTTTTTTTATTCCACACGGAATCAACAAAAAATAATTTTTTAGGAATGGATATTCAAAATTTTCTAGAATATACTATGATTACAAAACAGAATTAAATGAGAGTGGAGGTTAATTTATGGAAGAGGAATTCAAACACATGGTCCGTATCTCCCGTAAGGATGTAGACGGTAAAAAAACAATCGAAAATGCTCTTGCAGACATAAAAGGAATAGGAAGAGCACTTTCACGAGCTCTCTGCCAAGTTGCAGGATTCGACGCTACAATGCAGATAGGATACCTACCTGACAAAGATGTTCTCAAACTAGAAGAAGCTGTTAAAGCACCACAACAATTCGAATTACCAGAATGGATGCTTAACAGGCGTAACGATTACGAAACAGGTGAAACTGTACACCTTATAGAATCTGACCTTACAATGAGGTTAAGGGACGACTTGAACAGGATGAAAAAGACCAGAAGTTACAAGGGTAGAAGACACGAAGTGGGTCTACCAGTAAGGGGTCAGAGAACCAAATCAACCTTTAGGAAAGGTAAATCCGTTGGAGTTAGGAGAAGAAGAGGATAAACAGGAGGCTTTGATATGGGACATCCAAGAAAGGCAAGAAAGCAATACGATACACCATCACATCCATGGAACGCAGCACGTATAAAGGAAGAAAACAAGCTGGTTACTAAATTCGGTCTAAGAACCAAAAAAGAAGTTTGGAAGGCAGAGACCATAGTTAAAAGATACAGAAGAGATGCAAGGTTACTCCTAGGTTTAGAAACAGAACACGCTGAAGTGGAAAAGGCACAGCTCTTAAACCACATCAAGAGATTGGGAATGCTAAAGGCAGATTCTAAACTCGAAGACATCCTCGACTTAACTGTTGAAGACGTTCTAAGAAGAAGGCTTGAAACCATCGTTTACAAACGCGGACTTTCAAACACAGCAAAACAGGCCAGATTATTCATTGTACATGGACACATAGCAATGAATGGTAGGAAGATCAACGCACCAGGTTACCTGGTTAAAAGCGGTGAGGAAGAAACCATAGGTTTCTACCCAGGATCTCCAATGGAAAAGATCCAGAAGGAACAGGCCAAAACCCAAGCTGCAGAAGAAAAAAGTGAGTAATTAAAAAGGTGATTTAAAATGGCAGAAAAAGAAAAATGGGGCGTAGCTAACGTTTACTCATCCTTCAACAACACCATAATAACTGTAACCGATATCACAGGGGCAGAAACCATAACCCAGTGGTCTGGTGGAAAAGTTGTTCGTGCAGACAGACAAGAATCATCACCATTCGCTGCAATGGAAGCTGCAACACGTGCTGCAGAAGATGTCAAGGAAAAGGGAATAATCGGACTCCACATAAAAGTAAGAGCACCTGGTGGAAATGGACCAAGAACTCCAGGACCAGGAGCACAAGCTACAATAAGGGCTCTTGCAAGGGCCGGTATAAGAATTGGTAAAATAGAAGATGTAACTCCAATACCTCACGACGGTACAGGAAGACCTGGAGGAAAACGGGGAAGAAGAGTTTAAAACTGTGAAGAGTGTCTAATATGGAAATAGATATCAAACAAAAGGATGAGACCCACCTATTGTTCGCAATAGAGGGTGTCGACGATGCCTTTATAAATGCCATACGAAGAATTTCCACTGTTGAAGTTCCAACAATGGCAATTGAAACGGTTGAGATCTTAAAGAACGATGCAAAAATTTTCGACGAAGCCTTAGCACACAGACTTGGATTGGTACCACTAAAAACAGACCTAGAATCTATGGTGTTAGCATCAGATTGTGACTGTGAAGATTACTGCCCAACCTGCAGTGTGACCTTACTACTCAAGGAAAAAGGCCCAAAAACAGTGTATTCTGGTGATCTACAATCCCAGGATCCAGACGTTGTACCTGTACACGATACAATCCCACTACTAAAACTCAAGGAAGGGCAGGAAGTAGAACTCATAGCAGTAGCAAAACTGGGAATTGGACTGGAACATTCAAAATGGCAGCCAACAACCACTTGTGCCTACAAGTACTACCCAAAAATAACCATAGACTCAGATAAATGTGAATCATGCGGTTTATGTGCATCTGAATGTCCAAGGGCTGTTTATGAGTTTGATGAGAAAGCTAACACTTTGGAGATTGTTGACATCGAAAACTGTTCAATGTGCAAGACATGTGTCAGGGGATGTGAAGCAGGAGCAATAACTGTTGAAGGAGAAAAGGGAAAGTACTTATTCACAATTGAAACCGACGGATCACTATCTCCAGAAAAGGTTCTCACAACAGCATGCGAAATTCTATCGTCAAAATCTGATAAAATCATAGAATTCATAGAATAAGGAGGAATTTAATTTGGTGAAACTCACAAAGACCAACCCCGAAATCTTAAAAATCGTGGCCAGTCTTAAAGAAAAATCAAAAAAGGAAGATGCTGCAATATGGAGGGTAATAGCCAATAAATTGGTAAGACCAACCAGGAAAACTGCAGAAGTCAACATCTCCGACATAAACAGGCACACATCTCCTGATGAAATAGTTCTTGTTCCAGGTAAGGTACTTGGAAACGGCACACTAGACCACAAGGTCAACGTTGCAGCCATGAGCTTTTCAACAGGCGCCGAAGAAAAAATAGCCACAGCCGGTGGGGAATGTATGGCAATTCTTGAAGTTGCAGAGAAAAACCCCAAGGGAACCGGAATTAGGATAATGGAATAATAGAAGGTGTAGTACATGATCATTGATGGAGAAGGACTCGTACTAGGAAGACTTGCAAGTAAAGTGAGCAAGCTCATACTAGCAGGTGAAAGCGTTGATGTTTTAAACGCTGAAAAAATAATCATATCCGGAAGCAAGGACTGGGCCTACGCAAAATACAAACAAAGAGTAGACAGGGCAAGCATATCCAACCCAAGGGACATGGGACCTAAATATCCAAGAAGGCCAGATGACATATTCAGAAGAACTGTCAGAGGTATGATTCCATACAAACAGCCAAAGGGAAGGGACGCATTCAAATTACTAAAAGTATACGTAGGTGTACCAAAGGAATTTGAAACCCAGGAAAAAACCAGAATAGTTGAAGCAGAACCTAGAAACATCGTTAAAAGTGTTAAGTTAGGAACAGTTTCAGAATTACTCGGATCTAAATTTTAAATGAAAAGGTGTAACTATGAAGAAGGTAATACACACAAGTGGAAAAAGGAAAACAGCCATTGCAAGGGGTAAATTCAGGGCTGGAAAAGGCCGTGTAAGGATCAACAAGTTTCCTGTGGAACTCTACGATCCAGAACTTGCAAAGCTCAAAATCAAGGAACCACTAACACTCGCAGGTGACCTTTTAAACGATGTAGACATCGATGTTAGGGTCATAGGCGGAGGAGTTATGGGACAGGCAGAAGCTGCAAGAATGGTAATAGCCAAAGGTCTTGTGCAGTGGACAAGCGATATGGAACTCAAGGAAAAGTTCAACCAGTACGACAGAACCATGCTGGTTGGTGACCCACGTCGTTCCGAACCTAAAAAATACGGCGGTCCAGGTGCAAGAGCAAGAAAACAAAAAAGTTACAGGTAAGCTGATTCAAGATGATCCCTGTAAGATGTATAAGCTGTGGTAAGGTGGTATCCGCCTACTTCGACGAATACCAGAAAAGAACTGCAGAAGGTGAAGACCCTAAAAAAGTGCTTGATGACCTTGGTGTCACCAAGTACTGTTGCAGAAGAATGTTAATAGCACATGTAGAGGTGTGGTAAAAAAATTTTTTATTATTTTTATCATCGGGGCCGTAGGGTAGCTTGGTCCATCCTCTCAGCCATTGAAAGAAGTATCCAGTTGAACAAACCAACAGGATCCAAATGGAAGCTTGAAAACTAAGATTTTTTAAACATCCTGGATCTTGTAGTTTGTGAAATGTATATTTTCTTCGACTGGAACGGGGATGGTCAATTTGATACACCGGAACGCTGGAGACCCGAGTTCAAATCTCGGCGGCCCCACTACACTTTCATCTAAAAACTTTTAAACAAAGAATATAAAACATTTTTTAATAGGAGAAAGATATTATGGCGGCTAAAAAATTCACAAGATTTGAAAAGGCAAGAATAATAGGTGCAAGGGCTTTACAACTTTCAATGGGAGCAGAACCGAAGGTGGATGTTAATGATGCAAAATCCTTCGATCCAATCGACATCGCACTTCTTGAACTTGCAAAGAACAAGATGCCCCTTGATGTTAGAAGATTAAATCAGAAATAAGTTTTTATAAAACCTATTTACTTGTAAACAAATATTCTAATCCCAAAGTTTCATCCCACAGTAAGAAAAATTTAATTTTTCCAGTTTTGAGGATGAACTTTTCCAATTTAATACAAAACAACCTATACAACCACTATTTTTTTGTAAAAAAAGAGGTGTTTTTGTGGACAGTGTTATTGAAGACATTCGTGTAAGAAAAATTTTAGATAGCAGAGGAAACCCAACCCTAGAAGTGGATGTTGTCACATGGAACGGTTTCGGAAGAGCAGCTGCACCAAGTGGAGCAAGTACCGGAGCACGTGAAGTTGTAGCATTTCCAGAGGGAGGGGTTGACAAGATAATAAGCGAGGTTGAAGACATAATCTCATCCGAACTTATTGGAATGGATGCAGAAGATCTTAACGAAATCGACTTGGTGCTCAAGGAGATAGATGGAACAGAAAACCTTGCATCCATAGGTGGAAACACAACTGTTGCAGTAAGTATGGCAACTGCCAAAGCAGCTGCATCATCATACAACATGCCACTCTACAGATTCCTAGGTGGCAACATGCAAACAGAAATACCGTTCCCACTTGGAAACATGATAAACGGTGGAGCACACGCAGGTAAAAACGCACCTGACATTCAGGAGTTTTTAGTTGTACCCGTCGGTGCAGAAACCATCACAGAAGCAGTGTTCACCAACGTGAACGTGCACAAAAAAATCAGAGAACTCATACAAACCAAAGACAAATCATTCACTGGTGGAAAGGGAGATGAAGGAGGATGGGCACCCAACCTCACAAATCAGGAAGCCATTGAAATACAGGTTAAGGCCTGTGAAACAGTGACAGACGAAACAGGAGTACTTGTTAAACCATGTCTTGACATGGCAGCAAGTGAATTCTGGAATGCAGAAACTGAAGAGTATGTTTACGCCAAGGAAGGAGTGAACAGAACAACCGGTGAACAGGTTGACTACGTTTCTGAACTCATAGAAACCTACGGCTACTACTACGTTGAAGACCCAATCAGGGAAGGAGACTTCGAAGGATTTGCTGACCTAACTAAAAAGGCTGGTAAAAACTGTCTCATCTGTGGTGATGATCTTTTCGTTACCAACGCAGAAATTTTAGCCGAAGGAATAGAGAAGAAGTCAGGAAACTCAATCATAATCAAACCCAATCAGATCGGAACATTATCCGACACCTACAAAACAGTGGAACTGGCTAAAAACAACAAGTACGTACCAGTTGTATCACACCGTTCAGGTGAAACAACCGACGACACCATAGCACACCTAGCAGTGGCATTCTCATGCCCAATAATTAAGACAGGTGCAGTAAGCGGAGAACGTATAGCCAAACTCAACGAACTCATTAGAATCGAAGAAGAAATGACCTACCCAGAAATGGCAGACCTGAACAAGTACAGGTAAGCCTGACATTTCAGGGTTAAGACAGAACTATATGCTGAAAATAGATAAATAGCATTGATAATCTATGCACAAAACCTATTTGAAAGAATCTCCAAAACTGTTTAAAACCAGTGCTGGAATGGTTTATTCAAAATGGAAATAGATAAAAAAATTTTAAAATAGATAAATTTGGAGAAGTGAAACCATGGTTAAAATAACTATAAATCATGAAAAATGTGATGGAGCAGACTGCGCAGAATGCATAGATGTCTGCCCAATGGAAATTCTCATACTCGATGGAGACAAGGTTGTTATCCAGAACAAGGAAGAATGCAGCCTATGTGAAGTCTGCATGGATGTTTGTCCTAATGAGGCAATTAATGTAGAGGATGACTGATCCCTCGGGATCATAACGAAGTTATAGAAAACAAGATTTTTTAATTTAATTTGAGGTGATTTAATTGTCAGAACTATTAATACCATTGGACAAATACTTAGCAGCAGGATTACACATAGGAACACAGCAAAAAACCAAGGATATGGAGAGGTACATCTACAGGGTCAGAGCTGACGGACTTTACGTTCTCGATGTCAGGAAAACCAACGACAGGATCGTAGCAGCAGGAAAATTCTTGTCAAAATACGACCCAGAAGACATACTCGTTGTATCCACCAGACAGTACGGACAGGCTCCAGTAAAAAAATTCGGACAGATCACTGGTGCTAAAACCATACCTGGAAGATTCATACCTGGAACACTAACCAACCCTAACTATGCAAAGTTCATAGAACCTAAGGTACTGGTTGTAACCGACCCAAGATCAGATTCACAGGCCATCATCGAAGCCAGACAAATAGGAATACCTGTAGTTGCACTTTGTGATACAGAAAACCTACTTGGAAATGTGGACATAGTTGTACCAGTTAACAACAAGGGAAGAAAAGCTATAGCACTGGTTTACTGGCTACTAGCAAGACAGAACCTAAGGGGCAGAGGAATTCTCAAAGAAGATGAAGACCTTGAAACTCCTGCAACAGACTTCGAACTCAAGATGTAAAAAAGATTTTTTTACATCAATACGGGTCAAAGTCAAAATAGAAACAGGAACCTAAAAAGAACAAATCAATGAAAAGATATCTGATCAAAACCATCCATTTGAAAAACAAGAAGTAACCTTGTAATGGGGCTACATAGAATTTTTCAGGGATAAACTGATTTAGATTCTTTTTGTGAAATTTGTCATTTTTTAAATTACAAGGTCAATGAAAAATAATTTTTTTATTAACCACTAACTTATAAATTCAAATAATTGAATGATCAAAGAAAGATCATGCAGCAGGATCTGTTGAGATGGATCCAAAAAACCCAATCATAAAATTGGGAATTTAAAATTTCATAAAAAACATGAAATTTTAATATGAGAAGTAATACAACTTGAAAAGGAAAAGAAACCTTTTTGAACCAGTTAAAACATATAAAATTTAATATTTATCAAAAATTTCACGATCATTAGATTCTTAGTCCAAACAAAATTTTTTGGATTAGGATCAGTTCACATTTAATCCATACAAATTCCAAATGGAGCAGGATTGAAACCCAAACAAGTAAAGTAAAATCAATATTTGTAACAATTCAGAACTTTCAAAAGTAGTAATTTGATTTAAATAGGATATTTGTTTAAGATTTAAAGCTAGAAGAAGGTGTGTAAATGATAAGAAAACCTGCTGTAGCAGGAATTTTTTATGAAAAAGACCCTGATATGCTTAGAAAACAAATAGAATGGTGCTTTAAGCACAATTTAGGTCCTGGAAGTATTCCTGATATTGGGAACGAAAGAACTATTAAGGGTGTTGTAACACCCCACGCAGGCTACATCTACTCTGGGCCAGTGGCAGCACACAGCTACCATGACATAGCCGAGGATGGATTTCCAGAAACATTCATAGTACTGTGTCCAAACCACACAGGACTGGGATCAGGAGTTTCAACCATGAACCAAGGATCATGGGAAACACCACTTGGAAACGTGGAGATAGATGAAACCTTCGCAGATCTGCTCATAGAAAAAACAGGAATTATGGACTCAAATCCAGATGCACACCTAAGGGAACACAGTGCAGAAGTACAACTGCCGTTTCTCCAGTACCTAGATCCAGACTTCAAATTCGTACCAGTAACCATGTGGATGCAGGACCTCCAAACATCGTTGGAGATAGGTGTTTCAATTGCACAGGCTGCAAAAGAACTAGATAGAGACGTAATTGTGATAGCAAGCACGGACTTTACACACTACCAGCCAAAAAAACAGGCATACATGCAGGATATGCAGGTAATAGAAGCCATAAAAGCAATGGATGAAAAACGCATGATGAATGTGGTAGCAGAACAAAACGTAACCATGTGTGGATATGGTCCAGTGGCAGCAACACTCGTGGCAGTAAAACAGATGGGAGCAAACTCATCCGAACTAAAAAAATACGCCACAAGCGGAGACACCACAGGAGACAACAGTTCAGTAGTTGCCTACGCATCAATGGTATTCAGATAAATAGTACAAAAGTTAATCCATTAAATTTGGATCACGGATATGATTAATCAGTATAAGATACGATCCAAAGAGGGTTACATAAGACATACAAATAATCAGGACTCATAAGGACAAAGGGAAATTAAATTCCCAGATAACGAGTCTGTATAATGAAATCATTAATAAATTTCACGATCATTTCAATTTAAACCCATCAAAACAGAATTATAAAATAAGATTGAACATGAAAAATAGATTGAACATAATTAAATAGATTAGTTTAAGACTTAGAATCTCTTCAAAGGGATTTTCATGGTTTAAACAGTTACAACAAATATTAGTGTAAAAGTTCAGAAAAACTCACTGATCCACCATGTTAGATTCAAGACAGGTTACAGCATCTGCACCAGGAAAAACCATACTGTTCGGCGAACATGCCGTGGTTTATGGCAAACCCGCAATAGCAGCTGCAGTAGATAAGAGAGCATACGTAACCATATCCAAACGTGAAGATCATCTGACCCATGTTACAGTTGGAGATCTTGGAGTGTCAGGATTTTTAGACCTTAAAAATCGCACCATCCAACTTGAAAATGGAAGTGGTATGCAGAGGGGAATTCTTGAATACATCCTTAAAGCACTTATAAAGGCCAAAACAGAGGATTCTGTTGAGGTTGATGTAAGGCTCGACATACCAATTGGAGCCGGACTAGGATCATCAGCAGCAGTTACGGTAGCTACCATAATGGCTGCAGCAAGCTTCAACCAAATTACACTCACAAATGAAACCATGGCAAATCTTGCCCATCAAGTTGAGCTAGATGTACAAGGAGCTGCGAGTCCCATAGACACATCACTCAGTACATACGGCGGAGTAATATACCTGTCAAAACAACCACAAAAACTAGTCAAACTAGAAATTCCTCACGAACTTCCCATAGTGATAGGTTACACATCTACCCGGGGAAACACAGGAGAACTGGTTAAACTGGTCAGACAAAAAAAAGATGCAAGACCCGAAGTGATCAATCCCATACTTGACTCGATGGAAGCAGTTGCAAACGGTGCAAGACAGGCCATAATCAAGGGTGACCATAAAACCATAGGACTACTCATGAACATAAACCAGGGATTACTCGATGCCCTAGGAGTGAACACAGAGGAACTATCAAAAATGGTATTCACCGCCCGAAATCAAGGAGCCATGGGTTCAAAACTTACAGGTGCAGGTGGTGGGGGAAGCATGATAGCTTACTGCCCAGGACGCGAAGAAGAAGTTGTATCAAGTATAAACCAGTTTGAAAGGGCATTCCAAATAAATGTGGCACACGAAGGAGTAAGACTAGAGAAACCAAGGAATTAAAAAACCTTAATCAAACTAATCCCAAACAAAAGGTTTGAGGACCAAAATTCTGGTTAAGAGCCAGTAAGAACATGGTTTAGATCAGAAAACATTTCCTCAAAGAAGTGGTGGATCCACATGATCCAGACAAGAAAAATAATAGTGAAAAAACAAAGCTAAAAACGGTGCTTAATTGATAATACTAAAACTCGGTGGAAGCGTTATAACCCGTAAAAATGCATCAGAACCTACCTTGGACACAGAAAATTTAACCAGGATATGTAGAGAAATTTCAGAATCATCATATGAAAACCTCATAGTAGTTCATGGAGCAGGTTCATACGGCCATCTTTATGCCAAAGAATATGAAATTGGGGCCGAGATTAATTCGAAAAAAGAACTTGAAAGAAAGAAACAGGGATTTTCAAAGACACAAAACTCTGTAAAAGATTTAAATGCCATGGTCTGTGAACACCTGCAAAAACAGGGAATAGCCACAGTATCAATCCAGCCATCATCATTCATAAAAACCGAAAACAAACGAATAATAAAGGCTGATCTAGATCTCATAAAACAGTACCTAGAACTAGGATTTGTTCCAGTTATCTATGGTGATGTTGTGCTAGATGCAAATGAAAAGATCAAGATGGCAGTTGTATCCGGTGATCAGCTCATCAAATATCTGGCAGAAAACCTCAAACCAGAACTTGTGGTGTTAGGTTCAGATGTGGATGGAGTTTACAACCAAGATCCCAAGGACAATCCAGATGCCGAGCTAATCAAGGTCGTAAGATCCAGAAAGGATCTTCTGTCCCTGGACTCAACAAAAACAGTTGACGTCACAGGAGGAATGGGTGGCAAAATAGATGAACTCCTTGAAATTGCTAAAAATGGAATAGAATCTGAAATAATCAATGCTAATACTAATAATAACATTAAACGTGCCTTAAATGGTGAAAAAGAAATAGGAACCCTAATTAGATAAAAAAAACATGAAGGAATAAAAAAATGATTTCAGACAGAAAATTAGAACATTTACTCCTTTGCAAAAATTGTGACGTAGAGTACAGAAAGAAAACTGGACTGGGTGATGTTGAACTCATCCACAAAGCTCTTCCAGAGGTGAACATGAAAGAGATAGATCTTTCCATAGATCTGCTCGGAAAAAAACTCGATTCACCCTTCATAATATCTGCAATAACAGGAGGACATCCATCTGCCACAGTTATAAACAGAACACTAGCAAGAACTGCCAAAATTCTAAATATTGGAATGGGAGTTGGAAGTCAAAGGGCCGCAATTAAACACCCTGAACTTACATCAACTTACACAGTTGTGAGGGAAGAAGCACCCGATGCATTTTTAATCGGAAACATTGGATGCCAGCAAATAGAACTTGCCCAAAAATCCATAGAAATGATAGATGCAGATGCACTTGCAGTACACTTAAACCCACTTCAAGAGGCTATACAGCCTGAGGGAGATGTGGATGCAAGGGGACATATTGAATCCATAACAGAAATGACAAGCACACTTGAAACACCAATCATAGCCAAGGAGACGGGTGCAGGTATCAAAGCAGAAGATGCCATAACCCTTGAAAAGGCAGGTGTGAGTGCAATAGATGTTGCAGGATCCGGCGGAACAAGCTGGGCTGCAGTTGAAACCTACCGTGCCCAGGACAGAACCATGGGTGATGCTTTCTGGGACTGGGGAATACCCACAGCAGCAAGCACAGTAGAAGTATGTCAATCAGTTAAGATACCAGTAATATCATCCGGAGGAATTAGAAGCGGATTAGACGCTGCTAAAGCCATAGCATTAGGAGCAGATGCAGTTGGAATTGCACTTCCACTCTTAAAAGATGCTTACTCCGGTCACGAAGAAGTAGTAAACAGAATAAATAAATTTAATGAGGAACTCCGCGTTGCAATGTTCCTAGTTGGAGCTTCTAACATAGCCGAACTTAAAAAATCAGACCTTATAATCAAGGGAGAAACAAGGGAATGGCTAAATGAAAGGGGATTCCAAACCAGTATATACGCGAGGAGATCAGTAGAATGAGCGTTGAAGTAATAGCTATTGGAGGATACGAGGAAGTTGGAAAAAACATGTCTGCCGTTAAGGTGGGTGAAGATGTTATCATCTTCGACATGGGAATACACCTTGACAGAATCCATATCCACGAAGACACAGACATAGCGAGAATGCACAGTTTAGACCTTATAGAAAGGGGAATAATTCCTGACGACACCCTGATGAAGGATGTTGATGGAAAGGTAAGGGCCATAGTATTTTCCCACGGACACCTGGATCACATAGGTGCAGTGGCAAAACTAGCCCACAGATACGAAGCCCCATTAATAGCAACACCCTACACCATGGCTTTAATAGAAAAAACCATCAAGGGAGAAAGAAAGTTCAAGGTAACCAATCCACTCAAAGTTCTAAACAGTGGAGAGAAGATGCAGATATCTCCAGACATAACACTGGAATTTGTGAGGACAACACACAGTATACCACAAACAGTCACACCTGCACTACACACATCTGAGGGTATCATCGTATACTCAAACGACTTTAAATTTGACAACCACCAGACACTCTCACCACCACCGGACTACCAGAGGTTCAGAGAACTGGGACGTAAAGGTGTTCTAGCAGCAATAATAGACACAACCCGGGCAGCAGAGGATGATCAACTTAAAACTCACAGTGAAAAGGTTGCAAGACTCGTTTTAAGGGACATCATGGAAGAACCACTCAAAGAAGATAGTGGAATGATAATAACAACATTTTCATCCCATATTGAAAGGATTCAGGCCATAACTAACATAGCAAGTGAAAGTAAACGTAAAATACTCCTACTTGGAAGGTCCATGGAAAGATTCTGTACCATGGCAGAAAACATGGGAATACTAAAACTTCCAAAGAGTGCCAGTATATATGGCAGTCCAAAGGCTGTGAACCGTGCACTTGCAAGGGCAGATGAAAACAGATCAGACTACGTTCTAGTTACAACAGGTCATCAGGGAGAACCAGATGCACTGCTTCCGAGAATTGCAAATGGAAAAACCATGTTCAATGTGAAGCCAGGAGACAATGTTGTTATCTCAGCATCTGTAATACCAAACCCAATGAACATTGCCAACCGTAACCTCATGGAGCGAAGACTTAAATCTAGTGGTGCTAGAATATTTACAAATGCACATGTGTCAGGACATGCAGGAAAGGAAGATCACAGAGACTTCATAAGAATGCTTGATCCAAAACATCTAATACCTTCACATGGAAATCTAAACATGCTAGCAGCTTACACAGAACTGGCTGAAGAAGAAGGATACAAGTTAGGAAATGACATTCATATATTACGTAATGGACAGGCACAGGTGTTTAATGGAGGAATTTAATGGAAGTAGTTGACATTTTAAAGAAGTACTCTAGTGACATTGACGAAGAAATTCAAAACTCACTCAGCACTGTTGATCCCGAAGAACTCAAAAAATCAACACAACATTTAATCAAAGCTGGTGGAAAGAAAATCAGACCTTCAATGGTTGTATTAAGTGCAATAGCTGTGGGAGGAGCTCCAGAAGAAGCTCTTAAAACAGCTGCAGCAGTGGAACTCATCCACACTTTTTCACTCATCCACGACGATATCATGGATGAAGATGATATGAGGAGGGGAGAACCATCTGTACACGTGTTGTGGGGAGAACCCATGGCCATACTCGCAGGTGACACACTGTTCTCAAAGGCATTTGAAACAGTTCTTGAAACACCAATAGACAATGTGAGCTACGAACGAGTGGTAGGAGCCCTAAAAACAGTGGTGGATTCATGTATAAAAATATGTGAAGGCCAAGCATCGGACATGTGCTTCGAGGGAAACTTCGAAGTGAGCGAAGAAGCCTACATGAACATGATCTACAAAAAAACAGGTGCACTAATAGCAGCATCAACCAAGTCAGGAGCAATCATAGGTGGAGGAACACCTGAACAAGTAGAACTGCTCTCAGAATATGGAAGGCTGGTTGGACTGGCATTCCAGATACAGGATGACTACCTCGACGTTATGAGCGATGAACAGGACCTTGGAAAACCAGTGGGAAGCGATGTAGTCGAAGGTAAAATGACACTCATGGTTGTAAACGCATTATCAAAGGCATCACCTGAGGACAAAAAAGAGTTAATATCAATCCTTGAAGCTGAAGATGACACCAACGTTACAAGAGCCCTAGAACTCTTCAACAAATACGATTCAATAGACTACGCAAAGAACATAGCACTCGACAACATCAACACAGCAAAGAGTCTACTGGATGAACTTCCAGATTCCGAAGCCAAAGAATCACTTTCCATGATCGCAGACTTCGTGGTTGAAAGGATTCATTAAAAAAAATATATTCAAAGGGTTTTACAGTAAATAGAATTTATTGCCCATGTTCATGATTTCAAGGAAAAACTGAGGGGATAAAACCTTGAATCAGGACATTAAACCCTGAAAATTTATTTAGAGTCCAAAAATTCATTTTTTTCTACAAACATCCTTTTTTTTAAGATACGATCCCGAACCCTGCAGATCCAATAAGTTAGCCATATCCGTCATTGGGAACTCCACTTGATCACTATCCAAATACTCATGGTACGAATACCTCTATGAAATTCAAATTTCGTTAGGTATGCTGGGGATAAATTCAAATTAGTGTATTGATAGATATTGTGAATGTTCACAAAAAAAGGGGAAGTAGAGAAGTGAAAAGTATGGTAGTAACTTCGTAGTCTTAGAAATGGATGAACGAAATATTTTTCTTAACAACAATTTTTTATTTGTAACTAATTAAATTTGGAGTTGGTTTTCATTAATGATATTGAAGAAATTGTATACAAAAATGCACTTATGAATGCAGTTAAACACAAGGGCAAGGCAAGTAACGGTGCAGTCATAGGTTCCATCATGGCAGGCAATCCTGAGCTAAGATCTGAGGCTAAAACAGTTTCTAAGTTAGCTGCACAGTTAGTTTCAAAAGTTAACTCTATGGGAACTGATGAACAGGTAGCTGAACTCGATAAACTGGGTGGTATGAAGGAGAAAAAACCTGTGGAGCAGAAGGGTTTCACAGAACTTCCAAATGTGGATGGGGAAGTTGTGCTCAGATTTGCACCAAATCCATCAGGCCCCCTACATATAGGACATTCAAGGGCAGTTATATTAAACAATGAATATGTTAAACGCTACGGTGGTAAGCTAATTCTTAGGGTTGAAGACACAGACCCTCGAAGGGTTGATCCTGAAGCTTACCATATGATGGAGGAAGACCTGAAGTGGATGGGAGTTGAATGGCAGGAGAAGTACATCCAAAGTGACAGGATGGAGATCTACTACGAGTACGCAGAAAAACTCATCGAACTTGGACAAGCATACATGTGCACATGTAACGGAGCAGACTTCAAGACACTCAAGGATCAGGCCAAACCATGCCCATGCCGTGAAACATCACCAGAGGCAAGCATGAAACTCTGGAAGCAAATGCCAGAAATGGATGAGGGAGAAGCAGTCTTAAGGGTGAAAACAGACATAACACACAAAAACCCAGCAATAAGAGATTGGGTTGCAATGAGGGTGGTCAATGAAGAACATCCACGAACAGGAAACAAGTACAAGATTTACCCAATGATGAACTTCTCTGTGACTGTGGACGACCATCTCATGGGAGTGACCCACGTGTTAAGGGGAAAGGATCATCTAGCCAACAGTGAAAAACAGAGCTACATGTACAACCACTTCGGATGGAAAATACCAGAGTTCATACACTACGGCAGACTCAAAATGGAGGATGTTGCCCTGAGCACATCCAAGGCACGAGAAGGAATAAACAACGGACAGTACCTTGGATGGGACGATCCAAGACTCGGAACCATAAGGGCCATAGCCAGACGTGGAATAAAACCCGAAGCCATAAAGGAACTTATCATGGAAATCGGGCCCAAAATCAGCGATGCAGTTGTTTCATGGAAGAAGATTTACGGATTAAACAGACAGATACTCGAAGAAACATCCAACAGATACTTCTTGGTGGACAATCCAACCCGTGTAATAGTTGAAAACCTACCAGAATCAGAACAAAAACTCGTTGAAAGACCACTACACCCTGACCATCCAGAACGTGGAATGAGAAAACTCATGATCGAACCTGAACTCTACATCACCATGGAGGACATCACAAAAACAGGTGAAAACGGTGTTATCAGACTCATGGACGGTATCAACCTAAGCTTTGAAAATGGAAAAACCATGTACCACAGCAGTGACTTGGAAGATGCGAAAAAAGCTAAGGCAATGATAGTGCAGTGGGTGCCTGTGAAGGATGCAATAGAGGCAGAGATCATGATGCCAGATGCAACCCTTAAGAAGGGCTTCATAGAAAAATCAGCATCTCAACTTGAGGTGGACGATGTGGTTCAACTTGAAAGAATAGGATTTGCAAGGGTGGATGAGGTAACCTACACCAAGATCAGGTTCTACTTTGCACACAAATAAAACCAAGTACGTACTTAAAACTAGTAGATATAATAATTTATAAAATCCAAATTTCTTGGAATTATTTATAGTAAGATTAAAATAAAAATTTATAGAGGTTAATGAAAATGTCCGTTAAAATCAATGAAAACTACCTTCTTTTAGAGAGTAGCTACTTATTTGCTGAAATTAGCCGAAGGGTTGAAAAATTTCAAACTGAAAATCCAGATGCACAGGTAATTAAAATGGGTATTGGGGATGTTACCAAACCCCTGCCAAAGGCAGTTATCAAGGCATTTAATGAAGCAGTTACTGAGATGGGAAACTCCGAAACCTTCATGGGATACGGACCAGAACAAGGTTACTCCTTCTTAATAGATACCATCATAGAAAATGATTACAAGTCACGGGGAATTGAACTCGACATAGATGAAGTTTTCATAAGCGACGCAGCCAAATGTGACACCGCTAACATCCAGGAAATATTTGGATTGGACAATGTTATTGCTGTAACAGACCCGGTTTACCCGGTATATGTGGACAGTAACGTCATGGCAGGCAGAACAGGATCCATACAAGACAGTGGAAGGTACGAAGGGGTGGTTTACATGCCATCAACAGCAGAGAACAACTTCATACCAGAACTCCCTAAATCTCCCGTGGATCTCATATACCTATGTTTCCCCAACAACCCAACAGGAACAGCTCTTAAAAAGGAAGATCTTGCAAAATGGGTTGAATATGCACGTGAAAATGATGCAATCATACTCTTCGATGCAGCCTACGAGGCATACATAACAGAAGATGATATACCAAGGAGTATCTACGAGATTGAAGGTGCTAAAGATGTGGCCATAGAATTTAGGAGCTTCTCCAAAAACGCTGGATTCACAGGTACCAGATGTGCATTTGTTGTGGTTCCAAAACAGGTTAAAGCAGTGGATTCAGAGGGTAACAAACACGATCTAAACTCACTTTGGAATAGGAGGACAACAACCAAATTCAACGGCGTATCCTACCCTGTGCAAAAGGCAGCAGAAGCAGTTTACACCGACGAAGCCAAGAAGGAGATCCAAGAAAATATAGACTACTACTTGGAAAATGCTAAGATCATTAAAAACAGCATGGAAGAATTGGGTCTTGATGTGTACGGAGGAGTTAACTCACCCTACATATGGGTCAAAACACCTGAAAACATGGATTCCTGGAGCTTTTTCGATCTCTTACTCGAAGAAGCAAATGTGGTTGGAACACCTGGAGTTGGATTCGGACCAAGCGGTGAAGGATACCTAAGGTTAACAGCTTTCAACACACTAGAAAATACCAAGGAAGCCATGGAAAGAATTTCCAAACTTTCACTCTAAATTCTTTCATTTTCTTTTTAAACGACATACTCCTATTTTTAAAACTTATACCTCAATCAACTTTTAGAAACAAAAAATAAAAAGTTTTTAGTAGAAACTTTTTAGTAAATACTAAAAACATTATACTATTACTGAAAGATTTTCACATTGACATCTTTACTTTGACTCTTAATCTAAAATTTACAACTTATAGATAAGAGTTCTAAGAATAAAAAACTTAGAAAATTTCTTGAAAATTTTATTGATGTTCAGATACTATTATTTTATTAAAATAGAATTCAAAACTTGAAGATCTAGTTTTTAATGTCAAAGATAAAAATAAAAAAATATTTTTGGATTATAAAATTTTGTTAAAAGTTTTTAGTAAATACTATTTACTAGAAACTTAAAACTTTTTATTCTTTGTTCTTTTGTGGATCTAACTTGTTGTCTCTGAGTTGAGTTGTCACTGCACGCCAAATATCTGGATGTTCATCTTTAATTGCCTTTCTCATTAACTTTGCTGTTTCTGCGCTCATGCTGAAGTTGGGCTGTGTTTCTTTGAGGTAGTGCAGAACTGCTGCAGATTCATGATCCCAAAATGCCAGGCGTGGTTTGTTATCGATCTTCTTAAACACCTTTTTCACTATGGTTTCATCTACATCAACTTGCTGTTTTTTTGGTTTGTTTGATTTGGTCTCTCTTTTGGCCCGTTCCTGTAGGGGTGATCGTGAAATTACACTATTTTCTTTCATCTTTAGATCCTCTCCAGAAATTCGTCGGTAAATTTGAGATAGGCAATGGCACCAGTGCTTTCAGGGTATTTTATTACACAGGGCACTCCATCTGCTGCACTTCTTTTTACTGGGGCGTTTCTTGGGATGATGGTTTTAAACATCTGGTCTTTAAAGTACTCCTGTACAAGGGCTGCTACTTCGTTGGTTAACTTTTCCCTCTTATCGTGCATGGTTAGAAGTACACCTTTAATCTCAGTTTCACTGTAGAGCTTTTCTTCAACTTCTTTAATTGCATCCAACAGATCAACTACTCCTTCCATAGCGTAGTATTCTGTTTGTACAGGTATTATGACACTGTCACTTGCAACTAGTACGTTGTAGGCTAATCTTCCAAGTGTTGGTGGTGAATCAATTATGATCATGTCATAATCATCGTAGACTGTTTCTAGGTATCTTCTGAGTATGTATTCTGGTGCTGTTTCACCTGCTAACTGTTTTTCTAGTTTGCTCAGCCCTAGGTTACTTGGCAGTACATCTAAACCTTCGTAATCTGTGGATATTATTGCATCTTGGATTTCACATTCTTCTAGGAGTACGTCCCTTATTGAAAATTCTAGGTTGGTTTTGTCTATACCGAGACCTGTTGTTGCGTTTGCTTGGGGATCAACGTCCACGAGCAAAACTTTTTTACCCTTCTGATTTAGGGTTGCAGCTAAGTTAATTGCGGTTGTGGTTTTAGCCACTCCACCTTTTTGATTTATGATTCCTATTACTTCACTCATTTCTAATTCTCTCCACTATTATTAAGTTGAAACCTATAAAAAGTTTTTAGTTTTTAATAAATAGTTTTTAATTATTTATGAAATATACTTGGAGTAAAGTTGATTGTTAGTAATTATAAATTAATAAATAGTATTACTATATATGATGCTGTTTGTGGCTATAATTTATTTTGTGGACTGTATATTTTGGATCTAAAAAATTTTTTTCCTACTCTCGACTTACTAAATCAGTAAAAACTAAAAACTAATAAGTTTTTACTAAATACTAAATACTAAATACTAAATACTAAATACTAAATACTAAATACTAAATACTAAATACTAAATACTAAATACTAAATACTAAATACTAAATACTAAAAATAAAAATGGTTTATATTAAAACTCGGTGCTCTAGATTTATTTAATTAAATCTATCGTCCACTGGTTAATGTAGTCCCAATCCCTATAGTCGTGTTTCTGTGTGGGGTCTTGGCCCATTTTTATCATTTCCTTTTCAATGCTTCCTTTAATTAATTTGTAAAGGAGGCCATGATCTGCGTTTGGATCGTAAACACTGCCGAAGAGTCCCTTTGCAACTGGTTCTGTGTCAAGGTACTTGGCTGCAATGTTATCCAAGTACTTTTCTTGTGCTTCTGCCCGGTTTTTCTCCTGGTTTGCAGCACCACAACTTACAAACAATGCTACTTTACGATTGGAAAGTTCTTTCCTGTTTTTCTTAAGGAAATTAAGGGTATTTTTAGTCCATTTACCCATTTTAATTCCACTGCCAGCCACCACCAGGTCGTAGTTTTCAACTTTTACGGATTGGGATTTCTCAGAATTTATTAGGTCAACATCCACATTTTCTTTCTGTAATATGTCTATGATCCTTTCTGAAATTTCCTCTGCTGTTCCGTATCGGGATCCGTATATAACAAGTGCTTTCATTTAATTTATTCCCCCTATTTTTGGTTTTTTGTTTCCAGGTACATTTGTCCTGATAATTTTTCGAGTTTGCCCATTATTTGGAAGAGTGATAAAACCTCTTCGTTGTTCAGGTCTTTGAAGTATTCTTGGATTGATCTGGCATGATCAGATTCCCTTTTGGCCCAATATTCATTGGACTTTTCTGTTGGCACGAGTCTGAGTATTCTTTTGTTCTTGGGATCCCTTTCTATTTTGATGAATCCCTGGGACTCCAATCTTACTGCCAGTTGCTTAACATTTTGATGTGTAATGCTCATGGCATCTGCCACTTCCTGCATTGATGGTGGTGTTTCGAAGGCTGTTGATAGAACTATTAACATTAGCCACTGCTTGGTGGTTATGTTGTCACGTTTAAATTCATGGTTTATGGTATAGGTCCAGCGCTGTTGAATTAAAAACAGTACCACCAAGATGTATTTTTCCATGTCTAACCTCGGACCGGCTGCATGTTCAGCCATGAGTTCATCAGAATTTTTCATGTTAGTTCTCCATTTATTTTTCTGTAAAATCCGAATGCAACTAAAATTCCCAGGATGGTCATGGTTGTGAATATGATTATCTGCCCGGGATCCACGTATACACCATTTAAAACCATGAACACTATCATGGAAAGTATGGCTGTTCCTATGAGTGTGGCTTTTATTAGGAATATGGATGTGAGGATGTAGCCCCATTCATTGTTTTTAAGGAGTAGAACTGCTGATATTATGGCAAATGGCACTAGAACACCGAGATCAAGTGCTTGAATAACCAGTGTGGTGTAACCTTCAAGTGCTGCTGGTGCTGTTCCTGTGATGATTGAGTCTATGATGAGTTTAAGCCACATCAAACTAAGCATGAGTGCAATGAATATTAGGAAGGATGCAGTGATCTTGGTTAGTTTTCCTGGGTTAAATTTTGATTTTAAACCTGTGAATTTAGTTGTTACGAGTTCTCCTAGTAATGTGTACATGGATATTGAGAATATTGCCACGTAAACAAGGAATAGCTGGTTGTAGGATGCGAGAAATGACATTGATGCGTAGGTGTAGGTGAAGTAGAAGAGTGTTCCCATCCATATCAACCTGCCCCTCATAGAATTTCCATGTATCAGATATATGGATATTAAGAGTAGGGGAACTGCTACGAGTAGGGTTACTATGTCTTGACCCATCATCTGTGAAACTATGGAGTTGGTATCGTGTTTGTAAAGATTTTTCATGAAGAGCCCGGATAATGTTGCTGCTACTGCTAAAAGGGCTACTGCGATTGAGTTTATGTACACTATTTTTTTGTCCATTTATTTATGACCTCATCAATTGGTAATATATTACATGTATAGGTAATATATTACATAATTAATTGTTTTGGTATATAAAACTTTGCTACGATAGTAACTCCCCTTAAAAATAAGCTGAAAATCGGTGAGAATTATCACATAAATTTCCATCAATTCTTAATAGGGTGTGAAATAAACTTTAAAGTAGAAGAAATAGTTTCAGAGACCATTAAACAAATCTGGAATATTAAAACAATTAGAATTATTAAAAACTAACTAAAAAAAGTTAAATCCCGGATTTACTGGTTAAAACCATGATCTATCCTTTTTTTAGATAACTTGGGAGGGTTAAATAATATGGATGAAGTAAGTGAATATTATCATGATTCAAGAATGAAGAAGATGTTCCAACTATTGGAAGAACCTAAATCAATGGTTGAGATCGACATATCCGAAGCATTCATAAAAAACCTGGTACTCAAGATAATATCAACCTACGGAACCATCGTAGTCAATCAGATACATGAGATCACAGGTCTGCATGTGGACATACTCGAAGAGGTACTAAAAAAACTGGACAAGGAGGGCATGTGTGGACAAACAGGTGGAGGATTCCTTTTCCCAAGCGTGGAATTCACCATCAAAATCAAGGGACGGGAAAAGGCTCTTCAAGTAATGCAGGAAAACCCATACGTGGGAATAGCACCTGTTGCATACGATGAGTACTTCACAATTATGGGAGCCCAAGTACAAGGCAGATTTCCACTTAAAATACCAAAGTCAGTCATTGACAATGCTCTGGACGATGTGGTGGGTGTGGCAGATGCTAAAAATACTTTAATTGCATCAGCCATAGGTGGTAAAGGATTTTTCATCTACGGTGCACCTGGAACAGGAAAAACATTCCTAACCAGTAAAATGTCGGATCTCCTACCCCCAATTCTCATACCCAAATTCATAGAATTCAGTGGGAGTGTCATACAACTTTACGATCCAGATTTCCATAAAAAATGTCCTGAACAACCAGATGATCCAAGGTGGGTTAAGGTTTACGCTCCATTCGTGTTCACAGGATCAGAACTCACAACAGAAAAACTTGAAACCAACTTCAACCCAAACAAGGGAGTTTATGAAACATCCCCTATAATCAAGGCCAACGGTGGAATTTTACTTTTAGACGACCTTGGAAGACAGAAAGAAGATCACAACGTACTTTTAAACAGGATGATAGTGCCCCTTGAGAACAAGAAGGATGTTATTTACATCAAAGGTGCACCTGTCATTGTCCACACCATGTTCATACCAGTTCTCTCAACCAACCTGGACATAAACATAGTTGACGAAGCACACCTGAGACGTGCACCAATGCACATATTCCTAACAGCACCAACACCCGACGAAATAGTGGAGGTTTTCCAAAGAAACCTAGATGCCATGGGAGAAGACTACGATGAAGCAGTGCTTGAAAGATTTAAAAATGTTTACATACCCATGACCATGGGTGGAGAACAACTCAAACCAACCTTTGCACATGCAAGGGATGTTGCACAAATTGCACAGGCAGTGAGGATAAGAAACAACCAGGAAAAATTAGACACCGAAGTTTTGGAAGAAGCCCTGGATGAACACATACTCATAGCCCTGCAGCGAAAATACACTCCAGATCTATTTGAAAGGATAATAAACAAAAAAGTCGGCGGAAAATAGACTTTAAAAGGGTTTTAAAAGACCTTTTATCCATTGAAATTTAATTATCAGGGGTGGTGATTTGGATCATTATTTTCTTAGATTTTTTCTTCAAATTTTTATCCATGGAAAGGTTTTTATTAAATCATTCACAATATAAAAGAGGTTAGGAATTAGCTTTTAAGGAGAAGTTTGAGATGACATGTAACGTATTAGTTGGCGGAGGATGGGGTGATGAAGGTAAAGGCAAATGTATTACCTACCTCTGTTACAACGATAAACCAGATATCATAGCAAGAGCGGGTGTTGGACCCAATGCAGGACATTCTGTAGAATTTAATGGCGAAAAGTATGGGCTAAGAATGATACCGTCGGGTTTTGTACACACCGGTGCAAGATTATTGATCGGAGCCGGAGTATTGGTGGATCCAGAAGTTTTCCATCATGAACTCGACTACCTGAACAAGTACCAAGTTAAAAACAGGACATTTGCAGATTTCAGAAGTGCAATAATAGAACCTAAACACAAGGAACAGGACAGGGCTTCAGATTATCTATCCAAAAAAATTGGAAGTACAGGAAGTGGATGTGGACCAGCTAATTCCGACAGGGTAATGAGAACAGCAAAACTTGCTGGAGACATTCCTGAAATGCAGGGCTACACAGCAGATGTGCCAACTGAAATTAACGAAGCACTTGATGAGGGAAAGGAAGTGTTTGTGGAAGGATCACAGGGATTCGGATTATCACTTTACTACGGAACTTACCCTTATGTTACAAGTAAGGACACAACAGCAAGTTCGGCTGCTGCAGATGTGGGTATAGGGCCCACCAGGGTGGATGATGTGATAGTGGTATTTAAATCCTACATAACCAGGGTGGGAGAAGGACCATTTAAAACAGAAATATCACAACAAAAGGCTGAAGATCTTGACATTGAAGAGTACGGTACAGTCACAGGAAGAAGGCGCCGTGTTGGAACCTTTGACATGGAACTTGCAAAGGAATCCTGCATGATAAACGGAGCAACACAAATAGCACTAACATGTGTGGACAGAATATTCCCGAACTGCGAACGTGTGCAGGACTACTCACAACTGTCACAGGAAGTTAAAAACTTCGTAGCAGAGATCGAAGGAGAAACAGGAGTACCTGTAACCATCATATCTACAGGACCAGACCTGGTAGACACCATAGATCTAAGGGACGAACTACTTTAAAAATTGAATAAATTTTAGAAGGGATAACCTGTTAAATCCCTTCAAATTCCATATTTTTTTATTTCGAAACTTACTCTTTTTTTAAAGAACTAATTATTAATTATAAAACCTTCATAATATCCTAAATTTATTTAACTACTCTTCAATTGTTGTTAATCCTCATTAAAGCTGCTTTGTTTAACTATTTTTCTTTAACAAGTATCATGACGCAGATATTGTGTTAAATTGAATCTTAAACTTTAGTATAATGGTAACAACCATGTAAGTGATAGAAAAATTTATTTACTTTAAAGTAGCAATATATGTATTAAGTTGGATTAGGGTGAATTTGGATTTTAAATGATTATTGGGGATATCATGTTAGAAACAAAAACTAAGGAGATACTGAAAAATAATACCTTTTTTTTCCAATTTGTGGATGAGGATCATAAGGAACTGAGTCCAGATCAATCCGAGGCACTCAGAAAATTTAAAACTGTAGATGGGAGTAAATATAAAATGGCTTTAAGATCAAATGCCATGCCAAAATCTGTTCAAATTGATCTTAAAATCATTTATCCGCCTGATTTTTACCACCCAAACATCTACGAACTTCTTGATTTTAATGAAACAATGTTCCAGAGTTTTTACAACGATCAAATGAATTTCAGTAATGCAAATGAATATACTAAAGTATCAGAATCGAACTCAACAAAAATAAGGGGAAAATAGGTTTTAATATCTCTTAAATTAAAATTTGGATTGTAAACAATTTATATTCTACTTCTTTATTTATTTTATATAGTTTTTTTTTACAAAATGAGTTATTTAAACTCTTAAAAATTCATTATTTCAACATTTTTGCCAAAATAATTTAATAGCTGTGTTCATTAGCTAAATTAATTACCAACAAATGAAAAAATGGTAGAAAGATCATCAATATCTACTTATTTTGAATTTTAACGAGTATTTTGTGTGTTTTACTTATTTTTATTTCTCATATTTAAACTCGGGAATGCTAATAATATTTTTTTCTAAAAATTAGTACGAAATTTTCATACCAGAACGAAATTCCATAAGAATTACCATAAACTATTGGTATAAACTAGATATTTTAACTTTATATCTACAAAGAACCTTGAAGCGCTAAAGAAGATCATGACCCCAAATGGCTTGAAAATCTTAACAATAACAAATTTTATATGTTTAAACTTTTCAATTATAAATTATATCTTAAAAATTCATTAAAGGGAGATGATTTTATATGAAAATAAAATTGTTCGGAATGATGATGGCAATAATGTGTCTTGCTATGATGGGTGGTGCTAGTGCAACAAAATTAACTGAAAATTATATGGTAAATGATATAAAAATCACTGTTACTAATCCTTCAGCAGACTTTCGTTGTGAACCAGTATACAATAAAAATTATGTAAAATTGCTTGGTTACTCAATTTACCCAAACACTGACGGTTCTGTTGTTTTGACTTATTTTTTCAAGGGAAAAGTAGGTGAAAGAATACTTATGAATCAGTACGAACCTGGAATCGATGTACCGATAGCTACCAGTGTATACTTTATCCCGAGTTTATAATCAGGGGTAGATTAATTAAAAATATAGCTAATAAATTTTCTCATGATAATGGACAGATAATGGGTCTTTTCCATATCTATTTTTATTATTTAGATTCTTATTTTAAAAAAGAAATAGTTTTAAAACTGTAAATATTAATATAGGTTCTATGGAGAGTTATTAACCATTTATGGGTTATTTTCATAGTTTAAAAAATGCTGATATTGAGCATATATTTTCCAATGGAAGTATCTAACAAAAAATTTGGGGTAGTATAAAAATTATTATCACCCCGTAATGTTCTTACAATGTGACTCATTGTGATTTTCTGTATTCGTGTGTGAATTTTTTGTCTTAGAGTTTTGATGGTGTGATATTTTTTGTTCCCAACACATCACCCTCCATTAGCATGGCTGTTTTTTTAATGTCAGATTCAGCTACCTTGGATGCTATGTTATCAAGGGTTCCGCACACTATCTTTTCATCTGGCCATGATGCCTTTTGAACAACGGCAACAGGAGTTGCACTGTTGTAGTGGGTTAAATGATCCCTCACCACATCTCAATCATATGCACACCTAAAAAGATGCACATGGTTGCTTCGTGTTCAGCAAGTTTAGAAATAGCTTCCTTTGAAAGTTTGGGTGTTCTTCCTTCAGGCCTTGTTATGATAACTGTCTGCGAAACTTCTGGTAGTGTTAGTTCTGTTTCAAGGACAATTGCATCGTATAATGAATTCTTTGATATAATAATATTAATTCTCGTTACCAGGGGTATTAACTGGTTGAAAGGTATTATAAATCAAAAAAAACATAACTTAGTAGTAGTTGGTGAAGAAATATGATAAAAAAAATAATCATATGTACATTATTTTTAGTTTTTTGCTTTACATTCATACAATCCACAGAGGCTGCTAATGTAACTGTACTTCCTGGGCAGAGTATACAAACTGCTGTTAACAACGCAGCATCAGGAGATAACATAAATGTTTATGACGACAACAATAATCCCTACACCTACAAGGAAAGTATAGCTGTAAACAAAAAAGTCAATATAAAAGCCCATGGAAATGTTAATGTAGAGGCAATTAATCCAAATTCAGCTGTTTTTACTGTTAACCCTAAAGGTGCCGGTACATCTATTCAAAATTTCACATTATCAAAGAGTAGCTATTGTATCGTGATAAATAATGCAAATAATTGTATTATTTCTGGAAACAAAATAAATGAAGCTTCATTAGTTGGAATACAATTCTACGGACCAATGAACAACTCAAAAGTAATTGGAAACATAATAACTGGAGTAAATCCTGCAGTTGGAAATGGTATCAGTTTTGAATATGGATTCTGCACATTTAACACAATATCTGGAAATGTTATACATAACTTCCTAAATGGAATACTATTCAACTACAACAGTGAAAACAACCTAGTTTCAAACAATAAAGTTCTCAGTACTGGATTAACAGGTGTAGGAATATATTCAACAGCAGATTCAAGGTTAATGACAATAATAGGCAACACAGTAACAGGAGCAGAAGATGGAATTGCAATACAACAGTTCCACATGGACATACCCAGCGGCTATATTATCAATGGAAATACACTTACAGGAAATAAAAATGGATTTTGGCTCCGTATAAGTAACAGTACAATAAGCAACAACATAGTTGCACAGAACATTGTAAGTGGATTTGATATCACCGGACGATACAACAAAATAATAAATAATATCATTTCATACAACGGCAACAGTGGAATAACCTTGGCAGGATTCAGCAGTAAAGATTTTAATGTTGTTAGCAACAATGTCATAAACTACAATGTTGCAGGAGTAAGCAGTGCAAGTAACTACACAACATTTTCCAACAATATCATGTCCTTCAACACATTCCATGCACTAATATCCGTCGGAAATCATGTGACAATAAGTAGAAACACCATGAAAAACAATGTCGGAAGTGGAATTTTTGTAATAGGAACCTACTGTACCATTGTTCATAACATACTACAGTACAACATCATAGGAATGACACTACAAAAATCTACAAATGCAGATCACAATGTCATCAGTTTTAATGAGTTAACCTCCAATGGTAATGGAATCAATAGTGCAAGCCCCTATTCAACCTTTAACAACAATTTAATCAAATACAATACGGAAACCGGACTAATAATCACGGGTTCAGGGTGTTATATAACTAAAAATGCTATGCTTAGCAATCATGTTGCTGGACTTACAATTACAAGTACGGGAAACACTGTTATAAGTAACAGTTTTGCAAATAATCTTTTTGGTGCTTCATTCAGTAGTTACAAGGCAGCTAAGTTTAATTTAAACAGTTTAATTGGAAATTATTATCAAGTATACAGTCCAGACACTTCAGGAGCCATCAATGCATTAAATAATTGGTGGGGATCAAGCGGTGTCCCAAAAAGGATCTATGGTTTATTCAACTTCAACCCATGGATCGTCCTACGTTTAAATTCCAATTACAACAAAATAATTGTTGGTTCTACCTCAAAAATTGTGTTAAATCTTAGATATAACAATAAAGGAGTTTACACAAGCCCATTATACGGTGGAAAATATATCATTGATGGAATTATTGTAGGATTTAGCAGTGATTCATTGGGAATTCTAAATCCCGTAGTCAGCACCACGAAGAATGGTTTATCTAGCACAACATTCACAGCTCGACATACTGGAACCTCTACAATAAGAGCTACAGTGAATTCCCAATCAATCTCAACCTCGATTAAGATCTATCCAAAACTAGCAGTAACAAGTACGAGTCCAGTTAAAAATGCATTCAGGGTTCCATTAAATACTGTGATTAAAATTACCTATAATGTACCCATAAAATTGGGAAGTAAGTCACTAATTTCACTTACAAATAAATGGGGTAATAAATTATTTGATGTGTATATTTCAGGCAGCACATTATACATAAAACCACGAACCATACTGGCAAGGGCCACACAGTATACAGTTATTTTACATACCAACAGTGTAAGGGCATTATCAGGTTCGAGTGGATCATCCCTGTTTGGATATGCATTCACCACAACCAAATAGTAAAAAATAGAATTTATTGGGGAGTTTTAATTTTTTATTTTCCCCAATTATTTTAATTAAAGGTGTTATTGGGCTGTTCTGTACTCATGGGTGAATTTTCTGTCGTAGAGTTTGGATGGTGTTATATTTTCTGTTCCCAACACATCACCCACAACTATCATGGCAGTCTTCTTTATTCCAGATTCAGCTACCTTAACACCAATATCTTCTAAGGTTCCTTTAACAATCTTTTCATCTGGCCAAGACGCCTTTTGAACTACGGCAACAGGTGTTTCAAGTGTGTAGTGGGTTAACAGGTCCTTCACAACATCATCAATCATATGCACACCTAAAAAGATGCACATGGTTGCTTCATGTTCAGCAAGTTTAGAAATAGCTTCCTTTGAAGGTTTAGGTGTTCTTCCCTCGGGCCTTGTTATGATAACTGTCTGTGAAACTTCTGGTAGTGTTAGTTCTGTTTCAAGGGCAGCTGCTGCAGCAAAAAATGAACTCACACCGGGAATTATATCGAAGTCTATATTTTTAGATTTGAGTCCCTCTATCTGTTCACCGATGGCTCCGTAAATTGCAGGATCTCCTGTGTGTACCCTTGCAACCAGTTTATCTTCAGCCACACTTGTCTCCATGAGGTCGAGTATTTCATCCAAGTTCATGGATGCACTGTTTCTTATGAGACAATCATCCCTTGCAGAGTTTAGAACATCTCTGTTAACAAGTGATCCTGCGTATATAATAACATCTGCTTTTTTAATTATGTTGTAAGCCTTTAATGTTAGAAGTTCGGGGTCTCCGGGACCGCCTCCAATAAAAATTACTTTTCCAGCCATTTTAGTACTTCTCCAAATATTAAATTCATTAAAATTATTGATCCTAACAAGTTTATTTTATATTCACTTTATATCAATTTTCTCTTCTACTATTTCAATTGCACCATAGGGACATTCCCTGACACATATTTCGCAACAGCCACATGAAACTGGATTTATAACTGCCTTTTTCTCTTCATCAACAGTCACAGTGTCATCGCCAATTTTAACGTTTGGACACACATCTATACAGTTGTGGTCACAATCAATTCCACCCATACATGCATCCTTGTCCACCACCGCAGACTTTGTTGCAAATCCCACCCCTACCTTTACTGCTTCTTTGATCTTGTAGCCTGCAAGATGTAGAATGGTATCTCCAACCACAGGATCTGTGGCCATGGAAGCTATGCATGGATAATTGTGGATCTTGTTTCCAGATTCCAGTTCAGCATCTTCAACTGGAAAACCTTCAAGTTCATCTGCTACGAATTGTGTTGAACCACATGGTGCTCCACAGATGACTTCCACGTTCTTTATGAGTTTGTTAGATTCAATTTTAAGTTCAGGTTTGCCGAAGTAATGGGCAAATTCATCCACAACATCATCACCCACAGGTTTAAGGGAACAGAAGGGTTTTGCAAAAACAATTTTAATATCTCCTGCAGATTCTTCAACTTCCCTTTGAAGTCCTGGTGGCAGCTGGGCAGGGTCATGAATTTCCGAAATAACAGCTTTAGCCCCGGCCTTAGATGCGATAATTGGGAGTGTTAAATTTATATCTCCCTTGAGTCCCAATGCTAGGATGAGATCAGATTCTGGAATAGTTCCTGGGATGTAAATTTCGGGGTTGTCAATGAATTCTGGAAGATCATCTGGAAATTCATGCATGCCCACAATAGAAGCTGCGAAACCATTTTTAGCGATGTTGTTAATGATCCTTAGGCCATACTCTCCGGAACTTACGATATAAATCTTGATATCCATTGTTATCAGACCAACCACAAATAATTTATTTTTGAGCACCTGTATTAGGGCTCACGAAAATAATATTAGATCACAGATCCAATTTTTGTCTCTATGATAATATTAATCTTAGGTGTCCTAAAAAAATAGTTGAAATTAAATTTTTTTTATACGATATTGATAGGTTCAAGTGGTAGTGTAATCATTTGCCCATGGTTCGTTCGATCATCCTACTCATTGAATGAAGTATGATACCAGTAAATGCAATGAAGGTACCTGCAAGTGTAAGAAGTGCAGCTAAAGTGGTCGGTGCAAGGGAGCTTGTTTCATGATTCAGGTAGTCTCCAAAGAAGATCAAACCAGCTAACAAACCAATGATGATCATGACGATCCCTGGAAATGTGAAGTAGTAAAGTGGTCTGTTAAATTCCATATCCTGCAGTACCTTAACCAGCACACCAATACCATGTGTCAGGGGATGTTTTTTAGAACCATTCACATCATACCTCACACCTATGGGTACTTCTTTTATTCTGAAACCTGCATTTGAGGCTTCAATTATCATTTCACTTTCAATACCATAACCAGATTCTCTAAATTTAAAAGCTGGAATGGTGTAGGCAGCAAAAGCTCTAAATCCACTTTGACTGTCAGTTATATCGCTCCTTGCATTGAAGTTGGTTGCCACATCCAGCACATTTTGCCCCACCCTCCTGTAGGCTGGAGTGTCCTCATCATCGCCATCCAGATACCTACTTCCATTAACTATGTCTGCTTCTCCATTTATAATGGGCTTAATAAGTTTTGGTATGTCTGTCACACTGTGCTGACCATCTCCATCCAATGTTATCAGGATCTCAGAGCCTTTGGCCGCATTAAATCCTGTTTCAAGTGCTTTACCCTTTCCCTGATTGACAGGATGTTTCAAGATCTCAGCACCTGCAAGGACAGCAATCTCTTCTGTTCTGTCTGAACTCCCATCATCAATAACAATTACCCTGTCCACGTACATCCGTGTCTTTAAAACCACACTTCCTATTGAAACCTGTTCGTTGTAGGCAGGAATTAGGGCTGTGATCTGCTGGGAAATTTCATCCTTTTTCTTTTCAGATTTGTATTTGTAGACAGCCATCTGTAAATTAGCATTTAATTCACTTGTTTTAATCGGTTTAATCATATAGGCGTAGGGTTCTGTTAACCGGGCTCTTCTTAACACTTCCTCATCGAAGTAGGCAGTAATGTAAATGATGGGTGTGTCCATGTGTGACTGAATAACCTCTGCGGTTTCGATTCCGTCCATTTCTCCCTGAAGAACAATGTCCATCAAAATAATATCTGGATCCTTTTGGAGAGCTATATTTATTGCTTCTTTTCCTGTTGCTGCAGTTCCCACAACTTCGTATCCAAGATCCTTCAGCTGCTTTTTGATCCCAACAGCTACAACACTCTCATCATCCACCACTAAAACTTTAATTTTGTTCATCAATTGTCCCCTAAACCCTTTAGATAAATTAAACTTATTTTTATCCCCTGATAAATGCTGCACAGAAATTTTGTATCTAAAACAGTAGCCCGATGTTTGCCACCAAACACAAGGATATCTAAACTGTCATTTATTATGTAATCCATTGTATATAGATGCATCGCCCTTTTTTTTGACCATTATGGTGAACTAAAACCCTCTATTATTACTTGTTAAAATAATGGTAATAAATCCTATTTATTTGGGATTTAAATAATCCAACTGATCACCGATGATGTCCTTAACGGTGTAACTGTAATTTGCCCCTATACTCCTTATTTTAGTGTTATCACACAGACTTATAGGCACCTCAGAAGGTCTGAACCTTTCCAGATCAAATTCTATGGCAACTTTTCCCTTATCTGTAAATACATTGATTCCACCATCCTGTGCAGTGTACTCCAAACCTTCCTCGAGGATAGCAGAGTCAACAGCAGTCTTTACGAACTTAACACCAAAAACAGGGTCGTTGTTTGTGACTGCAGGATCCTTCATCACCTTCTCACCAGTAACGGTTTCAATTTTTTCAATACTGTAGCCTGCTGTTTCAAGACTCAGTAGTATGTAGCTCAACACACTGTTGGTTCGCATTGCACCCTGATTGTAAACATCACCAGACACACCGTTGGCTGCAAGCTGAATGTAACCATTCACAACATCCTTAACATGTGACCAATCCTTGAGTGCATTCACATTCCCTATCCTGATACTGTCAACTTTGCCTGCCTTCAAATCTGAAACCTGTTGGGTCACAACAGATGTAACGAACATGGGTCCACGACCCGCTCCTTCATGGTTGAATGCCCTCGAAACCACCGTGCACAAACCAAAGGAGTCATGATAATTCCTCATCAAATACTCACAGTAAACCTTGGATGTTGCATAGGGAGACATTGGTCTCAATGGATTGGATTCTTTAATTGGAAGTTCAGGTATGGAAATTGGCTCTGGAAAAACAACTCCATACTTTGATTTAAGGGTTTCATACTGCTCCTCTGAACTTATAACAAGGCCATACTCATCACTAGAACCTGCAAACACAACTTTAGGATCCAAATCCTTGATTCGGATGGCTTCAAGCAGGTTACTAGTTCCATTGGCATTTATCATCTGGGTCTTCAATGGATCCTTAAAGGATGCTGGTATGAATGACTGGGCAGCCAAATGAAAAACATATTCAGGTTCAGAAAGATCCAGTGCACCTGCAAGGGATGTGATATCAGTCAAATCACCCTCAACAATTTTAAGATCATCCTCAATCCCATGATTAACTAAATTTTGAGAGTAAATACCCTGAGTTCCCCTTTGAATCAGCCCATATACGTTGGCCCCATTTTTAATAAGTTCCTCTGCAAGGTAGGAACCAACAAATCCATCAGCACCTGTAATCAGTATATTCTTATCTTTCCAATCCATAACATCACCATTTATCTTATTAAGGTTCAATTTTACCCAGTTTAAACATTAGTTTTATTAAAATCAAGCTGAAATCTAAAATCTATGGTTAAATATATATTCTTTATAAATAAATAGAGTTTTAAAAGGTTTAAAACTTTCACCATTGATTCAGAAAAATTAGTAGGAGAAATTAAATAATGGTTCAGTATGATGCTCAAGAATACTTAAATCAGGGATCCAAATTCCATGAATTGGGTAGTCTTGACAAGGCATTGACCTATTATTATAAGGCTTTGGATTACCTTAAAGGTACAGATGACAAAAAAACTGAGGCAGATGCTCTTCTTGAAATAGGTAACATCTACATTGAAAAGGAAAACTACGAAAATGCCCAGGACTACTACGAAAAATCTTTGAACACCTACAAAACAGCTGATGACGACATTGGTGAAGGCTATGCTCTCACTGGCATAGGGCTCATACATGAAAAGCAGGAAAAATATGCAGATGCAAGAAACTACTACGTTGATGCAGAGGCCAAATTTGAGAACAGATCTGATAGAGAAAGAAAGGCAGCAATCATATCACTAACCGCAGGTACCTATGAGGCACAAGGAGCCTGGGAAGATGCCATCATGGAGTACAGACGCTCACTATCGATATATCGGAAAGTCAAAGACAACGATAAACAGGAAACCATAAAGGACAAGATTGAACACCTATCAATCGAAAGGGGCAAACAAAAAACATCAAGGAGCGAAAAAATCCTTGCAGTAAGCTATGTTTTTGCATTGATCCTAGCGGAAGTTACGGTAACTTATGTGAACAAAGAAACAGGACTCGTAATCGAAGCATTAATACTCATGGCCCTCCTAGTGAACTCATCATTAAATGTGTCCTACAATTACTCAGTGTTACTCCGGTCTATGATGGCACTGCCAATGATAAGGATCATCGGACTTTCAATACCACTCATGCAGATCCAATCGTTGTATTGGTTCCCCATCATTGCTGTTCCACTATTTGCAGCTGCATACACCATAATGAAGAATCAGGGTCTTACAAGGCAGCACATAGGACTCATATGGGGGAACAAAAAGGTACAATTCTTAATAGCATTAACAGGAATATTTTTAGGAATCACTGAGTATATAATACTCCAGCCCAAACCACTTATAGCTGTTTTAAACCCTGTTAATCTTATCATAGCGTCAATAATACTCATAATCTCAACAGGGCTGGCAGAAGAATTGCTCTTCAGGGGAATCATACAAAAGAATGCTGAAAATGTATTTGGAATATTTCTCGGACTACTCTACACTGCAGTACTTTTCACAGCCCTTCACATAGGCTGGAACAACTTCTACGATTTAATTTTCGTGTTTGGTGTGGCACTCTTCTATGGATATGCATTCCAAAAAACCAGAAGTATAGTTGGTGTGACACTTTCACATGGAATATCAAATTCATTCTTGTTTTTAATAGTTCCATTCTATGCACCATTATTGTTCCATTACCTTCCAATAATTTGAGATACTCGATGGAGAATAATAGTATTGTAACGTTGAACATTAATTGATACTCAAGTATCTCATGAAGTATGTAGATAACAATATCAAAGACTAATTTTCATTAAATTTAATCTAATTTCTAAAACGATAAAATAATGATAAAAAAATAATTTATTAATCAGATTTAAAACATTGAATTTTTAACTCAATTTATTCAAATCACCCGACTTATGGAATTCACATATAAACTTCTTATTTAAATGTAATATGTTTTGTTTATTTGTGTTTTGTTTGTTGAGTTTACATTCCACCATAGATAGCTGGATACAACAGCTATCCTTGTACCTTGCGGTACAAATCTGTAAGTGCCTTCAAAATCTGTATCTACACCATTGATCTTGAAGTATCCAATGAAATCAGTTCCATTATTTGTGAAGTTACTGTAACCTGTCCATGCAGCACACTTCATATCAAAATGACCTGTAACAGGAGTTTCAAACATGGCTGATTTAAAGTCCTTTTTAAAAAGGTCCATAACTGTGTTGGATGTTACATTTATGGTGTCAACAGTTCCATTTCCTATAAGACCACTGCTCGTGTAACAAAGAGGATCTTCATACTGATCTGCTCCCTTCATATCTACTTTGAAGTAGAAGTGTTCACCTTTGCCGTAGACATTGTAGGTACCACCAAGTGATCCTCCATTATGTGTGTTGTTGGGTATGGATGCATAACCTGTGTAGTTGTAGTTCATCTGATTAAATGCGTAGCTCATGAGACTGTCCCTTGTAATGTATGCTGTAGCAGAGCCCAAGACTATGATTAAAAGTATTATGATGCCTATTTTGGATTTGTTCACTAGTATCACTTCAATTAGGTTAAGAAACTAAAAAAAATAAAAAAAGAAAGTGTTGGATTAGCACTATGTTGCTAGGATGTTACATAGTGTTGCGGGTGTTACAAATACCATGGTAACTTTACCATTTCCATCAACTGTAAATATTTCTTCTTCGAATACTGGTTCTGTGCTGGATCCGTTGCCTGTTATGGTCGCAGGGTCGTTGTTAATTATTATTGTGTTGTCTGTGATGTTTGCTGGTAACTGGTTAACTGGTAGGTTTAGTACAGTTACGTTGTATTTGAGATCATCATTTTGTGGTTGTAGATTTTTGGACCAGCCCTGCATGACAAGATTCATGTCACTGCTGTTGGAAGCTAAAGTCTGGTTAAACAATCCCTTCCAGGCTAAAACTCGGACTGTTGTTCCTGCTGGTAATGGTTCATTTCCATAGCCTGCTAAACTGCTTAAGTCCATTGTTACATTACCATTTGGTTTGATGTATCCGTCTACGTAGTAATTTTGTACAGTACCATTTTTCAATGTCATATTTTCAATGACTGCATCAAAATGGAACCATGTTGTACCGTTGTTAGAAAAAGCTAATTTAGTTGATGATTGGTTTACAGTGGAGTTGGATTTGCTTGTACATCCGCTAACAGCAACTGCTATGAGTACTAATATGACCAAAAGAATTATTGCATTTTTACTGTTTTTCATAATACAAGCCCCTTAAAGAACTGTTACCACCTTATATGCCACAATTGCTACAAATACTAGTAGTAATGGTACGATGGCTATATTTGATCCTGTAACAAAAGATTTCATAGTTTTGTTCTCAGTTTCAGAACTTAATATCTCTTTAAGTGCCAGTAATGCTATTAAAGCAATTACAGCAATAATACTGTAAGCCATAACCTCAGTAGTTGTTACCGTAGTAGTGGTTGTGGTTACTGTAGATATCATACTATTATGATCTAATTATTATGATATATATGATTTTCTATAATTTTCTCTTTATTTTCCTTTTTTTTAAATATCAAGTTTTTTTTTAAGATAATTTTTTAAATCAGTTTAATCAAAAACTCTGTTTTGCTAATGTCTAACTAAACCAGTTTAAAAGCTCTTTTACTGATTTATCCACGTTCCATTTTAATGGAACAATTTTAACTTTTCAATGTAATTTAGGTCATATTCACATACAGATGAAGAGACCTGTATACATTGGTTGTGTCAGGCAACTTGTAGAGTAGGAATTCAATATTTTTGTAACCCGCCGAACCTGCAGTGAAACTGTAGGGTATCTGGGTCTGATTACCATTTGTCAATGTAATATTCTGCTGGCTCATGACAGTACCATTGGAACTAACAACCAATTCATAGTTCGCTGTCTGATACTCGTGGTTTACAATACCTATTATAACTGTGCCATTTTGACCAAGTGTTAAATTGGTTGGATAATCACTTGCCTTACCATTGGGTCCTAAAATATAGAATTCTGTGAAAGATTCTCCCTGTTTCGGTTTTAAGATGATGAAAACAGTAGTGGATATGGCCATCAAAATTGTGATAATTAAGATGATTGATAGGAATTTACCTGTTTTTGATTCACCTGAAAAACTATTTTTAATAGAGCTTAAGGTTCCTCCAAAATTCACATAGAACTTTTGACCTTCAGGAACTCTTCTACGCCTGATAAATGCTATTAATAACATTATAAGAGTGAATGCTGAAAGAGAGATAAGTATAGGTGTTAAACGAATTCCCCATGGTGTGTAATTTAACATTAATCCAATAATTGGAGTTATGGCAATACTCAACCCAAAACTCAATGCTGATCTCTCAATACCATCTAAATCTCCTTTTTTTGGGAATAATGCTGCTATTAATGAATATCCTGGAATGAAAAGTATGAGTAAAATTCCCAAGAAGGTTCTTACAAATGTTTCATTCAACTTTGGAGTGACAATGAAAATAATTGTGAGGACAGATGTTAATAATATTAACAGTAAATCTTTTGAAACAAATTTAGGATAAATATTTTTCCTTTTTTTAGTTTCTAAATTAGATTTGTCATCAATTTCATTTTTAATAACCTTATGTTCTTTATTTCGGGATATTAATTCCTTTTCATTTTTTGATCCGGATTTTTCATATAAGTCCGGTTTTATAGCATTTTTGACTTCGTAAACTCTAGAATAAATATATTTATTTTCCTGTATTGCTTTTTTCCTTCGGATTATTGCAATGAATATTAATACAATAGTTAAAAGCCCTAATGCCCCAATGATCATGTTTATATTGCTTTTTAAGAAATTGAAATAACTGAGTGGTATAAGATTTGTTAAAACGATTACAATGGCAATACCAATCAGTGGAAATCCAAAGCTTAATGCCAACCTTTCAAGGAGGTCAAGATCATTTTGTCTAGGGTATATTACGGCGATTAATGAATATCCTGAAAGGAACAATATAAGCATTATTATTAATATAATCCTGAAAATATAATTGGTTAAAGTAGGATTCATTATCACGGATAAACATGCTATTGTAGTGATAAATATCAGAATCAAATCTAAATATTTAAGTTTGTTTATCATGTATTAAACTCCATAATGAATCAAATCTTTATTTTAATGGAAGGATGAATTTAATTGAAGTAAATATAAATAAGTTATTTTTGTGTAATATCATAATTATAGTTATATAAATGCTCATATCTTATAAATTTGATTCTCAAAACGATTTATTTCATCAAATAATCTGGATATTGACTAAAAATTCAATCTAATTCATTTCACTATATTTAAATATTACAAATTTAAATTTATTTACATGGGATCTGTTGAATTGGATAAAAGGTTTAAATACGAAGCTTTTGGGCTAAATATTCTTTCAGATTTCTATTTACCTCATTTAATATCCACCAATTTTGATAAACCCGATGTTAAAATAATTAATAGCAAATTTGATTTAGATTTGAAACAAGTTAATCAAAGTGGCCCGAATTTTTACATCGATAAGCAATACATTTATAGATTTTGGGATTTTGTTGGAAAGTTTAAAATCAATAATAATACCATAATAGTCGATCCAAAGTTAGATGTGGATCAAAATATCTTAAATAATTTTATTTTAGGAACTATATTCGCGACGTTATTACGTTTAAGAGGACTATTTGTTTTACATGCTAGTGCAGTTAATATTCATGGATTTGCCATAGCATTTTCTGGATTCAAGGGATATGGAAAATCAACTACAGCTATGGCGTTTTATAATAGAGGTTATCCCATAATATCTGATGATTATATTGCCATTGACTTTCATAATGAAATTCCAATGATTTCACAAGGTTTTTCATGTTTAAAATTATCACTTAACTCAGCACAATATCTACATAAAAATAAAGTTATCAATTCTTTTGAAAAAAAGAGGTATTTCAGTGTTCCTCAGGCATATGTTACTAAAAAATTACCCTTAAAAAAAATTTACTTTATCGAACGAAATGAGTATTCCAAAATTTATGATATCACCGGCCAAAATGCATTTGTGGAACTAATAAAAAATACATTTGGAATAAATATGTTCAAAAATACGGAACTTGCTATTAATTTTTTACAATGTAATAAAATATTCCAAACAGTTAATTTATCTAAGTTAATAATATCCGATAACCTAAATGATTTGGATAAGTTAGTTAAACTTGTTGAAGAGGACATTTTATGAGTGCCATAACTGGAATTTTTAACAGGAATGGAAAAAATATTAAATTGTCACAATTTCAAAAAATGAATAGTAAATTGTCACATAGAGGCAGGGGTAACTCGAAAAATTGGATTGAAGGGAATATGGCATTGGGTCATCAAATGTTATGGACCACTAAAGAATCTTTAATAGAAGAATTGCCATTTCATGATGAAGATTTAAAATTGATTATAACTTCGGATGCAAGAATTGACAATAGAGAAGAGCTTTCAAATATATTAAACATTGAAAACAGTACTGAAGTATCGGACAGTTATTATATACTAAAATCTTATGAAAAATGGGGAGAAAATTGCCCCAAACATTTACTTGGAGATTTTTCATTTGCGATTTGGGATGATTCTCAACAAAAATTATTTTGTGCTAGAGATCATATGGGAATAAAACCTTTCTATTATTTTTTAAGCAATGATGTATTCATTTTTGGTACTGAAATAAAGGCTATAATTGACAATGATTATGTTCCATATGAATTAAATGAATATAAGTTAGCTCTTTTTTTAATGAAAGATACTGAGAATAATAAACTAACTTTTTATAAAGATATATTTGAATTGCCTGGAGGACATTCTATTGTTCTAAATAAATCAGAATTTGATATTTCATGTTACTGGCAATTGGATCCTAATTTAGAGATAATAATGGATTCTGAAGAGGATTATGTAAAAAAATTTTTAGAATTATTTGAAGAATCTGTTAAATGTAGATTAAGAAGCTGTTTTCCAGTTGGTAGTGAATTAAGTGGGGGATTAGATTCTTCTTCTATTGTTAGTGTTGCTAAAAATATTAGGGGTGCAAACGATTGTTTTCAACCATTTTGTACTTTTTCACAAATTTTTGAAGAAACTTTAGAATGTGATGAAAAGAATTATATAAATACATTAATTGATGATACAATAGAACCTTTTTTTATCAATGTAGATAATATTAGTCCCCTAAATGACATTGACACAATATTATGGTATCAAGATCAACCTTTCTATACACCACATATAACAAAACAGATCCAATTATATAAACATGTACAAGATCGAGGAGTACATGTTCTTTTAAGTGGTCAAGGAGGAGATCAGGTTTTATCATTAGGAAATAATTATTTTAAAGAATTAGCAGTTACAAATCAATGGAAAATGTTAATAAATGAAATTAATGACTTTTCTAAAATGATAAATACAAATCGATTCACTGTATTTAAAGAAAAAGTTATTTATTTGTTGTTACCTTATAAATTGAAAAAGTTTATCAAAATATTTTTAGGGATAAATGATGAAAGTATTATTAATTTAGAGTTTGCACAGAGTCTAGGATTTGATTTGAAAAATTATTATAATCACCTAAATGATGTTAATAAGTTAAACACTAAAGAAATACATTACAAAAAAATTACAAGTTCGGTAAATGAAACAGTGTTTGGAACAATAGATCGTCGAGTTGCTAATTTTGGTATTGAAGTTCGATTTCCTTTTTATGATAAGAGGCTTGTTGAATTTTGTTATGCAATACCAAATGAGATGAAATTCAAAAATGGTTGGAATAGATATATTCTAAGAGAAGCAATGAAAAATATTATGCCTGATGAAATTAGAGAGCGGGTTGATAAAAACAATTTTAGTAAGAGTTTTGAAAAAAGTTTCATCAAATATGAATTTAATTATATACAAAATATTCTAAAAAATGACAAATTGATAAGGAATTATGTTAATTTAGAATTATTTAATTCTTGTAGAATTGATAGATTTAAAGAGAGCGATTTTTTTGATCTTTGGATCATAATATTGATCAGTATATGGTTGAATCAGTTTAAAAAACGTTTTAATATCTAACAAAGAGTTTATATAATAAAAAAATAATGTATAAATGAGGGTTTCAAATGAAAAAAGTTTACAAAAAACCAGAATTAAAAGAACATGGAGATATTAAATCTTTGACGAAAGGTGGAGATATAGGAGGATTTGATCAAGATAATGCTGCTAGTTAAGTTTGCTTTAATTAATAATTTATAATAATTATCCTTATTTTCAAATATTGAATAATATAATTTTTTTAAGTAACTACTTTTAATTTTTGATTCCGTTATTTCTTTACAAGATAAATTTAATGAATATTATTAATTTAATAATACGATTTGAATAAAGCATTCTCTTATTAAATTAATACTTTAATGTCTTTGAACATCACCGTTGACTTTACTTATAGTTCATTTGTTTTTCTAAAACAGAATATTTAACTTATAATTAAAATAATGCCATGCCTCATTTCTGTAAACAAATTATTAAATATGTTTTAGAATTGCAAAATAATAGATATAACATGCGCAAATAAGCCTTTAAAAAAAGTAAGGAATAACTACTCACAATTTTGAATACAGAAAAATATATGGTATTTAGAGGGATTTCCTCTAAATATGCTCTTATTTATGATGGTGCTTCGTCTACTGTGAATATTGTTGTGTCTGCGTCGTTTCCGGTGTTCCAGTCGTATTGTGGGGATGTTCCTGTTTTGTATGCGTAGTTTGTGAATGACATTCCTGAATTTGATGTTACTCTGGCTATTATTGTTAGAGTTGCGGTTGTTGCGTTATTTAAGTTTCCTACCGTCCATAATCCTGTTATGGGGTTGTATGTTCCTTGTGTGGTGGTGAAGTATGTGTTTGGATCTGAGTCTGTGTTTAGATATAATCCTGCGGGTAGTAAATCAGTTATATTTATTCCTGTTGCGGAGTTTGGTCCGTTGTTTGTAGCGTTGATTGTTATTGTTATGTAGTCTCCTACATTAGGGGATGGTTTGTCTGTTGTTTGTGTTACTTGAATGTCTGCTGCTGGGTTGATTATTAAATTTCTTGTTTTGGTTGTTGTACCGGTGTTGGTTTGGTCGCTGCTTACTATTGTGGATACTAGGCTGAAATCAGAGGTTCCGCTTCCTGTTTTTAGTGATTCTAATAGTACAGAAAATCCTGCAAATGATCCTTTTGATGTGTTTAATCCACCAGCTAACCTATCGACCACTAGTGTGAATGTGTTCGTTGTAGGGTCAAAAGTCAATGTTCCAGGGGATATTAAATTGTATGAAACGACTTTAAATGCGTTTCCAATTTTGTAGGTCATTTTTATTCCAGTTGCAACCGTATTTCCAAGGTTGTTTATTTGAGCCAACATCACAATTTGCTGCTTGTAATCATATGTATACACTCCACTCTTCCAAGGATAATTCGTCACACTAAGATTCACACTTGAAATATATACCTTCAGTTCAGAATATCCTGACTCAGAATTATATTCAGTTTGACCTATCCTTAAAGCAATATTTTTAATTGTAGTTCCAATATTTCCAGAACCAGTTATAGTTAAAGTAGCATATTCTAAACTGTCTAATTCTGGAATTGTCCAAACACCATCTATGTATGTCCCTATTGAAGGAACGATTTTATAATTACTTAAATTATCTGGCACGATATCGCCAATTAAAATATTTGTTGCACTATCTGGCCCATTATTGTACGCAGTAATAATGAACTTAACATTCTTACCTGAATAACTTCCAGTTTGTTTAATTATTACGTTTGCAAGTTTTGTATATATTGGAATACTAGTAGAATTACCGGGATATGGATTATATTCTGTCTGGTTTAGTTCTGTTGCAGTATTATTGACTGTATTTCCAGCCATGGTAGTTTCTGCATAACCATTTATAGTTAATGTTTCGTTATCTCCACTATCTAACAATGGTATAAACCAAATTCCACTATCCATATCGAAAGTTCCCACAGAAGGTGTGATATCTGTTATTGACATTCCTATAGGAAGTAAATCCAGTATGTTAACATTGTGGACACTATCTGGACCAATGTTTTTTGCATACACTACAATCGTTAAAATATCATTGACATTAACAGTTATTTTTCCTGAGCTTTGTCCATTTACAGTTTGAGTTAATATTGGATCTCCCATTTTTGTATAAACCTTAGCAGATACTGATGGGGATTCTGAGTTGTATTCTGTTTGTGAAGTTCTTGTAGCAGTATTAGTTGTATTTTTTCCAGCCATACTAGCACTAGCTTTTCCGGTTATTGTTAGTGTGGCTGTGTCCTGATTTGCAAGATAAGGTATTGTCCAAACACCGTTACTGTAAGTTCCAACTGAAGGAGATACAATTACATTGTTAAGTCCTGATGGAATTGCATCAGTTATGATTATATTTGTTGCTGTGTCTGGTCCGTTGTTTGTAGCTTTGACTGTGTAAGTAACTGTGTCCCCAACGTTTACATTAGTTCCCGACGTTGTTTGTGAGAGAGCTACTTCAGCATCCTTCACATAAATTGTTGAATCAGAAATGGTGACCGTTTTTGGATACTCTGCCCAAGTCACAGTTGCATGGTTTGTAGTAGTTTTACCTGCCATTGCAGATGTTATTGCACCTGTGAATGTGAGTGTTGCAGTACTGCCGCTTGCGAGGCTATTAATGGTCCAAATATTATTGGCGTAATTGCCAGCTGTCCACGTAGCAGCATAACCTGCAGGCAAAATATCAGTTAACTGGATGTTACTTGCTGCATCAGGTCCTGAATTGTAAATGGTAATTGTGAATTTACCTGTATCACCCACATTCACGTTACCGTTGGCAGCAGAGTTTGTGATTGATAGCACAGATTTTTTAGTGTAAACATCCGCTGATGATATAGTATTCAAGTAATTGTTGTATTGATCCTGCCCAGTAATGGTAGCTGTGTTGGTGTTTGTGGTTCCTGCCATTGAGCTTAAAACAGTTCCTGTTATTGTTAGAGTGGCATTTCCACCATTTGCAAGGGTGGGTATTGTCCATACTCCGTTTATAAATGTTCCAACTGAAGGCGTTATCGTGTAATTGGTAAGTCCGGCTGGAATTACATCACTTATTAGAATTCCTGATGCTGCATTAGGGCCGTTATTATGGGCTTTAACAACATAGGTGTAAGTATCCCCTACATTTACAGGGGTGGTTGATGTTTGAGATAACTGCACATCTGATCTCACATCGAAGTTAACGGTTGAACTGTCAGAGAAAGTGTACGGGATGGCGTTTACTGCAACTAAATTTTGAAGTGGGTTTGCAGGGTTATCGTATAATAGTGTACCGTATGTTCCGTTAACCATTGCATAGACTGTTGCTGAACTGCTTGTAATTCCGGATAAGATTGTACTGATTTGGCCAAGGGAATTTGTTACACCACTGGTAATGCTAAGTGATCCTTTGTTTGTGTAAAAGTTCACATTGATTCCAGATAGCGGGTTACCATTTTTATCTGTAACAGTCGCTGTTAGCGTAGTTGTTTTACCGTTTTCAACTCTAATGTTACCGGGTTGAATATCGATGTTAGTTGGATACTGTACTGAAGTTGCAGCACTTATCATTTGAAGTGCCCTAGTTCTGACAGCAGTGCCTCCTCCTGAGGTAATTCCATCTGCACTATTGGTCATGTACTGGTATCTATCAGTATGGCTACTGTCATTTCCAGGGTAGGCTCCGTACTGTACAGATGTGAAATACCAGATTGCACACTGCATAGCTGCTGCTTCAGTATCCGTTGTAGGTGAATAATTTTTAATGATGTAATTCACTTTACCCCAGTCAATTTGGCTGTTTAAATCTCCATTTGTGCCGGGTAATGGTCCGTTTACAAATAAACTGTTTCCTATTGCAATATTTGTGTACAAATCGATACAATATGCTTGATAACTAACTCCATTAATATCTACATTTATAACTCCTGCAAAGTCACTGGTGCTTCCATTTTTAATTTTTACATTTGTTCCAGTACCTGTGGATGTTAATCTTGCAGAATTGGGTCTTAATTGAAAATTTGATGAACCATAATAAAGTTTATCGGTGTTGTTTAAGGTTACAGGAACTGTATTGGTTGTAGAATTGCACCCAAGAAAGCTGCAAGTTACCAAGAAACTTGTATCAGTACTGTAAAAATTGATGTAATAGTTACCATTTTGATCTGTTGTTGTTGTTCCGAGAACTCTACCTGATGTGGAGTTCACGGTGATTGTTGCACCTTTTAGAGCGTAATATGTCCCAGTTCCATATCTGTTAATAGTAACAGTTCCAGTTATAATTGGATCTCCCTTGGAACTAGTTTTTTTAGCATTTGCTGATGTTAATTTCAATGTCTGAACTTGCGAATTATTGCTGTGACTGATTGTAGTGTTGTTGTGAACTGTCGCTGCAGAAGCTGTTCCACATATTGCAATAACAAATGCAACTGTTAATAAAAAAAGAATTATTTTATTAGTTTTATTTATATCACATACCCCCTTCATTTGTTCCATAAACATGTTTAATCTTAAATAAAATCATATGAAATTCACAATCACATAATTCTTATATATATTATCAATTTTTGTGACAAAATATATACTTTTCTAATGATTTTTTATATGTATGTGACAAAATTCACAAATTAATTAGTAGTGATAAAAAAAACAAGAAAGTTTTAATATGAATTAGCTTAAACTAAAACTTATTAGAAGTATCGATATTTAAAAAAACATAATAAAATAATAATGAGGAGTTACATTATGAATAAAATTTATGATATTTCATCTTTGGTCGTTGCAGATGATGTGGTGTCTTGTAATCTTGATGATGAAGTAGCGATATTAAATACTCAAAGTGGAATTTATTATGGTCTAGATCCTATTGGGGCAAAAATTTGGAATTCACTACAAAAACCATGTTCAATATCTGATTTGATTGAATTGATACTAGAAGAATATGATGTGGAAGAAGAAAGATTTAAAACGGATTTATTAGATCTGGTAAATGATCTAAAGGAAAAAGGGCTGGTAAAAGTTAATGTATCAAATTAAAAACTTTTTCGAGCTTCCTTATTATAAAAAATCTTTGTTAATTAAAAGCTTAGTTCTTACTATATTCGTACAAACAGTTTTGTATATTATTCCATTTTCAAGAATTCAAACTATTATTAGTAGAATAACAAAAATTCAGATTAAACAAAAAAAACCGAACCAAATTGAAGATATTATTTGGGCAGTTCTAGTAGTATCATCTTACATCCCACGAGCAACGTGTTTAGTACAAGCAATCGCAGTCCATATTTTATTGGCACATAATGGATATGATTCAACTATTAAAATTGGAGTAAATAATTTAAAGAATTTTGAGGCACATGCTTGGGTGGAAAAGAAAAATAATATTATTTTAGGAAAATCTGAGATGGAATTTGTACCATTACTAAATTTAAAAATAAAACACTAAATACAATATTTTTTTTAATGAATAATATTTGGTATGTAAAAATGATTCGAAGGATATGCAATGATTTTAAATATAGTTTAATGGGTCGGTATACTGCTGATTTGATAAAATCAATGCCCAAAAAGATAATTATTTCTATCGTGCTTATGGTCACAATAAGCTTGTTACAAGGAATTAGCTTATTAATGTTGATACCGTTACTTCAGTTGGTTGGCCTAAATGTTAGTGATGGATCCATTGGTCAAATAGCATCTATTGTTTCAAACTTTTTTGTTCTGGTACATATACAACCCACCTTACCTCTTGTCTTGTTGATTTATGTGCTTATAATAAGTTCAATAGCTGCATTGAATAGGATACAATTAATACAATCATCATTTATTGCATACCAATTTTCAGCTCAACTGCGTAAACGCTTATATATAGCCATAACAAAATCTAACTGGTTATTTTTCTCAAAAAATAAGTCTTCGAACTTTACCCATGCACTTACTAACGAAATTGAAAGGATTAGTATGGGAACAACTCAATTCTTAGCATTATTGGCAAGCATAATGATTCTAGTAGTGTATATAATATTTGCACTCAAGATAGCAGGCTTACTTACAGGGATAATATTTTTAATAGGTGTAGTAATATTATTAATTCTAAGGCGGAGAGTTCTAAAATCCCGTGAAACAGGTGAAAATATAACTTACACAACTAAAGATCTTTATTCATCAATTATTCAACATATGGATGGAATGAAAACAATAAAAAGTTTTGGAATGCAAGATACAAATATTGAATATTTTTCAATTCAAACAAATAAAGTCGCATCAAATTATATGGATACTATAAGAAGCTACGCCGATGTTAAATTCATCTTTGATGTTGGAACTGTTGTTGTACTTTCAATAATGGTTTTGTTTTTAATTAATATTTTGAATTTACCAATGGCAAGCCTTTTTTTACTAATTTATATTTTTGTAGTTATGATACCTCAATTTTCGACTGTTCAAAGAAGTTATCAATATTCAATTAATAGTTTACCTGCTTATGGAAATATATTAAAGTTGGAAGAAGAGTGTATTTTAAATGTCGATTATGAGGATTCTAAAAAATCACACTTAAAGTTTGAAGATTGTATATATTTTGAAAACGTTTCTTTTGCTTATGAAAGTCATAAACAATACTCTGTAAATGATGTGAATATCAAAATACCCAAAGGCAAAACTGTTGCTATTATAGGGCCGTCTGGAGCAGGAAAAAGCACTGTTGCTGACATTTTGATGGGACTGATCCAACCGACAAAGGGTAAAGTTAGTGTTGATCAGAATAATATATTTGATTCTAAAAATTCTTGGAGGAATCATATTGGATATGTGGCACAGGAAACATTTTTGTTCAATGAAACTATTAAATTCAACTTGCTTTTATCGAAACTTAATGCAACTGATTATGATATTATTATTGCACTTAAAGCTGCGGCCGCATATGAATTTGTATCCAAACTTCCATATGGAATAAATACAGTTATTGGGGATAGGGGAGTAAAACTCTCAGGAGGGGAAAAGCAACGTCTTGCAATGGCTCGGGCATTGCTTAGAAAACCATATTTATTAATATTGGATGAATCGACCAGCAATTTAGATTCTAAGAATGAACAAAAGATTTTAAAAGCAATTGATGATCTACATGGAAAAACAACGATTTTTATGATTGCCCATAGATTTTCAACAATTAAAAATGCAGACTTGATATATTTAATGGATAATAGTAAAATTTTAGAATTTGGAACTTGGGAAGATCTTCTAAAAAGTAAAAATAAATGGTTTAAGGAGGTTTATAATACTCAAATGCAATATATTGAATAATAATTTGAATAAATCAAGATCATAAAGTTCCACTAGCACTTAATATTTTCACTTCGTATTTTACTATATTATTATTATTATCAGGGAATTCAACATAAAATTCAGAAGCACCTTTGGCGGGTATTGTAGATGGGTAAATATTAGCACTGTTATTTGTTACTATTATATTTCCATTAACATCGTAAGCTGTTGAAGCTATTTTTAATTTAAGTGCATCATTAGAGTTATTATTAATTAAATATCCGCTAACAAAATAATATTGAGCACCTGTAGATGATTTATGATAAGTATTTGCTGTTGTATTGTTTGAAAGATAAATCGAATCTATTGATACTGTTTTCTCTCCAAATGTTCCATTATACGTTTTTGTTGTACAACCTGATATTATTATTATTAATATTATTATTACAAATATAAAAATTCCTTTTTTGATCATATATATCACTGGAAGTATCTTAATTTTAGTCCATAGTTATTTAGTATATATAACGTGTATATATACTAAATAATTCGGGTTTTAATGGAGATATTCATGAATAATGACAAAGATTTCAATCTAAACACTGAAGATAAAATTCTTCTTTTTTGTGCAAGAAATAGATCCGATCCTGAAAATAAATTAGAACTAGAGGCAATGATTCATGAAGACTTAAATTGGCAATATTTATTTGAAATTGCTACAATACATAAATTAAAGCCGCTTTTATATTATAATCTCAATACTATTGTTCCAAACAGAACCTCTAAGAATTTTTTAGATGATCTTAAAATATACTATAAAAAAAATGCTCGGAAAAATCTTTTATTAACCGGAGAATTAATAAGAGTTACAAACTCTTTAAATTCACAAAATATAAACTCATTTACCTATAAAGGACCTACTCTTGCAACTTTAGCATATAAAAATATAGCTTTAAGAGATTTTAGTGACATAGATTTAGTTGTAAGTTTGAAAAATGTTAAAAAATCCATTATTGTATTGAAAAACATGGGGTATACATCTACTTTTCCATCAATGTTGGAAAAAGGCAATATTTGCCTAAAATACCATAGAGCGCATGTATTGAGTAAAGGGAATGTTAATATTGACTTACAATGGGGTTTATCCTTTATTAAACATGAAAATTTAAATAATTTCGAAACGAAAGATTTGATTAAAATCAATATTAACAAAATTGAATTACTTACTCCAAATGTCGAGAATCAAATTATTATATTAGTTATGCATAATGCTAGTCACATGTGGCATTCTTTATCATTATTATGTGATTTAGATGGTCTAATTAGCATGAACAAAGTGAATTGGAATGAAGTTAAATCATTAGCAACTAAAATCGGAATAAATCGTATATTATTAATTAATTTATTGTTGTTGAAGAATGTTATGGGTAATCCGGTATTAACTGAGTATTGGGGTGATACTTTGGATATAAAGGCTGAAAAATTAGCAAGTAAAATTGAGAAAAATTTTTTTAGTCCAGAAAAATTTGCGGATAGCTTTTTTAAAAGAGCATTGTTACAATTTCAAATAAGAGAAAATAAAATTGATGGATTGAGTGATCTATTTTATTTGGTATTTAATCCAACTGCGGAAGATTATCAGAGAATTTATATACCTAATTCTATATTTAAGTTATACTATTTAATTCGGCTATTTAATTTAATTAAAAAGTATTTAAAATAATTCAATATCAAACTTTTTCAAAAACAAATTAAATAATTAATTATTTAGGGAAATACTAATGTTAAATCACATAACACTGCAAATAATACATTAACTTAAAATAATGGTGATTTAAAATAATGGTGATTAAATGGATATTTTAATAGTTATACTTTATATTGTCATGTTTCTTTTAGTATGGCAATTTGTTGGTTATCCTGCATTAATGGGTTCAATTGCATTCATTAGTCGTAAATATACTAAAAATAATGATAATACATTTAAAACCTCAGTATCAATTTTGGTACCCACATATAATGAGGAAAAAGTGATTAGATTAAGATTAACTAATCTAATGAAATTAAATTATCCTAATGAACTTTATGAAATAATAGTTGTAGATTCGGGGTCTAATGATAAAACAAAGGAAATAGTTGAAGAAATAATGGATAAGCAGATTAATCTTAAACCAGAATTAAAATTAGCAATTCAATCGGAAAGAAAAGGTAAAGCTTCTGCTATCAATTTTGGAAAACAGCATTGTAATGGCGAAATTGTTCTAGTTACTGATGCGAATGCAATTTTTGAAAAAAATGTCTTGAATGAGATAATTCCTTGTTTTAAAGATTCTAATGTTGGGGGAGTTGGTGGCAGGTTTGTTGTTTCAAATCCAAATGCAAATTTGACATCTTCTACTCAGTTTTATTGGACTATAGAATATATCATGAGAATGGGAGAATCTATTTTAGATTCAGTTTGTCTTTTTCATGGAGAAATGCATGCATGGAGAAAAGGATTGATTCATTGTGATGAAAAAATAATTTCTGAGGATTTAAATATAGCTATCCAACTTAGAAAAGCAGGATACAAATTAAAATATGCTCCTGATGCATTAGTATTTGAACAAACTCCAAATAATATAGATGAACAAATTATTCAAAGAACTAAAACTACTGTTGGGACTTTACAGAATATTTTTAAATACTGGAAATTTTTTATAATTCCAAGGAATTTGTATGTAGCTTTTATTTTTCCCTCTCATAAAATATTGCCGATGTTATCTCCTTTTTTACTTTTTTCAGTGTTGGTACTTTATATACTTATATGGAACATTAATGTCATTTTAATAAATATTTTTATTTGTATCATGATATTCGGGTGTTTGTTAATTTATTTATTAATTATAAAATCATATTTTGAAAGAAATAAAGTATCGGGATCTTTTTCACTATTTAAAATAGTAAAATATGTTTTAATTAATGAATTTATAGTATTAAAAGGTTGGAAAGATTATATTTTTAATAATTATTCTGTTTTATGGGAGAAAGTTAGTAGATAATGTATATTATATTTAAAATTGGGATAATTTTAGCAAACAAACGAGTAAAGTATCAGAGAATTTTTGTTCCTATAAAACAGGACATAATTTTTGGAAATTTTGTGCTTGTTGAATAATCCAATATGTAACGTATAAATTCTTGGATAAAATAAATTATCTAGAAAATTAAAGAAGTTTGATTAATAAATATTAACTGTGATTTGGTGAAAAAATGTGTTGTAAAGTTTCAATTATACTCCCTACTTATAATAGAGGTTTTATAATAGGAGATTGCCTAAAATCTGTAATTACACAAACTTATGATAATTGGGAATTAATAATTGCAGATGATGGTTCTAATGATAATACTGAAGACATAATTAAGGGTTTATCTAAAAATAACCAAAAAATAATATATTATAAAAATTCACAGAATTTGGGATTGCCAGGTAACAGAAATAAAGCTATTAAAGAAGCTTCAGGGCACGTTGTTTTTTTTATTGAAGATGATATGGTACTTAGAGCGGATTGTTTAGAAAATTTGGTAAAAACATATGAATTACTATCTAAACAGGGAGAAAAAATTGGGGCAATATGTCCATCATTAATTACACAAATATCCTATAACACAAGTCAAAGAGGAGTTTTAAATCATGTTAGGGATTCAAGAAATGATGATCTTGAAAAAAGTCCATGTATAATTGATAAAAAGACAGGTTTAATCTATCGTAATTTTTCTCCGAAATTTAATGGAATTATTATTGTTGAAGACTGTCATTCTTGTTCTTTATATCCTAAGGAAATTTTCGAAAAAATTCAATATCCTGAGAATATCTATACTGGCAATTATATTGGTGAAGAGTCTGAAATGAACATAAGACTGCGAAAAATGGGTTATAATTTGTATTTCCAACCTAAGGCTGTAATGAATCATTTTGTTCAAGAAAATGGAGGTTGCAGACTCCCACTCTATAAATGGTCTTATTATTTTATAAGGAATCACAGTCTCTTTTTAGCAAGAAATTATAGTTATAAATTTGTTTATATGGAATCTTTTTTTCTGTTTTATATTTTGCGAACTGTAGTAAGTTTTTCATTTTTAAGTTTAAATAAACAACCTAAAAAATAATTAAATTAAAGGGGGAATAACATTAAAACTAAAATTTGCTTTACTGCGTTAGGATCCTATAATCTGTTAACAAATTCCAATATTGATGAATTGGTCGGTGGAGCAGAATTACAATATACTATGCTTTCGGAACAATTAAAAAATCATTTCAATGTTTCATTCATTGTTTTTGATCATGGTCAAGACTCTCATATAAAAGTTAATAATATTGATCTTTTTAAGGCTTGCACTTTTAACGAATTTTCTCAAAAAAAATATTTCAAGATAATCATTGCTACTTTTAAAGCATTAAATTATTCTGGAGCAGATATATTTATGTCTAGATCAGGAAGGATATTTCCAGCAATAATAGCTTTTTATTGTTTTATTACTGGTAAAAAATTTATTTATTCTATTGCATCAGACATGGATGTTGACATTACTAATTTTGGGTATATTGAATTAATTCTTTATAGATTTATCCTTAAACGGGCAAATATGGTTACTAGTCAAAGTCACTTCCAAAAAAAACTTTTAAAGAAGAATTTTGGTAGGGAGTCGTATGTAATCAAAAATGTTTATTCCTTAAAAAAAAGAAAATCTGAAAAAAATGTTGAAAAATCCATTTTATGGGTTTCTACAATAAAAAAAGGATGGAAAAATCCAGATTTGTATTTAGAATTAGCTCGAAAAATTCCAAATATTCCTTTTGTAATGATTGGAGGTCCATCAAACGATGATCCAAATTATTATCAAGAAATAAAGATGAAAGCAAAAAATATATCTAATTTAGATTTCAAAGGTTACATCCCGTATAACAAAATAGGTAGCTATTTCACAGATGCTTCAATTTTTGTGAATACTTCTAGTGTCGAAGGATTTCCTAATACATTTTTACAAGCATGGGAATCATATACTCCTGTAGTTAGTTTATATATAGATCCCGATGAAGTAATATGTAACAATAATCTTGGATTTCATTCTAAAGAATTTGAAAAAATGGTAAAAGACGTAAAAATATTGATTAACAATAATGAACTAAGAAATCAAATGGGTCAAAATGGCAGAAACTTCATTGAAAAAGAGCACAATATAAACAATATAAGTTGCAAATTAATAAAACTACTTAATTCTCTAAATTAAAAAAATCTGGATAAAAGTGGAATAATGAGTTCAAATAGTTTCTTTTACAAATTTTTTGATAAGATCGATTTAATAATCGCCTTTATATTACTCATTACGGGATTGTTCTTTAGTTTTTTCCAACTTATAAAAAATTCTAGTCCTTCTGTACCAATATTATTTATAATCTTTTCAATATTATATGTTATATTTAGAAATGAAAAACTTGATATAAATAGTATCCAATTAAAATTTAAGTATTATAAATTAAACGAAATATTTTTTGTTATTTGTTTTATTTCATTCATAGGATTATTCTATTTATTTAATTATCCTTTTCCTTTAGTAAATTTATTATTATTAGCAACTTTAATTGGACTATCCATTTTAATTTCTATATTTACCAAATCAAACAATAGTTGGACAATATTAATAAAAATTATTTTACTAACAGTATTAATTAGAGCAAGTATATTTTATGCATTTCCAGTACCTTATGGGGTAGATCCCACATTTCACATTGTTTTTGCACAAAATATTGCAAATTCAGGTCATTTGCCTTTAACAGATGAAAGTTATTCTTATTATCCATTATATCACATTATATTAGCATTATTAAATGAGTTAACGAAACTTTCATTTTATAATTTATCATTTATTATTGGTATAATACAACTTACCATTGTATTTCCAGTAATATTCATAATTGGAAAAAAGGTTTGTAATGAGGAAATAGCATTATTGGCAGTTTTTATTTTTGGAATTTCTGGGTCGGTCATAATGGGTTATTTAATTCCTAATATGTTTGGATTAGCTATTTTTGCTTTATTATTTTATATAATATTTAATCAAAGGAATATCATTTTTGCGAGTCTATTTCTTATTTGTTCCTTGTCTCTAAATTTAATTCATCCATATCCTGCAATAAATCTGATACTTATGATGTTGACATTGTTTATTACGATTAAATTTATGGATTATTTACAGATTGATTATTCATATAAATCTGTTTATATTAAATTGGAATCTATATTAATAGTTATTGTTTTATTCCTTACAAATGCGCTGGTATGGGGATATAATCCATTCCTTAGGACTGCAATTTTAAACTCATTTGCAAAAGAAAAATCATTTGATATATCTGGATCAGTAGCAAATTTATCACTTGTGAACGTTTATAATGATTTAAACTATATTTTTTTGGGATTGGCAATTTTTTCTTCTTTATATTGGATTAGTTCAAAAAAAAGGGATGGAAACAAAATTTTTTTAGGATTTTTAACATTAGTTATGATTGGGGTATATGTTGCAATATATGGTTTAGGATTATCATTTATACCCTTACCATACAGAATGCTTCCATTTTTATTTATACCCATTTCAATACTGGCTGCGCAAGCAATTTTTTATATCCACAATATATTAAATAATAGAATTTCAAATGGAAAAGGCATAACAATTTTCATAATAATCTTAATAACATCTTTGTCTTTTGTTTCATTTACATCTGTAAATGTTTATCCGGATTTTGAATTGTATCATGGTGAGTTAGGTTATACAAATTCTCTTAGTACATCGGAAATTGCAGTATTGCCTTTTTTGGGAAACTTTACAAATTCCAATGCGAATTATGATGGTTATTACAAGCAGTACATATTAAATGCTAATATTAGCGCACCCTACCCATCTGATAACTCCCAGAAAGTTAATATGATGGTTTTAAGAAAATATTTCCTAGAAAACTCTTATCTTCGAGGATTATCCAATTTTCCAAAAATTAATGGAACAATTTCTCAAAATAAATATGAATCCATAGAAGGAATCGAGAATTGGAATATAATATATAATAATGGTGGCTTATGGGTTTATGATAAATAATTAAAAAAAAATTATGAAAACAATTAAAAATATGTACATCAATATTTAATTTCTATAGTGTTATAAAATTTGGATGTGGTTTAATTAATATAGCAATAATTTCTCCAGCAATTTATCCATGTATTACTGGGGGTATGGAAATTTTTAATTATTATCTCATTTCAGGGTTTATAGAGAATAAATACAAAATATTTTTATTTTCAAATTGTGAGTCTAATTGGAATACTGAATATTTATCATTAATAAATTTGAAAGAAAGACAATCTTTGAATAATGTTATATCGGTGATATATGATATTTTAATCAATTTATTTAAACTAAGAAAAGAAATTGATGTTATACATGTTCCATATGCCAGTAATTCACCGATAATATATCCTGTATTAATAATTTATTTATTCTTTGGTATTCCATATAATATCACTATTCATGGTGGTGGTTTAAAATCGTGGAAACCTAAATTTGTACATAAATATTTTTTTAAAAAAGCGGAATGCATTATTGCTGTCTCAAAACCAGTTAAATATGAATACAAGAAAAGGATTGATAAATCAATATGTGTTATTCCACCATTAATTCCATTTACCAAATCTTCATTTAAAAAAAATGAGTTGAGAAAAAGATACCAAATTGATACTATGAGTAAAATATTAATTTCAATAGGTTCAATTAAAAATATAAAAAGATGTGATATTCTACTTAACGCATTTCTAGCATTTGAAAAGGAATACATCAAAAAAAATAAGCTTTTACTTATTTTTGTGGGTGAAGGGCCTCAAAAAGAAAATCTTCTAAGAAAAGTAATAGAAAATGGTTTTTCTAAATACGTGATTTTTTTTGGGGAATTACCATATTCACAAATAAAGGATATTTATGAATTGGCAGACATATATGTGATATCCTCAATATTTGAATCAAAATCTATTTCATTGTTAGAAGCAATGTTTAATGGTTTAACAATTATTGGTGCTAATGTTTCAGATATAAACAACACAATAACAGATGGTAAAACTGGTTTATTATTTGAAGTAGAAAATTCTAAGGATTTAAAAGATAAGATGATCCAAGTAATTGAAAATGATTTGTATGCTAAAAAATTAGGATTAAATGCGGAAAAGAACTTCTATGATAATTTTAGTTTTGATAAAGTATTATCAACATATTTAAATGTTTTTAAAAAAACTTCAAGGTGAATAAATGTTTAAAATTCCAGTACCAGTAATAATGTATCATAGTGTTGGTATTCCTTGTAATAAATGGCATTATAACTTTCTAACATGTCCACATAAAACATTTGAGAATCAATTGAAATGGCTAAGAAAAAAGAATTTTAATTCAATTTCATTAAATCAATTATATGAATCTATGAAAAAAGGAACTGATTTGCCTAAAAATCCTTTCTTAATTACATTTGATGAAGGATATTTGGATAATTGGACATATGCTTATCCTTTATTAAAAAAATATGGATTTAAAGCTACAATATATGTTAATCCCGAATTTATTAGTAATAATAACGTTCATGAAAACTTAGAAAATGTTTGGAATGGTGATACTAATTTTGATAATATTGAAAATGTAGGATTTCTTTCTTGGAAAGAAATTCGCATAATGGAAGAAGATAATGTAATTGATATACAATCCCATACTTTAACTCATACCTCATACCCAATAAGCCCTAAAATAATTGATTTTCGCCATCCTAAAGATCTATACGGTTGGATGAGTTGGAATGATAATATTGACAAAAAACCATATTTACAGATTGATAATGAAAATTTTATAAACTTTGGACAACCAGTATATGAAAATGAACGATCAATAGGGGCCAAAATTTATTATCCTGATGTAAATTTGGATAAAATTTTGATAGATTATGTCAAAGAAAATGGAGAAAAAGAATTTTTTGAATCAAAAAATTGGAAAAGTTTATTATTAAACATAGCTAATGAATATCGAGAAAATAATCTTTTTGAGGAAATATATGAAAATGAAAAACAGAGACAAGATAGAATTGTGTATGAATTAAAAAAATCTAAAGAGATAATAGAAAAAAAATTGAATAAGAAAGTGGAATTTTTATGTTGGCCTGGAGGAGTAACTAATCTTGAATCTCTTAGAAAAGCAAGTGAATTGGGTTATAAATCGTCAACAGCAGGAAAAGATATAAAATATGAAAGAAAAATGATGAAAAATGTTTATGGTGAGGATCCATCTAGAATTAATAGAGTTGGTGCAACAATATATTGGGATGGATATGAAGGTTTTGGGAGTAAGGTCAAATATTTTGATGGGTATACATTAATTAAATTTTTACATAAGTTCCAAAATAGAAATAAATTTTTTGTTTATCCTGTTTTAGGAAGTGTTTATTTAGCTACAAAATTTTTTTATAACCTTAAAAAATGAATTATTTGTTTTTCAAATTTGAAATTATAAATCTATGCTTTCCTGATTTAGGTAAAGGAATTTCATTAACTATAATTATTTCAATTTTCATTTCAATACCACAAATTGACTTAAGTTTGTTAATTAATTTCTCAGTATATTCTATCTTATAATCTGCATTAACTATGATTTTGATAATTATTTTGTTTTTATTTTTTTGTAAAATTTGAAACTGTTTAATTCCATTTATATGTCTAAAAAATATAGTCCAAAAAGTTCCACCTATATGATTGCCATTCGTGCCAACTATAACATCAAATATTCTACCTTCAATATTGATTAAAGGTAATTTCCGGCCACAATTACAATTTTCTTCTATAATATTACCATTGTCACCGATTTCATAATTAATAAAGGGCATTACATAATTATCCAAGTCAGTAATTATTAAATTGGAATATTTGCAATTCTTTGATTCTAAAAATTGAATATATACGTGTTCCATATTTAAATGCATTCCCATATGTTCCGAACATTCATGGGCAATCGGACCAAATTCTCTACATCCATATCTGTTAAAAATATTACACTTAAATGTTGACTCTATCAGATCACGTTGATAATCAAAGAGGGTTTCTCCTGAAGTGATAATGGAGTTTATATCGATATTAAGTATTTCATTTTGATTAATATATTGAGCAAAAGTGTTTAATGATGATGGGTAAGCTACTAATACTTGGGGGGAATGCTTAACTATTTTTTTTGCATATTCGCCCATTTTATCATCATTTAAATTAAATGAGGATAAAAATAATGTTCCTGCAAGTTTATTATACATTTTTACTAAAAAGCGATCTTGTAAAGATATATCAAATTGACTTCCCCATAAATATACATTTTTCACACCTAAATTTAAACCCGCCCATTTATTACCTCTTATTGTTAAAGCTTCCCTAATATTTAAACGATTTTTATCGTTATAAAAGAACAAATTCTCACCAGTTGATCCTCCCGATGAATTTTTAATAAAGTCTTTATCTTGGCACAATATGGATTTCATATCATTTATATTATCATTGATGTCACGTTTTGTTATTATTGGAAGCTTTTTTAGCTGATCTGGAGATTTTATATCTTTTGGATCAATATTCTCTGATTTATACAGCTTTCTATAAAAAGGTACATATTCATATGCATAAATAATTAGATTCTTTAATTTTTTCCATTGAAGTTTTTCCAATTCTTTTAATGACCAAAATTGTGTTTTTTCATATTTTTTTAGATTCTCAAAAATATTTTTATATTGATATGAGTAATATGATGCAATGAACTGTTTTCTCCACATTTTTAAACCTTTAAATTAACTTGATGATATAACTATTCATAAAAGGTTATAAACATTATTGTTATTGATTAATTTTATCTATACCTGATTATAACTTATTATAGTTGAATGTTAATTAATTCAAAAATGTTAAACAGACTCATAATTAGAAAGACAATAGAATTTATACCTGCAATTTCCCTAATTCTTGTTTGAAATCAATTTTAACTACCAAAAAAATATTAAATATTTTTTTCAAACCTATACTAATCCATCCCTTTCAACTAAAAATCCAACAATTAATATTTTAGACATTAAAGTAATAATTATATGTTAAAAGAAATTATCTAAAAAAAAATATTAAATTCAACAACAAAAAAAAATTTTAAAAACAAGTTAAATTGGTGATAAACATTGAAAATATTGTTAACAAATGTTGGTGAGAAGAATAAAGGAAATTCTGCTTTAATAATTTCGACTATTGAAACTTTAAAACACTACATGCCAAAAACAAAATTTATTTTGATTGGAGGAGGAAATGGAGAAATAAATAATCTAAAAATTGAAAAACAATTTAGTTCAGAACTATCAATAAAAAAACCGGATAAAACTATAAAAACTTTTTATTATTTATTTTATTGTAGTTTAATAAGATTGATTAGAATTTTAGGATTTAATTGTAGCATTAAGAAAAAATCACCTCTATATTATTATGATTATGTTGATGTAGTTATAAATAGTGGAGGAGATCACTTTAGTGGAGAATATGGTATAGCTGTACTTAATAATTTTATTAATCTGAGTTACTCAATATTCCTAGGAAAAAAGGTAATTTTATATGGTGAAAGTTTGGGCTATTATAAAAATAAGAATATTAACTGGATAGCAAGAATTGTTTTCAATCGTGTTGATTTAATATTGGTTAGAGATGAATTATCGGTTAAATATTTGCATGATAATCATATTAACAATAATAAAATTGCATTTACTGCTGATCCTGCTTTTTTATTAGAAGTAATTCCTGAATCAGAAATAGTAACTATACTGAAATCTGAAAAAGTTGATATAAAGAAACCTATTGTAGGAATGAATCCTAGTGGATTAATTTCAAGGTTCGATAAAACGGAATGCGGTAATGACGAAAAAATTATTCAAATATTCGTCAAGATCATAGATTATCTAATTGAAGAAAAAAATGTTAATATTCTTTTAATTCCTCATGATTATACTCCATATTATGATGATCGAAAAGTAATAAATTCCATATTTGAAAAATCTAATTATAAATCGAGTATATTTGTTATTAATGGAGAATATGATCCTCGAGAATTAAAAGGTATTATAAGCAAATGTGACATGTTTATAGGAAGTAGAATGCATGCGACTATAGCATCTACTTCTTCTTTAGTTCCAACTATTGGTATAGCATACAGTCATAAAATGAAGGGCATTATTGGTAAAATGTTAGGACAAGAAAAATATATAATTGATATTAATGATTTTGACTATCAAAAATTGCTTATTTTAGTTATAGATATGTGGAACAATAGAGCGGATATAAAGAAAGAATTAGAAATAGTAATACCTCTTGTAAAAGAGAAAAGCAGTCTAAATGGGAAGTTAGTTAAAGAACTTATAATGTCTGAATCCTAAAAAAGATTTAAATTCTTTTTTTTCGATTTATTAAAGTAGGGAATAATTTGTATAATACTAAAATTTTATCCGGTATATGAGGTAATAATTTCCTAAAAATAGAAAAAGAAGCTAAATATATACTTAAATATATATAAATTGATGTTACGTAATCCATTAAATAAGGATTTAGGTGTTTAATATTATATTCCGGCGAATTTCTAGAAATTTTAATGCGGCTTTCAAATGATTTTTTTTTGAAATATAACATTCCCCTCTGAGACTCAATAACTTTTCCTACATCAATTTCATTTAAATTTATTTTGTTATTTTCATTTAATGAATATAATAATTCTAAACTAAATTTAGTACGAGAAATAATTATAGAAGAACCTATTTTATCATTTGAATATTCTGGCAGCCAGGCATCTCCAAAAGAGATATCAGCCAATTCATTCGTACCATCACAACACTTAAGACATCTAAATGGGATAAAAAAGTTCAATCCTATGAATTTCCAATACTCATTCACTATTATTTCATGTTTGTGATCAATTATTTTCATAGATCCTGGCCATCCTTTTCCTCTATATTCTATATTTTTTATTTTTTCCTCATTTAATGATAATTTCTTTAATAATAATTTCGTTCCATTAAACGTAGGAGTATAAATACAAAAGATTCCTAAATGGATTATTATTTTCTTTCTAAGTTTATTATTAATTTTTTCAGCTTTCCTAATCCCATGAATGTGGCAAGGTAACCCAACAACTGCAATTTTTTTGAGTTTAGTTGTCATTAATTCGTTTAAGGCAGAATTCAATGGAACTGGACAATATTTTGATTTAGAAGCTTCAATTATTTCTTCTTTAGTTTTCGCAATAAAAGGTTCTGGAATTAGTGGATTTCCTTTTTTCATTCGAGTAACTAATGCGCCATCGATTATGCCTAATTCCAAACTTGAAATCAATATTTGTGTAATCATTCCCCCTGATGATGAATTATATCGGATATGCATATTCGTGGAATAACCGATAAATGTATCTAAAAATTTTCCAATTAATTGATTTGTATTACATTTATTAAATAATTCTGAGCTTAAAGAATTAAAATCTAATTCATAACCTGGACAAGATTTTATACATAACTCACAATCATTACATAACTTTTGATTAATGTTTGGCAAATAAATTCCTTTTTTTTTATTAATAACCATTTTTATGGAATTTTTTGGACATACTGATTCACATGTCCCGCATCCAACACATAGACCTTTTTTAGATACTTCTAAAATATTATTAATAATCACTTTCGAACCTCTTTTAGTTGGTTAATTATGAACTTATCATCTTCTGATTTGAAAGTTCCTAACAGTATTAAAATTAAAAAATAAATTATTGATGACGCAAATATTATTAAAATTATTGAAAATGTTTTAAAATAAAAAGCAAAGCCCCCCATTATGAATGAAGCTATGATAGGATTAACAAAATTTTTTATTACTATTATATTATGATAATACTTATTGGTGAAATATAAAAATGATACATAAAGGAAAAGCTCAGATAAAACAGTTGCAATACTTGCACCCAAAAAACTAAAATAGGGGATCAAGATCAAATTTGAAATAATATTAAATATAACACTCAAAAACACACAAAAAGTTCGAATTTTTTGTTTGTTTATTGAAGTTAAAAGTGTTCCTGTAATATTACTAATCAATCTAATTGGTATAAAGAATGTCAGTATTTGGAATGCTAGTATTGAATCAAAGTATTTTATACCATAAAATAGTTCAATCAACTGTTTAGATAGTACTAAACAACCTATTGTAATGGGAAGTCCAATTATTATCATATATTTGGATGACATTATTGCCATCCTTTTAAGTGAATCCTCAGAATGTACGTAATATCTAGACATCACTGGATAAATTGTTGTAGCAAACATATTTGTTAAGATATTTCCTAATGCTAATAGTGGATTATAAGCAGCAGCATATATTCCAACAGCATAATTATCTTTTATAATGGAAAGTAAAATAGTATCAAATCTAAAAAAAAAGTTTGCAAATATTGCATTTAATCCAAATGGCAGCGATTCAATTATCATTTTTTTACAGAAGTTTAAGTCCAAACTTATTGTAAGTTTAGTAATTTTTTGTCTAAAAATAAAAAAACCTAAAAGTGCGTTAAAAAATCCAGATAATACATATACGTATGCTAGTTGTATCAATCCATAATTATTTAAGAGCACATAAAATGCAATAGGGATCAAAATAATATTTCCTAAAATTAATATTAGATTAGAATATTCCATTTTTTCAAATGCTTGAAATACAGAAACAAATGTTTGTGAAAATGAAGTAAAAATAGTGTAAATACCAAAAAGATACACAATAGTTACCATTAACGGAGGATAATTTAATAAATTGATAGTTACAGCGATAAGTCCAATAGTGACAATAGACATTACTAATTTTATAATTAATGCATTTGACATATATTTATTAGTACTATCTTTATCTCTAGCAATTTCGCGAATAATCATTTGACTAATGCCCAAATCAGTAATAATGCTGAATAGCATTGTAAAAGATATGGCAAAATTATATTCCCCAAATTCAGATGTTCCAAAATATCTAGCTATGTATATCATCAAAATAAACGAAGATATCGCTAGGATTATTTGAGATATTCCGGTAATCCCAATATTTTTTGTTATTTTTTGTACTGAATTCATTTTTCCGCAGTTTAATAAATTTTTTTAGAATGACAATTTTTGATCTACTAAATTCATATTACACTTATATATGTTGAATGTTAGCAAGGATTATGTTAGTTTAATGGGGTTTTGAAGAATTTTTGTATTTACATTAATCTGTTTATAGTTTTAATAGTTGCAAATTAATAATTACTAGTTCCTATGTTGTAAAGTAGTTATATGGGATTAATGACTTATGTTTTTGTATTAATTTTCTTTTTTTAAATTTCTCATTGAATCATGAATCAAATAGGTTTTTCGGATAAAATTTATAAAATGAATATTCTCGGTTTATAAAAATTATGAAGTCAAATACAAATAATAACTTTTTCATAAATATTTAATTTTAAAAAGGATTAATTATAAAGAAATGGCTTTGTAGAAACCCTTTTTTTAGTTGATTTGTGTTGATCTGTAAATGTTGTATATTGTGTTTTTGAGTAGGGCTTATTTGTTTGATAGTTGTGTGCATCTGCTGTGGTTTTTACTGTTAAATTTTCATTTTATTGTTTAATTAAAAACAGGATAAACGAAACCTGAAACAAAATCTTTTGTATTTACTAAACAAACCACAATAAATCTTGGCTTCAAATAAAAAAAATGAGGGTTTCTACAAGGCCAAAAAAATTTAATATTTATTATAAATTACAACAATAAACTACAGTTAGTTAACATTTTTTTGATTTACATTTGCAGATAAATTTTTGATTTGTTGTAGATAATGCTATTTGGTTGTATTCTTTGGATTTGTATCATTCCAAAAAAATTCAATTGTTAATTTCAATTCATTAATAAAATCATCTTTAGGGTTGTATCCTATAGATTTTGCAGTTTTAATATCTGCCAATGAGTGGTTAATGTCACCAGGCCTAGGATCGACATATAATGGGGTAATGTTTTTTCCCATTATTTCATTTAAAATTTTAATTAAATCATTAAGAATTATTTGCCGACCACAAGCTATATTGAAAATTCCAGTATTATTAGATTCACATGCTTTAATATTAGCATTTACCACATTTTTAACATATGTGAAATCACGACTTTGAGTTCCGTCACCATAAACCATAGGAGATACTCCATTTTTTATTGCTGTTATGAATTTAGGGATAACTGCAGAGTACTGTGAATTAGGATCCTGTCGTGGACCAAAAACATTAAAATATCTAAGTGAAACTGTTGGAAGTCCATAAATTTCCTCAAATATGTTACAATACAGCTCTCCAGTAGCTTTGGTAATTGCATATGGAGATTTTGGATTTATTGGCATTGTTTCAACTTTAGGTAATTTGGGTGTGTCTCCATAAACTGAAGAAGAACTTGCAAATACAACCTTTTTTACTCCAGTTTCATGAGCTGCATTGAGTACTTTTAAAGTACCAGTTATGTTTGTTTCATTAGAACTAATTGGATCTTTAATACTCCGTGGAACACTTGGTAATGCAGCTTGATGAAGTACATAATCTACATCTTCAAAAATATCATTTAGATCCAATTTGTTTACGTCTCCAATTTTAATTGATAATTCATCTTGGAAATCTTGAACATTCTTAATGTTTCCAGTTGATTCATTATCAACTATAGTAACATCGTTTTTTTTGCAAAGTTCCTCAGAAATATGGGAACCAATAAATCCTAAACCGCCAGTCACAACTATATTTTTGTTTTTAATTTTTTTATCCCCTTTCAATCATGTCTTTGTAATATTAATCTTTTGGAGAATTTATATATTGTACTTTACCATATATAGAATATAAACTAAATCAAGGATATCTAATATTTAAGATAATTTCGTGGGGTTTACTATGGGGAATCTGTTGGAGAGGATTCAAAAAAGAACGGCTATAATTGCTATAGTTGGATTGGGTTATGTTGGCTTGCCTACTGCGATTTTCTTCGCTGAGAATGGGTTTAAAGTAATTGGGGTTGAAAAGGATGAAGTTAAACTAACTAAAATAAAAAAGGGTATATCAACTATAGGTGAACTGAATTTAGACATGAGGTTATCAAAAGTAGTAAATGAAAAAAAATTGATTGGAACTGCTGATCTTAAATGGGCAACAGAACAATCTGATATTATAATTTCAATTGTACCCACACCCGTAGACGAATTTAAAGATCCGGATCTAACACCAATTAAATCTTCAGGTGAACAAATTGCCAAAGGATTAGCTGAAGGTAAACTTGTAATTTTAGAATCAACTGTTTATCCTGGAGTAACAGAAGAATGTTTACAGCCAATATTAGAACAATCCGGACTTAAAGCAGGAACAGATTTTGGACTAGCTTACTGCCCTGAAAGATACAATCCTGGTGATGTTGATCATGGTATTGAAAAGGTTTCTAGAGTTGTGGGTGGGATAACACCTGAATGGGCTGAAGTAACTCGTGAACTTTATAAAATTATTATTAATGAAGATGTCAAAGTATTAAATAATATAAAAACAACAGAAGCTGCTAAGGTAATTGAAAACACACAGCGAGATTTAAACATAGCTTTAATGAATGAACTTGCAATGATATTTGAACGTTTAGACATAGATGTGATGGATGTAATTGAAGGTGCAAGTACTAAATGGAATTTCAACGTGTATTATCCTGGAGCGGGTGTTGGGGGGCATTGTTTACCTGTAGATCCGTATTATTTGGTTAAAAAGGCCAAAGAACTTGGATACCACTCAAAAGTTATTGCAGCAGGCAGATCAATTAATGATAACATGCCTTTGCATGTGATGAATCTTGTTCAGGATGCTTTAAACGAACAGGAAAAATCAATAAAAAATTCCAAGATCGTTGTTTTAGGATTTTCATACAAAGAAAATGTAGGTGATCCAAGAGAATCCCCTGCAAAAACTTTAACCAAAAACTTAGTTTGGAAGGAAGCTGAAGTAGTAATAGTTGATCCATATATCGAGGAAATCAATGAAAAATTTGGAGTCTTAAATAATAAATTCTCAGATGCAATAAATGGGGCTGATGCATTGGTTCTCATGACAGCACATGATGATTTTAAATCAATAGATTTTAACGAAGTTTTAAAATCAATGAATACTCCAATAATTGTTGATGGGAGAAGAATTTATGATCCTGATGAATTGAGGGATATGGGCTTCCATTACAAAGGTGTTGGAGCTGTAAATACAGTAAAATAATTATTTTTTTTATTTTTTTTGGTTTCATTTCATGCCGTTATCGCACGAGATGCAAACATTATGGTAGTTTTATGTTTTGCTGTTAATCTTTAAAAAATAGGACGTGAAATAACTCTTTAACGATGTATTAATGAATATTCTAAGTATTATGACAATATTTTATCTATATTTGGTTTTTAGAAATTTTTCAACGAATCATATCATATAGCTTTTTTCGAATTTTGGGATCGTTCAATAATTCATCCAATAATTTATTTCTTTCATTATAGTTTGTTTTTTTCTTCAAATTTTTCCTTCATTTCTGTTAGTTCTTGGGCTAATGCAGCTATTCCTTCATCTTTTGAGTCAACGAAGTTTTTTTTCTGAATACATTGTTTTCAACTCCTTCAGTTTTTCTTTATCTATAGAAAGTGAAGGTAATACTTCCAAGTAGTGATTTTTAAGGTCATCTGGATTTATTTGCCAATAAGTCGTATCCTTTTTGTTTATTTTATGACCTGCCATGTAGTCTGCAAATATTTTTGAGGAATTATTATTGATTATAATCTGATGAAATATTTTCTTAAGCCATTAGCTCTCCAAAAACTATAGGTATATTCCTTTTGAAAACCTGCCTTTAAGTCTAATCTGCGGAAATTCGTCACAACCTTATCTCTTGCTTAATTTGTTTCCAAAGACATATTACAAAAATAGTATCTGCATTAGTTTTTATCCGAATTTTCTTTTTCTACCATAACAATGTTCTTTAGATAAATATATGTATGTTAATTAGGTGGTTCGGTCTTGATTTTGATGGTGGTTTCTGTCTCATTAATCTTGTCTACAATAATTGTCTTATTTTTTTCATGATTTGACTGGATATTGATGTTTATATTGTTTTTTTCCATATTTACTCCACTTGTATTGGTGTTATTATGATATATATCATTAACTGGAAGTATGGTGTTTGTTAGGGTATTTTGAACGGGTATTGTTAGATAAAACATCATTGGAATTAATAGGAATATCATTGTTAAACTAAAAGCTTTATCTTGATTTGTTCCTGTTTTCACTCGTCGTTTCCCATTAAACACTACAAAATTGGTGTTCCATAATGGTGAAAAAATTGGTGTTCCATATGTTGTCATCACATCCAGTGCTGAATGTGATATGAGTCCTATTGTGAGTGCAGCTCCCACAGTAAAATTGAAGTATCCAATGATTATGGTGGGCACGATCCAGAATATTGAATGTCCATAACTTTTATGTTTACCTAAAATTTTATCTAAAAGATCTGGAAATACCGATATCCATCCTGCAAGGAAGACACCTAAGAAAATCTGATTCAAATTCTTTAAAATTGCAAATGATAGGAATAAAACAAGAGCACCAGCAATATGGGTATAACTTTTCATGGTCTGCCACCCATGTAAAACAGTGTTCTAAATATTATAAGTACAAACCAAATAGCTCCAATCAAAACATATACATTTTGTAGGGCAGATGAGACGAATTTAAGGTAGAATAATGAACAGTAGAAAGTTATAATAATGTAAAACACATATGTTACGTTGATTTCATTTGAAGTACTGTTTTTTTCGTATTCTTCGTTATTAACAAATTCGAATTGTTTAAAAAATGGGTAGATTTCTTTCTTAAATTGTTCTGAAAAACTGCAGATAAACTGTATATTCGGTGAATTATAGAGTTGCTGGTATACTTGGGCAGTTCTTTTAGTCAACCTCTCAAAGTTGTTGAAGATTATTATTAATCGATCGTATTCTGGGTCATTGATTATGAGATCTGTAAGATCTGGTATTGTCATAGGGTTTAAAGGATTTTTATCATTTACTCCTATTGTATTGATAATTTCTATTAACCTTCCCTTAATTGGTGTGGGTTCATTAAAATAAACACAAATATGGTCTTCTTTTAATTTTGTGTAACACTTGTACACATTTTTATCATAGAAAATGATATTGGTATTTTTATCAATTTTGTCTAGAATCTCTGAATCTTCCATACCATTATTATGATCATTTAATAATATAGTATTAACTAATTTGTGAAAATTAATGTAGAACCGTGAAATTCTAAATTTTTAGAATAAATTTAAAATAACATGATCTTATGTTTTTTGGATGGTGTTGTTTATTTGGTAATAAACGTCGATATGATGGGGTGTTTCTGTTCGTTTTACAGTGGCTATGTTAGATGTTATGGATTTAAATGGTGCTTTGGCTGTTACATTAATTATATTTAGACCATTATTAATGCCGACCATTCCATAGAAATTTCCATCATCATCTACAACAGCAGGTATACCATTAATATAAACCAAAGCTTCAGGATCTGTTTTTCCTGTTTGATTTAAAAGGTTCATATCTTTATTAAAGCTATATTCTCCATTATTTAAAATTAAATTTGTAGGTTCATAGCCAAAAATGTAAAAACCCACGATAATAAACCCTATAAAGCAAATAACTACTAAAATATATTTCCACATATTTTACTCACCATTTCTCCTATTTATATAAAAAATCATTTTGTTGTAATCCTTATTTTTATTAGAAATCATTTTCATCCATACGCTACCCATAGTATTATTATGTATCATATTCGTATTAATATTTTTCTATATCTCATTTTTTTTTAGACAGAATCAAAACAAGCAGGGTTTAAATGAATGTATTCCATAAGTTTCCTGTTTTATTGAGAAGATTTTAAGGGTTGGATTAATACTTAAAGTAATAATGGTCTCTTTTTTTAGGTGTCTATTAAAATAATAATGAGTTATTCATTTTAAGGAGTGTTAAATCTTAAATCAAAGATTTGAATAATAAAGGATTATGGATTGTTAAACTGATTATTTTGTGAATAGTTTTTGATCTGATTAAATTAAAAATAAAAATAATAAGACATAAAATGTTACATCACTATTCTGCCAGGTCCCACTGTATAGTATGGGCCACCATTACCAGTTAAGGTGTTGTTTATGAGGGTGTTGTAGTCGTTGGCCTGTTTGGTGGTCAGTGCTATTCCCACAACACTGTTATTTTCTATGATGTTGTCTTTGATTATGTTCCCAGTTCCAACCACATCAATACCTGCTGTATTGTTGCTGAAATTATTATTCTGTATTAAACTGTTGCTTAATTTCGCCCAAACACCATTAAAACTTTTTATTACTGTGTTGTTTTCGATGATGAAGCCTGTGGATAATCCTCCTCCTAAATCTTCTACAGCAATACTGTCTCGAGTGTTAATTACTGTGTTGTTTAAGATTTTAAAGTCAGTACTTCCTGCAACTGTGTAGATCCCGGTGCCAGTATGAACCAAGGGATCTCTTGTGTTGTTCAGGTCATAATTATTTGTCACAACGTTGTTGTTTATCGTAATATTTTTACTTGGAGCATCGTACAACATTCCGAACTCTGCACCGGATAAAACATTATTTTGAATTGTTGAATTGTATAACGGACCTTCAAAGGCCATATTATTACCATAAAATGGATTTGTGCCTATTAATGTGTTTGAGGATACTTTAAGGTTTACATTTGTTCCGGTACTCATAATCCCATTTAAATTTGATGATATATTATTTCCAATTATTTCAACGTTTCTGGTGCTTGTGATTACAATGGGATAGTCTCCACTTAAGCTGAAACCTTTCACTTTGCATCCGGTGTAGGCAATATTTATTTGTTTGAGATTTACTGTACCATTCGCTGTTAACGTGATGTTTTTCAATATTTTAAGGTTTTCTGTGTAATTTCCAGAATTAACTATTATGGTGGATCCTACGGGTGCTGAATTGATAGCTGTTTGAATGCTTTGTCCAGGATTTACAACCACAGTTGAAGGTTCGATCGTTAAAATGTTAGAAGTAGTAGGGTTTGTATAACCTATTAAAGTAACTAATACGCATAAAATAATCAATATTCCTGTTAAAATTGTATTATTTTGCATATAAACTCCTCTAAGTTATGGGTTACATGATGCGAAAATATGTCCAATTATTAAATAACAGTTTAAATGGCAACTGTTCTAAAATTATATATCTCTATAATAATTTAGATTTGAAGAAATAATAAATGTATTCCCTCAAATTATGAATTTATGGACCCCATGAAAAATAAGAAAATAGTTATGAAATATCAGATTTCGGAGACTTGGAAAAAATATGGACTATTCCCATAGAATTTGTAACTCAATTAGTAATTTTAGAAACATAAATATTAATTATTACAAGATTTTTACATATTATATATCGTTATAACAACAAATGAAAGCCCATTATGGAAATATTAGGATTCTTGACATTTATCACCGTTTATTTACAATAAGATGAATTTTAACATATCAAATTTTATTTTCCAAAAAAAACAAAGATTAACATGTTAGTATGTTATCACAAAACTATATATTTTTATTTTTGTACGATTATAACAACATACTTAAATTAATTCCAAAAAATTATTATTAATTATAAATTGTTTGATAATAATGGGGGGAATATATGAATAAAAAAACAATTGTTCCAATAGTTTTTTTGATTGTGGCTTTAGTAGCAGTATCTGGGTGTACATCAAATAATGGTAACTCAACATCTGTAAAGAATTATACTGGAAATGGTGTTAGTTTTAGTTATCCTGGTAACTGGACTTTAGAAAATCAAACAACAGGAAATGACACCATAATGGTAACTGATTTGAGTTCAATGAATGCTTCTCGGGTTACAACATCATTTGAAGTTCAGATTATCCCATTAAACGGGCTTACAGAACAATCTGCTTTAGCACAATTTAACAACACAATTCATCCAACTGAGTGGAAAAAAATATCTAACAACACCCTTACAATCAACGATAAAACAGCCTATCAGAGAACATACATTGCCAACGATACAAATTACAACCAAACCATGAGATATTCAGAAATATTATTCGTAAAAAATGGAAACATCTATATAATAACACTACAAGCACAAGATAACACCTTTGACAGTGTAAAATCAAAGTTTGACACCATCATAAACAGCTTAAAAATACAATAATTATATTTCGAGATCTGAAAGTATTAAAATGAAGTACTTTCCACCATTCTTTTTTTTAGAATCATCCTGGTTGTATAACCAATTAAATCAACTAAACGTATAAAATAATTACTATTCTGGCCAAAAATTTTATTATTTTGCATATATTATCTCATCAAAATTTATTAAACAAAAATAATTGGATAAAAATAGGGTCTCATAAATTATCTTACTCTTTCTTTTTTCGTTTATCCCGGTCTTCAGATGCAACTTGGATCATCTGGGCAATCTTTGAAATATCTTCATACACCCTTTTCAGATCTGTTTTTTCATTATTTATGGAAGCATCCTGGTATTCAATGGCCCCTGCAGGGGAAAAATCATCTTCAGAGACCACCATTCCGAACTGTCTTACTATTTCAGGTTCTATTATATCATCGAGTGGATTTTCAAGCCTTTCATTCACATCAATTTTCAAACCATCCATAAATTCATCCATTTCAGACTCTACAAATCCCATCACAATAATTTCAGTTGGATCAAACACGTTGATTGCAGTGAACATCCGAGTACGTGCTCCGAACCCAACTGTGTGGTACCATGCCTTTCTAAAGTCTTCATAGGTTTTTCCAGGTTTTAACTTTCTTTTAACAATAGCAACTGTCATCATTTTTATCAAACCCCAATAATTTAATCCAAAAATCTTTTTATAAACATTTTCTATTCTCATATCTAATGAATAGGGAATATTTCTTGTGTAAATTTTACAAAGAAATACCTCAAAGTACTTTTTTAATTGTTTAATCGTTATTTCCAAAAAAAATCTCAAAAAAATAATAAAAAAGGAATATGGGATGTTAAACCCCATTCATGGTTTTAGATATTTATGTAACTGTAATGTTCACAGTTTGACTATTGTTACTGCTGTTGGTATCGTTTATCAGTGGAGTGTAGGTTACTGTGTTCATGATGGTTGTGTTTCTGGTTGTTGCCTTGGCCACAATGTGCAGTGTTGCTGACTGGCCACTTGTAAGTGTTCCTATGGTCCAAATTCCGTTTGATAGGTTTAATGCTCCCTGGCTATCATCAGATAAGTAAGTAATATTACCGTTACTTAACCATTCACTCACAGCCACATTTTGAACAGTATCAGGGCCGTTGTTTGTTACTGTTACTGTGAATGTTATAACATCGTTGTAGTTTGGGTTGGTGTTGGATACACTGTTATTTACCTGTATATCTGCAGTTACAGCAGGTACTGTTATTGTAACTGTTTGGTTGTTGTTGGTGCTGTTTGGATCTGATGTAACTGGAGTGTAGGTTGCTGTGTTAATTATGGATGTGTTTGGAGTGTTTGCTCTGGCCACAATATTTAATGTTGCTGATTGTCCGCTTGCGAGTGTTCCTATGGTCCAGATTCCGTTTGATAGGTTTAATGCTCCTTGGCTATCATCTGAAATATAAGCAATATTACCGTTACTTAGCCACTCAGAGATGGCTACATTTTGAGCAGTGTCTGGTCCGTTGTTTGTTACTGTTACTGTGAAGGTTATAACGTCGTTGTATTTAGGATTGGTGTTGGATACACTGTTATTTACCTGTATATCTGCACTCAGTGGTGGTACTGTTATGGTTGCTGTTTGGTTGTTGTTGGTGCTGTATGGATCTGATGTAACTGGAGTGTAGGTTGCTGTATTAATTGTGGATGTGTTGGGAGTGTTTGCAATTGCAACGATGTGGAGTACTGCTGATTGTCCGCTTGCGAGTGTTCCTATGGTCCAGATTCCGTTTGATAGGTTTAATGCTCCTTGGCTATCATCTGATACGTAGGTTATGTAACTGTTGTTTAACCCTTCAGTGATTGCAACATTTAAAGCAGGGCATGGGCCGTTGTTTGTGACTGTCACTGTGTAAGTAATTGTGTCTTTGTAGTGAGGTTTGGTGTTGGACACAGTGTTTGTGACCTGTACATCTGCAATGTTTGTGGCAACTGTTAAGTTGGCTGTACCATTGCTTCCGGCGTAGGTTGAATCCTGTATAAATTCTGCTAATATTGAATAAACACCAATATTTTGTGTAACGGTGTAGGCGAAGGTAGCAACTCCATCACTGTTTGTGACAGCAGTTCCTAAAAACGTACCGTTGACACTGAATCTTATAGTTTTACCTGCCAAGGTTATGTTATTTTTAGTGTCCCTTAAAGTAGCGATGAGGTTTGTTCCAACTCCTTTGTAACCTGTGATTGGATTAACTTTAACAGAGGTGGAAATTGCTGCAGGTACACTTATGGAAATATTTGTGGAAACACTCTGTGAATTAACACTGGCATTTACCTTAGAAATACCTGGAGATACTGCATTAAAAACAGCAGAAGCTGTTCCATTGACTGTAGTTCCACTTAAAGGAGTCACAGTTCCCAATGTGTCGTTACTAAAATTCACAGTTATTCCATCTGGAACTGTCATACCAGAATACAGGGATCTAACATCCACCCCGTTACTGTTGTGGTTTAAATCAGCAGTCACTGTGGAGTTAGATCCTGTTATTAACTGGTTTGGATTGGCAGAAAGCGTTAAAACTATCCACGGATTTATGTTGAAATAACCATAGATATTTGCTGGAGAACTGTTTGATCCCCACCAGTTGTTTAGAGCATTTAAATAACCAGTTGTGTCTGGACTGTAAACCTGGTAGGTATTCCCAACAACGCTGTTTAAATTGAAATTAGCAGCGTTGTAGTTACTGAAGGAAGCACCGTAAAGGTTGTACTCCAACCTGTTGGACACAACACTGTTACTGGTACCAGTAATTGTAAGACCGGCCTCACCATTGTAGGACATTGAATTCCCAGTTATGTTACAGTTTGAACCTGTAACTGTGAGTCCAGTTTGATTGTTATGATCTATGGTGTTGTTGGTAAAATTCGTGTATGGACTTGCACTGTTGATACCATTGTTGTTGTAGGATATAACGTTGTTAGAAACTAGGTTGTAATCTGCATTGGTAGATTTCTGGATGTAGAGTCCTATCAAATTATTTTGAAGGGTGTTGCCTGTTACTGTGTTGTAAACACCCACCAACAACACACCACTTCCATTGGTGTTGGTTATGTTGTTTCCTGAGATTGTCACATGATCTGCGGTCGAGATAATTCCATTATCAGAGTTATTATTAACTACATTGTTTGAAATGGTTGTGTAGTTACTTGCACTGTTGATTCCTGCTGTGTTATTGTTCAAGGTATTTCCACTCACGGTGTTGTAATCTGCACTGGAATAGTCTGCAAGGGTTATACCAGTATTACCGTTGTTTGAAGCTGTGTTGTTTAAGATCTTGTTATTTTTACCTGTTATGTCAATTCCACTTACAAGGTTTCCTGTAGCTGTGTTGTTGGAGATGGTGCTGTCAGTTAAAAGGATCCAGAAACCATTTTTGTTTCCTGTAACAGTATTACCGCTGAGGTTGAAGTTGTTGGCAGTATTGGTTCCAATTTGCTGTACTGCTATTCCGTCTTCAGCCCCTGTTACAGTGTTGCCTGTAATGGTCATGCCTCGAGAATTGTCAGTAGTGTAAATTCCAACTCCATTGTAACCTGTACAGATCACTTTGTTGTTTGAAACAGTGTTGTTTTCACTGTTGTTGTTAAAAATAATACCATTTAAAAAGTTACTAATGTTATTTCCACTGATGGTGTTGTTGACAACTGTACCATATTCAAAGCTAATCCCATTTCCTACACTCGGATTAACACCTGTAATGGTGTTACCAGTTACCCTTGAATTGTAAATGTCCCCATAAAATTGAATTCCAACTAAAGATGCACCAGATATGATGTTGTTGGATATGATGCAGCTGTTGGCATTATTTATCATGATACAGTAATTACTCTGGGTCATGATAAAATTCTGAATTGAAGACCCCGAAGCAGCAGAGTTAACAGTAAAAACCGCAGAACTGCTATTTTTAGCCTCAATTGTTACATTACCATTTGATTTTATGTTAACTTTTTTGTTTATGGAAATACTTTCTTTATAGGTGTACCCTTTATTGTTGTCGTCGTATACAATGATATTGTCTCCGTCAGACGCACCGTTAACAGCAGTTTGAATACTTTCGCCAGGATGTACTGTAACGTTGGCAGCACTGATGGATTGTAGTGATATTAAACAAGTTCCCATAAATATTATGATAATGATCATTTTTTTAATCAAAAATCTCACCAACCTATAATATTTGTAATATTTTCATGTACAATCACTATACATATAATAATTACACAGGAATTCTGTGATGAAAATCACAAAAAGAGTGTTAATAAATGAAATATCCTGATTCCAACAAAAAAACAATAATATTTTAATGTAAATTCCACTATTAAAACCCCTTAATTAGAATAGGCCCTCCCTAATTTCTCCAGCTCAAGTTTTTATTGGGGCTGTAACCAGATAACTCAGTATTTAGAGTTAAAATAAGTTAGCAGTGGTTTTCATTCTTCCATAAAAGCAGCAAAACTAACAACGATACTAAAACGAAGGGCATCATGGTGGTTGCACCGATTAGGATATACTCCACTTTACCCAAGGTCAATGCTCGAACAGCATTTTCTAAGAAATAAATGAAATATAGCAGCACAATATATGAATTTAAAGGAATATTTAATTCATATTTCGGGTTTGTTTTTGATGAGACTGACTCATAATATCTGAAAATTAAGATTGCCACGGCAGAAACCATAAACCATCCAATGAAATTGCCTATGGGTATTCCAAAGTAGGGACCTCCACCTGACCAAACCCACCCCCCAACTTGTGGAGCAACGGCAACGGGGTCCAGGATCATGTCCAAGTTAAGAGCTACAAATCCACCTATGGCCGAAAGGATAACGATCATGACCCAGAAATATCCACGATCATCAGTTTTTCTGGGTTTTTTCCCGCCAAATCCGAACAGAAATAAATTTGTAAGGGTGTAGCTGAAATAAATAATAATACTCCATGATATAGGCGTGGAAATTGGAACTAATCCGAAAAAGAAGGTTGGTATGTTTTGATAGTAGTAGGGCATGCCAAATATGCCGCCGTACTTAACTCCAATCGCTTCAAATGTAAAACCAAATAAATATGCAATGATGAAGAATATCAAAGTTTTTTTGTTTCCTAAAACCTTTGAAGAATGTAGCAAAACAAATCCAAAGGCTAACCACATATAAAACGATCCAACTAGTCCTAGTATGGGTGATGGAATTACGTAGGAAATAATTGCGCTGGAAATGGAAATAACAAAGAGTCCAAAGAATAGTTTAATGTAAAAATTTTGGTTTATGTCTAAACGCTTTGAAAATACTGCAATAAATATTGCAAATAGCGGTATCAATAGATCCAACAACAAACTGATCATTAGTTCACCAAAGTAGATTTTCGTAAAAGAATTCTAATTTTCGTCTAAATTACTTCATACAATTCATTGGAGTATAATTTAACCTAATATGTTAATATTATTCTATTATTAATCACTTATATACCTAATCAACGGGTTAAATCCAAACAATATCCACCTAAATTATCTTTTTCTGTTACAAATTAGTATTCAACATCCTATTTTGAATCAATGTCAAGGATTCACAATTATGGTTGAGTTTGGTTTATGTATACAAAAATCTAATTTTAACATAAAATTTTGCAACTCATAACTTCAAAGAATTTAAAATAAAAAAAGAGAATTTAGAGGGTTAATAACCCTCATTTACGATTTTAGTCGTAGTTAGTCAAGTTTTCCTGTGAAATAGTTTCCTGTTTACTTAAATTTTGGTAGTACTTGTCAACATTTGAAGCCACATTACTCTTATCAAGGTTTAAAGCACCTTCGTTGTAGAGTGTTTGAAGTTCAGTAGCATGGGCTAACTCATATTTCCAGTATGGACTGTAAATGAAAACCTGCATTAATCCATAGGCGGTGTAAACATAGGCCGGAACAATACCGTAGGTTTTGGTCATGATCTGGAAGTACAATGGGAATCCACATCCGGGATCCATTAAGGGGTTGTCTGTCCTCACAGTTCCGTGCCAAACCGTCGGTATGGGTCCTGTTTGATTGTGCTGTTGGGCAAGCTGGTTTACATGTGCCATCATTTCATCGTAGGTGTTGTAAATTGTTCCATCAGACATGTACTTGTACCTACCGTCTGGAACACCGTAAAGAGCAACTTTAAGTGAATCCAACAGATCTATCTGGCTCATGCTCTTAGAACCTCCACCTTGAGTATCTATAAATGCAACCTCAATGATGTAAACATTCCCTGTTTGGTGACTGGCAGTGTCATTAACAAGTTCTGGGAAGCTCCTGTAATTTGAACTTCCAGCAAAGTGCAGTACCATGGCACATTTAGAATTTCTTTGAAGTGCATACACACCTAAAAGATTTGCATGCGGATGTCCGGGATACATATCTGGATTAGCAATTTTAACGAAAGATAATCGTCCCAATGGTTCTATAGGTCCGTTTGAAACTGTAACATATGAATATCCTACAATAACAGCAATTAATCCTAGAGCTATGACTGTGACCCAAATTTTTTTACTCATATTTTTTGTCACCTAATAATTTTTACAAATGATTTTTTTTAAATTTTCTTTTGTACCCCAATAGGTGCCCTTAATATAATATTACAAATTAGTTATTTATCTATAATTAGTATTATCTGAAATTAGTCATACAAAAGAGTAGATATTCCAGGATAGGAAAAATCCAGTTCCATTTCCCTTCAGATCTCTTGTTAATCCCATTAATAAAACTTTATCATTGGTGTTTCCTGGAACACTGTAAACAGTTTTATTATCCAATTTTTGAATGCTTGTAACGTTGTAGGACTGAAGATCAATGTGGTCTGAAGGATTCAGTATGGTTATTTCATGCGATACTGTATTCGTACCTAAAATTCCTAAACTAACTCTTAGTATGATGAGTATTATTATTATAACACTCGGTTTTATTAAATCTTTGGCTTTAAATGGTTTTTTGATGAAGTAAATACCTAAAAGTGTGGCAAGACCTACTAAAGCAGGGGTTGAAAATAAACCTCCGTCAAGCACGCCTATGAGAGACACTGTAACAGCAAATGCGAGTAATATTTGATACAAGAATCTCTTTTCATTTGCAACTGCTATCAACCCACCAATATAGATGAGGGGATAGGTTACAAACACTATCAAAGCAAGCGGCAAAGTATAGGGTATGAGAGCCACACCGGCATTTATGCCGGCATTAATATGAATTCCAAGGTTACTTATCACCAGCCCCAACATGGATTTAAATACGTGGCTGTGTGTTAGGGCAGTTGAACTGTAGGAATTACTGTTGTAAGCAATAAAAGTATTGAAGGGTGATACTCCGAATTTGTACCGTATTAACAGTTCTGTCAACATTCCAACTAAATATGTTAAAATCAGCAAACAGATGGTGATCTTGAGGTATTTTTTTGGTTCAAATTTGAATATGGATCCAAGGTTTGAGATTTTGGATCCTATAAATCCATTCACTTCGAAGAGAGGATAGAGTAGTAGGATGCTTCCCATGACTGTGAAGAGTATGATGGATTTTCCCTGTGAAGAACCTTCCAGGAAATGGTAGGTAAGCATTAAAATGATCTTGTCTAAAAAATTGGTAAAGACCAGTAAAACTGCGAAGAGGATCATTAAAATCCCCAAAATGTTCACTTTGTTAAATTTCAAAATATTTCACCTTCAATTCTTATAATAAATAATTAGTTAGGTTTAATCATCTTTTAACAGTTTTATCCATAATTTACAATTATTTTTTGTTATGTTAATATATTTCTTCATGGGTTAAAGATTTAGTTAGATTAAACCATATGCATAGCTCAAAATCAAAGTCAAAGCACCAACTATCCAACAGTAATATGCGAATACTTTGAGACTCGTTGATTTTATGAGTCTAATCAGAAGACCTATGGACAGGTAACCAAATACAACCACTGCAAGGTACGCTGCTACCATTGTAACAGGACTGTTTTGTGACAATGCACCTATATTTTTGATTTCGAATAGGACTGCTGCACCTATGACAGGTAAAGCTATTAAAAACGCATATCTTGCGGCACATTCTCGTTCAAGACCTAAAAATAAGCCTGCACTGATGGAGGTACCGGATCTTGAAATTCCTGGAAACAAGGCAAGAGATTCCATAACACCTATTAAAAATGCGTTTCTAAAGGTGAGTTGTTTAACTGTATCTTTACCATTCTTAGCATAGTTGGTACTGTACAGTATAAAACCATTGATTATTAAGAATATTCCGACTGCAACAACACTTCCAAAAAGGATTTCGAACTGTTTATTAAACAGTGCACCAACTATTGCTGCAGGTATTGTGCTCATGAGCATGAGCCATGCAAGCCTCTTGTAAACATCTTCTTTAAGACCTTCTTTGAATTTTTGTCGGAATATGTCCAATAAACTGTCTATGAATGCTTTGATAATTTTTATGAGATCCCTGTAGAAGAAACCAACGATGGCGGTGAGTGTTCCGAGGTGCAGTAATGTGTTAAATGCTAGAGCATCTGACTGTGAAGGGAATGTAACTCCTAATATATGTGTTACTAAAATAACCTGTCCAGCACTGGCCACTGGTAAAAATTCTGCCAGACCTTGAACAATTCCTAAAATTATTGCCTGTATAATATCCAATCATTTCACCTTCAAGATTTAATTATTTAGAATTAATATACGAATCAAAAATATACTTCCACAATACCTGACCATCAAATTGGATCACTAGTTGGAAAGTGGATATATAAACCTAATTTTACTTAAACTTAATTTTACTATTTTTCAACTGAATTTGAATAAACCAGTTAATATGACTTTTGGTTAAGATAGGTTACTAAAATATGTGAGGATGGTTTCATCTGCCTAAAATCAGCTTTTATTGAATTTAACCTTTATTTGATTTAACTAGGATGCTGTTGGGATGTGGTGAGCATTATAAATCTTGTTTTTAGTAATACAAGTTTTAGTTCTGTTTAATAATAGTATGATATAAAATAGTTATAAAACAGAACCTTTATTAACAGAATAGTTCTATAGTATAACTATGGGTTGGTCATTTTATGATATCAGATCGACTCAAAAAAAGATGGAGAAAAATGGTGATACTATGTGTGATGAAAAAAATTTCGGACCGATGGATAAGGAAAGCAGATACAAAATGCATCATTATATGAAACATCACGCCATGCAAAGCAGAATGCATGGTAAAGATGGTAAAATGATCTTCATGAAGAAGGTCATGGAACAACTCTCAGATGCAGATAAAAAGAAACTGCTACAAAAAAAGATGGACATGAAGATATCCATGGAAGAGCAGAAAGCAGAAATCATGAAACAAAAAAAGAAAATAATAGCTACCAAGTTAGATATGAAGGCTTCAATGTCTGAACAAAAACTTGAAATGCTCAAAATGATTCGCGACATGCTCAAAGAATAATACCTAAAAAAAATATTAACAACATATTTGGGGACTGGAGACAGTCCCTAAAATCTGCTGTAAATAGCAGCTGATCCAATTCGATAAAATCCGTAGAGAATATTTTTTTTTTAGGAGCATTTAGATACGTACTTAAACCTAACCCAACAAAACAGTAGTAAGAAAATTGATAATGGGGACTCCATTCCTTACGTGTACGGAAATTTAACAGGTTTAATTGGAATGGGCCATTAGATGAGGAATGGTCATGGATAAAGAACTATTAATTCAAGTTACAGAGGAAATGTATCTTTTATTTCCACTATTTAAAAACAAACTGTTTAAACACAAAAAAAGTTTGAAACACAACTCAATGCCCCATTCTTACTTTCATGTTCTTAAGGTTTTAAAGAAGCGTGGTCCCCTCCCAATGTCTGAAATAGGAAGGAAAGTCTGTATATCCAAATCAAACATGACTTCACTCATTGACAAGCTGGTTCAAAACGGACTCACAGAGAGAATACCAGATCAAAATGATAGAAGGGTAATTAACATAGCCCTAACAGAAAAGGGCAACCAACTCATTGAGGATTGGCATTCACATTCAAATCAGCAGATAATGAAAAAATTATCCTCAATTTCAGATGAAGACATGGAAACCCTCCACAAATCACTGAAAAATATCAGGACAATACTCAACAAAATGGATGAATCCTAAGGTAGTTATATCCTAAAAATAATCACATTTTTTTTTTGTACATACTTTTTTTTTTAGACTAGATTCCAAAAAATTGATAACTTTTCTATTTGATCCTAGATTTCAGCACTACTTTGCTGTTGTGAAACTTAGGCTGTAAAGGGGCATTGGCTTGTTGTTCATGTCAGTTATGGTTCCGGTGTGTATGACCAACGCATATTTGGTTCCCCTAGCAAGTGTAGCATGTGAAATTGTAAGAACATTTGATTTTATACTTGGGCAGATTGATATTTTCTTCCCACTACTACTTTTAAGTTCTATGGAAACTTTGCTTCCAAATTTAATTGGCATACTGTAAGTTAATTGAATTGTTTTTGTGTTGGACACGTTTATAGCATTTTGGGCCACGTTGATAAATCTAACTGCAGAGTACACTGAAACAGATCTAGGAGTTTTTTGCGAATCTAAAACAGTATTAATATTTGCAGTTCCTAAATTGACGGCTTTAAACCATGTTGTTGCAGTTCCATTCACAGTTTTTGCATTTGAGCTTATGGTTCCAAGGGTGCTGTGGAAGTAAATGGTGAAACCATTTTTCACATGCCCTAGGCTAGAAACATCCTTACCTTGCCAGTCATGATTTAAATCTGCAACTACACATGAGCTTGTTCCTGCTATTTGAGATTTGACTGTGGATAATCTAAGCACCAACCATCTTGAAAAGTTGAATGCACCGTACACCTTCACGGGTCGTAAGTTTGAACCCCACCAGTTAAACTGGGCATTTAATAAAGTTCCTTCATTTGAAGGTTGGTAAAGTTGGTAGGTGTTTCCCACAACTCTGTTGAAGTTAAAAACTGCTGCAAGAGCACTACTAAATGATGCCCCATAAAGGTTGTTGTAAATAGAGTTTTGTGTCACGTTGTTATAGCTACCAGTTATTGTGAGCCCAGCTACCTTGTTGTAACTCAAGGAATTTCCGTAGATATTACACTCGGATCCTGTGATGGTGACTCCTGTACCGTTGTTGTTGTTAATTGTATTGTAAACGAAGTTTGAATATGAGCAAGCACTGTTTACACCGTTTTTATTGTAGGTCACTGAATTTGATTTGATAGAATTATTATCAGCATCGGAAGCTTGTTGTAGGCAAATCCCCATGCTATTTCCCGAGATATTGTTGGATGTGAAACTGTTGTAGGTACCTATGGACAAGATACCACTGCATTTATTATTTTTAATCATGTTAGAACTAATTGAAACATGTCCGGCATTGTTAATAATTCCATTTTCTGTATTGCTACTAACATTGTTGTGACATAACTGGGAATAGGGACTTGCACTGTTTATACCATTTTGGTTACAGTACACATTGTTATAGCTCACAGTGTTGTAATCAGCAGCTGATGCCATTTGAAGGTAAATTCCAAGATTATTTTTAGAGATCTGATTGGATTTAATAAGGTTGGACAATCCAATACAGAGCACACCACTCCCACCGTTGTTGTTGATATTATTGTAGGTTAAACTAGAGTGATTAGCTGTAACAATCATGCCGTTTTTGGTATTGTATGATACTGTATTTTTGTAGTAGTAAGATCGCTGGCTAGCACTGTTTATTCCTGCCATGTTATGATTGAGCACATTTTTTGAAACAACATTGTAATCATCATTACAAACACCTGAAATTGTTATTCCACATATACCATTGTAAGAAGCATTATTACACAAAATATTATTGTATCTGCCAGTTAAATCAATGCCACTCAAAATATTTGAGTTGGCCAAGTTGTTTGAGACTGTACTGTTTTCTAAACGAATCCACATTCCATTGTTGTTTCCATTGAGCTTATTAGCGTTGATGAGATAATCTGTTGCGACTGAATTTCCCATCTGCTGCACTGCTATTCCATCTTCAGCCCCTGAAACAGTGTTTCCAATGATCCTCATGGAACGTGAGTTGTCTGTTGCATAAATTCCAACCCCGCTCCTACCAGTACATGTTAAGATGTTGTTTTCAACAGAATTGCATTCACTTCTGTCGTTGAACAGAATTCCATTCAAAAAATTCGATACTGTGTTTCCTGAAACGTTGTTGTAACTACAGTAACCGTATTCAAAACTTATACCGTTACCCACACGTGAATCCACACCAGTTATCTGATTGTAAAAAACTTTAGAATTAGAAACATCACCATAAAACTGAATACCGACCAGTGAAGTGCCTTTAATTTTATTTCCAGAGATATAACAGCTGTTTGCGTTGTTTATTACGATGCAGTAGTTGGTTTGAGTCATGTCAAAATTCTGAATAGACGATCCTGAACCTTGAGAATTAACTGTAACCACAGCGGAACTCGTATTTTTTGCTTCTATAGTAACTTTTCCACTGGATTTTAGGTGAATTTTTTTATTGATGTACAAACTTTCCTTGTAGGTATAAGCTGCATTGTTTTTATCATAAACTAAAATAGTATCTCCATTTGAAGATTTATCAATTGCAGATTGAATACAGTCCCCTGGATGAACAGATATGGTTGAAGCCGAAACTGATTGTACGCAAAATATGAATATGCCAACCAGCATCATGTACAAAACTATTTTTTTTTCCATAGTTCTACCATTTAACGAATCTTTTAGTAAAATGGTGTGTAACTTCACTCATATATATCATTTTTGTCCCTTAATGTGCTGTTTTTCACATAAATCCAATATTCGTGGAAAATCAACTTTTTGGAAAATAGCAGTTACGTTACTAAAACCAGGATTCAATATTCAATTGGGACTTTGAGGCCCATAAAAAACCAATTTTATCTGAAGCAAAATGGATGAGTGATCAAATTGAAAATTGGAGCTTTGCAAATTATCATCAATAAACAATTTTAAAATGAACTGGGATTGAGGGTAGAAAATCACAACCTAAGAAACGTTTTTTAAGCTTCAGCTATTTAACCTGTAATCATATCACTTTAAGCTTGTTGTAGCTTGAACTTCCGTTGTAGGTGTTGTTTGAGAAGTATTTGGCTGTTATGTAATGGGTGCCCCTGTTGATCTTAACTGTGTAGTAGATAGTTGCCACTCCATACTTGTTAGACACACCAGATCCCACGCACTTACCTGCAACGTAGAATTTTACTGTGGCATTTGTTAGTTTGGTGTTGTTATGTAGATTTGTAAGAGTTGCCATCAGTTTAATTCTCGAATTCATTTTAGCTGATGCACTGCTTGTAACTGTCTTGGTGGGTATTTTTTGAATATTTAGGGATGTGCTGTTGGTTGAACCACCGTACAAATTATCCTTTTTATACTCTGCCTTGAGGCTGTAAGAACCTGAACAATACTTCACCAAGTACAAGTAACTCGCAACTCCCGAACTGTTGGTAATTCCGCTTCCAACTAAGTTACCATTCACGTAGAAGTAAACAGTTCTTCCAGATAGTGGGACATTGTTAACGGTATTTATAAATGTGGCTTGTAATTTAACCTTATCTCCCTTGTAACTCTTTAATGATTTAATTATCAGTTTTGTGGGGAGGGTCTGTACAATCCAGCTTTGCTTGTCTGAAGATGATTTGTAATCAATGGTATCATTGAATTCTGCTGATAAATTGTAAGAACCACAACTGTTTAGGGTGTAGATCAAAGTTGCAATACCATCACTCTTGGTCAGAGCAGTTCCAATGAGACAGTTGTTAACAAAAAAACTTATATTCTTATCAGAAAGTCCATTCCCTGCTTCATCAACTAGTTTTGCCTTTAAATTAGTACTTAAAGTTCTATAACTGTTTGTTGGCAACACAGATAGGGCAGTTTTTGAAGGAACAATAGTTAAATAACCTGTGGCAGTTGTTTCGTTGTAATCATCATCCCCCAGAAACTTAACCATAAAACTGTACGTTCTTGAAAGTTGGGAAACAGTGTATACCAGTGTTGCAACACCATTTACATCGGTGTGGGCTGTTCCAACCTCAATATTTCCAATGTAGAACTCCAATGTTTTTCCATTAATTGGTTGGTTATTATAGTCTTTCAAGGACGCCATAAGATTCAAATTGGTTCCATTATGTCTGGTAACAGAATTAAAGCCAATACTCGAAGGAATGAGTTTTACTATGAGGTTATTGTAATTTTCTGAAGCTAAGTAATCTTCATCTTCAAAAAACTTTGCCAGTACAACGTAGGAATCATCATCCTCTGAAAGTGACAGATAGGAACTATCAGGTTCAATTAAATTTATTGGAAGTACAGCAACACCTTTTTCATCTGTTATTGCATTACCTACTTCAAAACCATTAATGGAGAAATAAACTGTTTTTCCAATTAGGGGTGAATTGTTTTGATCCTTCAAAGCCGCAGACAGATCAACAGCACATCCCCTGTAACCTGTAACCCTGTTTACAACGATGGTTGTAGGAATTAAATTAATCTGCAGGTTGTTAGTACCATTAGATCCCCTGTAAATTTCTTCCGGATTAAAAACAGCCATAATGGTGTAAATACCATGGGACTGGTTTAATTTGTAAACTAAATTTGCCACACCATTTGAATCTGTGACTGACGATCCTATCGATGTACCGTTTAGATAAAATTCAACTGTCTTTCCTGAGATTGTATTTCCATCAACATCATGAAGGGTTGCAGTGTAATTAACAGTGTCTCCAACATATCCTGATACTGGTTTAAGGGTGATCGTCGTGTTTTTAAGATTTGCTACTACCAATAAACTGCCTGTTCCGTTACAGCCAGTATAAACATCATCACCCAAAAATTGAGCTGTTACCGTGAAACTGTTTGGATCCTGAGTTATAGTGTAGGGGATGGAGGCGACACCACTACCGTTGGTTGTGGCAGTTCCAACCAAATTTCCATTAACCCAAAATTTGATGGGTTTACCATTTAATGCCAGATTATTACCATCCTTTAAAGTTGCCACAAGGTTTACCACATCACCTTTGTGTCCGTTTGTGGAGTTAATTGCTAAAGAGGTTCCTCCAACAACAATAACAGTTGTGGAAACATTTTGATTGTTGATTGTAGCTCCTATTGTGGAAGTACCGTTAGTTTTCCCAGTAAAACATGTAGTTGCAGTACCGTTGACAAGGTTTAAAACCAAACTGCTTAAACAACCCAGTGAATCACAGCTGAAATTAACAAGAATTCCATCTGGAACAAAAACTCCTGAATAAAGCAGAACAGTATGTTCGCCTGCACTGTTCCAGGTTAGATCTGCGGTGATATTTGAAACACCATTCAAATTAATTTTATTAGAACTTGAAACTAATTTCAAAACGATCCAAGGGCTGACTGTGAACAAACCATAAATATTTGAAGGAGAACTGTTTGAACCCCACCAGTTGTCAATGGCATTCAATTTTCCAGATGTATCAGGGCTGTACAACTGATATGTATTTCCAACCACACTGTTAAAACCAAATACAGCTGCTTTGTAATTACTAAATGATGCACCGTAAAGGTTCTGTTCCAACCGGTTCATGATCACAACATTATTTGTACCAGTAATTGTCAGCCCGGCGTCTTTATTGTAGCACATTAAATTTCCAACCACGTAACAGTTGGAACCGGTAATTGTGAGGCCAGTTTCATTGTTGTAGTTCAAGGTGTTATTGTAAAAATTGGTACCGTTAGATCCGCTGTTTATCCCGTTGATATTGTAAATAGCAGTGTTGTTGGTCAATACGTTGTAATCATTATTGCCAAAGCTGATTAAATAGATTCCAAGGTTGTTACCTTTAAGAAAGTTATCATAAATGTTTATATAACTTCCAACGCTAAGAATTCCTGTACCCCCATTATTCAGGACGCTATTGCCTTGGATGTTCACGTTACTTGCGGTGTTTACCATGCCGTTTTCAGAGTTGTTGTTAACGGTGTTGTTAACTATTTCTGTGCATGGACTTCCATTGTTTATTCCATTACCATTGTTGCTGGCAATGTTTCCTGTTACAGAATTATAATCTCCATTTGTGGATTTCTGAAGACAGATCCCCAATGAATTGTTGGTGAGGATGTTTTCCTTGATGAGGTTGTAGGTACCAATACTCAAAATACCTGTTCCCTTATTATTTTCCACCATATTCTTGGTTATATTAACATGATCTGCAGTGTTTACCAAACCATTTTCTAAACAATTATTAATTGTGTTGTTTATGAAACTGGAATAGGGACTGCCACTGTTAATCCCGTTGTTGTTGTAGTTTAAATTGTTGTTGATTACCCAGTTATAATCTGCAGTTCCTGAACTCTGTAGAACAATACCTAATGAGTTTTTGTTAATATTATTAGAATCAATGGTGTTGTAGGTGCCTATTAATAATATTCCTCCGTCGGTGTTGTTCTCCAATGTATTCTGACCCAATTTAACGTGGTCAGCCGTGATTATTACACCGTAGTTATTGTTGTTTGAGAGGTTGTTCCCAGTGATGGTTGAGTGGTGACTTGCAGTGTTCAGACCGGCTTGATTGTAGCCGAGTATGTTACCTGCAACTGTGTTGTAATCAGCATCTCCATACCTGCCCAGTGTTATTCCGCAGTTGCCATTTTTTGAAGCGTTGTTGTTTAAAATCCTGTTGTAGCTGCCTGTTATGTCCAATCCACTTACAAGGTTTCCTGAAGCTGTGTTGTTGGATATGGTGCTGTTACCCAAGCACACCCAGAAGCCATTTTTATTGCCTGTTAAAATATTTCCAGTCATTACGAAGTTGGTTGCTGTACTGGTTCCTATTTGCTGTGCTGCTATTCCGTCTTCTGCACCTGTAACTGTGTTGCCAGTTATGATCATGCCTCGAGAATTGTCAGTTGTATAAATTCCAACTCCACTGTAACCATTGCAACTTACCCTGTTGTTTGATACTGTGTTGTTTGCACTGTTATCGTTGAAAATAATACCATTTAAAAAGTTGCTTATGGTATTTCCAGTTATGGTGTTGTTTGATACTGTTCCATATTCAAAACTCACCCCATTTCCAACACTTGGATCAACACCAGTTATGGTGTTGCCTGTGACCTTTGAGTTGTAAACATTCCCGTAAAATTGTATTCCAACTAAATTAATTCGGGATATGATGTTGTTGGATATGATGCAGCTGTTGGCATTGTTTATCATGATGCAGTAATCAGTTTTGGTCATGATAAAGTTCTGAATGGTTGATCCAGAAGCAGCTGAATTAACGGTAAATACTGCAGAACTAGAATTTTTAGCCTCAATAGTCACATTTCCCGAGGCCTTAATTGTTATCTTCTTGTTTAGGGTAATACTTTCTTTGTAGGTGTATGGGTTGTTGTTATCATAAACAGTAATATTATCTCCATCATTTGCCCCATTCACTGCATTTTGAATGCTTTCTCCAGGATGAACAGCGATGTTTGCAGCACTTATAGATTGGATAGAAAATGTTAACAAACAAATGAAGCAGATGCACAAGATGAATTTTTTTATCAAGTTTTTCCCCCAAACCCACATAATTCATGTAGTTTGGTTTGTATACTCACCCTAATATATTATTTTTACCTGTTTTTGTGATGAATTTCACATGGACATTTCCATGCCTTAAAATTCCAATCGAAGATTTTGACACAATAAAACGAACCATAATTAAAAAATATGGCTTAATAATTTATTTTAAGGTTGTGGGGAATATTAAATGAGTAAAACTAGTTATTTAAGGATTAAAATCATCTAAGTTTGAGGAACCTTAATAATTTGTCTTCTAAGATGTTTATATCCAGTCTAACACTGTTTGTATTCCATATGCCACAGCTGGTATCGATTGTTTTGTATTTTTTACCGTGTTTCCTCACAATATTTTTTAACAGGGTGTAATAATCCTTTGAAAAGGATTCTGTCCTTGAAACATGGTAGATATTAATGGGAACTACATAAACAGATTTTCCAAATTCAGTGGTGCTTAAACAGTAGTCTACTCCGTACAAATGCCAACCAGGACACGTGATCTCATCGAATTTAAGTTTTTCAAAGATGGATCTAGGAACAATAAACAGACATTCATCAACTGTTTGAACCTTAAGGGGATCTTTCAGATATACACCAACGTCCTCAGGAGGACGCCCATCTTTTATGTTGCTGTACATTATGAATTTTCCATTTGTTTCTGTGTAACCTGCAACCCCTGCAACACCCAGATCATCTAGTTCCCTTAAACTTTCTTCAATATCCTTGAGGCAGTCCTCATAGAGTAGATCAACATCCTGATGCACGAACATCAAATAATCCTTGGTGGCCTGTTTTGCCCCGCAGTTCAAAGCCCTAGCTGCAGATTCATATTTTCCCATTGTGTTATCCAACAGTATGAGTTCGTATTCAGTATTTTGGATTTTTAAACTTTTTAAAAGTCTATCCTCAAGTAGAACTCTGTTGTTGTATACACAGATTACTGTTATCATGTATTCCTCGAATTGTAACCATATTTCATTTTTATAGATATTTATCTGTAAACAGGAGCCATAATGCAAGTATTATAATCAGCATCGGTAAATTTAGCAGGAACAATCCAATGGTTATGTAACATGTTCTGCTGGCTATGTATGGGAGCATGTTGAGAATAACATCTCCCTTCTGATCAAACTGGGTTTTAAATCCATAGAACAGTGTAGAGAACAGGCTTAAGGCGAAAAATATTATGAAAACGCCCATAACATAAACTGTGGGTATGTAATAGTTTGAAATCATGTAGGAATTGGGCAAGAGGTAATAAATACTAGCAGTTAGGAAAATAAAACCCAAAATAATTGATGCGTACTCTATAATGTTGGCATTTTTTTTACCAACGATCACGGCAAATGTCCTGCAATCGAAGCTTAGATCGAGATCGTATTCTATTATGGTGTGTTTAATTTCGTGGGCAAAGTAAATTACAAACAATCCAACAAGGAGTGTCACCGTACCTAAACTGAAGTAATTGAACTCGGCCAACAGCATTATGGAGGGTAGGACAAAAAATCCAAAGGATGCCACTACAGGTCCCAAAATACTTTCCTTCATCCTGAGCTTAAAACCACTGTATATTGCAGCTAACAACAGTAACAATAAAAGGGCCATTAAAGAAGCAAATGAAGTGTAAATAAGCAGCAAAAATAGAATTGAAAGCAGATACAACACTGCTATTGTTACATAAAGAAATTTTACAGAAATTAATCCCTGTGTAACAGGATTTTTTGATTTAGGATCCTTATCAGCATCACCTATGGCATTCCACATAAAACCACCTGCAAATGCAGGAACAAGTGGGAGCAGGTAAAGCAGAGCCCAGGGGGAGTTTATAAAACCATTGTAGTACAAAATTGCTATGAACGGTAGGATGGTGATGAAATACCCACCATACTTAAGAGATCTAGATGCACGGTAAGTCATTACAAAAGATTTGAATAGTTCGTTCATTTTTTCCCCTCTTTCTTGAATTTTAGGTACGTGATCAACATAGTTATCAAGATGAACGGCCCCATAGCTGTTACACCGACTAACAGATACTCAGGATGTCCAATCAAGAGGGCAGTGTATCCGTATATTAAAAGGAACATGATGTACAAACTTATTATGGTAGCTGAGTGAGTTGGGGTCTCTTCAGTGGCCATGGATTTCTTGTCCATGAATAGTTCTATCCCCCTGAAAATGAAACTAACAGCGAAGACCACAACAAACCATCCCACAAAGTTGCTTATGGGTATTCCGAAATACTCCCCTCCATCAATCCAGAACCATGCATGAGTGGCCACCACAACAGGATCAACGAGCATATCTAAATTGGTTGCAACCATGGCACTGATCATTGAAATGAGAATTAATACAATGAAAACCAATAAAGAACTCTCATTCTTTGGATTGAATCTATTTTTACCATAATCAAGTATGATATTTGCAAAGACGTAGGAGATGTAGATTATCAAAGCCCATGACAAAACATTAATTACTGGAACCAGTCCAAAGAATGCTGGTGTTAACATGGGATTATAGTAGTAATGTCCATATATCCATCCATACTTAACTCCTAAAACTTCAGAAACCAGTCCAAATATGAGTGCTATACTGAAAAATAGGCCTGTTTTAGTTTTTCCCATGGTGATGGATGAATGAATTATAACAAATGCCAGACCCGCGAAGATCCAGAGGGATCCTACAAAATCTACCAGCCAGTTGGTAACACCCATTAACGTTAAAATGTAACTTAAAAACGTAACTATCAAAAACCCAAAGTAAATGGGATACACAGTTTTTTTAAGTTGTAATGGTTTTACAATCAGTATCAAGGCAATTGCTATTAAAACCACCAACAGTTTAGTGAAGAAGATTATCTCCATTTTTTTCCACTCTTTCGCATTTTTTTTATCCAAACTAACTTCTGTTATTCTGTTCCAATTTTTTTCCTGAAAACTTTAAAACAGTTATTAAGAGGGTTATCAATATTAAAGGCCCCATTGTTGTTACACCAATCAATATATACTCCGGGCTTCCCATTTTGAAAGCTGAAACTGCGTAAATAAAGAAGTACATGACAAACAGCAGGATCATACTTAGGGTGGTGAAGAAGGAACCTTTGGTTAAGGAACCATCATTTTTAGGTTTGACAGATTCATAGAGTCTGAACAGGAAGGTTGCAATAAATGTTACGAAAAACCATCCCACAAAGTTGTTGATGGGTATCCCGTAGTATGGTCCTCCATCTATCCAGATCCAACCCTGACCTGCAACAACTACAGGATCAAGGATCATATCAATGCTTGTAGCAACAAAACCGCTTATTGATGAGAGTAAAATTATTAAGATTAACCAATGAAGTTTGTTCCCCTTTAAATCAGGTTTTTTAATCCCGGCCTTCAACATCAGATTTGAAATGGTGTAGGATAGGTAAATAATCGTTGCCCATGAAAATACGGACATTATAGGCACCATTCCAAAGAAGAAGGGCCTTAATTCTGGGTTGTAGTAGTACCTTCCAAGGTATCCATACTTAACAGCTAACAATTCTGATACTAACCCAATGATCAGGGCGATAATGAAAAATACAATGGTTTTCCTGTTTCCAAGTGACAAGGAGGAATGGATCAAAACTAAACCAAAGGCTGTGTAAGTCCAGAGTGCACCCAACATGTTAATGATCAGTACCTTCGAGCCCATCAAGGTAAATAGATAGCAAAAGAAGGTCACCACAAAAAATGCGAAGTACATGGGGTAGACTGTTTTTTTCAACTTCGTTGGTTTAAATAGGAAAATTAGAATTATCGAAACCAATACAATGAACCAATTCAAGTAGAGCAGGATATCCATATATTTAACTCCATTTATAGTTGCATGCTATTCATAACGTGTTTAAAAATTTCTTTGAATATTTTTCAATACAATTATATTAATAATACATATTATATTATTTTATTACTTATTTCTTCCATATTCACCCATATTTTAACCCCTAATTTGCTTCAATATTTCAATATCAACATCATCAATACCCCTAACAATGTAGAGTGTAACGAAATAGATTATTATGGCTACAGCTACCACCACAAAGAAATTCAAGTTAATGAAGTACCATATGAAAATTGTCATGGTTACGGTGGCCACAAAAATTTTTGACAAATCCTTTAAAACTACTTTATATGAAGTACCGTAGCCCAACTTGTAGGTGACATAAATTATGTAACCATTAAGAACGGCTTCTGTAGCGATGGTGGCAAAGCTTGCTCCAACATAACTGTAGGATGGAATTAATATTAAGTTGAGGATCACATTCAGCACAAGGCAGACTAGGGATATTTTAGTGATTATCAATTGTTTGTTGGTGGACTGTAGTAGCTGTATGTAGGATGCTCCAGCAAACGTGAATACAATGGCCCAAACCAATATTTGGAGCGTAATAATAGATGGATAATATTCTGTTCCATAAAGCAGTAAAATAATAGGTTTTGCAAGTAGACTCGTTCCAATTCCAAGTGGAATACCTAAAACCATCATATATTTGAAGTATCTTTCGTTTAGAAGGTTCAGTGAATTTTTTGAGGCGTTGGTGTACAGTCTGGACATGACTGGAAAAATTGCAATATTAATTGCATTGGGAATTATTAGTGCTATGTACATCAACCTGTAAGATGCACTGTACCATCCAACTGCTTCAGCACCTTTTAAAATGGACAGCATAATGGAATCAACGTAGGTGTAAAGCATATAACTTAAGGATATTAATCCAAATGACCAGGATTCCCTTAATGTTGGCTTCCAAAAGCCGAGATCAAGTTCAAGTTTGATATTCAGGAATTTCTTAACGTAAACAGTTACGCAGTAGATTAAAACTATTATGCTTGTAAATATGTAAATTAATGCAAAGTATACGATACTTAACCCTAAATAAACCCCTAAGATAGTACCTGCAAGTAGAATGATACTGTTCAATATGTTTGCAAGTGAAAGATATTCCATTTTCTCTTCTGCTTGGAACACTGCATTTAAAAATATGTAAAATGAGCTGATTGCCATAGATATTGCTATTAAATATATTATCAGGCTTTCAAGTGGATTGTAACCTAATAGGTGCACAGTTACCACTACCAGTCCCAGTGTTAAAATGGACAAAATGAGCTTCATTACAATGCTGTTTATTATATACTTGCCTGATAGGGATTTATCACGTGAAATTTCCCTAACAATGAGCGTACTTAAACCCATATCCATGAAGACTGCAAAAATAGAGCCAATTGAAAGGGCTAGGGATAAAATTCCAAAGCCACCAGCACCAAGATACCTGGCTGTATAAATAACTGTAAAAAATGCCAGTACATAGGTTAGAATCTGCGAAACAAAGACTAAACCAACATTTTTACTTATCTTTTGAACTGTGTTCATTATATCTGTCCTATTTGTAGCTTTCAGACATGTGTTGGCTAAATTATAGTTATTTCACAGATGAATCCGTCTTTCATCCACCAAATATGTCACTCTACAATTTTAATCTTGGAATAAGAATAGTTTTTAATGGTTAATTTTGGGTTATAACCCTCAATTTAAGGTTATCCAACATCAAATTGGTTCATATTCTTTATTATATAGTTTAATTATGCATCACCAAATAAATAGTTTTTTATATGTTGTAAGGTGCTTTTGAATACATTAAAATGCAAAAGAATATTTAATAAACATATTCATAATATAAACCTAGAGTTGTAAAAAAATTCTCTGGATCATACTGAACCTCCGAAATAAAGGTTGAATCAATTAGGGACTCAAAGTGAAAACCATGAAAGTACTACTTGTTAATTATCTTGAAACTACCTTTCCCGGAGGTATTAGTAAAACAGTAAATGAGTTGGCCCAAAATCTTTCAAAAAACCATGAGGTTACTGTTCTTCAACCCAACCCTTCAAATTTAAGGGCTGAAGAAACTAATAATGGTTTCAAAATAATCAGGGTTTCATCGGCACTCGACAACACCAAATATTTCTACGGTCTGAATTTTGAGATATATAAATATCTTAAAAATCATTACAAGGACTTAAATCCAGACATAGTTCATGTACATGGATATCATCACTTAATGCCAATAGAATCAATTCATATAATAAAAAGGATGGATCCAAACGTACCCATTATATTCTCACCCTACTTAGATGTTGCCAGGGGAAGGTTAGCAGGTAAATACTTGTGGAATCTCTACAACATTTTTGCAAGGCCTGTTTTTTCTAAATCTGTTAGCATAACTTCCTGTTCAAATTTTGAATCTGCAAACATCCAGAACATAGGTGTTGAAAGGGAGAAGATCACTGTAATTCCACTTGGAGTGGATGAAATCAACCTTAAAAAAGATAGAAAGGATAAAAATTCAAAGAAAACTATAAACCTCCTTTACACGGGTCATATAATACCTAGAAAAGGTGTTGATTACATATTAAAAAGTTTACATAGTCTGGTACATAAAAAAGGTGCAGATAATGTGGTTCTCACAGTGGTTGGTGATGGTCCTGAAAAAAATAAATTGATCAAAATGGCAGATGAACTGGAAATTGCAGATCATATAAATTGGATGTCTTTTTTGTCCAGAGAAGAATTAATAGACCTCATCAGGGAATCTGACATATACATGCTTTTATCACGTTCTGAAGCCTATGGAATAGCTGTTGCTGAAGCATTAGCAATGGGAACTCCGTGTGTAATATCTAACAGCACGGCATTAACAGAATTTTCCAATGAAATTGGTTGTTATGCAGTTGATTATCCTCCTGTTCCAGACGATGTTGCAGACACTGTGCTAAAAATATATGCAGAAGATAGGGGTGTTGGACCATTATCTGACAGGATCCGAACTTGGAACGAAGTTTCTAAAGATTATGAAAACCTGTATCAATCTGTGGTCTCTGCCAACAAAATCGATAAATATCAATAAAAAATATTTGGGAAGCATAGGAATGTTAGAAACTAAAAGAATAGTGAATTGGTTGTGGATTATCCCAGGAATAGTTGCGTTTTTCATTGCACTCATTCCAACCATAGCCAATCAATGGCCATTAACATTGGATATTTATACGCATATACATTTAGCTCAGGTTTACAGTCATTACGGACTCACATTAATAGATCCAACCACCAATCCTCCTGCAGGAACTCCAATAGCTTACCCCCCACTTTTCAGTTTGATCTTGATGGCATTGGCAGCGATATTTAAAGCAGATTATTTCACCATATCACGGGCACTACAGCCATTTCTAGCTTTTCTTGCTGTTTCATCTGTTTCATATGTTGCAAAAAAATTTTATGGAGATATAGCTGGAATTTCAGCAGGATTCCTAATACTTTCAAGTTACCTGTTTAGCAGGATGGTCTCCCCACTCCCTGAAACACTGGCCATAGTATTTGTACCATTGGCAATCTACTTCTACTACAAATCTGTCATATCAAAGAAATACCTCTACGCCATTGTATCAAGCCTACTGTTTCTTTTAGTGATACTCACACATCAAGCAACTACTCTGATACTCTTTTTAACTGTAACAGCCATAACTGTAGTTGCAGGACTCATGAAGAGAGAAAAATATTATCTTTACTCCTACCCCCTATTTTTATCGTTGCCTATCCTAATTGGAATACTAGCATCTGTAGTTGCCCTTGTTCTGGCACCCAACTACGTGACCAAGATATTTGCCTATGGAGTTACTGCAGTAACTGGTTACACATCGTCGCTGCCGATCAGTGATCCCATAAGTGATGGTAAATATTTAGTTTACCTTGGAATTGTGTTGATATTTGCAATAATCGGTGCAGTGGTGGCAGTTAAAAGACGTAAAACACGTGACATTTTCATATTAGTCTGGATCGTTGTTGTATTTTTCATGAGCAAATCCTACTGGTTCGGTGTGAATGTTTACACCATACGACTTTTAGTTCATCTGCTGATACCACTGTCGATTCTAGGAGGTTTGGGATTAAGCTACCTCTATCTTGACTACAAAAAAACTGAATTTCCAAATATTAAAGTCAGAACCCTATTTTTGGCGGTTATTTTGATTGTTTCAGCACTTTTTGCAGTCACCACAGTATCTGATCCTCAATTAAACCTGCTTCCCAAGTACAATGCACAACCGTACAATCAAAGCTATTTGATAATTCCTCAAATAACACCACCAACAAATTCTGAAATGGAACTAGCCAACTGGTTTAAACAAAATGGTGATAATAAGTCTGCTGTTGTATCAAACAACTACGCAACAAACATATTTGTCCAAGCTGAAACTAACCAGCCTATAGCAGGAGTACAATCCTCAGAACATGTTATTGAATGGGGATTTAATGCTGATGAGCTTAAACAGAAGGAAATTGGGTATTTAATATTTGATAAAAGACTTAACTACACATCAAACTCCACAGAAAAGATCATAAGTCAGGGAACTTTCATATTTTACAACACCAACTACAACATCACATCATTCTTGCCTGAAAATTCTCAGTTACTCTATCAAAACCAGAATTTTGATGTATTCAAAATTTAAACAGATTTAAAATTGTTTTCAGTAGATTAATTAGTAATTTATGTGTTAAAGGTGAATCATCTTGAAGATAGCAATAATAGCACCAATGGATCCCAAAACCGGTATCAGCAACTACTCAGAAACCTTGGCAATTGAACTCATCAAGCTTGGACAGGACGTGGATGTAGTCTCACCTGAAAATTCATGTAACACCTACCTAACCAGCCAGGAACGCATGAATCATGTGAAACCTCAAGATTACTCAGTTAACGATTACGATGTAACCCATTTTCAGCTTGCAAATTCTCCGCTCCATGAATTTCAACTCCATATCTTGTTGGATAACAACGAAGATTTAATTAAAAATGACAGTATCGTAACAACTGTGCACGATGCAAGAAACTTCGATGTTTTCCAGTATAAATGTTCCAAATGCAGATCCTATGGCTTCAATTCGTTTCGATCCAAGTTAAGTTTTCCACACGATCTTGTGGACAGGGGATTTCAAAGGGTTAGCAATGTACTCCTCTTTCATAACAACTCGGCAATAACTGAATATAAAGACAGGTACAAGCTGGATAATATGAAATTTAAACGTGTACTACACCCTGCATACCGCATACCTGGTCAAAACATAATAAATAAAACCAATAATGAAACCAAAACAGTTCTGGCACCCGGATACATATCACCCTACAAGGGGCAGGATATTTTAATTAAAGCTGTTGCTGGTATTGATTTGGATTTTAAACTAGTATTTATGGGAAATATTTTAGATCCAGATTATGGTACCTACCTGAATCAACTGGTTCATGAGAACGAATTAGAAGATAAAGTCGAATTTTTAGGTTTTGTTACATCCGAAGAATTTATCTATAACATTGACAATGCCGAAGCAATTTTAGTACCGAGGCTCACCAGTCCATGGCTTTTAAATAAGCCCTTCTTTAGAATTCGAAGATCCATGGGTTTGGATACCCTCATAAACCAATCCACAAGTGGAGTTTTAACCAAGGCCTTAGCATCTGGAAAACCCGTGATATGTTCTCAAAACAAGGGATTTGCAGACTATGTTCAGGAGGATATGGGATTGATGTGTGATGATAATGTTGAAAGTTGGAGTAATGCGATAAAATATATGCTTGTAAATCCAAATAAAGTAAAGGAAATGTCTATAAATTCGAAGAGATTTGCGGATAATGTATTGGATCCCGCAAAAATTGCAGAAGAACATTTAAACATATACCGAGAATACTGTTAAAAAAAGGTTAGATCATGAAATTTTTAAATCCCTTTAAAATTAATGATTGGAATATCAAGTATCTGCTTTCTATCGTTATACTTTTTCAAGTATTGCTATGGGCCACAACAGTTTTAGAGTTTTACAACATTAACATACCCTTGGTAAGGGCAATATCTGCATTTATTGCTCTGTTTTTCTTAAACGGAATGCTTATTCTTAGAATTTTAAGAATTCATAATCTGGACTCAATTAGAAACTTACTCTACAGTTTAGGTCTAGGCACAGCATCCATAATGTTCTTTGGAATGTTGGTGGATTTAGTTTATCCATATTTAGGAATTAACTATCCAATATCCACAGTTCCATTACTCATCACCTTCACCATATTCACAGGGCTTTTGTGCTACTTAAGTTTCAGAAGGGATAGGGATTTTGACCAACCTGAAATTTTGGATACAAAAGGATTGTCAGTACCAATATTGGCGTTTCTGCTGCTTCCATTCACAGCCATATTCGGAACCTATCTCATAGACGGCTATCAAAACAATATATTACTCATTATAATGTTCTTTTTGATTGCTACAGTACCGTTTCTGGTTGCTTTTAATAAACTGAACAAAAAAATATATCCATTGGCAATTTTTTCAATGGCACTGACCCTAGTACTCTCCACATCCCTCATCACCAACTACATAACAGGTTGGGATATTAACCTCGAGTTTTACTTCACCAACCTCGTGAACAACGCATCCTATTGGAACTCCTCCATACCAGATCTGTTAAACGCCATGTTAAGTTTGGTTATAATCGTTCCAATTTTCTCTAAGATATCAGGAATGTCTATTGTAATAATATACAAGGTAATTTATCCTTTAATCTTTGTATTTGTACCATTAGGATTGTATTCATTATTTAAGAGACAAACAAACACTAAAATTGCTTTTTTTGCATGTTTCCTGTTCATATCCATATTCATGTTCTTTTTAGAAATGCCATACCTTGCAAGACAGGAAATAGGTGAACTATTTTTTGTACTCATGATCATGCTCATGGTGGAAAAGGATATTTCAGATAGGAACATCGTAATACTCACGGTGGTGTTTATACCAGCACTCTTAGTGTCGCACTACTCAATGGACTATATTTACATATTCCTTGCCACAACTGCATATCTTATAATTCTGCTTAGAAATCTGAATTTGGATAAAAAATATCCGAAGTTAGGAAAATGGTCTATTTTACGATTTTTCTTTAAACCTGCAGATTCTATTGAAAGGCCGAAGATGAGATACAAACTCCAGTTAATTCTTTTATTCAGTATCACAATTGTGTATTACTTGTTTGTTTCAAGCTCAGTACTTTTAAACCTCACCCTAACCACAATAAACAATTTAGTAACACTTAGTTACCTCTTTTTATTCAATCCAAATGCACTCATGGCTGTTGGGATAGTAACAGGGGAGAAATCTTTCTTAAGGAGCATAGCACTCGTATTTCATTTGCTGATAGAGGCCATAATTGCTGTTGGAATATTGGCACTTATTTACAGGCGCACAAAAATGAAGATCAACGAAAATTTTGCCCTGTTTACTGTAATGAGCTTTGTACTTTTGATTTTAGTGCTTGTAGTACCATTCCTTGCAGGTGCACTAAACCCTGAGAGGTTTTACCAAATAGCCCTCATATTCCTAGCTCTGTTCTTTGTCATAGGATGGTTGAAACTTTCAGAATTATTTAACAAGTTATTAAAATATAGGTGGAAGCCAGAATCTGTTAAAGAAACGTCTTTCAAGATAATGGCATTGTTTTTGGCAATTTCTTTGTTGTTCAACAGCGGAGTTGCCTATGAGTTACTGCAGGATAAGCCCTCCTCGATTGTGATCCACCCTTCCATGGATGGTCCTAAATTTACCAACGAAGAATTGGCAGGTGCTCTTTGGATCACAGATTACAGAACAAATGACGAGGTACACGCAGATACATACAGATTTTTACTGTTGAATGGGTTTATTCCATATGAAAAAGCTAAAAATACTTTGTATTCTCCCAACACAGGATCATATATGCTGTTAGGAACTTACAACTTGGAATCTGGGAAATTTGGAATTCCTCCAGCGGGCTCATCCGTAGTGCAGTACTACGACATATCAAATATAACAAATGTTGCGACTTCGATATACGACAACGGAGGATCAAAGCTGTTCATATAAGACACGATTCAAGTAATTTTTTTAATTCTTTCTATTATTTTAATTATTAAAATAAGGGTTTAAAGTACAGGCTATAACGAATTAAGCATTATTTTTTTCCTTTAATGTTTTTAATTCCATCAATTGTACCATCTAAAAATGATCCGAGTTTGGTTTTATCCCTGCGTATGAAAGCCAATGAGAACAGGATCTTCCAGAAGTAATAGCAGAAGTAATATAAAATGCTTGTAAACTGTTGCAACATGGTTTCGTTGGTTTTCATGAAAAGAAACCTGTTTCTTATCATGTAGTATATGCTCATGGCACCAATATCTGATCCATAGCATTTATGCCAAATTTTAGCTTTATGGGTGTAAATCGTGTTAAAACCGGCTTTTTTACCTCTAATGCACCAATCTATTTCTTCCCAGTAGGTAAAATAGTCCTGATTAAAGAAACCTACTGATTCAGCAAGTTCAGAGCTTACAAGCATACATGAACCTTCCACGTAGTCCACGACTTTGTCAGCTTCATACTGTCCAGTATCAATTTGATCTTTACCAATAGGACTCGGCTCAGATGTGTTCAGGTTGATGGTTCCACCAGTAAAGCTCAGAAGATTTGAAACTTCTTCAGGGTTGTAGTAATAAATTTTCGGCCCTGCAAATCCAACATTGTCATGTTTTTGAACAGAATCCATCATGTTCTTAAGAAAATCAGGTTCTACAACAGTGTCGTTGTTTAAAAGCAGATAGTAATCTGGCTTCAAGTTATCCTTTGCGAAGTCAAGTGCAATGTTGTTACCTCCTGTGAAACCGTAGTTTTGATCATTTTTGATCATGATCATGTTTTTTAGTCTATTGGAATTTAATGACGTATTTAAGTCAATTTTAACGTTATTTAGATCCTCAAAATCAATTTCAACCAGATTTTTTATTTTCAAGTAAATATCTGATTCTTTGTTGATTTTATCATCAAGTGGTGTGTTGCAGTAACCATGAATCCTCTCGATGGAATCATCCTCTGAAGCATTATCCACCAGAATAAAAAAGTAGTTTGGATAGTTTACCTTATCAATTGACTTCAAACATTCAAGGGTGTCTTGCCAACCATTCCAGTTCAGTACTATAAACACAACATTAGGGTAGGCTGAATTTTCTTTGAGAACTGTATCCATAGTTTTTATTTCATATTACATCTTAATATTTTTTTACAAAACACTTCATAACAGTTTTTCAGGTAAAAAAAGAATTCATTGATCTGTGATATTTGGTCCCAGTTTATGACTGAGTTTTTGATGGTGATGTTAGGTAAGAAGTTGAAACTAAACTTATGAAACCTACAATTTAATGAAAAATATTCAACATTTGCCAGTGAATAGTTGATCTTATTTTCACAAAAAAAATTGTTGTTTTAGTTGATTTGTGCTGATTTTCACAAAAATATTTTTTTTATAATTTCCAAGTAGTTGTACTAATTTATCCGTTATTACAATATCAAAACTGTATCAATTCAGTTATTTATTCCTATTTTCATGTTAATTTTGTTTATATTACTGTATTATTTTCTACTAATTGTTTTAGAGTAATTTAGTGTAAGCTATTCATGCATGCAATTGATAACATTTGACGTTTCTCTATTCTTAATTAAATTATTAGTATTAGTTCAAATAATCCCCTATAAACACCTTATTACATTCTATTTCATTGAAATGAATAACCTTATTAATGGTTAAAACCAAAAAAAAGTAGTGTAGTTAAAGTTTCTCACGTGATATCAAAAATCACAAAAATTGGGTTGGGGAGCTGGAAAAAAATATTTGTTAAGAGGGTTTACATTTATGAAATTTTCACAAAAAAAGAAAAGTTCAATAGCAATTATTGGAAGCCGGGGAATCCCAAACAATTACGGGGGATTTGAATGTTTTACAGAAAATATTAGTCAAAAACTGTCAAAAAAAGATTACGAAGTTTATGTGAGCTGTGAACAACCTGAAGGTGTTGATCCACCTGAAAAATTTGAGGATGTAAATTTATTCTACTTCCCAATTAAACATCCAAAATCAAACGTTCTTGGAATGATCTACGAAATAATGTATGATGCATACTCACTACTCTACTCAAGTTTAAAAGCTGATCAGATATATATGCTAGGATACAGTGCAGCATTCTTCTTCTTCATACCTAAATTATTTGGTAAAACACTATATCTGAATCCAGATGGATTTGAATGGAAAAGAAACAAATTCAGTGGCATGATAAAATTAATGCTCAAAATTCAGGAGAGAATGGGTGTTTTCTGGGCAGATAAAATAATCGCTGATTCAATGGGAATAAAAGAGTACTACGATAATAAATACAGTAAAAGTTCCAAGTTCATTGCATATGGTGTCAGTGAGATCCCTGAGATTGGATGGAACGATGAATATCTACCAGGATCCTTGAGGGGTGTTATAGAAGATTCCAATTATTGGCTATTGGTAGCAAGATTAGAGCCAGAAAATAATGTTCATACCATAGTGGAAAGCTACATCAAGAGTAAAACCAAAAAACCGCTGGTAATAGTTGGAAACTTTCTAAACTCAGATTATCAAGAAACAATTAACAACATGATTGAAGGGATGGATGAGACTAAAAACATTGTTTTCACTGGAGGAATTTACGATCAAAAATCCTTGAACATGTTAAGACAGAATTGTTTCGGCTACATACACGGTCATTCAGTTGGAGGAACCAATCCATCACTCATAGAAGCAATGGTAATGGAAAATATTCTGCTAACACATAGAAATCAATTCAACGAGGAAGTATGCCAAGATTCAGCACTTTACTTCAAAGATTCCGATGAACTCGCAACAAAAATGGATGATGTTGATAACCACCCTGACCAATACCAGATAATGAAAAAACTGGCATTATCCAGAGTCAAACAGGAATATTCATGGGAAAAGATAGTAGCTGCATACGACGAGGTATTTGGAAACGAATATAATAATCAAAACAGACAGCACAGTCCCAACAAATTTCCACTCTCAAAGGGGTACAAATCAGATTACAACTCAAAAAACAATTCGAAGTAACATGAATAATGGATTATAATCCATAATTTTTTTGTATCTTTAATAAACATTAAATATTTTCTTTTTAATAGAATTAATATCATATTTGATATCCGGGGTGTATACAATTAGTTCAATGAAACTTAACAGAACCATTGAAGATAATTACAAGGGGATATTCATATTAATTATTATCTTCCTCTTTATCCTAACAATGGGAAGCTCTAATGCCGCATCAACTGGAAACACATCTAAAGCAGTGGCTTCACACCAAATTTCCAATTCCGGTTTAAATAACCAAGACAGTTCACAGTCTTCAACATTCACTATTGAAAATCAATTTAGATCTGCAGGAAACGATGGCTATCCCAACCCCGGAAAGATCGTAACTAGTGCCAACTACACTAAATGGGTATGGACCAACATAATTGTCACAAATAACGGACCAGATGATTCAAACATAACCCTTCGCGATAAAGGTACAGGATTTGTCTTTTACAACCCCAAAATAGGATGGAATGGATGGGTTAGAATAAATGATGGCACTGGATGGAAAAAAGACACAACCTTCAATGTTAAAACTGGAACAGGAACATATTTCATACCGAACGGCTCTTCTTATCAAATTGCCATACTTGGCTATATTAACAGCACAGGAACCATAAGAAACGATGTAACTGAGACAGATCAGGATACAAAGGGGCCGGATATTTATCCATCAACATATGAAACCCTAAAAGTTCCTGATGCTGCTATAATACGTTTAAATGGGGAATTTCTAAACAGTTTAAATGGATCACCTGTGAATTCATCTAAATACAAGAATTGGATTTACAGTGTAACACGAGCCTTTAACCAAGGACCTAACAGTACAAAAGCTGTGTTTAAAATTTATACATATGGTCTCACATCCAATGGAACCTATGCAGTAAGTAGGGACGACGGTAAAACATGGAAGTACTCGGATAACTCATTCGATTTAAATACCAAGTTATGGACCACCTCCATACCATCCGATGGAAGCTGGCTACTTGCAGTGTACTCCAGGATCACCAAGTGGGATTCTCCAAAAAGCACGGTTTATTTGTTATCTCAAAATGTTTATAATCCATATGGCGCTGATAATGTGCGGCCGAAATGTCTAATTGTATTTGATGATGGGAACGAAGCACAGTACGCCATAGCTTTCAAGTATATGCAGAGTTTAGGAATAATAGGAACAGCCTATGTTAATGGTTATAATATAGGTACAGAAGGTGTTCTAACTGTTGATGAACTTAAAGAAATGGCTGCAGCAGGATGGATCATTGGAAACCATGGATACAACCACAAAGATCTGATCCAGTTATCAGACGATGATATCCAATCTGAAATTTCCAATGGAATCAACTTTTTAACAAGCATAGGTCTTCCAGAGGGTGCATTAAATTTAGCATTCCCTGGAGGATATTACAACAATGATGTTCTCGAAATAATGAAAAATTTAGGAGTTTTAACAGGAAGATCAACCAATGGCGAACTCATATACTCATTAAATGGATTGGATCTCTACAGACTCCCGGCTTACACCATTTTAAACACCACATCAGTGTCCAGTGTCACAGGTTATGTTGACAATGCAATACAATCTGGTTCAAACATCGTTCTATTATTCCATGACATAGCTCCAGGAAGTTCTGACAGTTACGTTTACCCTGAAGCAGATTTTAAAGCCATTATGGATTATATCTACAGCACAGGAATTGATTGTATTAATATCAACCAACTTTACTCCCTAGCAACAGATGTACCCATCAATGTACCTCCCTACGATCTTGATTCCAACACCGTTCTTCCCTATGTGGAAAGTACTGGAATTCTTAACAACACCTCCATAATAGAAGTACCTACCCCCATGGCAGATGTCGCTGTAAAAGTAAATGCTTCCAACAACTCCCCAGGCTACGGAGATAAAATAATCCTAACAATAACAGTAACAAACAATGGTCCAGACGTAGCAGAAAACGTCACTGTTGGTGAGTGGTTAGATGGAGATTTCTTTAAATATATATCCGACAATGGAAGTGGAACATACGATCCTAACACCACAATTTGGACAGTTGGTGATCTAGAAAGTGGAGAATCCAAGGTACTGAAATTGATTGTTCAGATTGTAACCTCCAATTCAATCATCAAAAATACAGCAACCTACAATTCAGGTTCAACTGATGACTCTAACTTGTGCAACAATTATCAGGAAATTGATATGTATGTGCCTCCAAGAACCTACATCACCGTAAATTCAGCAAATACATACGTGGGCGATAAAGTTCAACTGGTAATTGCATTGGTTGATGAAAACAACAACCCAATAGCAAACAAAGTTGTAAACCTCACAGTAAATGGAAAGGATTACTCTGCAACAACCAACAGTGAAGGTATAGCAACAATAATTTACACAACTGATAGGGCAGGAACTTTTAACTTAGTGACAAATTTCTATAATGACCATGATTTCTCATCAAGCAGCAACATCAACACATTAAAAGTCATTAAAAAACCAACAACCATAATATCTACCAATATAAAGACATATAATGGTGATTCAGCTGTTTTAACAGCAAGACTGTATGATACAAACTCTGCTAATTATTTGGCAAATAGAACAGTGAAATTCCTGATAAATGGAATCATTATGGGAACAGCTAAAACCAACATCAATGGTACTGCGATACTCCAATACATCATCAAGCAAAAACCTGGTTCATACAATTTAACTTCAATATTTAATCAGGACAACATGTATTCAACATCCTACCTCCAAACTATTCTAACAGTAGTCAAGACACCTACATCAATCAAAATCAATTCAACAAAGGGATATCTTCAAGATACTGTTCACCTCATTGCAACGGTATGGAACTCACATAAAAACATGACAGCTACAAATAAAACAGTCAAATTCTATGTTTACAACCAGTATGTTGGATCAGCATTGACAAATAAATCAGGAATAGCAACTTTAAACTACCACATTAACTTGAAAACAGCAGGCAACTACCCAATAAAGGCAGTTACACTGGATGATACCAATTATATAGGAAGTACAGACAATGCGAATTTGGTTGTAAAAAGAATCATAACCCTCATTTCTTCCGAGGTAACAATAAAACAGATTAGATACAGTGTTAACGCAAGTTCTTATAGAGGATTTAATGTAATTGTTCAGGCACAACTTAAGGATAGTCACAAAAACAAATTGTCTGGAAAGGAAGTGAATTTCTATGTGGATGGTAAACTAATTGGAAAATCCAAAACCAATAAATCGGGAATTGCGACCTATAATTACATATCCAAACCAACCAGCAACAAAAAAACAATTAAAGTATACTTCGCATCTGATAACACATTCATTGGATGCAGCAACACAAAATCCTTGAAAATATCCAATTAAAGAGAATTTATATCATTTATGTATTTTTTTTGGGTCAGTTTTTACTGCACCACTTTCTTCAAGCAGTTCCCTTGTTAGCATCTATTTCCCTCCCAACCAGATACACCAGTCCTGCAAGGCAAAGTGCCAGAAGCGTTATCAGATAATCTGAACTGTTGGTAATTTGAAGCTGCCATTGCCACCAGCTGAAAGGAAACAGAAGGTAAATTCCTCCAGAAACATGTTCCAATATTATGTCTAAGCTGTAGTGTGTGATGATTCCGAGTCCAAAAAATAGGAATGCCTTCTTCTTTTCTGGGAACAGCATGGACATCATACCTGCAACTATGACAGAACCCGTTGGTATGTGTATGATACTTAAATATTCAGAAAGATCCAATCCAAAGAACTTGAAAACCAGGATAAACTTGGAAAAATCAGGTATCAAAGCCCCTGTAATAACCAGCATGGTGTTTGCAGCGTTAAACTCATCATATTTAAAGCTAAGTAGCCTGCAAATTATCCAAGCAACAGCAATGTGTGTAACCCAGTCAGGCATCTATCTCCTTCTCCTGAATTCCAACTTTTTAAGGTCGAATTCCCAATAACGGAAAAAGAAAAATAGGAAGATCAACGCAACCAACGCACTTCTAAGCAGCATGAAACTATACTCAAATGAAGTTATAACGAGTATTTTAGTAGCATTAACTCTATAAGATGGTTGTAAAATACCTAAAACTTCAACTTGATCTCCCTTTGAAACATGTTCCCCTGATGTGATGGTGTAATTAATATCCATCCCATGATATTCATCTGAAAGATTAAAACCGCCATCATGAACATCGGAAACAACTCCAGAAACAGCCACTGTTTCACCGAGAGGATAATTTTTAACAATTATTGATGTGTTGGGATTTTCAAGATGGTTTTGATAGTTCGATGCGAAGTAAACACTGAGAATTATTAGAACAATCAAAAGCCCAAAAAATATGAATCTTCGATCTTTTACCAGTTTAATCATCAGTGTTCCACCATCTAAGGTTCCATTCTGTTTAATAGGTTTACAATAAAAATGGGAAAAATATTAAGAATTTAGGGATATAATTGTTTAAAGAGTTTTTAAAGGTTATAAATCGTCAATAAGCATTTTTAAAGAAACTTCTAAATGTCATGAAAAATATCTTGACATCCAAGTACAGGTTCCAGTTTTCAACGTAGTAAATATCGTAGTCAATCCTCTTCTTAATGGATGTGTCTCCCCTGTAACCATTTATCTGTGCGTAACCTGTCATTCCAGGTCTGACATGATGTTTTACCATGTACTTGGGTATTTCATCCCTGAATTTATCCACGAAGTATGGTCTTTCAGGTCTGGGTCCAATCAAGCTCATATCTCCCTTGAGTATGTTAAAAAATTGTGGTAACTCATCTATGTTGGTTTTTCTTATAAACGATCCAATCCTTGTTTTTCTTGGATCATCCTTTTGAGTCCATTTAAACTGCTCTTCTTCTTGAACCCTCATGCTCCGAAATTTATACATGTTAAATTCCTTCCTGTTACATCCAACCCTCTTTTGTTTGAAAATTACGGGTCCCGGCGAAGTAAGTTTCACGAGAATGGCTGTTACAATGAGTATTGGGGAGATTATGATGATCCCTATTGTTACTAAAATTATATCAGACATTCGTTTGAGTATCTTGTTTAGATTATCGTCCAATGGCACGTAACGAATATTAATAACAGGTATATCATCTATCATGTCAATGTAGGGTTTAGCAGGGAAGTAACGATAAAAATCAGGCACGATCTCTGCCTTAACACCACACTTCTCAAGGGTGTTAACAGTGTTTTCAATGACTTGATAATGTCTGGCTGAAATGGTTATAACAGCCAGATCAATAGTTTTTGTGAGGATGATCTGTTCCAAATCATTTATGGAGCCGATGATCTTTGAACCATCTACTTTCTGACCCTTTGCAATGTTATCATCTAAAAAGCCTATGATCTCATAACCAAGGTAAAAATTTTGTTTAATTTTTCTTGCAAAGGATTCTCCAAGTTCTCCAGCACCAATCACAAGTATGTATTGAACATTGTAACCCTTTCCCCTCACATACATGAGTGCATTTTTCACGATGATCCTTTCGATACACATAAATATTGTACTGAAAACCGCAAACATGGCCAGCATGTACCTTGAATAATCTGCTACTTCAATGATGTAAAGAGCAGTAATAAGGAGTAAAAGTCCGATTATGTTGACTTTAAGTATCTGTTTAACTTCGTTGCCCAACTTATCAGTTCTTTGAGAATTGTAAAGGTTGAAAAAATAGCTTAAAATGGTGTAGCTAACAATTATAAAAGCTAAAGATGCAGCATACTGTGGAAATGTCCAAACATCAAAACCAGGCCCTAAAATATCTGTTTTTACCCTGATGAGCCATGCAAGGTAAAGTGCCAGTGTCATTGCCACTACATCAAATAAGACTTGTAGCGTTGTTAATGTTCTTTGATTCTCCCTTATCATGGTTCACCTCCAAAATATTTTTCCCTAATATTCAATTTATTAAATATAATAAGAATTACCTCGTAATATAATTTTTAAAAAGTTTAAATTGACATATACTCCAAATTCCCATGTAAGTTGCTAGGGTGGTTATCATGGGATAATCTTCCCTGTAGTGCTTGTTGTAAAAAATGTACATGGCCCTATAAAATTCGTGTATCATCCTTTTGTTTTGTTTTTTACTATTACTGGAACCTTTGTAATGAATTATTTGTGCTTCACTGTAATAGATAATTTTCCAGCCAGCAGCCTTTATTCTGTAGCACCAATCTATATCTTCACCGTACATGAAAAATTTTTCGTCTAAAAGACCTACTTTCTCAATGGTGCTGGATCTAAGAAGCATGAATGCTCCCATGACACAGTCAACTTCGTAAGTATCATCCTCATCTAGGTAGGTGAGGTTGTACCTTCCAAAACGTTCACTTTTGGGAAACAGTTTTGAGAGACCCGTCATCCTATAAAATGAAACACTGAACTCTGGAAAACTTCTTCTACAAGCCTTGTCAAGATTTCCATCTGGTAAAAGGACTTTGCATCCTAAAACTCCGGTGTCAGGATGATTCTTCATGTAATGCATGGATCTTTCAAGACAATCACCAACCACTTGGGTGTCAGAGTTCAAAAGCAGCACATAATCTGAATTGGCACGTTTTATTGCAACGTTGTTTGCCTGTGCAAAACCCTTGTTTTCAGGGTTTTGTATGAATTTTATCTTCCCATTTTCTGATTCTTTAAAAAAAGTTTTCTGCAACGACTCGAAACTTCCATCCGAAGATGCATTGTCCACAACATATATGTCGTAGTCAAATGGATGGCTCTGATTTAAAACAGATTCTACTGTCTGTTTGGTCATTTCAAATGTTTCGAAGTTGACGATTATTATTGATAAATCCATTGAATTTCACCTTGAATGAATCTGGAAAAACTATCCAGATTAATGGGGATGATGATTGTAAATTATATTATTCTTGTTATTAACCAAATTATTAGATTATATAGATGAATATTTATTTTAATTAAAATAAGCTTTACCCCGAATGGGATAATTATTATTTTAAAGCGTTAGGAATATTAATTCTACGACCAAATGCTATGAAGCGTGTTTTTAATGAGGTACCATTCGATGTACAGATAGTTCGTCAATCGATCCCATTTGTACTCAACTTTACCAACTCTATCTAAAGAGTGTAAACCTTCTTTCAAACCATTTAAATAATCATTCCCATAACCCTTTCTTAAAAAGAACAGATATTTTATGAAATACCCTATGACGAGGAATATCAGGTTTAACAGTAGTTGTGGCCAGGGCATATTTTTGTAGGGAACATAAACATTGTTTCGTGCTGCTAATTTAATTTTAAAACTGTTGTATTTACTTCCGCTCGTTGCACTTCCAAGATGGTATACTACGGCCTTTGAACAGTAAACACATTTATATCCATGAATACGAGCTCTGTAACTAATATCCACATCTTCCATGTAGGCGAAGAATGATTCATCCAAGTAGCCAATTTCATCAAAGACTTTTCTCCTGTAAATTGCTGCACCGGCACAAGCACTGAAAATTTCCCTGTCTTTACTGTAAGCAGTTTCAGGTTTTCCATTTCCCACCTTTTTTGTCCAGCCAAGCAGGGTGTACTCATCACCAGCATCATCAATGGTTAGTTCATCAGAATTCAACATTTTAGATGCAGCTGCAAAAATTTCAGAGTCCTTTTTGATACATGTTAACAAGTTCTTAATTGCACATCTTTCAAGAACCACATCGTTGTTTAGAAGCATAACAAAATCAGTGTTTGATGCAGCTATGCCTTGGTTCACAGCCTTTGAAAATCCTAGATTTTCTCTATTTTCAACGAGTTTAAATTCTGGGTAGTTCAGGTTGATGTAATCTGCACTTCCATCAGTTGATCCGTTGTCAACAACTATCACATCCATGGAACAGTTTTGGATCTTTAAAGATTCAAAGCACTGTTTTAACAGATGTTTGCCATTGAAGTTGGGTATTATAACAGTTAGATCAGGCATTAAATTCACCAATAAAAAAATTTAGGGATAACAATTTACACAGTATCCCATCTGTAATCAATGGGTTTATTAGATTAGTTTGAATGAACCTACGTAGTAGATTACTCAATAGATTTTATTCACTACCAATTTAATTTACTTGTACCTACTATTGGAGTGAACCCCTAAATCTATATTTGTTAGTTCTTTAAAATAGATTTGTTAAGTGTGTTAAAAAAATTGTTTAGAAATTTGCTAAACATGGGACATTTTTAGGGGGTTTCTACTGTATAAAAAAAAATTGTCGTTGCATCATAAAAAGGTGTTCGTTCGATACAATTTTTTAGAAATTCTCGTAATATAAAATCTAGATGAATAGTTTTAGTTTACAATCACTTTTTTAAATTAAAAAAGGGGCAGAAATATTATGGTTAACAAGAAAATATTTTCCATCAGCATGGTTAAAAATGAGATGGACATCATAGAATCCTTCGTAAGGTACAATGTAAATTACCTCGATGGAATGATCATACTTGACAATGGCAGCACAGATAAGACCCTTGAGATGCTAAAATCACTTAAAAATGAGGGACTGCCAATATTTGTGATTGAAGATGATACAAGGGCTTTTGATAAGATCCTTAAGATGAACATGCTTTTAAACAAAGCAGTCCATGAATACAATGCAGATATAGTAACTCCACTGGATGCTGATGAATTCATGTTATCATCAGATGGTGGAAGTCCAAGGGAGCATATTGAAAAATTAACATCTCCCAACTACTTCGTTGCAAAGTGGAAGGTTTACGTTCCAGATTTCACCAAGAATCAGGAGGAACGTTTCATACCGCGAAAGATAGTCATGGCAAGGGATGACAGTACCAGGGACTGGCACACCCTTTACAAGGTAATAATACCAAGGGAACTGGTGACAGATTATGGGGTAACAGTCACAAGGGGCAGTCACAGCCTGGTAATTCCACCAGAACATAAGAATAATTTGAAGAGAGTTGTGAATCCTGATCTAAGAATAGCACATTTCCCCATCCGTTCCAAGGAACAAACAGTGTCCAAAGTTGCTGTGGGATGGCTCAACGCCATAAGTAGTGTGGAGAAAAAACCAAACGACAGTTTCCACTGGAAAAACATTTTCAGCCAACTTAAATCCCAGAAAGAAATAGCTGACGAAGATGTTGTTGCAATTGCCAGTGAATTTAGTTGTGAAAATGATGATACACCCAAACTCTTAACAGAGGATCCCATGGATCTAAGCTTCTGCACAAACATCGAACTCAAGTACACCAACGAGAAAATAAACCCAATGTCAAACCTGCTGGAATCATGTGAATACATGGCACAAAGCTGTGTAGATGCAAAAAAACTATCAATTAAACAACAAAACAAGTTAAATCAGATGGAAAACAGTATTTCATGGAAGATCACATCACCGTTGAGAAAGGCAAAGGCATGGGCCAAAAGACTCAAAAACTAACAAAAATAAACCCAACCCATTTTTTTTAAGTTGAATCTTTAACACATTTCTATATTTTTTTTTAGCATGTTTAAACAATGGAAAAAAATGGATGAATATATCTAAAACCATAAAAAAAATAGGGTTAGTATATTCTTTTTAGGTATATTAATGTTTAATTTCTGTTGTAAACCCTGTTGAATGGGTGTTTACCTTGTTACCTTCCAGATCTTCGAAACATCCTGTGTGAAGATGGAGGTTGTACCTCATACCAGGTTGGAGTACAGGGTGTTTTATTATGAGTTTGTCACCATCAACATATTTTTCTAGCGGTACACTCACTCTATTGGCACTTAATAGTTCTATCCAGTTGGTTCCAACTTTTATTGGTGCGTTAAAGGTTAATATGATGTCCTTGTCAACTGGAACCTTTGCATCATTCTTTTTAGGATTTGAACTTTTAACGTAGATCTTTTCCTTTAGAAGTACGCTTCTCTCATAACTGTCGCAGACCTCATCAACTAAACCCTGCATAATAACTCTGCCGTTTTCAAGCCATATTGCTTTATTACAAAGGTCTCTTACCTGCTGCAGTGTGTGTGAAACAAACAATACTGAAACATCTTGATCCAGAAGAGTTTTCATTCTTTCAAGACTTTTTTCCCTGAATTTTGCGTCACCCACCGATAGAACTTCGTCGAGTATCATTATTTGAGGGTTTACAGCTGTTGCAATTGAAAATGCCAGCCTGGAACTCATCCCTGTCGAGTAATTTTTAAGTTTAACATCGATGAACTCTTCAAGCTCTGAAAATTCAACAATTTCATCGTACTTAGATTCAAGGTACTCCCTAGAGTATCCTAGAAGTGAACCCTTAAGAAATATGTTTTCCCTTCCAGTGTATTCTGGATCAAAACCAGAACCCAGTTCCAAGAGAGGTACAATGGATCCTTTTATTGACACATCACCCTCTGTGGGTTTTATAACACCGGAAATAACCTTCAGAAGCGTACTTTTACCTGCTCCGTTTAGTCCAATGATTCCATATTTATCTCCCCTCTCAACTTCCATTGAAACATGTCTTACGGCCCAAAATTTGGTGAACTTCAGTTCCCTTTTCAAAAATTTAATAACAAATTCTTTGAGGTTGTCAACCTTTTCTTTGTTGAGATTGTACTCCATTCCAACGTCTTCAACCTTTATTACTATTTCTCCCACAGTATTCACCTTTATAGATGTAGTAAAAATTTATTCTGATACTTGTAAAATAATCCCATTCCAACGACCAGGCACAGAATTGAAAACACAGTTGCATACAATAGCTCGCCTGTGTTGTAAAGTGTACCATTCATAAGAACAGTTCTCATACAACTTATTATGGCGTAAAATGGATTTATTGTAAGTAAAAACTGCCATTTAGCAGGTATGATTGAAGCAGGGTAGAAAACTGCAGAACCATACATGAGAAGCATTGTAAAAACTCCGTACAAATGTTCGATGTCCCTGAAAAATACTGTTACAGTTGCAAGAATGAGACCCACACCAAGTGTCATGAGAAGCAGTACCAGAACTGGTAGACTTGCAAATATCACGTAAATGGTGAAGTGAACATTGGTTACGATCATAACAGCTACCAATATTATCAATGATAAAAGGAAGGTTACAAAAGCTGATCCTACAGATGCAAGTGCAAACAAGTATTTGGGAACATAAACACTTCTCAATATGGCGCTGTTACCAATTATAGATTTCATGGCGCCAGTAGTACCACTTTGGAACAATGAAAATGCCACCCTACCAATCAGGTAGTAAACTGGAAAGTTAGGGATGTCACGTTTGAAAATGTAAGAAAATATGATGGTAAACATTATCATGGTGAGCAATGGCTCTAAAAAACTCCAGAAAATTCCAAGCATAGAATTTCTGTACTTAACCTGAATATCCCTTTTAATGAGCTGAACAAGTAAGTACCTGTACTTCTCAAAATTAGCAATAAATCTATGATCACTTATCATTATAATCTCCAGTTCATGTTGAATTTATATAATAAAATCTTCTCCAATGTCTTTTAATCTCTATTGGATTTCATATAAAGAAAATTTATTAGTTACTCTATATATTATCCTGTTCCGATCTGATAATACTCGAAGCCAAGCTTTTCAAGCATGGTTTTGTTGTACTGATTTCTACCATCAAAGATGATGGTTTTACCAGCAGTATTTTTGAGCTTGTCAAAATCCGGACTCCTAAATTCCTTCCATTCTGTAACGAGTATTATGGAGTCCACCCCTTCAACGGCATCGTACTTGTTGCTGTGAAAACTTATATCTGGATTGGATTTGAAGTAATATTCCTTGGCTGCATCCATTGCCTTTGGATCGTAGGCCCTGATGGTTGCACCATGCTCAATGAGTTGATTGATAATAACAACAGACGCTGCTTCCCTCATATCATCGGTTTCAGGTTTGAATGCAAGTCCCCAAACAGCAAAACTTTTTCCAGAGAGATCGTCTCCAAACCTCTTTAGGATCTTGCTTACAATTGAGAATTTTTGGTTTTCATTCACTGTTTCAACACCCTTCAAAATGGTTGAATCGTAACCATGATCTTGGGCTGTTTTAATCAAAGCCTTCACATCTTTTGGGAAACAACTGCCACCATATCCACATCCCGGATATAAAAAACTGTATCCAATTCTTTTATCGCTTCCAATACCTTCCCTTACAAAGTTAATATCAGCTCCAACTCGCTCGCAGATATTGGCCATTTCATTCATGAATGAAATTCTGGTTGCAAGCATGGCGTTTGAAGCGTACTTGGTCATTTCAGCACTTCTAATATCCATTGTAATGAACCTATCATGGTTTATTGTGAATGGTTTGTAGAGTTCCTTCATAACTTCGATGACAGCATCATTGTCTGAACCAATAACCACTCTGTCAGGTCTCATAAAGTCAGAAACAGCAGCACCTTCCTTTAAAAATTCAGGATTTGAAACAACATCGACCCTGTAACTCACCTTTCTGGATTTCATTTCATTCTCAATGACGGATTTAACCTGATCTGCAGTGCCAACTGGTACAGTGGATTTATTCACAACTATTAAATCGTTTGAAATGAGCTGCCCAATTTCCCTGGCAGCCTCGAGCACGTATTGCATGTCGGCACTTCCATCTTCGTCCATGGGTGTTCCAACTGCTATGAAGCATATGCTAGAATTTTTAAGACCAAAATTTAATTCAGTTGAAAACATGAGGTTACCTGATTCAACATTTTTGGACACTAACTCTTCCAAACCCGGTTCAAATATGGGTATGATTCCGTTTGTAAGGTTTTTAACCTTACCATCATCAATGTCTATGCAGTAAACTGTATTTCCCATTTCAGAAAAACAAGCACCAGTAACTAATCCAACGTAACCTGTTCCAACTATTGTTATTTTCATATATATCACTAAAATTCTCTAATATTAAATTCTAAATAAGCAGTAATTAAACTAAAATATAAATTAAACTAAAATGTATATATAGTTTCTTCTCTTTAAATTACTATGTTCGTGGCTGAAATAAATATTAGTCAATGGAAACTAATCAAATTCAAATCTTCAACTCAAGATTGGATATTATTCTGTATGAAAATTAATTTAGAAGGTGCAAACTAATGGGAAAATTTAAATTTATAGAAACATCCATCGATGATGTTTACATCATTGAACCAACAGTTTTTGGAGATGATCGTGGTTACTTCATGGAAACCTATCATCAAGGTGAATTTAAAGAAGCAGGACTAGATATGGAATTTGTCCAAGACAACCAATCCAGATCTGTACGGGGTGTTTTAAGGGGACTTCACTTCCAGTACACCCAACCACAGGGTAAACTCGTGAGGGTGATAAAGGGAACTGTGTTCGATGTTGCAGTAGATCTAAGGGAGAATTCTCCAACCTATGGTCAGTACGAATCAGTTGTGTTATCAGAAGAAAATAAAAAACAGTTCTATGTTCCAGAAGGTTTTGCCCATGGATTTCTGGTTTTATCTGATGTGGCTGAGTTCACCTACAAATGCACAGCCTTTTACAACGCTGATGATGAGGGAGGCATAATGTGGAACGATCCAGACATAAACATAGAATGGCCCCTGAAAGAAGCTGGAAATGTTGTTTTATCAGATAAAGACAGTGAATGGAAACCATTGAAAGAAACCAATGTAAAATATTAGATCCGTCACATACACTTTTTTTATATTTTTTAAAATCCAATTAAACGAATTAAACAAAACTCATATCTTGTAAATATGTGGAAAAACTAAAAAAAGTACTATTTAAACCATTTTTAGTAAATTTGGGTATAATTTAGGAATAAATAAATGGTTTTAGAACAATATATACAATTGAAAAAACATGGGGGAGATCTATGAACATTTACTGGAAAATGGTCATGAGTCCAATAATTAACGAAATAAAACCATTAAACATTGTTGAAATTCATTCAAATATAGAAGAAATCACAGAAAACCTGATAAAGTATTGTGAAGATGAAAATGCCAATTTAACAATTTTAAACCCATTAAAAGATCAAACAGATTCTAAATACTACTTTGAACAAGAAAAAAGTGTTGAAGTGGTCAATCAAAAAGTCTTAGAACAACTTCAGCTCACTAAAAACTACGATGCTTTCATCATAAATTTAACAGAAGATTATCAAGAGCTCAAGAAGATACTCGAGACAGTGGAAACTAACAAAAAAAACAATAACTTTCCACCCATATTCCTCATGTTTTCCGACGCAGAATCATCTGAAATTCCCGAAGAACATGATAACTCTGAATTAAATACAATTAAAGAACTTTACGTGGATTATAAAGATGTTATAAACGATTTTATCAGGGAATCAGAAAGCGAACTCCAATTCAGTTATCTGGAAATCAACGGTAATGGAATACTGTATGAAAACCATCCAGAACTCAATGAATTAGTTCAAAGATCCGTGGATATCTACACCGAAGTAGAAAATGAGAATGTAAACATCCGTAACGACCTTGAAGAATATAAAACTCAAGTAAAAGACCTTGAAACCCGTGTGGATGAAGTAAAAACAGAATTTGAATTTAGAAACAATAAAAACAGATCTGTTGGCCAGAGAATCATCTCAAAATTTCCATTTTTAAATATGATCCGTTACATTCCAAGAATGGGGCTTAAAACCACGCTTATCAACAGAAAGGGGTATCAAGAAATAAAGAAAAATAATCTGCTTGATGTTGGATACTACCTAAACACCTACGCTGATATCAGGAAAACTGGAAAGGATCCAATAATTCACTACATCTACAATGGATTTAAAGAGGGCAGAAACCCGAGCAGGGAATTTGATGCAGAGTACTACTTCGAAAACCACTCTGATGTAAAAAAATCCAAATTAAACCCACTCGTACACTACGCACTCTACGGAATCAAGGAAAACAGGAAAACTCACAGGGAAGAAACCGAAGCAGAATCTAAAAATTATAGCGGTGAAATATTTCTTAGAAGGGCAGATATGTCCATTGAAGGATGTGTGGAAGTAGGTGAAACAGAAGCCTCGGACATAATATTACGGATCGATGATGAGAACTTCAACCTAAAAACCCAGAAGATCCAAGACCAAGGCAGTGAAGAGTATACTGTCTTCAAATTCAACATACCACCATCATTTATAGATGAAAAAACTCATGATATACGGGTTTATGATGGAATTAACGGGAATTTGGTTTCAAAAACTAGGATGATCCTAGCGCAAACCAAAAACTTCAGGGATCTTTCAGGATTTCTAAAAAATTCCCTGGTTTCACCACTCCTCTTCGCACCATTTCGTGAACAGGACAAGAGATGTTTCGCAACGATGGAAGACATCACCAAACATCTAATAACACTATCAGAAACCACCGATAACAAACCGTTAGTTTCAGTAATAATCCCGGTTTATAACTCAATAAAAACATTAAAAGTTGCAATAGAATCTGTTTTAGAACAAACCTATCCTAACATCGAGTTGGTTGTTGTTGATGGGGGAAGTACTGATGGATCATTGGAATATTTAAGGAAACTAGAACTAGAAAACCTGGTTTTAATCCAGAATCCTGATTGCAAGGAAACCTGGTCTGCAAGAAATTTGGGTTTGACAGCAACCCATGGAGAATATGTGGCTTATTTAAATCCAGATTACAGCTGGGATCCAAGGTATATGAGTGCAATGATGGGAGCATTCTCCAAACTTGAAGATGCAGATGCCCTTTACTGCGGACAGTTCCTCTTTGAGGAGAATAAGAAATATCCATTTGCAGCGAACTACGGAAGTTTAAACAGATCACTCCTTGAAAACAGGAACTACATTGATCTAAACGGAGTTTGTCATAAACAAGACCTTTACAAAAGAATAGGTGGATTTGATGAAAGCTTAAAAGAATACACTGACTGGGAATGGATAATGCGCATGGTCAACGATTCAAAGTTGTACTCTATCCCCGTACTACTCACCAATCACCACAAACAAACAAAAAATCAACCATCCAACGAAGCACTTCTAAAACTGCTTCGTAAAAAACAGGCACAAAGAAACCATGAAAAAACATCCCAAATTAAACAAATGGATAATATAAATAACGTAAGCATAGTTATTCCAAGTTACGAGTCGCTTGAAGACATTCAGGAATGTTTAGAAGCCCTGTTAAATTTGAACCTTCAAGGTTGGGTGGAGATAATAGTGGTGGATAACAATTCAAGCAAGGCTGTGACAGACTACCTTACAAAAATGAAAACAGAATCATCCATCAAACTCATTAAAAATCAGATAAACTATGGTTTTACCTATGCAGTGAATCAGGGAATAGAAATTGCTAGTGAGGGAAATGATATATTACTCATGAACAACGATGCCATGATAACACCTGGAGCAATTGAGGCCATGCAAAAGGCAGCATACAAACTCAAGGATTGTGGGTTAATAGTTCCTAAACAAATTCTTCCAGCAGAAAGTAACACCCTAACTAAACATGTGCCATACGCATCTTTAAACTACGAATGTGATGTTAATTTATCGGGACTCTTTAACAACATGGTGAACCTTCCCTTATTCCACTCTGGAAACTATGTGGAACTGAGTTTCGCACCATTTTTCTGTGTCTACATAAGAAATGATGTACTTAAAAATTCAGTTGGATTGGATGCTGAATATGGACGTCACTACCGCTCAGATCGTATGTACTGTAACTACGTACGTCATGTAATGAATTTAAAGATATATCACACCTCTGAAGCAAACGTTTATCATAAATTGCAGCAGTCCACCGAAGTTTTGAAGGAAAAATCCTCGAAGGACTACGATACAATGTTCGTAAAAAATCAGTGGGATGATGAACTAGCATCTAAATTCGGATATAAAAAGCCTGTTTGGGATGAGTAGACTAAATATCATTCTTTATTCAAAGAAATTATTCTACTTATCCTTTTTAAATTTAATAGATTGTTGACCTGTAAAACGAACGTTGAAGTGGATTAGGAGGAATTTGATAAGGAAATATATTAAAAACAAGATCATTAACTCTAATCTGTACAGTTACCTTACAGATCGAAACAGAGATCTTCAGGTTCAAATTTTAGAACTTCAAGAAGAAAATAAAGATCTAAAACTGAAGGTCAAACAGTTTTACGAGTCAAGATCAACAATTGAAACCAACATTTCCGTTGTTAAAACAGAAAATATGGAACTTAAAAAGTGGATCGACCATCAGAAACAATCAAGGAAAGAACTCGAAAACGAACTTCAAAAATGGAAGCAAGATAATTCTGATTTAAAAAAATCCATAAAGACACATGAAACAGCTGAATCAAATCTTCAAATCCAGCTTTCACGCTTGAAATTTCTAAACACTCAACTGTTAAAGGAATACCAATTTTCTATGCATGACACTGTCCAACTTAATGGAAACAAAACAGTAAATCCTGCAATAGATGAGTTTAAAAGCAGTTTAAAGCTAATAAACGAAAACAATGACCTATTCACACTTTGGATCAGTACTGATCATACCCTGCCTGAAATACAACATTTATCCATCCAATCCATGATCTTAACAGGACACACTGTGACTTTGTACACCTACGAAGATCTGGACAATGTCCCAGACGGTGTTAAACTTAAAGATGCAAATCAGATCATTGATGAATCTGAAATATTCACCTATAAGGAAGGTTTCAACAAGGGATCCTACTCAGGATTTGCCAATGTTTTCAGATACAAATGTATTGAGATAACCGGAAAATCATGGTTTGATTGTGATATTCTGGCCATTAAAAATATCAACGAAATCTACCCCCTTGAAAACATTATTTCATCCCAGTACAATGTTGACAATACAATATATCCTAACAATGGATTTTTAAGACTTTCTAGGGGAGATGAACTCATAATTAATCTGATAAATGCTGTCGACTCCATGGATCTTGAAAATGTAAAACATGGTGAAACTGGACCAAGACTGCTTAAATCAGTGATGGATTCTGAAAATCCCGAACACTACAAATATCTTGCAGATCCAAACTTCGTGTCACCAATAAATTACTTTGAGTATGAAGATTATTTGAAACCTTCAAAACAGATTATCCCTACTTTAGATCTGGATGACATATGGGGATTTCATATTTGGAATGCCATGTTTAGGGAAAATGGACATCAAAACGAAAAAACCAAGGGTGGATTTTACCATGATCTAAAACAGATCATACTGTCCTCAAACAACCCTGAAGAGTACAGTGAAGAACTAAAAAAATTTCTGGGAAAATTTTCCAACCAGTAAAAAAAATTTTACATTAATTATATATGATTTTTTTTTTTATTTGATCAAATTTTAAATCAATATTTGGTAAACAGGAAAGCTCGTTTTTAAACCTTTTAGTTGATTATTTAACATGGTATTGAAGTTCTCATTTTCAAACAACACATTTTCTATTTTTTCGGAGTATTTGAAGCTGAATTTTTCGCCTTGTTCAACTCCAAATTCTGGTGCAATGTATGAAAAATGTGAAATGGCTTTATCAATGAAGTCTTCTTCAAGTTGTGTGTTTGCAAATATGAAGTACTCTGTGTTGTTTGCAATATTCATATCCTCAACATCATCATAATTATAAAATTCATACTCATCTGTGGAATTATTTATTATATCCTTTATTTCGGCTTTGGATATTTGATTTGATAATAAAACAAGATTTTTATTGGAATAATCAAGACTTTTGTAGTGTTTCAAAATATCGGGGATCTCTGTCTTGTTGTTGATTTTGTAGTACATCGTGACTGGATTTTTATCGTGCTGATACTCGTATCCAATGGCATCCAATATTTCCTGAAACCTGTTTTTGTAGGTGTGATTCTTTAGGACGTTGTATAAATTGTTCATTTGTTTCAATTCTGAATTATTTAGATCAATTTTTTCGCTACCAACGAAAACAATGTTATCATCAAACAATCGATACATCCCATTGGAATAGTTTGAAAGGATCAGTGTGTTGCAGAGCATGAGTTCAAATACACGCCTTGCAAACATGCTGGTTGATTTAGTTACTGTGTTTATATTAAGTGCGTATTTACTTTCCTTGTAGATGTCACCAATCTTGTTATGTGCTACTGGAGGATTGAGATATTTGTGGTATTTAACTGGAAACCTGTAATTGGGATGTTTTTTACCAAATTCTTGGAATCTGTTGTAAATTTTAAGGTTGTAACCACTTCTTAGGATGTTATCGAATATTTGTTCCATTTCCTTGGATCTTTCTGTATGATGCACGTACCAACTACCTGCGAATATGATTTCATCAGTTCTTTCATGGGTTTCAATTGGATTGAACAGCCTGGGCTGGCCTGCAAATAACATGCAATGAACACTTTCATGGCCATACTTATCCCTGTACAGTTCAACGCATTCTTCATCCGTGGTAAAAATATGATCAAATCTCAAGGCAGTATCGTAAAAACTGTTAAAATTGGTTGGATCTTCTTTGTTCCAAAATATTGTTGGTACCTTATTATTTTCACAAAATTGTAGCAGGTTTAATAAAATAGCACGATTTTCAGGTTCTGATTCTCCATTGTATTGAATCCTACCCTGCCATGCTCCTCCACTCCATGCTGATTCACAGAAGAGCATGTCTGGCTTTTCAGTCTGCATAATTTCCAGCCAATTGGTGGGTTCTAAAGGAATTGCATCAAATTCATATTTAAATCCATTGTAACTGAATTCATCTAAAATAATAGCGACTTTAATTTTTTTCAAACCTTTCAAATAGGGCTTTGTTGGTTTATTAGGTTGGATATTTGGGGTTTTAGGAAGATTTTTAGTTTTCCTATTTGAATTCATTTGTTTGGATTTCCTAAATATCTTCTTCGCAACCTCTTTAACTGAACTGAAGGGACCATAAATCTTATTTGAAAATTTTATGATCTTTCTTGAATCATATGTCTTCAAAACCTTTGTTAATTCTGTATTCTCCCTTTCAAGATCTTCCGCAGTTTTTTTTGTATGGATTAAATCTGATTCCATCTCAAAGGTTTCAGTGGTCAGATCCTCTGAAATTTCTTGTAAACTATAAAGTTCGGATCTAAAACTGCTATATTTATTAATAAGTTCATTTAATTGGTTTTTTTCAAATAAAAATTGATTATATTCACACAGGGCTAGAGACAAATATTTATCACACAGTAATTTGTAACTATCCTCATTTACTTCAAGCTTCATACGATCCCCTAAAATATTTAACCCATCAATAAATTTCTAAAATCCTAAATTATTCCCCAACATATTATTCAACAAAATTTATATTTTTATGGTGTAAACCGGTATTTCTTCATCCTTTTCGCTGTTGATATGTAATGAAACTGTTTTTTCAAAGTTTTGGCTGCTAAACAGTGTGTTAGTGGTTTGAATGGTTTTTTTGAACCTGAAATTTTTCCCCTCTGTAATTCCATATTTGGTTTCGATGTAGCTGTAATGAAGCAGGGCTTTCCATATGAAATCTGGTTTCAAATCTGTATCTGTAAATATGAAATAATTTGAATCATTTTTTAACCCCTCCAGTTCTTCGCTGTTTTTAGAGGGTATCATGGTTATATCTGGGTGTGGTGTTGTGTCACCAACTCGTGTATCATGGTTGGTTTTTATTATTGTGGCTTTTTTGTATGGATAATCAATGGTTTGGAAGTGTTTAATTGCATTTTCTGTTTCTTCTGGTGTTTTGGTCTGGTAGTAGAGGGTCACTGTTTTGTCTGTTTCTAGGTAGGGGTAGTTTATGGTGTCCAGTATCTGTTTGAATCTGTTGGTGTAGGTATGGTTTTTTAGGACATTGTAAAGATTTTTCAATCTTCTTTCAGCACTGTGTTCAAGGTTTATTCCCTTTTGATCCACGAATACCACGTTGTCTTTAAACAGTTTTTCAAGGCCTTTTGAATGGTTTGATAGGACTAGTGTGTTGCATAGTATCAGTTCGAATGCACGTCTTGCAAACATGGTGTTGGAATCTGTGACTGTGTTAATATTTATGGCATATTTACTTTCTTTGTACACCTTGGCCATCTGATCATGGGAAACTGAGGGGTTAACAAAGTCTTGGTACTCCGAAGGAAAATTGTAGGAATCATTTAACTTAGAGTAGTAGGTTCTATCATATATTTTCAGCTTGTAACCTTGGTCTAAAACACTGTCAAAGATGTTTTTCATCTCTTCACATCTTCTGGGGTGATGTGCGTACCAGCTTCCAGCAAATATCACGTCGTTTGTTCTTTCATCATCTTCAATTGGGTTGAAGAGTCGGGGTTGTGCTGCGAACATGAGGCTGTGAACACTATGATGCCCGTAATCAGCTTCGTAATCTTTTATACATTCCTCTGCACTCGTGAATATGTGATCAAATTTTGAAGCTGTATCTGCAAAGCTACTGACCTCGTTATGATAATGGGTTGGATCCTCTTTGTTCCAAAATATGGTGGGAATACTGTGTTCCCTGCAGTAATCAAGTATTTCAAGAAGCTCAGTTCTATTTTCTTTCTTTGAATTGGTGTTGGTACTGATCTTCCTGGCCCATGGTTTGGTTTCTGGGTTTATTCCATGCCATGCAGATTCACAGAGGAAAAGGTCAGGGTTTTCTGTTTGAAATATTTCCCTCCAGTTCTCAGGTTCCACTTCCAGTGCATCAAATTCATATTTAAAGCTGTTGTAACTGAATTCATCCATTATTATGGCGACTTTAATATCTTTAAGATATTTAGGATCTTCAGGCACGGATTTTGTTGGGACAACTGGAATTTCTGGAGTTTTATCAACATTCTCCTTCTTATCTTTTAGTGGTTGTGTTTCTAATTGCACTACCTTTTTGGAACGGTTTTTATTTAATAGCTTCTGTACAATGTTTGTTAAGCGAACGATCTTGCGCTTTTTGTACGATTCAATCTGTTTTATTAGGATTGAATTTTCTTTTTCCAATTTATTTTCCAATTCTTTCTGTTCTTTGAGTGTTGCATTGACTTGATTATAAGTTTTATACAAACCACTCACGGATCTCTTTTGATTATAAAGATCGGATCTAATGGTGTTGTAATGATTATTAAGACGATTGTAGTCATCTTTCAGATATAATAATTGATTTTCTTGTTGTAGATACTGTGATAAATATTTTTCAGCAAGTTTTTCATATTTAATCGAACTTTTTTCCATTAAAGCTCCATTATCCCCATTTTCATCGTGCATATTGTTTCTGTCCCTAATTTTATTAATTTCAATATAAGAATTATGGTTAATAAGATTTTAGTATGTACATTCTAACCATCAAATTTTGGCGCTTTCATTTGATATCTTGCTTATCCAACAAAATAGGCTCAGATAGGTACATCAACTTCGAATTCTCATCCTTCACAAAATATTTAATCTGGTAGTTCCCGGGTTCCTTGAAGGTGTACTCCATATAATTTTCTTGCCTGTACCAGATAGTATCTACTCGTTCTCCATTTAGTAAGATGTACCAAGCAAATGATTCAACATCCTGATTTCGCTGAATTGTAAATTTATAGCTGTTACTGCTTACTTTTTCTATTTTAAGTTCGTGCAAAGGATTTAGTTCATCAGCAGATATTTTACTTTTAAAAAAATTTAGATGGCCTGATCCAATCTTGGACTTTAAGGAATTGAATTTTTTCCCTAAAAAATTGCTAGATCTTGATTTATCAGCATTCTCAATTCCCCGAAGGTTTTCTTCGATTTTGATTTCAATTTCATCGGTTAAACTGGTGTTATAGGATGTATCATCTTTCACGTAGATCTTTGCATGGTACTTACCTGGTGTGCTGATTGGATACATGAATTTGGGACTATTTTGATAGCTTGTTTTTTCAACCAAATCATTTAAACTGTAGAGTTCCACAGAATACTCAAGATCATCGCCATTGGCCCCACAGAAAACTTCCAGATGGTTTCCATTAGATTGGATTGAAGTACTAATAATTTCTGGAGTTTTTGGGTCTACAATAGATTTATCAATACTTTTAAGGGTTTTCAGCAAATATTCAATGTAGTAGTTACCTATGAGTGAATGTGTGAAATAATTTCGAAGTTCAAGATGGTAGGTCACGTTTTTTTTGTCTAACTCGTTGAAAAATGGGATGATGTGGTTTTTGTAATGATGATCACCCTCTCCAACATGTATGTAAATTTCAGGAAATTCATCACTATCTTCTACCAAGTTGTAAAGCAGAGAATTTAAGTAGGATATATCCTTAGGTTCATGTCCTCCTGAAATATAATCTGCAATTTCTGGAAAAAAGCATAAATAATCTCCTAACTTGGTTTGAGGAGATCCAGCTATTACATATCCAAAATTATATTTGATTCCGTAGTAAAGAGCACAAAAACCACCCTTGGAAGTTCCGTTGGTGATCACTTCTTCCCTTTTTATACGATACTTCTCACAGATAGCATTGATAAGGGATATTACACCTTCTTCAATAGAACTATCCCCTGATTCTCCAATTAAATAACTGCCCCTAGGTCCATAATCATCTAAAATAAACAGTCTGTTACAGTTACAATTTTTCAATGTTCGTATGTAATTGTACTGAGGGAGTTCATGGGCTTTTGCAAATCCTGGAAAGTTTACAATGAGTTGGTTTGAAGTTTTTCCTTCACAAAAGATATATTTTATATTTTTACCCTTTTTGTGAGTTTTTTCATTGGATTCAATGTACTCCTTGATCCCCATTGTATCATCCTTTTTTTTTAAGGTAAAACCCGGTTCTACAAATTTAAAAACTTTGTTAGTTCCTATGAAAAAATCATACCCTTATGCAGTAAACTGGTATCTCTTCTGCTTCATTTTCAAATTGCTTTTTGATAATATTTTCAAATTCTTGATGGTTAAACAATGTATTTTGGGTAGTGTTGGATTTTTCAAACCTGAAATTAGTTCCTTCAACTATTCCATACTTGGTTTCGATGTATTTGTAGTGTAAAACAGCTTTCTTAATGAAATCTGACTTTAAATTAGTATCCGAGAATATGAAGTATGGTGTGTTGTTAATAATATTACTTAATTCTTCAGGGCCGTTTATAGGTGTTATGATTATGTTTGAGTTGTTTAACTTAGATTCAACCAGTTTAGTTTCATCTTCATTCTTTTCAAGTACCATGGCCTTTTTATATGGGTAATCAATGGTTTGGAAGTGTTTAATTGCATTTTCTGTTTCTTCTGGTGTTTTGGTCTGGTAGTAGAGGGTCACTGTTTTGTCTGTTTCTAGGTAGGGGTAGTTTATGGTGTCCAGTATCTGTTTGAATCTGTTGGTGTAGGTATGGTTATTAAGGACGTTGTAAAGGTTTTTAAGTCTCATTTCCTTGCTGTGCTCAAGGTTTATTTTATTTTGGTCCATAAAAACTATGGTATCTTTAAATAATCTTTCAAGTCCTTTCGAATGGTTTGATAGGACTAGTGTGTTACATAGTATCAGTTCGAATGCACGTCTTGCAAACATGGTGTTGGAATCTGTTACAGAGTTAATATTAACTGCATATCTGCTTTCTTTATATATTTTGGCCATTTTATCATGGGAAACAGGCGGATTAAGAAAATCACGGTATTCCTCTGGAAACTTACGCCTTGGATCTTCGTTGTAGAATGCCCTGTCGTAAATCTTCAGGTTGTATCCACTTTTAATAATTTGGTTGAAAATGGTTGACATTTCCTTGCATCTATCTGGGAAGTGCGCATACCAGCTTCCAGCAAATATCACATCATCTGTACGTTCTTCTTCCTCTATGGGGTTGAAGAGTCTGGGTTGTGCTGCGAACATGAGGCTGTGAACACTTTCATGTCCAAAGGTAGACTTGTAACAGTTTATACATTCCTCTGCACTCGTGAAAACATGATCGAATTTCACCGCAGTATCTGCAAAAAATTTAAAATTGGTTGGATCTTCCTTATTCCAGAATATTGAAGGTATATGGTGAGTTTTACAATATTCAAGTATTTCTAAAAGTTCTTTCCTATTTTCTTTGTTTGATTTTATGGAATGACTAATTTTTCGGGTCCAAGGTTTGGTTTCAGGGTTTATTCCATGCCATGCAGATTCACAGAGGAAAAGGTCGGGGGATTCTGTTTGGAATATTTCCCTCCAATTATCCGGGCCCACAACCAAGGCATTGAATTCGAATTTAAAACTGTTGTAACTGAATTCATCCATTATTATGGCGACTTTAATATCTTCAAGATATTTAGGTTCAAATTGAAAAGTTACAGGCTCTTCAGACTCTGATATTATTTTATCTGATCTTTCAATATAATCTGATTCATCTGCTACTTTCTTAACATCGGATTTTATGGATGGTTTTGATTTGATTCTCCGAAGTAGCTTGATTATTCCATCGGTAGCCTTCACTATCTTCCTAGATCTGTACCTTTCTATTTGATTCTTGAGTTCCTGATTTTTTTTACTCAGAAGAGCCACATCATTCTCCTGATTTTTGAGTTTAACAGCTGCTGATTTCTTTTTTTGTTCTAATTTACTCCTGGTTCTTTTTTGATTGTGGAGTTTAGCTCTCATCTGGGCGTAATTATCTTTTAACTTTTCAATTTCTTCTTTTTGATATAATGACTCATTTTCAAGCTCGTAGTACTGGGATAAATATTTTGTACTGGAATTTTTATCATTTTGGACTGATTTTTCTCTTTCAGCTTTTTTTTGTGAATTTGAATCAGGTTTCATTAGAATCACTTACAATATGGGTTAAGTTATTTTATCAATTTCAATAAATTTGTTGTTTTTCTATTTTCAATCAGTTGCAAACTAAATAAACTATTAGTATCCTATATTTAATTTATAAATTCTGTAAAATTATTTCCCATGAACAAATACTTTAATATTCATTTGACATTTTAATATTTAAATAAAAACAAAAATAACCATTTAATAGTGATTATTCATTTTTTAGAATAATTGATCAACGAGGATTCATGGATTTGAAACAGTAATGGGAATGAAAACAGTTGATATAAATATTGGGTTTAAAATGGTGTGAAGATAATTAATTGTATTGGGGACGATTCAAATGGAAGATGTTAAAGTATCGATAATTATTCCTGTTTATAATGTTCAAAAGTATCTAAGGCAGTGCTTAGATAGTGTTACAAATCAAACTCTCAAAGAAATTCAGATTATATGTGTAAACGATGGATCAACAGATGGTTCTCTTGATATTCTGGAAGAATACGCTCAAAAAGATGATAGGATCCTAGTTGTGAATCAGGAAAACTCTGGTTGTGCCGTTGCAAGGAAAACTGGTTTGAAACATTCCACTGGGGAGTACATTGAATTTGTAGATTCTGATGATTGGCTTGAATTAGATGCCCTCGAAAAAACCTACAATAATGCTATTTCAAACCATTCTGATCTTGTTCTATTTCCAATTTCTCGTTACAATGACAGGGAAAACAAGTATTTCAATTCAGGATCAACCGTTGAAAACTACTTCGATGATCCAACAATTGATTACAACAATTTTACATTCCAAATTAAGGATATTAAACCCTTTTTATTAAACAGCAGTTTTTCAGTTTGGTTTAAATTGTACAAATCTGATTTTATCAAGGGATATGATGATTTCTATTTCCCCCGCAACATGAATTTTGAAGATGTGCCATTTCATGTTCAAATAATGATAAGGGCCACTAAAATATCCTTTTGTCCCGGTAAAATCTACAACTACCGCACATCCAATATGGATTCCATAACAAATTCAGTTTATGTTAAAGAAAAAATTTTTGACATATTTGAGGTTATTAATCACGTGGAAAAAATTTTGATTGAGAATGATCTCAGGGAAGAATATAACTTTGAGTTCATTAGATTTAAAATAAATCAATTGGGGTACTGGTTCCAACAAAGTGATGAAAGATTTAAAGAAGAATTGTTCTTAAGAATTAAAAAAGAATTTGAAGCCTTGAAACTCAGTGATGAGGATGTTGATAGGTTGAATCATAGACTGAGAAATATTTACCTCCATGTATCAGCTACCAATACTCTTGGTGAAATGGTTCTGTTTGAAGAAAAATTGGATCTAGAAGAACAGTTAAAACAACAGAAACGGCAATACACTGTTCAGATCAAGGATATGAATCAGAATTTTAAAAATAAATTTAATGAACAGAGAATAAACCTTGAAAATACCAGGGCAAATTATGAGGAGAGAATTTTAAATCAGAAGAAGAGCCACGAAAAAGTGACAGAACATAACTTAAAAAGGATCGAAAACCTTCAGATTGCACAAAGTAAAAATATCACGGCCATTAAATCACTTGAAAATGATTTAAATCAAATTAAAACAGAGCTGAAAAAAATATTAAACACAAAGCCCTACAGATTCGCATATTTCTTACACAGATTCTCACATGAATTTGTCAAGGGTGACATGACAAATAAAACAGATTTCATAAGATGGAGTTTAGCTCAAATTACAGGTAAAAAATCTGATAATGAAATTAAGTACAATCCCCTTGGGAAATTGATTAAGTAGGTGTAATTTATTCTGACTAATTATTTTAGCCTAAATTCAAAAATAAAACAACATTTAAATATCAATTAATTTAATTTTAATAGAGGTATTATTATGAATAATCAAACTAGAATTGCTTTATATGGTTTGGGGTATATAGGGCTTCCAACAGCATCATTATTAGCTAAAAACGGTTATAAAGTTGTTGGTGTAGATATTAATCCTCAAACTGTTGAAAAGATCAATTCAGGAATTTCTCCTATCATGGAACCAGGTTTAGAGACCATTATTTCAGACATGGTTGCAAATAAAATGTTGTCTGCAACTACCAATGGGGTTGAAGCTGCTGTCAATTCCAATATAATGATAGTTGTGGTTCCAACACCGGTTGACAACAACAATTGTTCAGATTTAACAGCAGTTATTTCAGCTTGTGAAACCATTTCAAAGGGATTGAAAAAGGATGATCTGGTCATAATTGAAAGTACCAGTCCTCCATACACATGCGAAAACGTTGTGATTCCAATTCTAGAAAAAAGTGGATTGAAATCTGGAAAAGATTTCGGAGTAGCATACACTCCTGAAAGAGCACTTCCAAACAACACAATATATGAAATGACACACAACGCAAGAATAATAGGTGGAATAAACCCTGAAAGTTCTGCACAAGCAGCAGAAATTTATGGATCGATCACTGAGGGAAAGGTTGTAACAGTAAAGGACACTGTCACGGCTGAAATGGTAAAACTCATGGAAAATACCTACAGGGACACGAACATAGCACTTGCCAATGAACTAGCAATGGTATGTGAATCCATAAATATAGATGTAATAGAGGCTATTGAAGCATCAAATTATCATCCCAGAGTAAATATTCACACTCCAGGACCCGGTGTGGGCGGGCACTGTTTATCAATAGATCCCTATTTTATAGTGGAAATAGCCAAGGAAAATGGAGTCCCTGCGAGATTAATTCAGACAGCAAGGGAAATAAACGAACACATGCCAAACCATGTGGCATCCCTGGTAGAAAAATCATTAAAAAACAAGGGTAAATCCATATCTTCTTCAACTGTAGGAGTTTTGGGTGTTGCGTACAAAGGAAACGTTGCAGATTACAGGGAAACTCCTTCAAAAAATTTGATAGATACTCTGAATGGTTTGGGGGCCAAGGTACTTGCAAACGATCCATACGTTGATCCTGAGATAATAAGAAGGATGGAAGCAGAACCTGTGGATTTAAAAGAAGCACTAAACTGTGATTGTGTTGTATTGATGACTGATCATGATGATTATCGTAGCATAACTCCTGAAATGATTAAAAAATCGATTTTAATTTGTAACAGACCCATACTAGATCAGGATCTTTTCAAATCATCAGGAATTGAATTTAAAGGTGTTGGAAGGAATTAAAGACTAACTAAATTCTTTAATTCTTTAAATACTTCTTTAATACAGTTGTTTTTACTTAAATTCTGGCTAACATCATTAGTTAAATTTTTCATTCAAGACGTATAGATTTTAGGAGAAACTAAGATGAATACTGAGGATAATTTTATAATGAACCTATCCGATTTAAAAAGTTTCAATTACCCTAAAGACAAACTATTTTCCTTACAAATTAATCACGCCCAGGTTAAATATGAGTTTTTAGTTAGATTAGCAAGTAACAATAAAAATTTAATTTGTTTTGGTTCAGGTGCACACGCTCCCGATAAAATGTCTCCTCCTATATTCAGAAGACTCACTTGGCAAGATGAATTTGAAGAATCTGTAATTTATTACAACGATCCAACATTGTATTTGCCAGTAAAATCACCATTAAGATATGATGTGAAAAGATTATCATTAGGATGGGGTGTTGGCACCCCCGACAATTGGTATTTGCTAACAATATTAGATATTATCAAAATTTTAGCTCTTAAAAATAGAATAAATCCCGAAGACATACTATTTTTTGGAAGTTCTTGTGGAGGTTTTACTTCACTCATTTTATCCACCTTAATGAAAAAGTCGCAGGCCATAATAAACAATCCTCAAATCTTTTGTAAGGCTTTGGAAGGACATTTGGAGAATGTTTTGAATGTATGTTTTGATAAATTAGATTATGATACTGCTTTGAAAGAATATGGCTGCAGACTTGATGTGTTTGAATTGTTTAAACATGAAAAATATATACCCAATTTTACGTACGTAATTAATGTGAATTCTGAAATTGATTTTCATCGTAATCTTTTACCATTTTTAGATAGATTAAATAAATCAGAATACTTCCATGATCAGATTCAAATTATTTTATATTCCAGTGAAAATGGACATGATGGAGTATTAGATAAAGAAAAAACTGTAAAGTTAATTAAAAATCACTTTAATCTGCAAAATGAATGTTTAACTCAAAATAAAAATGTCATAGAAACCTATGAAACCACAATCAAATCACTGGAAGATGATTTAAACGATATCAACATGCAACTAAAAATTATTGCAAAGACAAAATCATTTAGAATTGCATATCTGTTGCATAGAATTCATAATCAATTTATTAAAGGAAATAATAAGGATAAAAAGGAATTTTTAGATTGGATGTATAACAAATTTACCAAGAAAAATTCTAAACAACCAACTAAATATAATCCACTTAATAATTTAATTAAATAAATTGACCACCATTATTAATAAAAAAAATTCATCTTAAATATTCATACTTTAAAATTTTATTCTAAGGTGGTTTTCAATGATGTGAACCAAGCTGTCATGGATTGATTGGGAGTCATACATATCAGATTTGTACTTCATGTTTTGGAGACTCAAAGCACTTCCTTCTTCACTTATTCCCCAAATATCTGTTCCACTTCCAACGTAATCATAAAATTTAGATGGTAGAAATGGATTTGAGGGTTTTGTTTGTTTTGTTTTTTGATCTGTAACAATTAAACAGTCAAATTTGGTTGTTAGATTTAAGAATTCGAGAAAATTTACTTGGGGATTAATATTCAAACAGCCCTCGTCCACCAACCCCTTTATGCTGTGTTTAAATCCTTCAGGATCGTTTGTGAAGACATGGATCATGAACTTGTCCTTGAAGTTATCCTTCAAGGTTTTAATAGCACTGTAAACTTGTTCTAAATGTATTTTTTCATGGGCTGAATCGAAGTAGGCGAAGTTCACGATATCAGAATTTAATTGGTAATTCTGGTGGATTAAACTGTAAAATTTGCAGTCCAGTACTGGTGGAGCAATTACTTCGATTTTTTTGTTGATAACTTCCATTAGTTCTGGGTATGGAAACTTATCCAACATGTACTGCTTCTGATTTTCGCTTTGAAATATTAGTTCATCTGCAAATGCATATGCTAAATATTCATTTAAAAAGAAGATTTTTCCGGAGGAATCCTCTGGAAATCCGTTCTCAACAAGGGTTTTGTTGAGTTTGCTTAACACATCAGGTTCATCTATGGTTGCATTTATGATGTCTCCAATATTCTCATAAATAGATTGATCTGAAAACTCAACTATCCACTTTACTTCTGGATGTTTCAATTTGTAGTTAAATGCCAATAAATTGGATGCAGGATACATGGAATAGCTGTAAATCTCTTCGTAGCCATTATTTTGTTTAACTAATTGGTCTATGGCAGTTATTCCTTTTTCACAAAAATTCTTCATGTGTTTCCAGTTTCCAAGTGTTGGAACAGAGTTGATGATGACGTTCCTTCCCAAATAATCTTCCGTGATCTTCATACTGGTTTCATCCCTTTTCCTCATGGGATCCATGTTGTTGGAAATAACGTCGACGATGTTTCCGGTTTTAGATATGCGTTTTCCCATGAAGTAGGAACTTATATCGTTGTATGGCAAAAAACTGAAGGATATGTAGAGTTTTTGGGCAAGATTTCTATTTAATTCATTCATGTTAAAGTATTCCAAGTCAGCACTGTGTATGGCTTCAAGAACTCGGTTATATTCGTTGGGATGTGCCTTCAGATATTTATTTATGAAGGTTGTTTGTGCGTTTATCCTTATTTTAAGTCCACTTATGCCATCTGCATTATCTGTCTTAGATAGGTAGTCGTTTAATTTCTTGATTACAGCGAGACGATCTTCCACATTAAATTTGAAGCTCATGGGCTTTCTAGAAACAGAGTCTGATCTTAGCACCCTGTAGTAAATGGCTTTTGATTCTTTTTTTACCATGTAAACTTCAAAATTGTTCGAAGTCATAAGATTTGCAAAGAACACGATGTCTTCTCCACTTGTGAGATCAACATCGAAGGCTATCCTCTTTAAATTAGATGATGGAATCAGTTTACATGCAGTGAATGAGAAGTAACGGCCTATATTGGTGTACGGATCGTTTATTATTCCTTCAACAATATCTTTGTTTGAATTGGGATTGATGTTGTTGTTTTCATCCACATCCATCATTGGAGCCATGACTATTCTCTCAGGAGCAGCATGCTTGTAAAGTTCCTCCAAAAAATTTGGGGACACATAATCATCATCATCAATAAAGGTGATATACTTGCCTTCAGCAGTTTTAACTCCAATATTACGGGCATTTGATGCGTTTGCAAGTTTTGAGTATGGAATCTTTATGTTCATATCGGGATTTTTGAGCTTGAATTTTTCAACAAGATCTTGGGTACTGTCCTGCTCTCCATTAATGATTATGATAACTTCAAAGAGGTGTTGTGCTAAACTCTGATTCTTCATGGAATCTAAAAATCGGACAATATGCTTTTCTCCCTTGTAACTGGGTGTAACAACACTGACTTCGTACAAATAATTCATATCCTCGTTGTTACTAAGTTCTTGGGTTGAACCAGTCTCTTCAGAAACTTTACTCCTTAAATTGTTCAGCATCTTTGATGTACGTTTGAAAATGGCCATGATCCTAAACCTCTAACTTTTTGAAAAACAAATTCAATGGAAATTAGCTTGATAACCGTTTTACTGTAACTTTTAGTCCAAGCTTAATAATTAGTTTATTCATTTTAAGGTTCACAAATTTACCATGTAAACTATTCCTTTTTTATTAGCCCGGGGTTTCCCATTAAATCCTTGGAATCTACATTTTTTCTTTATTATGAAACTATACATGAAAACATTTATATACAATTTCCCAAATAAATAATTCGATAGTTATCGAATCATAATATCAAATTTTTAGAAAACAAAAAAAAATTGTGAGTAGACTTTTTAGGGATAATAAATACTATTACAGTTAAAAAGGGGGAATAATTTATGATATTTTACTTTTCAGGCACTGGAAACTCGTTGTATGTTGCACAAAAATTACAGGAAACAGAAGGTGGAGAACTCATCAACATAACAGATGCGTTGAACAAGAAACAATTTAAATACCAAACAGTGGATGGTGAAAAGGTTGGAATAATTTTTCCAGTCTACTTCAATGGACTGCCAACAATTGTAGAGCAATTTATGGAAAAATTAACAATAGATAATTCCAACCAACCATTCATATACACAGTAGTTACATGTGGATCCTCAATTGGGCGTGCAGATAAAATGGTGGCCAACCAGCTTCAAACCAAGGATCTAGAGTTAAGCAGTGCATTTTCTGTTGAGATGCCCTCTAACTACGTCATGATATACGATACTTACGATGCTGAAAAAGAGAAATCCAAACTTCAAGTTGCAGAAAAACAGATAGAAAACATAAAAAAACTTCTTAAAACTAATAAGAAGGGTAATTTTTCTAAACATGGTATAATTGCCATATTAACACCATTAATCTATAAATTGTATGGAATGAGGCGTAACACCGAAAAATTTTATACTACAGATGCATGCAACGGCTGTGCCCTCTGTGAAGAAATTTGTCCAGAAATGGCAATAAAACTTGAAAATGGAAAACCAGAATGGACAAAGGATAAATGCAGTCATTGTACCGCATGTATAAACCGTTGTCCTAAAAGGGCTATTCAATATGGTAAAGCAACAGAAAAACGTGGACGTTACATTAATCCAAACGTAGTATTTGAAGTTAATAAAAAAAATTAAAAATATAATTCAAGTAAAGATAATAGATAAGAAACTATTATCTGTTAATTGGGTTCTTGAAGAGATTTAGGCTTTTAAAAATCCCATACAGGTGTTTTATAACCTAATTTCTCTGCATTTTCAGGTTCCCACCTGTTTTTTTGGAACATCACATCATAATCTGCACCCTTTTTAGGTTGATTTTTAAGATCGTCTGTAGATTTTTGCAGTTTGTGATAAACCACAGCCTTTTCAACGTAGTAAACCTTTAACTTCATGATGTGTCTTACGTAGTTGCAGAAGATACGGTCTGAACGGTAATGTCTACCATTTTCAGGGTCTAATCCCACTGAATCATCGAAAACAGATCTTTTGATGTAGGCACAGAAAAATGGTGCAAAACTCAGTTCCACAACACTTCCAGAATGGAAAACAGGAACATTTATGATGTTATCATGTGCCTTAGAAAGGTTAACATCACATTCGTACTGTGGATATGCAAATGGAACATGTTCATTGATGGTTTTAGTTTCAGGGGGCAGTACTTGTTGAGGAACAACAACACCTGCATCTGAAAGGTTGTAAGCTGTTTTTTGAAGGGCTTCAATCGATCCTGGTGTTAAAATTGCATCGTTGTTCATTGAAAGAATATCATTTTCAGGTTTGGAAATTTCTATTCCCTGATTAACTGCATAGGTAAAACCGTAGTTAACAGGGTTTAATATGAGTTTGATCCTAGATTCATCTTCTAATTTTTTCAGGAACTCCACAACTGCACCCTCAGAATTGTTGTCCACAACAACGATCTCAACAGCCTCAGGATACTGTTCTTCTATGGCTTCAATACATTCTTTAATATCTTCTAATGCCTCATAACTCGGAATTATAATGCTCACACCACGATCTAAAATCTCTAAAAGAGGAGATTCCATTCTTTCATCCCTTCTCTTCAGATTTTTTTCACGCACGATATCAAGGTAGTGCACGTAACCTGGAATGTTTGTGATGGTGTTATCGGCATTATCGTAGTAGTAGTGGGATAGAATAACTGGAACCGAGTAGATCTGAGCGTTTTCAGACATGCGTAAAATAAGGTCGTAATCAACCAGCCTAACAAGGGACTCATCAAAACCTCCAATCCGATCAGTTAGTTCCTTTTTGTGGCATAGGGAGTTAATATCGATGTAGTTACGGTTGTTTAACAGGGATCTGTTAAAACTTCCAAAACGAACAGCGTATGGATTTTGAGCATTTCCCTTAAAAAGATACTGGCCACTGTACACAACTTCGGCATCTGCCAACCTTTTAAAAGCCCCCACCATCGCTGCAAGATATCTTGGATCCCACAAGTTGTCAGAATCAAGGTAAGCCACGTACTTTCCTTTTGCAACTTCCAGACCCCTATTTCTAGCTTTAGAAACTCCTTTACGTGTAGTGTTGTGAAGCAGTGTTATTTTTTCATCCTTCAGTGATTCTAACAATTCCTTTGAACCATCATCACTGCCATCATCGACTACTATTAGTTCAAAATTTCTGTAGGACTGGTTAAGCACGGATTCAATCGAACTCTTAACAGTGTCTATTCTGTTGTAAACTGGAAGTATGACTGTAACCATTTCATCTTGGTTTGTCAGAGAATTTAATGTTAAATACTTGGTAATATTTTCCATGGTGGCAAAACATCTTTTATCCTGTTCACGAAATGGGGCCATTATCATGGGGGAAATAACAGAATTTGAGAGAAATCCTGTGAAATCTCTGAAACTGCGGTGTTGTACTTTGGATTTACCTACTCCTTTGATTTTATACTTTAACTTTCGACCAATCTTTCTTGGATACTCCTTTAAACTGGTTTTTTCCACGTAGTTTCCAATGGTTTGAGTTCCTTTTTTCATGTTATTAACACCTAATTAGAATTATGATAAGTAAATTTACATTTTTTAATAAGTTTTAGAATAATAAATTTTTAATGAGATATCATTGGATTTTAATATATTAACTTTGTTTACTGTGTAGGTATTCAATCAATGTTTTTTTAAGTTGTAGTGCCCTGTTAAAGTAGGTATGGTTTTCAACTACAAATTTCTGTAATTTTTCAACAAGATCGATCCTATCCTCATCAACTTCAAGAAAATGGTTGAGCAAATTGTTTAATTGAGTTTCAGTTTCAAAAACCGGTAAATCTTCCCCAAAAATTTCTAAAGCACCCAACTTGCCATTGGTCAGTACCAGGGTTCCGCAGGCAAGTGCATCATAAACTCTGCTGTTTACAGAGCCATAAGCCTTTGTTGCACTGTTTGCATCGTCTATAACGATTTTTGTTGAAGCATAAAGTTTGGGAATGTTGATATAATTTATAAATCCCCTGTGGTAGGGTTTAAATTTAGGTATTAACTCCCAGTTCTTACCATACAGATTAAACTTGTACGGAAGCTTATCTGGATCGAGAAGATCGATAATTTCTCTATAATCGTTCCAGTAACTGCCTGTGAAACAGTAGTCACTGTAATAATCTTCAGATTCCGGTATTTCATTGTTAAACCTGTTGGGATTGGTTGCAAGTGGCACCAAAGTTGCATCCTTACCACTGTGTTCCTTCACAAACATTTGGGAAATTTTGCTCGGTACTAGAACTAGATCGTAATTTCCAAACCATGGAAAAAAGGTCCACCTATCAAACCAATTACGTGGCCATGCAATTTTTATGAGTGATCCCCTAGAACTACGTATCCTTCGAGGATCAAAGGTGTACAAGAGTGAGATAACAACATCCACATCATCAAGGTCATACCAATAATCAGGACCATTTCTAGGTAAAAAGCACACGTCCCATCCTAAACTTTTAATGGCTTCACCAAACTCTTTTGCAGTGAAATAATCCCCTGCAGAAGCATGTTCTCCACTTTCACTCACTGCAAATGCAACCTTGAGTTTCTCCAAACTGAAAACATGGCTGGTTTCAATTTTATCCAACAACACATTCCCTCGTAAAAATTGGTTCCATCTGTTGTTAAAAAGGATCAGATCATCCTTTTCATTTCTACTTGGAGAATTATCTGGATTTAAACAGTTAAATATAATGGAATTTGGGTTGTAAATATTTGAATAACCCTTTTTTAAGAGTTTTAAAGAGAGATCAATGCTTTCAAAACAGTTTTGGTACGATTCATCAAAACCACCAACCTCTAAAAACAGGGCTTTACTTATGAGAAATGCTTTCTTGTTAACAGCTGCCCTTAAATTCTGTTTCATACAAATTTCTTCGTTAGGATCTAAACCGTTGGCCATTTCAGACACTATGAAATTTCCATTTTTGGTTTCAACAAACTCTGCACCAATACTTTGAATTTTGAAATTATTGGGACCATCTTCCAGGTTTGGATTAACTATTTTGGCACCAACACATCCTGTGTTCCTATTTTCCAATGTTGTTTGCATTAAACTATTCAACCATCCATATGTAGGTTTGAGGTTACCATCTAAAAACAGTAAGTATTCTCCATTTACACTTTCAACTGTGCTGTTGTGTATTTCGGCGTAGGATCTGCCATTAGAATTTTCAATTAAATCCACTGAAAACTGGTTTTTGAGTTTTGAAATAAATTCTCCAGTATCTTCGGCTAAATGATCAGCGATGACAATGACTTCAAAATTGGGATAAACTAGGTTGTGATGAAACTTGTTAAACAAGCTGTTTAGATCACAGGAACTGTCCAAGTTTATGATGATTGAAACCTTGGGAGAATCATCTTTAAATAAAAATAAATCCGTTAATTCGTTATTATGCTTGATTAATTCGTTGTATTTCTCTTTTTTTTCAAGGAGATTCATTTCAGGCCGCTTGTTTTCGATTTTGTTTTGTGGTTTGAAGATTTTAGCCTTTGCACGTTGAAGTTCGTGTTTAAATAAACTGTAGTCATCGTGTAGACTGTATTTAATCATTCTTAAACCGTTTTTAGAAACTAATTTAAACATTTTCGGCATATGGAACCTCAATGGTTTAATAAAAAAATATATTTGAAGTTTACAAATGAAGATTTTATTTATTTAAACAGTTGAAATTAATCTATTTTGTTACTCATCATCTATTCAATTCTTTTTTTTTTTTTAGATATAGTTGAATTTAGAGTTTTCTTATTGCTCTGTACCTAAATTTTCATCCTCTGGGGTATGAGTTTATCGTCTATTGTTTGCAATGTTTTAAGTAGAAATTTAGGGTAAAATATTCCTAGATCGTTATGTTCATGATACTCTTGTATGTCTAGCTCATATTTGATGTTATTAATATCTAACTGGGTTACAAATGGTTTTATATGGTTTTCGAAATGCGAATCCCCCTTACCCACATGAATGTAGATCATTGGAAAATCTTCAGGATCTCGGTACAACTGTTCGTAAAGTAAGTTGTTTAAATAGGTTAAATCTCCGTGTTCATGACCTCCGGCTATGTAATCTGCCACCCGCACCTTACTGAAAACATGAATTTTTTCATCTGGTTGTATCTCAACATCTTCTTTGATCAAGAAGTCACCCATCTTAGTTTGGGGTCCGCCAGCAATAACATGTCCAAATCTGTATTTAATGCCGTAGTAAAGGGCCATCCATCCACCTTTCGACGATCCTTGAAGTATAACATCATCAATTTTCAAGCCGTATTTTTTGAGCATTGATGTTATAAGGGACATAACAACAGTTTCGATCTTGAAGCTTCTGTGATGGCCAAGGAGATAACATCCACGCACACCGAATTCATCTAATAAAAAAAGTCTGTGTGCGTTAACATCTTGCAGAGTTCTCACATAACGATATTTGAATTTACCAGAGTTAGTGAATCCTGGAAACGTTACGATAAGTTTATCAGCACCTTCTTTTTCACAAAATAAATATTTTACCTCTGAACCTGCCTTATGAACTTCTTCATTAGCCTTAATATAATCCGCAAATCCCATTTTAATACACCAAATAGTTATTCTAATTAATATATGCACGAATATTTATGATTTAAACAGTAGATGATAATTTTATTTAAATTTACACATGTTCAAGCTCTATATTCATTTAACAAATATTTAATTGAGTCAAGAAGAATATTCCAAAAAAATAGGAAGATTAAATGTCGTTTCCATTCCTTTTTACAAGTTCAACTAAATATTTACTGTAATCTGTTTTTTCGAGTGATTCTGCAGATTTTAGCACGATATCTTCATCGATCCATCCATTGTTGAATGATATTTCCTCTAAACATGCGATGTAAAAGCCCTGTCTTTTTTGTATGGCTTCAACATAGTTACTTGCCTCTAAGAGTCCTATATGGGTTCCTGTGTCAAGCCAAGCCATTCCCCTTCCTAGAAGTTCAACCTTCAACTCTTTCCTTTTAAGGTATTCGTCGTTTACAGAGGTTATTTCTATTTCTCCCCTGTCTGATGGTGCAATGTTTTTGGCAATATCTATGACTGAGTTATCGTAGAAGTAAAGTCCTGGAACAACGTAGTTACTTTTGGGGTTTTCAGGTTTTTCTTCCACTGACAGAACATTTCCCTCTTCATCAAATTCAACCACACCAAAGGGCCTTGGATTTTTCACATAGTAACCAAAGATAACTGCACCCTTATCGAGTGATGCTGCTCTTTTAAGAATTTCACTGAATCTGTGGCCGTGGAATATGTTGTCTCCAAGTACCAGTGCCACACTTTCTTCTCCAATGAAATCTTCACCCACAATAAAAGCATCTGCAAGACCTCTGGGTTCGTCCTGTACTCTGTAAGAGAATTCAACACCCAAATCTGTTCCATCTCCAAGAAGTTCTTTGTACCTTGGAAGGTCTGTTGGAGTTGAAATTATGAGTATTTCCCTTATTCCTGCCAGCATCAAAACTGATAAAGGATAGTAGATCATGGGTTTATCATAGATTGGAAGTAACTGTTTAGAAACTGCCTTGGTAATTGGGTAAAGCCTAGTGCCTGAACCACCTGCAAGTATTATTCCCTTCATTTTTAATTTTCTCCTAAACTTTTTTTTCAACCAGTAGATTATTTAAATTCTCTTTAGCTATATGATAAAAAAAGTAATCAGTGCCCTAATAATTTCATGTAATCTTTAAGTGCTTCTTTGTAGTTTCTTATAGGTGGATATCCTTCCATTTTCCAGCTGTAATGGTTTAAAACTGAATATTTTGGTCTTGGTGCTGGTCGTGGGAATTCTTCTGTTGTAACAGGTTTTAAGTTGACTTCAACCCCTGCCTGTTTAAAGATCTCAGTTGCAAAGTCGAACCAGGAACAATGGTCTGTGTTGGTGAAGTGGTAAATTCCGTAGGATGATCTGTTGATAATGGTGGATATTGCGTTTGCAAGGTCTACTGTGTAGGTAGGTGATCCAACTTGATCATCCACAACAGAGATGTCTTTGGTATTTTTTGCCAGGTTTAACATGGTTGTTACAAAGTTTGGACCATGATATCCATATAACCATGCAGTTCGAACGATGTAAAACTTGCTTAAGGTGTCACGAACATAGGTTTCACCGGTGTGTTTGGTTTTACCGTAGACTCCCAATGGTTTGGTTTGATCATATTCGTTGTATGGAGTTGTGTTGGTACCATCAAAAACATAGTCTGTTGAAATGTAAACCATGGAAGCACCAACCTCTTTACATGCTACAGCAACGTTTCTTGTACCTATTGCATTAACTTTGTAGGCTAAATCAGGGTTTGATTCACTTCCATCCACATCTGTTATTGCAGCGGCGTGAATAAGCACATCTGGATTGTTTTTTTTCACTGTTTTTATTGTTTTATCAATATCAGTAATATCCAATGTGTCTATGGTTGTTGTGACGACCTCATGTAGTGGAGATAAAACAGCAACCAAATCATGACCTAACATACCTTCAGAACCAATAATCATTACTTTCATTAATTCACCTCAAATGAAATCCTTTTTATAAAGATTATATCAAGTTTTTAGATGTTATCTTTTGTGGTTATTAAAATAATAAAAATAAGAAATAGAGGGGGTTTCCAATAAAATTTGTTAAATAAATTGGAACAACCTGAACTTGAACAACTATCTTTATATTGGTTTAGAAAGCCATGGATTTACTAGTACGGAGTTTCCTGGATTTGAAACATTTTCTGATGGATTTGAGTCTGATCCCCACCAGTTGTACCTGGCATCAACAACTGCCTTGTTAGTTGCGTAACTGTTGTTTGGACTGTAAATTTCATTGGGTCCGGTGTTTTCCATGATGTTGTTGTGGGTGACAGTGATGTCGTGTCCGCTGTTGAATATTGCAGCTCCATTGCTTAAAGCTGTGTTGTAGTTGATGTTGTTGTAGGTTGCAGTTAAAGCACCATGTATGGTGTAGATGGCACCTCCACTTTTGCCTGTGTTGCCTGTCAAGGTACTGTACTTAACTGTTAAACTACCTGTCTCCACATGAATCGCTCCACCCATGGATGCTTGGTTGTTTTTGAAGACGCAGTGATCAACACTTGCAACACTGTGGCTCACATATCCAGTTCCAAGTATATCAATGGCACCTCCTCCTCTGGTACCTACTTTTGCAGAGTTACCTGTAAAGTTTGAGTTAGAAACCCAACATTGGGCATTGTAGGAGAATATTCCTCCACCATTACCGTAGAGTCCGTCACCACTTCCGGTGGCTGAGTTGCTTAGGAAGTTGGAATTTTTCACAGTTAAAGATGATCCTTCATCGTTTACTATTGCACCGCCCCCTGTTGTTGCACTGTTTTCGAGAAATAGGCAGTTATTTGCAGTTATCTGTGCCATGTAACTGTGTATTGCTCCACCGTAACCACAATCCTTACCTCCTCGGGCTGTGTTGTACTTGAAATTAGTGTAACTTATGGTAATTGGAGCGTGGTAGTTGTAGATAACACCGCCGCTGCCTTTCAAAACATGGTTGTTTAAGAAGTTTGATTTAACTATCTGTAGCAGGTTATCTGCATTGTAGAGGAAACCACCTAGATTGTAGGCTCCATTATTTTTACCTGTGCAACTGGTTAACGTTAATGATCCATGGTAGTTTACCAAAGCTCCACCTTTACTACTTGCGTAGTTGTTGGTGAAGTTACATGAACTCGCCATGAGCTTTCCGTAGTTGTTGTCAATGGCACCTCCACTATTTGCTTTGTTGCTATTAAAAATACAATTTTTAACAAGCATGGTACTTAAACTGGTTTTGGTTGAACCTCCATTCTCATTGAAAAGAGCACCACCACCGCCATTAACAGTATTTCCTGTGAATTTGGAGGAAGTTATTTGTACGGTGCCTCTGAAATTTCTAAGTGCTGCTCCACCACCAGTAACATGATTGTAATTGAAGTTACAGCTTGAAATTGATAGTTTTCCAACGTTAAAAATAGCACCGCCACCAGTAACAGCTTTGTTGCTTGTGAAGTTGGTGTTCATGATAGCAAGATATGCTTGATTATAAATAGCACCTCCAAAGCCCGATGTTGCACCGTTACTTGTGAATGAGGAATTTATAATGCTGAGACTCCCGTACTTGTTGTATATTGCACCACCACTATTTTTAGCAATGTTCCCTGTAAACGAGGTGGATGTTAGGGTTGTTTGCCCAGAGTTATGAAGTGCACCAACAGTACTTCCCCTTCCATTACTCATTCTCAAATTGCTTATTTTAACTGTAAATCCAGATTTAATAGTAAATATACTTCCTGAATTTTGACCGTTTACTACCGTGGTTTTAGAACTTTTTCCTGTTAGTTTCATGCTCTTGGAAATTATAATACCATGTTCGTAGTAGGTTCCACTAGCAATAAAAACAGTTCCTCCGCTTGAAACGGTACCAACGGCATTTTTAATGGTTTTTTTAGGGCCGGACTTACCATTCCAAGTTGGGCTCTGACCATTCCAGGTGTCATGACCGTTGGGTGCCACATAAATTCCTGCAGAACTTGCAGATACACAGTTAACATTCAAAGAAATAGTTAAACTCAATCCAAACAAAATTACTATCATTACAAAATATTTTTTATAAGGTTTCAAAATTTTTTCATCCACAATTCCCACCCACTCATTAAATTATCTCCCTTAAACTTTTGTTTAATTCAAATAAATTATACAAATGTTTGTTAGTTCAAGAACTAATTCACTCTAATATATACTAGAAAAAATATCTTTGTGATTCTATTCACATTTATTTATCTGAAACTTAAAGGAACTGTTTTTGCAGTGATCAAACAAAATAATCCTAGGACTAATAGCATGCAGTGTGAAGTTTCATATTGTGATTCAAATGTAATGAACACGGGCCCTTTGGTGCACTGTCTTGATTTTGAAGTACAAAAAAAGAGGAAAAAAAGAGTTTGGATATCTAGGATCCGTTACCAGTATCTGTAGGGTCAGTTGGTTCGGTTGGATCTGTTGGTTCTGTAGGGTCAGTTGGTTCGGTAGGTTCGGTTGGTGTATCTCCAGATCCTGAATCTGAACCACTATTTGAGTTGTAGCTGGTATCAGTTGACTGGCTAGTTTGAGTGTTCTGGGTGCTTGTAGCTGATTCTACTGCAGTTGAATTTGAAGCAGTTTGATTAATTGTGGTGTTGTTAGTTTGATTAACAACTGGTGCTGTGAAATTAGTTACCATTCCACTGGACTCTGGAAAGAAGTAGAGGGTCAAACTCAAAATCAATATTATAGGTATTAATACAGCTGTTAATTTATAATCCTTGTCCATTTAAGTATCCCCAATAATTTATTAACCCGCTTTGAGCATCCTGCGGGTGACTGCTCTAAAATCTATTTTTAATATTATATAATATTTACCTAAACTAAAATTTTGTTCAAACTGTATATGAGTGTTCTTCTGCAACAAAAAAAGGGGATTTAGGAAAACTCTTGATCAGAACATAACTCCACAACTAATTTTTAAAAGATTTAACTCTTTTATTAGCATACAAACTTAAAATAAGGGTTAAAACAGCCAGTGGGAATAGGATGTTGTGAACACTGAGTCCGTAGGGGGTGCTGTTAAGTACTGTTCCAATAATTGAGGTTATGGGTAAACTTAGTCCAATACTTATGCCTATCAATGACTTCTTGCTGATACTGTTTTTTCCAGCGAAAAATATTCTGGTTACTGGGTAACCAACCAAAAATAACATGTACAACAAACCAATGAAGTAGGAAACCACACCAATATTTTGTATTTTAACGAAGTAGGTTATCAAAACAAAAATACTCAACAGATCAATTATTACAAGATCTAAGTAGACTTTTTTACCGGCAGTTGCAGATTTTGAAGTTTTTACAGGTTTTTCCTCTTCTTCAACTTTTTTTATGAATTTTTCACGGATGTTGTCCTCTGTTACAACCAATTTATCAGGTTCCGAGTTTGGACCTTGGTTTTCAACGGGATAACTTTCTGATTTAGGTACAGGTGTTTCATTTGGAAGTTCTGCAGATTCAACTGATGATTTTGTCAGTGTCTTAATGTTTTGTGAAACTGCATCAACCCCTTCCCTTCCAGTTGCTTTTTCATACTTCAGAGAGTTGTAATGATTTATTCTTCGAATATATGCAGATATGGACATTACCATGATAACTACTGAAAGCACCATCACGAGCGATCTGATCTTGAGACCAAGGTACGAAAACATGAGAATGATACTCACAGTCAGAGTAAGCAAAACACTGAACTCAAGTAAAAGTACGGGTTTACGTAATATGTCTTTATAATCTTCTTCAGGCCTAATTAAAGCTATTAAAGAGTACCCTATAAACAGGAAGAAAAGTGCAAAGAATACCATGTCCAGTATGTACTTCCCACTGAAATTAGGAAAGGATATTAAAATGATATATAAAGCTGTTAAAAGGAATATTATACCCAAATCCTTTGAATATAAACGTTTCATCTTGTATTATCTCCACTAAAAGTTAAATTTTAATTTTATATGATCTGAATGGTCAGATAATGTTGATTGGATCATTGTCTAATCATTCTTAATCTGACAATTTTTAAACTAACAATTAATTGAATTTGTTTTTGTTTAAATAAACCTTGTCCATGAAAATTAATGAAGAATGATATATTAAAAAAATAATCCTATCAATTTATTATGTTCAAACACCTTTCTTACTAAACTTTTCTTACTAATATATATTACATGCAAAAAAATTAATTTAATCGATTTGGGATTCATGTAATAACTGATAGTTTTTTTAAAGTTAGGGATATTTAACCATCATTTGAAGTAAATCAATTATCAGTAGTTAATTAGCAATAATATTGGATTAAGAAAGATTAAACTTGTTTTATGTGCATATTAACTGTTTGTTTGTTGTTCAATAACTGTTTATTACTACTTTGACAATTAGGAGGTATTACCCATGTTAAGAAAAGGTATAAATCAGAATAATTTAAGGAAAAATAGTTTTATTAGGGCTTATTTAGTTATAATATCAACGCAGTGAGCTTAAACGAACAAAGTTGTTTCAAAAACCTCTAAATGCATTTTAAATTAAAAAAATAGCCCTAAGAATGCCTTTTTTACTATTTTAAACCAAAACATTTATAAGCAATTGTAATGTGACTATTTATTAGCATATTTTCCATCAAAATATAGAAGTATCAAAAACTTTTTTTGATGGGTTGTATACGGAGGCGATATAATTAAGCGAAAATTGTTCATGTCAGTGTTACTGCTATTTAGTTTAGCACTTATTTTGAATGTAAATACATCAGCTGCAGCATCATCAAATGCTACACTGAAGGTTTCAAGCGTTGATCCTGCAAATAACGCTATAATACATGATAGTCAATCAATCAAGGTTAAATATAATAAAACAGTGAAATCTGGAAAAGTATGGGTTGTTCTAAAGAAAGGAACAGGAAAGTCAGTAACTGTTAATACGGAAGTTAAAGGTAATACACTCACTATTACTCCTAAGCAAGCACTTGGAATTGGTAAATATTCACTTACAATCCATTCTGGCACTGTTAAAGATGAGAACGGAATAGGTAACAAACTTTTAAAGACAAGTTTCACAGTTTCACCATTAACATTGGCTCAGATGAAGGATGGAATCAAGAGGGCAGAGAAGTACTACGCCAACAATGGAAGGTTACCAAACACAGTAAGCTATGGCAGCACCAAGTACTCCATAACTCAGTTTAACCAGATCATTTCTACCCAGGGTTTAACAATTAAAAAACCTAAAGTAGTTTCTGCAGCAGCTGCAGTTTCAGATGTGATGAAAAAAGCATCTAAATATAGTTACAGCAGTGCAGCACACACAGGAAAGGATATGGAACGGATTGGAAGTGGAGATTGCTGGGCTATGAGTGACTACTTGTACACTCACTTAACTGCTAAAGGAGTTAAAAGCAGAATCATACAGTACGGAACTGCTTACTCAAGCAATCACAGATCAGTACAGTACTACAGCAACAATAGATGGGTCGACGTACCCTACAGAACTTACTTCACAACCAGTATGTTCAACAACACACAAAGTTACGGAACAGTTATAAGGGGATAAAATATCCCTTTTCCCTCTTTTAAGGAACACAGTTTTAATTCAAACCTTTTTTTTATACTAATCTGCATGTTTTAATTCCCAAGTTGTATGAACTGGTGGAAATTTTTATATACACAAATTTTTTATGGAGATCTCTAAACTGTCATCAAAATTTCCTAACCCGCACATAACAACATAACTTTTTTTGATTTAGATCACATTTTTTTTGATAATGATATAACCTGAAAAATTTTAGCTATTAGTTGTACTCATTTTAAGAAAAACGAATATTTTTACCAATTTCACAAATTTACACCTAAATAGTCCTTATTTAATATAGACTAATATGGGGATTTAATTGTTAATTAAACAGTTTATTTGACTTTTAGATTTAAAAGCGACTTTAATACAGATTTTCTTTTCAGCATCAATTGATCCACACTATTGGTATTGGGTTTGAATATGTGTAACTAATATGATCTGGGTTACAATAGCGGTTGTTAACCGAAAATAATATCTGAAGAAGCTTATCAATACAACCTAATTTCAAAAAGCACAGATGGACTTTTAAATTAAAAAAATCGCTCTCTGAGGGCTTTTTTTAAGAAAATAAACCAAAGCTTTTATATAGTAGGTTGAAGTGATTCAGTGTTAGGTTTGGTATGCCCTAAAATAACGAGTTATTTTATGTATATCAAACAGGGAGGCGGTAAAATTAAGCGAAGTTTACTTTTATCAGTGCTACTACTATTTAGTGTGGCAATGATTTTTAGTACAAATTTCAGTAGCGCAGCTTCTGTTAATCAAACAGCAACTACAGTAAAACATAACACAACAACTACACACAAAGTAACATCATCCAACAATGAAGGATTAACTGCAGCACAAATCAAAGACGGTTACCAGAGAGCACAGAAATTCTACAACACTAACTACAGACTACCAAACTACATCAGCTACGGAACTAAAAAAGTTCCAATAGCAACGTTCCAGAAGATACTAGCTACACAGAATTTGAAGATTAAATTATATGCAGGTAACAACAGACCTGTTTACATCACAAGTGATAACATAAACAACCCATCAATTGACAATGCAAGGGTAAACAGCATAGTAAAGGGTTTAAATGCACTTGGTATAAGGGCTAAAGCTCTTGGTCTAGGACCAAATACACATATAACAGCTCTTACAGCTAATATTCCAAAAAATGCTCTGATAGTAGATATCTATGGAGGGGCTGATGCTGGACTCGTTTATGAGATGGCAACATCATGGTACAAATCATTGAAGGGCAGTAAAAAAGTATTCACTGTTTACTGGCCAACATCAAAGTGTATAACTGGTTTAAATTACCTTGTACGTGCACATGATGACAACTACAGTCCATCATCATTCAAAGGTTTAGCACATCCAGATCAATTTTTAAAGAAAAATGGATATGACTACATCTACTCTGGAGTTATTGCTAATATTGTGAGTTCAATTGCAACACAATCAAAGAGTTAAAAAAACTTGAAAGTAGTATTATTTGCGAGTAAATCTCCCAAATAACTTACTTTAAAATTTTTTTTTATTTTTCTAAATTTTCTAACGATTTAAAACTCATAAATACTTGAATAAATCAAAGGATTTTAGAAATGATCCAAATACTTCCATAAAATTCCATTAAAAACTAATTAGAAATAATTAGGCACATCAAAAAAATTTTTGACAACAAATATAAGTAATATTTTATTAAAAGGTTTATTATCTAGTCTAAGAATTGATAAATTAAATCTTTTATATTTAGGGAGGGATTTCATTAGACTTAAATTAGTCCTACCGGTACTGATGTTGTGCATGATATTTTTCACGGTGCAAGGCACCATGGACCATACTTCAGCTGCAAGTACAAACCAAACAACAGTATCAAAAACCAATCAAACAGTAACCAGTGCAGCAACTTTAAAAACCACAACTAAAAGTACTGAAACTAAATTAGTTAGCTCAACTAAAAAGGTGTACTTTAAGCCAGCTCAGATCAGGGCAGCTGCAACAACTGTGAAAAATTCCATACTCATAAACCATAAACTGCCTAGTTATGTTACAATAGGATCAACAAAGGTTAAGATGCCTCAATTTTTAGAACTTCTAACAACCGCAATCATAAAGATCAATTACAAGGACTCAACAAGCATTTTACTTAAATCAGTGACCAATACAACAGGAACAGAAACAATAAAAACTTCAAACTTCAACAAAACAGCGTATCTAAAGGCAGCTAAAACTTTAAAGAATTACATGGACACCTATCATAAAGTTCCGGGTGTATACAAAACCAGCAATGGCAGAATGGACTACAGCAACTTGATTTATACTTACTGTAAGATCATTGATTTTTACAATGTCCAGAACAGACTTCCAAACTACGTGTCTGTAACCACCTTTAAAAAGGTCATAGCACTCAGACCAGTTTACATCACAAGTGATAACATCATCAATAAAACTGCAGATAATGCAAGGATAAACAGCATAGTAAAAGGCCTAAGGGCACTGGGATTGTATGCTGTAAACTGGGGATTGGGCCCTAATTCTCATGTCGCAGTATTAGGACAAACTAACCTACCTAAAAATGCATTGATAGTGGATATTTATGGAGGTGCCTGTGCAGGAACACTCTATGAAATGGGTTTAGATTGGTATAAAAATTTAAGGGCATCGAAAAAGGTTTACACAATTTTCTGGCCACCCTCAACCCAGATCACAGGACTGGACTTCTTACCAAGGGCACATGATGACAACTTCACACCAAAGTATGGGGAAGCTAACGGATTTCCAGACCAAGTTGATGTTAACAAAGATGGAATCTTTGAAACAGGTCTGCCTGGAAGGGAAGATGGACTGGCACATCCAGACCAATATTTACATTCCAACGGCTACCAGTATCTTTACTCCGGTGATATCAGCACAATTGTAAACGCTATCTACAAACAAACATTAACCTAAATGAATCAGTTTCAGATAACTATACAAAACTCAGGATTAAATGAGCTGATTCATACATCTATTTTTTTTACAATATCTACAAGATTGAATTCTATTTTAATGAACAAGTTAACAATTAAAACTTGAAATAATCTTTTTTTTATTCCAAGGATTTAAATAATCCTGACAAGATAACAAATAATTGTAAATTTAGGGGTAAATTTAAGTTTCATAAGTTACATGGATCTGGGGGTAGCTAGGATCAAGAAAAAATCATTAATTATTTTCTTACTAATCATCGGAGTTGGGCTTTTAGTAAATTTCAATGTTAGTTCAGCAGCATCAATCCAAGATACAGAACTCACATTGAACACAAGTTCAACCCTAAACAACACAAATGATCAAGTTGTTACACCTAAAACTCTTAAAGCTTCAAATTTAGTATCCAAAACTGTTGGAGAGTCACCAGCCTATCAATCAGCAGGTGATGCTGATGTTTCAGTTCGAAGTTCAGCATCTAATTCATCTCCAAATTATCTTAGAAATGTTGTTTTAGTTGTAATTGTGAAAAATAACGGTCCAAACAATGTTTCCAATATTAATTTAGCATTAAAATTAAATAAAACCTATCTTAAATGGATTTCAGATGATTCTAAAGGATTATATAACCCTAACACGGGAATTTGGTCCATAAACAATTTAACAACTGGCAATCGAACAGTTCTTCATGTTGTTGAACAAGTTTTAACCTACGACAGAACAGTCACAGTCATGTCTAATTTTACATCGGGATCCTTCACTGACACCGATCCAACTAACAACTTTTCAATACTCAATTTAACAATACCAAGGGCTTCAGATCTCAAAGTTACCCAGAGCACGGCTAAATACAATGTTAAATATCTTCATACATTTGTAGTGGCAGTTACAGTTAAAAATAGCGGACCAAGCACGGCTAAAAATGTGGTTGTAAATTGTGGGCTTGACCCAAATGTTTATGCTCCGGTATCCTATTCCCAAAACAGAAGTTACAATCCATCCACTGGAAACTGGACTGTTGCCTATCTTAAAAGCGGTTCCAGTATAACTTTACATATTTTCGTTCGGATGCTGGCGTTTAATAGTGTTGTAAGTAACATGGTAGCTGTATCTTCAGACACCTATGATTTTAACAAATCTCAAAACAGGGCTAAAATGTTGATAACAACGCCGGCTTTAACTGTGAATTCCCTTGCAAGTTCTCTTAAAATTGGTACTAGTTCAAGGTATCAACAGGCAGTTAACATTGTAAATTGGGTTCGAGACAACATTGTATATTCTTTCTACTACAACACCAAGTATGGTGCTTCAGGCACACTGCAACGACTGAAAGGTAATTGTGCAGACACAGCACATCTTGTTGTAGCCTTAGCAAGAGTATCAGGTTTTTCTGCAAGGTACAAACACGGGACATGCCACTTCATTGAAAGTGGGCATTGGTATGGACATGTTTGGGCAAATATCTATGTGAATGGTAAATGGTACTCAGCTGATGCAACTGGATACAAAAACACTTTGGGTGTGATCAAAAATTGGGACACTTCTACCTTCACACTCCATGGAACATACAACACCCTGCCATTTTAAAAATAGGATCTAAAGTCATAGGTCCTATTTTAAATCATCATTACTTCCATATGGTGACAAGGGATTATAACATGTATCAATGATGATCCTCTTATCTACATGTTCCAGTTACAATTGGTGTTAAACTGATTTTTCATTGATATTTGTTTCATCATCCAGTTGGTCCAATGCTTGGATAAATGTCTTGGATTAGGTCGTTTGGATCTTCAATTCCCACACTCAAACGGAAAAATCGATTTTGAAACTTTTCTGGGTAGAGGTGCTGCCGTTCGTCATTTTCACCTACGAAAACTATCCGGCTTTCATTGTGTCCCAGTGACACTGCAGATGTGATGAGATTCAAATGACTAACAAAGTTGTTGTGGGTATCAATGATCGGCATTAAGTCCAAATGCAAGTACACCCCTGTAACCTGGTGACATCTGGGAACTTGCCACTTGATGATTTTCATGGGTTTCAAGACCAGGATACGCTACGAAACTTTTTTTTGGATGTTTATCTAAAAATTCTGCAACTTTCAATGCATTACTGACAATCAAAACTCAAAAAGATGATGGCGGAAAAAAATGAAAATTTTTGTGGATGATATCGAAACCAGTTCAGACTACAAAGACGATAGTAGATGGTTGAATTAAATCTTAACACATCTCAACGGCACCTTAAAAAATGAATACAATCAGTAATTCTAATATTTCCCAATTTTTTTTGAACATAAGGTTGGCCAAACTTTATTAAAATTTATTCTTGATTAGATTCTATTTTGCCCTATTTAGGTACATGACTTATTTTAATAGGCTAAAAGTCTGAATTTAAAAAAAGAAGAAAAAAAATTATGAACAATAAAATGTTTGAATAAAATGATTCAAACAGTTTTATTTACGCAAATATAGAATTTATTGATTTTAAAACTTCTACTGCATGTAAATACATAACCTTAGCATAATTTGCTTGATTAACGTATTGTTCATAGACTATGGTTGGAATTCCTTTCTTTGCTATAGGAATTGTCACATAGATAGGACTGGTTCCTTTTACATAATGGTTAATTAAACCAGTTGTGTACTGGGAACTAGCAATTTTTGAAGCATAACTGTTAGATTTTGAATCTTGCAGTGGTGCAAAAACAAAGTTAGGATATCCACTGTATACTTCTTCGCCCCTACCAGTATTTCCATGCACATCCATTACTAACTTGTAGGAAGTTCCAATATTTGGCACAACATACTTACTTGCTAATGTTTGTCCTTGAGATCTACCAGTATCGTAATTGTCACCATTGTAAACAATTACATCAAATATAGTAATTTGCACGTTTTTTAATGATTTAGACATTGCGTATATGGCATTTAACATCGCAATATGTGTTTGTACTTCTAGTGGATGTACACCAATTATAATTGCTACTTTATTTGTTCCAGTACCTATAGGACTTAATCTCAGAACCTTCCCATAACTTGTGGATCCTAATACAGCAGAAGTCTTAAAAAACCCACTTGTAGCGTTAACAGTGGCTGCAGGACCTAAAGTTTGGGCGTACCATGATTTCAGTGTAACACTAGTTGGTAACTTGTTGTTGATCTTGTAGTAATTCATGATTTTACTGTACATGTATACCATGGACTGGTATTTAATAGTCCCTTGGGCAGTTGTAACGTAATTCGGTGCTTTTCCATACTTTGCAATGTAAGAATTAACTGAACTCGCCATTGAAAGATATGTGTTCTTGTCTATGGTTCCTCCTTTAAATGTTTCAGATGGACTTGTTGGATTTGAAACATTTTTAAAGTAGATACTGTTTTTATTATTTTTTGCAAGGTTGGATGTTGCTGAAGTCATCAGATATAAAAATTGTGCAGTTGTAACATTCTTATTTCCAACAGAAACCTTGCTTGGGAGACTGTTTTGAGTCTCAACATAATTCTTAACGTTTCCAGATGATTGTCCTATTTGACTAACACTGTAATTACCTGTAGTGCTCGTAGCTGCTGAAGCACCGATACTTACAATCATTAATAGACCTATCAATACTGAAACCATTTTTTTATTGATCATTAATTAACTCACCTCAAAAAAAATATTTAATGTATTTTTTTTAGTTATGTTGGATTTCCATTTGGATCAGTTGGATTTGCATTATAATTTTTACCAGTTAAACCATCGTTGCTTCCACTTGTGCCGCTAGTACTACCGCTATTTTTACTACCGCTACTTTGGCTGGAAGTATTTTGTTTACTGTTATCTGAAGAAGTAGATTTGGAAGATGACGCAGTTGTAGTAGTCGTATTGGCAGTTGTTGTAGCATTCGCTGGAGAACTGTATGTTGTGTTGTTCACTGTTGTGTTGTTGGTATTGTTGTTACCGATACAACCTGAAATAAGAACTCCTCCTAATACTACTAATATTACCAAAACTGGAATTATAGTTAATTTTTGTTTCATATTAACACCTCTATCTTGAAAATAGTATATGTATTTTCATACAATTTAAATTAACTGGTTGTTTAGTTATTTATTTATTAATATAACCAAAAATTAGTATTATAAAACTCGAAATTTTCATAATTAAATATTTAACCTTGAACTAAATTTATAACAAAATCACATTTGTATACTCCTAAGACCGGAATTTAAATTAAATAATTTAAGAATCAAATGTTTTCACTTTCTTTTAAATGCCGATCCCAATGTAACCAGTAAAATACCAACAATCAATGGTATCAATGGAAATCCAGTATCTTTCATAGGTATGGATTTTGATGCTACAAATTTGGATGCGTTTAAATTATTAGATCTTATAGTTCCATTTTGATCTGTCGCTGTAAATATGGTTGAGGTAAATGCATTGTTACTTAAATTGTAATCGTAGGTCTTTGAACTTACAATGAAATTATTGGTTATTTCACCAGTTTCTGTTACTGTGAACTTCAGTATTAGGTAGGCAACAGATCCAGTTGGAAGATTTCCAATACTCCATATATTACTTGTCTGATCGTAGCTACCCATACTTTTGATGTAGGATATAAAATCCAGTTTTGTTGCAAATAGGCTGTTTACCACCACATTAAATGATTCTTGCGGCCCTAAATTTGTGACCTTTACATAGTAATATACAATTGAATTAATTTTTGGATGGTTATTACTGGCTTTAACAGAGATAGCAAGATCAGCTCCAAGATTGCTCGTAAATGCCTTTAAACAAACATTTGCATTGCCTATTACACTGGTCATATCTTCCCACGAAATGCCGTTTGGACTTATGAAACTCTGTCCTGGACTGGCCCTGGCCTTGCTACTGTAATCAATTAGCGGATATTCTATGGTTATGGGTTGGTAATCATCTGGACTCACGAGTTTCACAACGATACTGAACTTTTGATTTTTCATCAGATTAACGAAGTTGTTTAGAACGATGGTTTTGTATCCTGCACTCGATATAATGCCCTGCTGTACAGCTGCCAGTATTCCTGATCTTGGATTGTTCCCAACTGGGTTGAGGTAAACATAAATTTTGTAGGATGTGTTGGGTTGGGTAGCATAGAAACTTGCAGCTTTAAGAAGTTCCCTCCCGTTTGATTTGAAGACATTTGAAAACCAGCCCACATCGTTGTCGTAGCCATAATTTCCAACATCTCCGAATGGATCGTACTGGTAGATGTTGTCGTAGTTTTTAACAGATTCTCCTGTCATGAAAATTATGTTGTCGTCGGTGTTTGCAAGATTTTTATCATAATAAGAAACATAAAAATAGCCTTGATCACCCCAATCTGCTCCCCAACTATTTCTAATTATGAATGCCCCATTTCCAGGAGGATTTCCCACAAAATTTGTTTTGCTGTAATTATCATCCCATCCCACAATACAGATGGCATGGTTGTAATCTCCATTACCTTTGTAGTAGTAGCCGTAGGTATTTGGATTGTAGTAAGAATCTTGAAACGTCATTAAACTGTATATGGCACCGTACTTCATGAGAGCTTCTTTTATAGCGGTGTTATTCATCACACCATTTAGGGTTCTAGATTGAAGTTGGATGGTGTTTTGCACATGCACTGCAGGTTTGAGGTTAGTTGGTGAACTTCCGCTAAACTCATTGAATGGATCTTGAGCTCCAGTTACAGGGCCAATATAACTATTTAGGTATGCTAGGGCTTCTTCCCAGCAACCAGCATCATCATATCCCCTATCAAAACCATATTTATATCCTCTGCTTAGGAGATCCTTCATATTATTTTCAGAGAAGTTCCAACTTTTATACTTCAGTGTGGTAGATTCCAACGAACCAGTTACAGCAAATGCCCAACAAACATCACTAAATCCCTGATTCTTAACAGGTGTAAGTTTTCCAAGTTTTCTTAAGTCGTAGTAGTATGGAATTCCTGTGCTGCTGTTTACAGATGCATTTTTAGTGGTAATTTTTGATTTTGTAACCACTGTCTGGGTAGTGACCTGATAACTAGTGGTTTTAGAATTGCTAGATCCACTAATATTGTTTACACTAGTATTATTCGATGCAGAAACTCCTCCACAGATTAATAAAGATAAAAAAAGTCCACATAAGACCATGAGTACAGTTAGCTGTTTTCGTTGAGTATCCATTTTAATTGACCGGTATCGTTTATGTTTATATTATGTACCCACTACTATTTAACAGTTATTTAAAGCCCAAGAATCATTAAATAATATATTGAAACAATTTCAGAACTTTATATAATAATCTGAAAAATATTAAACTCTATTTTTAAAATATAACCTATTTAGATTACATAAAAAATGGAGTAATATGCAATTTTATTTTAAAATTAAAAAATAATGGGAAAAATATTTTTCCCATAAAACAAATTTATTTTAGGCTGTTGTGAAGAAGTTTTGATATGGGTTTGCTAATCCTGCTCCTCCAAGACTTGTAACGCTGTTTGAGTGTAATATGATGGTGTATTTGGTTTTGTTTTTGAGTAAACTGGTTGGAGTGATGTTCAACACATTTCCGGTCACTGATGCATTAAAATTAATAGAAGTTCCAGAGGTTGTTTTAAATTCTATCCATGGGTTTGTTGCTAGTTTTATGGATTTGTCAAATGTGTACTTAAAGACTTTATTGGTAGGGATATTTACACCATTGTTTGCAGGACTGACACTGGTTACAGTTGGAGCTGTGTCTGTTGTGAATACTATGCTGATTGGTGTGGTAGTTCCTTTGTTTGACATGTCCATTACACTGCCAGAATGAATTATTACTGAGTATTTTGTTCCGCTTAGTAGTAATGAGTTAGATGTGAGGATTAGAACGTTTCCACTGACTGAACTTGTGAAATTTACAATGGCTCCTTTGGATGTTTTAAATTCAATCCAAGGATTGGTTGCAAGTTTAATATTCTTGTTAAATGTGAATTTCACAATTTTGTTTAACGGTATATTAACTGAATTGTTTTTTGGATCTGTTCCTGTTAAAACAGGTGGACTGTTTTGTGTGATTGAAACGTTTTTAGATACAGTTTGTGCATCAACTGTGGCATTTATTGTGCCTGTTCCCACTGTGTTACCTGTAAAGGTCGTTGTGGCAGCACCGTTTAAAAGTGTGGCTGTGATTGGATTAACAGTTCCAAGAGTTGAACTGAACAAAACCGGAATTCCATCCATAACATGGCCGTATATCGGGTCATGGTAATAGAAATCAGGATTGTTTGGATCTGTTAAAATTCCACTATCGTAGAGCAGGTCTGCTGTTATCGTTGATGTGGCGCCTTGTGCAATTGATGTTGGGTTAGCAAACACAGATAAAACCAACCATGGAACAACAGTCACGCCTACAGCCATTGATGATGGGTCATTGTTGGATCCCCACCAATTTAAACTTAGATCTCCACCACTATCACTGTGGATCAGGGTACCTGTACCAATCATCCTGTTGAATTGGAAGTAGGATATGGTACCATAGTTGTTGTACAGCACACTGGTTGTTCCTGTGTTGTTTACAAATTCACTGTTAGAAACACTTACTGTGCTTAAAGCATTTAATATAGCTCCTCCCATATTACAGGTGTTGTTAATAAAACTGGTGTTGGTTATGGTTAAAGATGCAGGAGCACTACCTGTTCCTTGACTGTATATGGCTCCACCACTGTACAGGGCAATATTATTTTTAAATATACAGTTGTCAATGGTTGTAGCACCATAGTTCCATAATGCCCCTCCTGCAGTGGAATTTCCATTTATGAAGGACATATTGGCAAAGAAGTAGTTGTATGTTACTCCCTGGGCCCCAACTGAAAATATTCTGGAAATCTTGTTTCCATTAACAATTGTTTTTGTCTTACTTTGACCGATGTAGTTCACATCTTTACTGTAGACAGCAATGTTATTTTCGTTGTAGACACCATCAGAAATATGAATAGTTCCACCATTATTAACGGCGTTTGTAGCATTTTTAATGGTTTGTTTAGGTCCATCAGTACCATTCCACACTGGAGAATGTCCACTCCAAGAATCACTTCCAGTGTTGCTGACATACATTTGATCAGGATTCACTGCTGAAGCAGTGTTGACTCCCATTGCAAATGCAAATGACAGACATACCAACAAAATTGGAATCATAAATTTATAGTTACTATCTAAATTTACATTCAAAATTTTTCCCTCCAAAAAAATTTTTAAAACCCTTAATATTCTATTTGCATTAATACGATTTAAATATAGCTTAATGCTTTTTAATTCATTTTAAAACACTTGCACAATAGGTTGAGATTAGGGGGATATGTTCCATAAATCATTTAAAAATAGAATAATCAACTGGAATTTTCTTTAAAAACAAATTTAATCTATTTGAGTAGAATAAGAATTAAAAAGTTAGGTGTAGATAAAAAATTTAGATACCCCTTCCCCTAACAATTGGATATTCATATCCTGCTATATTATTAATTAAAATTATTTTGACGTAAGTTTCTTTTCTTTCTGATTCTTGACTGTAATATATTTTAATTGTTTCCGAACCTATGGAAATTCTTTCTATACTGTTATCTGATATTGAATTGTACTGTTTTTCACTATCTTTATCGTACTGAACATTGACCCATGCTACATCCATTTTTTATCACCAAAAATTTAACATCAATAAAAGGTAAACTCTTCTTTTTCCAATGATGTCAGATATGTTTTTTATCCATTATTTAGATTTCTTCCTAATAAAGTTTGACCAAACTTTAAATATGAAACTGTTAATTAGGTTCATAAACAACTCACCCATCTAGACTTTTTTTTATTTTTTAAGAACTTCTTAGTTTAACTACTAACTGTGCTAGGAATTTTCCAAAGATTAACTTAAAAAATTGTGGTAGTAAAGGGAAGTTTGAGTTAAACCAAACTAAAAATTTATAGACCATTAGTAACAGAATATAATCTGGTGTTAAAATGAAAAAAACTTTGGAGAATTTAACCAAGGCATTTATTGGCGAAAGCCAAGCAAGAAACAGATATACTCTGTATTCAAAAATTGCTAAAAATGAGGGCTACGTACAGATCGCAGATATATTCCTCACCACAGCAGATAACGAAAGAGAACATGCTAAATGGCTGTTTCGTATGATTCAAGATCTCAAGAAGGAGTTTGGAGATGTTGAAGAAATATCTGTTGAGGCAGATGCTCCGCTTATAATGGCAAGCACACCTGAAAATATCATATCTGCAATTGCTGGAGAACATTACGAAAACTCTGAAATGTACCCTGAATTTGCAGATGTGGCAGAAGAAGAGGGCCTTGATGATATGGCAGTGAGGCTTCGTGCAATTGGGCGTGCTGAGGAACATCATGAAGCTAGGTACAAAGAATTACTGAAGGTTGTAGAAGAGGGAACTGTGCTTAAAAAGGACACTAAAAAGGAATGGCTATGCTCAAAATGTGGATACGTACACACTGGACTCACACCACCAGATAAATGTCCAGCATGTGATCACCCACCAAAATACTATGAAATACTATGTGAGGAGTACTGATAATATGGAAAGAGGACAAATATACAGATGCAATACTTGTGGAAACATGTTTGAACTTATCAACGTTGGTGGAGGAACATCATCATGTTGTGGAACAGAAATGGAACTCCTGAGCGACAAAGCCAAGGATGTTGGAGCTGAAAAACACGTTCCAGTGATCGAAAAAATAGACGGCGGTGTCAAAGTCAAAGTAGGAAGCGTACCACACCCAATGGAAGAGGATCACTACATAGCTTGGATAGAGATCATAACTGACAACGAAACACAAAGAGCCTTCCTGAAACCTGGAGAAGCTCCAGAAGCAGAATTTAAAATTGACGACACAACTAATCTCTTTGCAAAGGAATACTGCACAGTCCACGGACTTTGGAGATCAGCCTGAGTTATTTAAGCTTTGATCAAAAGAAAATTCTGTTACATTGAGGGGTGCTTAGATTTAAACCCCCAAATATTTATTTTATTATATTTATCAAATTCTAAAATTTTTTCAATACATGCCCCCATTTTGTAAACAACAACGTTATAAATTCCCACGTACATAATCATATTGAACTCAAGAAATCAACAAATGCTTTTTTTGAAAAATAGGATTTAGGGGTTTATAAATGGATGAAAAATCGCAATACAACTCTATGGATTATCAGGGACTTTTTCGAAACGATCACACTGTGATGTTGATCTTAAATCCAAAAACAGGCCATATTATTGATGCTAATCCTGCAGCTGTTGATTTTTATGGTTACAATCGAGAAGAACTGGTACAGATGAGCATTCATGAGATAAATATACTGGATCCAGATATTATTGATGAACAGATGATGCAGGCAGAGAACAAAAATAAGAACCATTTCATATTCCAACATCGTTTGGCAGATGGGCGTATATGTGACGTGGATGTTTACAGTGGTATGATTGATTACCATGGAGAAGAACTTCTATATTCCATAGTACATGACAGAACCGATCAAAACAGGGCTCTAGTAAAATTAAGAGATAGTGAAGAGCTTTTCAGACTAATATTTGAACAATCTCCATTGGGGGCATGTATAATGGCCCTAGATTACACCACACTAACAATAAACAACGCCCTTTGCAACATGTTAGGATACTCTAAGGAAGAACTTTTATCCAGAAGGTTTACAGAAGACACCCATCCAGATGATCTGGACATGGACATGGAACTCAGAAAACAGCTGGTTGCAGGCATGATAGACGATTACACCCTAGAAAAGAGGTACATCCGCATTGATGGGGAACTATTATGGGCAAATGTTAATGTATCAGCAATCAAAGACCAGAACAACAGATTGGTAAAAATTCTGGTGATGGTTGAGGACATAACCCGACAGAAACAGATGGAAAAGTTGTTTCTAAAGAGAACAGATAAACTTGATTCCATCAGACAAATTCTAGACCTCAAGATCGAAGATAATGAAGAGGTTGAATACAGGTTGAAACAGTTGATAAAGGACCTGAAAATGTCTAATCAGGAACTTGAAAGATTTGCCTACGTATCGTCCCATGATCTTAAAGAACCCTTGAGGATGATCATAAGCTTTTTGCAGCTGCTTAAAAGCAGATACTACAACCGCTTGGATCAAGATGCCAACGACTTCATAGACTTTGCTGTGGAAGGAGCACAGAGAATGGATATGATGATAAACGATCTGCTCCAGTTTTCAAGGGTTGGAAATGAGAGGGAGTTCAAATACCTTGACTGTGAAATAGTGGTGAAAAATACCATCTCACATTTAAGTCCACTCATCGAAAACAACGATGCAAAAGTTGTTCATGGTTCACTGCCTAAGATCCATGCAAATGAAGAACTCATGACACAGCTATTTCAAAACCTGATAGGCAACGCCATTAAATATAGGAGGGATGTTGCACCGAAGATCACCATTGATTACTCTGAAGAAGAGGAGGATTACCTGTTTATTGTGAGAGATAATGGAATTGGAATAGAAGCACAGCATTTGGATAGAATTTTCACAGTTTTTCAAAGGTTACATTCGAGGGAAGAATATGAGGGAACTGGAATAGGACTTGCAATTTCCAAGAAAATTGTACAGCAGCACAATGGAAAAATATGGGCTAAATCTGAACCAGGAAAGGGAACAACATTCTACTTCACCATACCCAAATGAAAACCCGGAATAATGAATAAATAATGGGGCTATTTGTAAATATTAATTCATCTGTAGACTAAAAAAAAACCAAGAATTTTAGGGCTTAAAGAATTTGATAGTAAATAGTTAGAGAATAATTATAATGTACTTGTTTCAGTGAAAATACTTTTTTTACAAAAACCACAGCTTTTGTTTTTCTAGATTTTTCAAATGGGATTATTATTAAGTATCTTGGTTTAGTACATAATATATGGATGGTTGATCTGATAAAAAATATTATCATAACCAACTCACGATGGTAATAATTAAATTACCACAAACCATTAATTAACTAACCATAAATAATTAAAGGAACTAAATATTTATTTAAGGATTGAAGTGGATAAAAATGAAAAATAAGATTGTAATATTGGTTGTGATGACAATTGTTATCCTCTTCAGTGGATGTATACAATCAAACACATCCCAGATAGATGCCCTCGCATCAACCATAAACAATCACATCAAAAATGGTGATCAATATTACAACAATTCAGGTCAAGCAGTCAATCAATTTCAATACAGCACTGCTTTGAGTTATTGTAACAATGCGAGTTCTGAATTTAATCTGGCACAAACATCTGCAAAACAGGGTTTAACCTACGCACAAAATTCAAATGACACAGTGTACGTTAACTACATGCAGGATGTTGTCAATGAATTAGATGCTAAGATAAATGCAACAGAAGAACTTAAAACAGCAATTTCATATCTGCAGGACAACGACTCAGTAAATGCAAATATCCATATTGGAAATGCGAATGATTTAATGAACAATGCCGTACAATTCAATAATTTAAGACAGCAGATAATAAAACAGAATCCAACGAAATTCAAATGAAAAATTTATAATAAGATCACTTACTATTTTTTTAGAGGTTAAGAATGATAAAAAAATGTTTAGAATGTAAAGGTAATGGTTACACCGTCACCAGTTACAAGGCATGTGAAAGCTGCCATGGAACCGGTGTTAAAAGTGAGGTGGACCTTAAAAAACACTTTAAAGGAGTTTCATCAAATGCAGTTAAGCGTTTTGAGCTTGACGAAGAACAGGAAGTTCCATGCAGTGTATGCAATGGAAAGGGAGAGGTAGAAGTAAGAGAAACCTGCGCCCCATGTAAAGGAAAGGGAGAATATAACGTGTGCAAAAAATGTGGTAAACCAGTGGAAACAGGGGATTACTGTCCTGATTGTCAACCAAAGGATGTTGTTTACAGACTACACCCTGCATGTGACATTGACGATCTCGAGATAGGAAGCGAGTACAAGGGAAAAATCACCAGAGTCGAAAATTACGGAGTATTTGTAAGCCTATCAAAAAAGGTTTTCGGACTTTTAAGACTCAGAAATCCCAACTACTCAGTAGGAGAAGAACTATTTGTCAAGGTAATGGAAATAAAAAGGGCAAGGGGAGAAGTTGATCTCTCACCTTCAACCATCAAAGGGTCCTATGAAATAATCAACCTCAGAAAAAATGTTTCAAGAACCAAGATCGGTGACATTGACAAGAGATTCATGGGCAAAACAGTTAGAATTGTGGGTGAAGTTGTTCAGATTCAGCAGACATCAGGACCAACCATATTCACCATCACAGATGAAACCAGCACAACATGGGCAGCAGCCTTTGATGAACCTGGAGTGAGGGTTTATCCTCACATAAACACAGGGGACATTGTGGAAGTGCTTGGTGAAGTGAATTTACACGGTGGAAAGATTCAGATAGAATCAGAATCCATAGACAGTCTCAAAGAAGAAGATTCTGTTGAAATGAGAAAACTCATAGATGAGGCCATAGATGAGAGGGCTGAACCAGAGGAAACAGAATTTTTAATTGAAAGTGAAACACTCAACAAACTCAGACCAATGATGCACAATGCTGCAAAGGCCATAAGAAGAGCTATACTTGATGGAAGATCCATTCTTGTGAGGCACCATGCAGATGCAGATGGAATATGTGCAGGGGTAGCAATAGAAAAGGCTGTTGTACCTTTACTTAAGGAGGCTAACAACAACAGTGATGCAGAATGGCATTACTTCAAACGAGCACCAAGTAAGGCGCCATTCTATGAGTTTGAAGATGTTGTAAAGGATCTGTCTTTTGCACTGGAAGATGTTGAAAGACATGGCCAGAAACTTCCATTGATCGTGCTTTTAGATAACGGTTCAACAGAAGAAGATATACTGGCACTTTTGAAGGTTAAGATCTACGACATCGAAGTAGTTGTATGCGATCATCACTTCCCTGGAGAAGTTGTCGATGGAAGGGTTGCAGTGGATGATTACGTAGATGTCCATGTGAACCCTTACCTGGTTGGAGGAGACTCAAACATAACAGCAGGGGCACTTGCAGTGGAACTTGCAAACATGATAAACCCTGAAGTAACAGACAGACTCATTCACCTGCCGGGAATAGCAGCAGTGGGGGATCATGCATCATCAGCAGAAGCAGATAAATACATAGAAATTGCAGCTACTAAGGGCTACAATCGTGAAGATCTAGAAAAAGTCGCATCTTGTGTGGATTTTGAAGCATTTTATTTGAGATTCATGAATGGAAGAGGAATTATAGATACCATACTTGGACTTGGAAATCAAGAGAAACACAGCAAACTCATAGAAGCACTTTACAACGAACTTAATAAACGTGTTGACACCCAGCTCAGGGCAGCTCTACCAAACCTCAAATCTCAAACTCTTCCAAATGGTGTTATATTCAATGTACTGGATGTTGAAAAGTACGCACATAAATTCACATTCCCCGCACCGGGTAAAACTTGTGGATACGTGCACGACAGTGTGGTACAGGCAAATGGTGAAGAAAAGCCAATAATAACACTTGCATACGGTCCTGATTTCAGTGTAATAAGGGCAACAGATGCTGTTAATGAAATGTTCGGATTCAACCTGAATGAAATTGTATCCAAACTAGCAATCGAAATACCTGAAGCAGGAATAGATGGTGGGGGTCATGAATGTGCAGGATCCCTCAAATTTGTTGAAGGACTCTCAAAGGATGTATTAGCAGCCTTTGCAAGGGAAGTAGGAGACCTGGGTAAATAGAATAAAAATTTTATTTCCCCTTACTTTCACTTTTAGTTTGGGGAAACTTTTAAAATATTTTTTTTGAATAAATTTATTAGAAATAAACAAAAATATCTAGTTCTAAATTAAGGAAACTCTAAATCAAAACTAATAATACGTTAATTCGCATTTGCTATTTTTCATTAGTGGTTTTCATGTTTTTGTAGTAGTCACAGTACTCTGCTATTGGACATATTTCATGTTTTGGTCCTATTGGTTTGCAGATGGTCTGTCCGAACTGTACAAATAGGTCGTTTAATGGTAACCAGAATTTTTTAGGCACGATCTTCATGAGTTTTTCCTCTGTTTCATCGGGTGTTCCTGTGTTTACAAGTCCAATTCTGTTGGATATTCTGTGGACATGCACATCAACAGGTATGGCGTCTTTATGAAATCCATAGACAAGTACGCAGTTGGCAGTTTTTCTTCCAACACCAGGCAGGCTTAAAAGTTCTGCCATATCCTCTGGAACAGTGTCGTTGTAATCTTCGTGTATGATCCTTGAAACTTCCCGCACCCTACTGGCCTTCACATGATAAAAACCGGATTTTTTTATGAGTTTTTCCACTTCTTCGGTAGGAGCATTTGCAATTTCTTCGGGAGTAGAATATTTTGAAAAAAGCATGGCTGAAGCAGCATCAGTATTTTCATCCCTGGTCCGTTGTGATAATATGGTTCTTATTAAAACACGAAATGGGTCACTGTCTTCAAATTCTCGGAGTGTGTAAATGTCTTCAAGGTTAACAATGATTGATTCGATCCTAGATATTTTAATCAGCTCCAATTTGGAATTTTTTACACAAATTTTATTGAGTATTTATTCCGGTAATAAAAAAAATTGTTTAATTGTTTTTAATCAGTTCAACAAGGGTTAAAAAGCCTTGTTCAACTCCTTGACCATTTATTGCAACTGTTGGAATGATGGGTGTATCTGGTCTGAGTTGGGGATGTTCTATTTCGCAGGAATTAAGATCCTGTTTATTTGCAAATAATACATATGGAACATCCTTTAAATTGAGTTTTTCAATGATAACTTCATCACTTTCAACTAAACCCTTGGAAGAGTCTATAACAACTATGGCACCGTCTATTTTATGGGCAAGAATTTCCCTCATGAATTCAAATCTTTCCTGGCCTGGTGATCCAAATATATGAATTTTTTCATCTGCAACTATTACATTACCATAATCAAGGGCTATGGTTGTGCCTTTGTACTCAATTTTTGTCTTTTTTTGGCAAATATTTTCGAGGGTGGTTGTTTTTCCAGAGTTGTAGGATCCTAATACCACAATTTTAAGCTCTTTTTTTCTATTCATAGTACTAACCAGCTGTTAACTTTTTCATGATATCTGGAAAGTCTGGGAATGAAACTTTGTAAACAGAAGCATCTTTAATACAGATTCCACCCACTTTCAAACCTACGATGTAAAATGCCATCGCAAGTCTGTGGTCCATATGGGATTTAACAACCCCTCCATGGACTCCTCCATTTATTTGGATTCCATCTCTTTTTTCAATTAAAGACACGCCTAATTTGGATAGTTCTGTTGAGCATGTGTGTATACGGTCAGTTTCTTTGAAACGTGCGTGTTCAACGCCGTATATATTTGTTGTTCCATCTGCCATGGCACCTAGAGCCGCCACAGTAGGAAGTAGGTCAGGGGCATTTTGAAGGTTTACATCCACTCCATTGAGCATTCCTTGTCCTTTAATTTCGACTTCATTGTTTTTAACCTTAACCTCACAACCCATATCCCTTACAATATCAAGGATGATCTTATCACCCTGCTTGGAATCCTTCATCAAATTTTTAATTTTAACATCTGATTTAAGAGCTGCAGCTGCAGCTATGATGTATGAAGCCGAGGAATAATCTCCTTCAACAGTGTAATCTGCAGGTTTATAACTTTGTGGTTCGATGTGGAATGAATTTTCAGTTTTATCAAAATCAACCTTGACACCGAACTTGTTCATGAGTTCCAAGGTCATCATTACGTAGGGCTGGGAAATGAATTCTCCTTTAACCTTTAGATCCACGGGTTTTTTAGCCAAGGGTGCTGCCATGATTATGGAAGAAATAAACTGGGAACTAACATCTCCCTTAATAGATGTTTCGCCCCCATAAAACCCTCCTTTAACTATTATTGGAGCTTTACCATCGTTACGTGTTGAACATGCAGTTACACCCAGAGGTTTAAGAGCATCTAATAAATCTTGCATGGGACGTGTTTTAAGGGAGTTATCCCCTGTTAACACTGTAAAACCATCTGCAAGAGATGCTAGGCTGGTCATTATTCTCAACGTTGTTCCTGAATTTTTCAGGTCAAGAACATCGTAGGGTGTTTTAGGTTTTCCAGCAACTCCTTGTATACTGCATAGGGATTCTGTTCTTTTAACTGTTGATCCCATTTCAATGCCCGTGTTTAGTGAAGCCAAGGTATCTTCTGAGTAGAGAGGATCCCTCAAAGTGGATTCACCATCTGCCAGAAATGCCATTAAAAATGCTCGGTGTGAGTAGCTCTTGGATGGTGGAGCTTTAACCGTACCAGTAATTTCATTGGCAGCCTGAACAGTTAAATCCATCAGATCACTATCTCCATTACAATGTCCATTTCATCGGAGTAGATGATATCTACCTTCTCACCAGAACTTCCGACTATCTCCTTACGGGTGGTGATGTGTTCACCTGTTATTTTCAGGTCGTCCACCATGATTTCTCCATTTTCTTCAAGTTCCCTGAATATTTCATCTGGATCCCCTGAACTCAGATACTTCACAACTGTTGGTGCGTCCTTTTTAAACTGTGGCCCAATAAGGGACATGACAGGTGTGATTTCAACAACCTTCTCCTGTACATCGGGTTTTCCCATTTCAATTTTAAGATCGTTAATTCGCATGGTTCCAACAATATCAGAATCAAGCTCAATTAGATCTTCAAACAGGTTTTCATCAGTGGTGTAAATGGTTAAATGTTTTATTGGTGTGTTTAAAGGTCTTTTGGTTGATGCCTTAAACCTTCTAATGTCTCCTATAACTTTAACACCCTTGTCTCCAAGTTCCTCTGATCCCTTGTCCATGAGAACTTTTAGGGGTTCTGGCCATGCAGATTTATGAATACTTTCACATTCTTCATCCAGATACTGATTAACCTCTTCTGTGAAGTGTGGTGTGATTGGTGCTAAGAGTTTGAGTGAAGTTGAAATCACGGTTTTAAGTGTGTGTCTTGCAGCATCCTTTGATTCTTGAAGATCTTCCGAATCAGCATACAAACGGTACTTGACTGCTTCTATGTACTCGTCACAGAAGTCATGCCATACAAATGCTTGTATCTTATTTCTGGCATCTGCGAAGTTGTAGTTGTTTAGATGGTTTGTTACATCCTCCACTAGGTAGTTGAGTTTTGAAAGTATCCACCTGTCCATTGGATTTCTAATGTTGAATTCCACGTTGTCAACATCGTAGTTGGCTATGTGCATGTTAATGAATCTGAATGCATTCCAGAATTTTCTGAGGAATTTATAACCATTTTTAACATCTTTCCAGTCAAATGGAACATCTGATCCTGGAACACTGTTTGCAGACCACAGCCGCATTGCATCGGCTCCGTACTCCTCAACAACTGCTTCTGGTGCAATCACATTTCCACGTGATTTACTCATTTTATGACCATCTTCCCCGAAAACCATCCCATTAATAACAATCCTGTCAAATGGCCGGGAATCTGTGAGGGCTTTACATCTTAAAATGGTATAAAATGCCCAAGTTCTTATAATATCATGACCTTGAGGCCTTAAATCTGCAGGGAAATAATTTTTATACTCTGGTTCAGGCCATCCAGCAATCACCATGGGAGTTATTGAACTGTCCATCCATGTGTCTAGAACATCTAACTCTCCAGTCATATCTGTAGATCCACATTCGCATGGTTTTTTTGGTTTTTCTATTGAAGGATCCACTGGAAGATCTTCAGGTTCAGGAAGCATGATTTTTCCGCAGCTGTTACAGTACCAAACAGGTATGGGTGTTGCAAAGAGCCTCTGTCTTGAAATGCACCAATCCCAGTCCATGGAACTTGCCCAGTTTTGGAGTCTGATTTTCATGTGTTCAGGTATCCAGTCAATTTCATCTGCAGCTTCAAGTGTTTTAGATTCAAGATCCTTAACTGCAACAAACCACTGTTTCTTTACAAGTATTTCTATAGGGGTTTTGCATCTCCAGCACTGGCCCACATTTTGATCTACCTGTTCCTGTTTAACAAGACATCCCTCACTGCCTAGATCATCAATTATTGCAGCTTTACACTCTTTAATGGTCATTCCAGCATATTTGCCTGAAACATCTTTCATAAGGCCCTTTTCATCTATGGCCTCAATAACATCGAGTTCATATCTGTTTACCCATGTAGCATCAGTTTTATCACCAAAGGTACATACCATAACAGCCCCTGTTCCAAATTCAGGATCGACGTCTGTATCTGTTATTATCTTGACGTTTCGTTTGTATAGAGGAACCTCAACCATTTTCCCTTCAAGATCGTTGTAACGTTCATCATCAGGATGCACAACAACAGCCACACAGGCAGACAAAAGTTCAGGCCTGGTAGTTGCAATCATAACCTTCCCATCTCCTTCTGCCTCATAAAATTCAAGGTAGTTTAGATAGGTCTGGTTTTCATTATAATCAACCTCTGCAAATGCTATGGCTGTTTCACAACGAGGACACCAGTTAACAGGATGCACTGCTCTGTATATTAATTTTTTATTGTAGAGTTTGAGGAATGAAAGTTGGGTTTTGGCACGGTACTCTGGAGTCATGGTAACAAATTCCCTTGACCAATCCTGTGAAAATCCGAGTCCCTGCATCTGTTCCTTCATCTGTTTGATGTTGGTTTTGGTGAGGTCAATACACATGTCCCTAAATTCATCCCTCGGAATATCATTCTTTTTAATTTCGTGAATTTCTTCAACCTTAACCTCGGTTGGAAGTCCGTGACAGTCCCATCCTTGTGGAAACATGACATCATAACCGTTCATTCTCATATAACGGGCAATAATATCTATAAATGTCCAGTTTAACACGTGTCCAATATGTATGGAACCAGTTGGATATGGTGGTGGTGTGTCTATGATGTACCTTGGTCGGGATCCATCCCCAATAAACTTGTACAACTCATCTTTCTGCCATTTACTCTGCCACTCAGTTTCGTTTAAGTGATCATAATCTGCGGGTATGTTATCGTTGTTCATCTAATTCTCCTCTAAATGAAGTTTAAAATAGGATTAAATAAAGATTTAACCGGAGTAAAATAAACTCCCCTAAACTCATGTCATTCATATAACTCTGAATATAATGGTATAATCATATTATAAACCATGAAATACTATAAGTCTTTGCACAGTTGTTGATAATAATTTAATTGACAATTATTTAATAATTATTTTTTTTGTTAAAATACAATATTTACTCGAAACTAAACAAAGTAATCCCATTTAAAATACAGTTCCAATTAATTGCAGAAGTAAAAAAATTCATGGTAAAATTTATTATTTAGGTGGAATATAGTTTAATAAGACGGAAATGGAACAGTTTTTGGTTGGAGAGTAATTTAATGGGTGAAAAAACAGGTGAAATAAAGGGAAAATCAAAGGAAATTGAAGGTGAAGTAAAGGGAAAGGTTAAGGAAGTTGAAGGAGAAATTAAAGGGAAAACTAAGGAAGTTGAAGGTAAAATTAAGGGTAAACTTTCAAAAGACTAATTACTTCAAGTGGTGATATGAAATGACAGATAAAGATGTGGAAATTAAAACCGAAGAAGAAATTAATAACGAAGAAGATGAATCAAAACGTATTCCATCTGAAAGTGTTTTAAGTGATATAATAACTTCCATAAAAGAAAAACAAGAAGATCTGGGTAAAAGTCTGTCAGATTATTCAAAATCCCTACAAAAACCCCTTGCAGACATCATAGAAACTGATGATGCCCTCAAAGTAGTTACTGACCTACCTGGTGTTAAAAAGGAAGATGTTGAAGTGAACATATCCGAAGACTCTCTGGAAATCGTTGCAAAATTTGATGATGAAATAACAGAGGAAGGCACCAACTACCTAAAAAGAGAAAGAAGCTATGGAGAAACAACACGTACAATAGCACTGCCTGAAAAAATTGATACTAAAAAGGCATCAGCTAAATTTAATGATTCTGTGTTAACTGTTGAACTTCCAAAAATCAAAGAAGTGAAGCACAAGGTAAACATAGATTGAAAAAGGTTTCAAAATAAATTAAACCTAAATTTTTTCTCTTTTTCCATCTTTAAACTGAACTCTATACTTATTTTAAATAACCAACCAAATGAGCAGTTCATATTAAACTATCTAGTAAATGAATTAATTAAAATGTTTTCTAGAATTTTTTTAGACTCTAATTTACGCACTACCCATTCTGGGGGATCCTAAAAAAAATGGAGTGGGTTTGTAATTTTTACTCCACAATCCTAACTTCCTGTACAGGGGGCTTTCCAAGGGCTCTGGCTATAATAATGGTTGCAACAACTGCTATTATGGTAATAATGACTGCATATATTAATAAGCCAGTTATGCCACTACCTTTGGGCATGTACTGAAGAATTATAGCTTTAATGGCATCGTTCCAAGCCAATGCAGCAATCAGTCCAAAGGCCACAGTCATCAAAGTAGAAATTGTTTGAGCTACCTGAGTTTTAACTTCTTCTGTTTTTTCCTTCATTCGAATCCTCTCCAAAACTTAATAATAATATTCTATTTTGAAAATCATATAAATCTATGCAAATAAAGGAAACAATAGGCTGAACCACACTGCATTTGGTCTTAAAATATAATTTATAACCATTAAAATTGAGATTACAGGAAAATTAAAAATAAAACTATGTGGAGTTTAATCCACATTTTCATGTACCTCCTCACGTTTTAGGAGCTTATCTTGAATTTAACTGTGTAATTGGCCAGTAAATAGTTTCCAGCCCGATCCTTCACAGCCTTTGCTGGAATGGTGAGTGAGTACCAAGTGTTGATCTTTCTATGGTTCACCCTCAAGTTGATGGTGTTCCCAGTTACAGAGGAGTTTAAGGTCAGATAAGTTCCTGTGGAAATATTTTTAACACGAATATTGTTGAAGTGAATGTAGGGGGCTATGGTTTCAGAAAATTGGATTTTAATGGGTGCTGTCCTTGAAAAACCAGTCTGCATGTTAAGTGGAGTTGTGTGAACAACTCTTAATACAGTTTTATTTATTGTGTAATTCTGGGTGTAGATAGTTGAAGGATTACCTGCAAGATCCACACCAAAGTATTTGAGCACACTATTTTTTGAGATAATGAGGGGTCCAATGTACCTCTGACTTTTATTTGAAGGTGTAGTTCCATTTAAAGTGTAATAAATAGTTCCAAATTCACTCATTTTTATAACAACAGTTTTATTAATGTTATAAATTCCACCTGAGGGTGTGACACTCAGATATGGAGATTTAGTGTCGATTGTAAACATTTGACTGTATATTATTGATGGGTTTCCTGCCAGGTCTATTGCTAGGTATTTGAGGGTGGTTGTGTTGGTGATGGTTATTGGTTCTGTGTATTTGGTGCTGGCTGTTGTTGGTGTTTCTCCGTTTAAGGTGTAGTAAATAGATCCAGCTTCGTTCATTGTTAAAACAATTATTTGGGTTTTGTTAAATATTCCTCCAGCTGGATTTGAGTAAGCTACAGGTGGTTTAAAATCAGTGTAATAGTTTTCAAAGTACACAGGGGAGGTGTTTCCTGCAAGATCCATTGCAAAATACTTTAAAACTGTATCTGAATCAATGGTAATTGGATGGGTGTATGGCATGCTCATATCTGGAGAACTTCCATTGATCGAATAATAAATTGTACCTTTTTCATCCATATTCAAACTCACTTCTTGTGCTCTGTTGTAAAGTCCGCCCTTTGGATTGGCTGTTGCATTTGGCGCTACAAGATCCAGTGTATAAATTTGACTGTGTATTATTGATGGGTTTCCTGCAAGGTCTACTGCTAGGTATTTGAGGGTGGTGGTGTTGGTGATGGTTATTGGTTCTGTGTATTTGGTGTTGGTTGTTGTTGGTGTTTCTCCGTTTAAGGTGTAGTAAATAGATCCAGCTTCGTTCATTGTTAAAACAACATTTTGGGACTTGTTGTATAGTCCTCCAAGATGATCACAAGACACTGTTGGAGGTGTTGCATCGTCTAAAACCCATTTCACTTCGTCAATCCAACCAGTATCATTTCCATCGAAACCTGAACCATCCTTCAAATAAGTCCAGTTTAGAGTATGAATTCCGTTTCCAATTTTATGGCTCAAAAGATTCCAATCAACATCCCCACTTATGGATGTTAAGTTAATTCCATCGACATAAAACATTAGTTTATCATGGTCCTGTTCTGATGAGACCTTCCACCAGAAACTTATGGTTCCAGGACCAGTTACAGACGTTTGGATCCATGTCAACTGGTTATCGTTAATAAATCCTGTCTGTGCAGAGTCTGAACCATCATGTGTAACACCAGTTTGTGATATCCAACCTGTTGATGTTCCCCCATTTAAATCTCCATTTGTGGTCCAATTTAGTGTACTGTTAACTGCTTCATTCAAACTGCCTGAAGATTTTCCGATTATAGCGTACCTTCCAACCATGGTGTTTCCAACGTATGCTAAGTTGTCCACAACAACACCTGTGTTCTTAGAAGAATAGTTGTAACTGTTTGGATTTGAAAATGGATTGAAAACTGAGCCGTTCACGTAATAATCACCAGCATCCGCATAAGCTCCAGATTCAATTTCACTCAAACCATCAGCCTCCATTAAACTCAATAGCTTGTGGTTTGTGTATGAATTATCATAGAGATAATCAGTTCCATAGGAATTTAAAGTAGCATCAATGTGCCAAATTAACATTCCATCGTTAGGATAATCATCGGGCCAACCAGATCCACTATCAGTTCCCTTGTAATTTAATGGGTCGTTACCAGCACCACGTTCTCTGTACTGTACCATGAAATATTCCTGATAAGGATTTGTTATTGTTCCAGGCATGATAATTAAACATCGTTTGATGTTCCGGATGGATTTAAAGCAATTTTTTTAGTTCCTGAACTTACAACTTGTGGATTTATCCAGCCTAAAATGTACTTGGAAAAACAGTTATGATCTCCCCAGTTACTGTCCATCATATCCAATCCTCCAACACCACCATCGGGCCCAGTGCTTTCATCGTAATCATAATAATCTGGTAAACCCAGTAAGTGACCTGTTTCATGAATATCTGTTCTAATAGAATCTGTTGGGCTGGCCTGGGCAGTGTTGGAGTACCAGCTCCACACGAATTTATTAAATTTTTTACCATCAACTGTTAACGAGGAATTGGATTCCAAGTTAGATTGATACGCCCACCAAAAATTTGCCCAACCATTGTCTGGACCAGTCCATTTAACAAACAAACTATCAATGTAACCGTTGTTATCATTGTCGAACTGTGTGAAATTGGCCCCATGATTATGGTAGTAGTTCACGGCCTCCCTTATCAGGGCTTCATTTCCAATTCCGAAATTTCCAGAACTAGAAAGGTTGGAGTAGTAACTTCTTATGTGCGACGCAGTGTACCAACCGTAAATAGTTCCTGTTATGTTGAGTTTACCGTAGGAAGAACGAAGATAATAGTTTCTCAAGCTTTCGTAGGGATAGTTGTTGGAATTTTCGTTGCCAAAAAATTTAGAATCTGCCTGTGCAACTGTTTCATTAACACCGTGAAGGTAGTCTGGAAAGTCTATCAAGATCACTGGAACCTTAACATTACCTGTTGAAGGTAAACCACCCCTCCAATTTATGGGAACATTGGAGTATGAATTTCCTGATGTGCCACTTGAAGAGCCAACAGATTTGATCTTGGAAGTTTGGCTACTTACTGTTTTAATTCCGTGTTTTTTGTTAAATTTTTCAACTAAAACTGGATCAAATTGGTTATTCTCCAGTTTAGTTGCATTTGCAATCCTTGCACTGTAAGTTCCATCCTTTTTGTAATTATTTATCTGCTGTTTGCTTGGTGGATCCAGTGCATATGAAACCTGAGAAAAAGCTAAAATTCCAGCAAACATCATAACCATCAATGTAATAACTACTTTCTTATTAAAACTCAAAGATAACACCCAAACCCTTTAAATTTTACCCCATCGCAAAATTTCTAATCATCAGTTTATGGACATGGTTACCATTTAATAACTATTATTTTAAGTTTATAATATTAAATCTACCTAAACTAATTTGTAATTTTTGTAAGAAAAACAGGTTTAACATGGTTAAATTCATTGTTAAAAGTACATCTATGTTGATCTAACTTTTAATCTATAAAGAAATTTAATGTAGTACAATGCTTTAATCATCATCAATTTCTTGGGATTAGTTGGGTTTTTATGGAGGGAAAAACAAAAGATGGGTATTGATCCCAGGTCAAAAAATATTTATGTTTAACAAGATATGAGTTCAATTATAGGACTGAATCAATATCAAAACTAATAACCCCAAATTTAGTTGGGAGATGAGCTCAAATAGATAATAATGGATTAAAAGTAAGAAAAATTGTTCAAGCGTGGTTTTTTTAATGGAAATGACATGGTTTTACATCGCAGTTTTCCTAGCAATCAGTGATGAAATACACAGCAGAATAATGTGGGGTGTGTTTGCAGATTTTTACATCCTGCTTGCAGGTGTTATAAAGGAAAGTGTAGCATCCAACATAAGACTCTGGATAGTACATGAGAGTATGGAAGCATTTTTCCACTTTGTTATTCTATCACTGGTCTTCCTATCACTCGAAATAGGATTACTAGCAGCTTTGATACACATGTTGGTAGATATTTATCATGAAATATCTGGAATAGAACTCAATCCACTGGGCCATAGATGTTTACATTTTGTTATAGAGTCCATATTCTTCATTGTGATTTTTGCAGCGGGAGTTCCAGCCTAAAAACAAAAACAAATTTATTATTTTTTTAGCTTAAAAAAAAAATCTACAATGAACTTTGAAAAACTTAAATGTGGATCAAATTAATAATTAAATTTCATTAGAAATAACATAGACAAAATTATATTTGATTATATAAAAAAAATTATTTGAATTATTATTTAGGATGATATAATGCCAGTTATAAATTTCAGCTACGAATACTTCAACAAGGTCTTGGGAGAGGAAATTCCAAGGAAAAAATTAATTGAATTGCTTCCAATGATTGGAAGTGATATTGAACACTACGACGATGAAAATGTTAAGGTGGAATTTTTCCCAAACAGACCAGATTACTACAGTGTAGATGGAATAGCTAGAACAGTTAGGGGATTTCTAGGTATTGAAACTGGACTTCCTGATTATAAAACATCTAAATCTGGCTACTCCATGACTGTGGATCCTGAATTAGAACTGATCAGACCGTTCACATCCTGCTGTATTGTTGAGGGCATATTCATCGATGAAGATGGTTTAAAGGACATTATGGACTTTCAAGAAGATCTTCACTGGGTGCTTGGACGTGACAGAAAGAAGGTTGCCATTGGAATCCACAACTTGGATGTGCTCACACCCCCATTCAATTACATCGCAGCAGAACCTAAAGAAAATTCATTCATAGCCCTTGAAACCACAGAGGAACAAAATCTCGATGATATCCTTTTCAATCATAAGAAGGGCAAAAAATACTCCCACTTAATAGAAAAATTCGATAAATATCCATTAATTAAAGATTCAAAGGGCAACGTACTATCAATGCCACCAATAATAAATGGTGAATTAACCAAACTCACAGAAAACTCTGTGAACGTTCTCATAGATGTAACAGGAACAGATGAAAGGGCAGTTAACTTCGCCTTAAACATCATTGCAACTTCCTTTGCAGAGGCAGGTGGAAAGATCAAAACCATAGACATGGTTTACAAGGACAGAACAGTCGAAACCCCTGATTTAAGCTCTAAAACTATGAATGTGAACATAAAAACAGCAGAAAAAATTTTGGGAGTAGATCTTGATGTTAACGCTGTTGTGAAAATGCTTGAACGCGTTAGGTTGGGAGCGAAAGTCCTGGACTCTGAAACAGTGGCATGTGAAGTACCAGCCTACAGAATAGATATTCTGCACGAAGTGGACATTATTGAAAACATAGCAATAGGCCACTGTATCAAAAAAATAGAACCTGAACTGCCGGAAATATCAACCATAGCCTACCCTGACAACGCAAGATTGTTTGAAAACAGGGTCAGAGAGATAATGATCGGAATGGGTTTCTACGAGGTAATGAGTCTCATGCTCACAAGCGAAGATGAGCACTACAAAAACCTCAGACTAGACGAGGATGACCATGTTATGGTTTCCCAACCAATATCACAGGACAGAACCATGATAAGAAAAAGTCTTATAAATGGTTTGATGGAATTTTTAGAGGATAACAAACACGAAGAACTTCCACAGAAAATCTTTGAAGTGGGAGATGTGGCCTACATAGATGAAGCTGCAGAAACAGGAACCAAAATAATTAAAAAAATAGCCTGTGCAGTAACACATTCAACAGCCAACTTCACAGAGATAAAATCAATAACAGATGCATTCATACTGAACCTAGGACTTAAAATGGAAATAGAAACCTTTGATCATCCGGCATTCATCAGGGGAAGATGCGCAAGGGTTGAAGCCACAGGTGAAGCTGTTGAAGGATCTGTAGTCGGATACTTTGGAGAGGTTGATCCAGAAGTTATAACCAACTTCGAACTAGAATACCCGGTAGTAGCATTTGAAATGGAGTTTAAATCCTAAACAATAACTCCTAACAACTCTCTTTTTCTTTAATTAAACTCTAAATCAATATTTACAAATATATTGCTGATTATTTTTAAATGAAATAATAAAATTCAGCTGATTTTTTGAATTTAGATGTATTTAAACTTCTAAAACAATTTAATTGCTTATCAAAAATAAAATTAATGAAGAACTGTGACAATAATATTTCGTGTTCTTGGTCCGTCGAGTTCGATGAAAAATATGCTCTGCCAAGTTCCAAGTTCCATCCTCCCATTTTCCACGGGCACGTTTACACTGTTACCCATTAGTAGGGATCTGAGGTGGGAATCTGCGTTGTTGTCAATTCTATCGTGTTTGTAACCAGATTCATCTTGAACAATTTTTTTTAGCAAATTCTTAAAATCTTCCACTAGCCCGGATTCATTCTCATTTATCACAATACCCGAGGTTGAATGTTGGCTGAACAAGTTTACAAGCCCCGTTTTCACACCTGATCCAGCTACAATGGAATTTATTCCTGAGCTGATGTCAATAATTTCAAGTCTGTCACTCGTCTTAACTTCGAAAACTCTTTTGTACATGAAAAATAACAACCTTTAAAACCAATTATATGAATCAATCTAACTAGTCACTTCTTTATAACATGAATTGAATGTATTTTCATTAGTTCATTTGAATTGGATTCCTATGTCGTCGTTGTTTACGATACGTTCGCAGTAGTAACATCTGAGTATTAGGGGATTTTTATCTATGACTTGAAACTTGGTTTTCACTGGTTCAGGGGTGTTTGTGATGCAGTTAGGATTTGGACACTTCAAAATTCCTTTAACATTGTTAGTAAGCTTTACTTTGCCTTTATCTAAAATTTCATAATTTCTTATTATGTTTATTGTGGCATAGGGTGCTATTAGTGCAATTTTATCTACTTCACCAGATTTAAGTTCCCTTCCCTCTATTTTAACAATGTCTTTTGCAAACATCTGGGATGATTTAACATTCATTGCAATGGTTACAGAGGTCTCTTTATTTGGAAGTCCTAATATTTTAAGAACATTTAAAGCTTTGTTTGCAGTTATATGATCGATAACTGTGCCGTTTTTAATGGGTTTGACCTTGAGTTCCCTTGGAGTTTTCATGGAAATTACCAAACAGATTTTTTTATTATTTATGCTTCGTTGTAAATTTAAATACTTCCTAATGGAAGTACAGTTGAAGATTTAAATCTCTATATTGAATACTATTTTTTTAAGAATATAAATCTTGCATGAATCTAAATTCACCATTGGAGGTAATGGAACTTTTTGAGAATTCATGTTAAAAAGACAGGTATATTCTTGTTACTATGTAGGCCACGTATGCACTGATCAGTACCGCTCCACCGATCCTTGATAATTTTGATTTCCTGTAACTTAAAATTATTAGAAGTGCAGTTACACCTATCATTACAGGAGCATCAAAGCTTACAGCAAGCTTGTCCACAGGAATGGTCATGAACAGTGATGGTATTCCAATACCAATGAGAATGTTAAATATGTTACTGCCCAAAACAGTACCAATGGATAGGCTGTGCATTTTCTTCATGGCAGATCTGACGGTTACAACAAGCTCTGGCATACTGGTTCCTATTGCAAGGGCAAATAAACCCATAATAATCTGCGGTACACCCGTTAATTCTCCTATTTCCACACCGCTGTAAACCAATAATCTGCTCCCTAATATTAACCCTGCAAGACCTGCAATACTAATTAGAATATTTTTGTTTCTGGATCTTCCACTAACCATAACTTCCTCAACTAGATCATTTCCAGAACCTGATATTTCAGGTTTCTTAGATTCACTTGATTCCTCTTCAGAATCTTCAGAATTTGATTTTTTGTGCTGTGATTTGATGAGGATGTACAGGTAGATGATATATACGACTACTAGGACCACACCCACTATTCTGGTTATGTCGTTGAACAAGACCATGAAGATAAGGAGGATAGCTGCTGTTAAAAGGGTCATTAAACCGTCCCTTTTGAGTTCTTCCTTTTTAACGAAGATGTATCCTGCGGCCAGCGAAGATATACCGAGAATTCCTGCGATGTTCCATATGTTTGAGCCTATAACAACACCAACACCAATGTCGGGATTGCCGGAAAACACAGCTATCATTGCAGATCCAAATTCAGGCAGTGAAGTACCAATTGCAGAGGCAGTAACTCCTAATATTATCTGAGAAATTCCAAGGGACTCTCCTACTTCAACCAAACTATCAACAAATAAGTCTGCGGATTTTATAACAATAATCAGTGCTACTATTAAAATTATTATGAATATAATTAAATCAATCATGTAAATGCTCCTTTGAACTAATTCATTTTAACATTATTATTAGTATTATTATTATTAACAAGGTTGTATCAAGATTAAAATTTATTTGTAAACTTTTAAAAAAAGGATTTAGTTTAAAAAAAAATTTAAAGAAAAGGGTTTAAAAATTATTTTTTACCCTTTTTCCCTTTCTTCTTATTTTTAGGTTTCTTACCAACTTCAGAGGATTTCGATCTGCTAGGTTTTGTTTCCTTTTCTTCTTTCCTGTCTTTACCCAGAAGAAGTTCTATGAATTTTGCATACACAGGTCTGGTGATGAATATTCCTATTAACACACCAAGAATGGTTGTGAATGCAAAACCTGATAGTAGACCAATACCTGTAGCTCCTCTTGAAAATCCTACATATGCTAAAGGAAGCATGGCTGCTATTAAAGTAGCTGCTGATGCAAAGATAATGAAGAAAGCGTTGTTTATCTTAAACTTAAGAGCTGTTCTTGTTCGCTTCGTTGCAACTCCCTTCTTAAGCACTTCGTCCGTTATAATTATCTGGTCATCAACACCAGTACCTATCGCCGCGAGAATACCTGCAATGGCCGCAAGGTCAATGTTCCATTTAATTATTGAAGCAACTCCCAGAATGATTATAAGCTCAGCCACACTGGTGAATATTATTGGGATCACAAGAACAGGAGTTCTGTATCTTAAGAACACAATAAAAGCGATCACAAGTAATGCTAGCCCACCTGCTATGAGTGCTCCTGTTTTAAACTGACTACCCAGTTCTGCAGAAACTGAACTCACACCAACTATCGAAACCTTAACTGGAAGTGCACCTGATTGCAGTACAACCTGTAAAGATTTGGCCTGATCTTTAGCTGCTTGGTTGGTTTGGGATGTTCCACTCACCTGAACATCAGTACTAGGCACACCGTTTGCAAGTTCTGCAGAAATTTCTGGAGACGATACAATCTGGTCATCTAGGTACATATCTACAGGTGTTCCGGCCTTTCCATTTGCTGCTTTAGCAAATTTGCTCGCTCCGTCTGAAGTCACTGTGAATGGAACGTTCCATTGGTTACCTGTAACTTCGTATGCTTTCACAGTTGTGATGTCAGTACCTGTTAGCACGGTTTCATTACCAATTTTTGCCTCAAATTTACCAGGAGTTCCAACTACCTTGGCCACCTGATCAGGGGCAACGTTGGCTATTTCAACCACAACATCCTGATTTCCGCTTGCACGGACCTTTACATCTGTAACACCGAAGGTGTTCAATCGTTTATCCAGTACGTTGGTAACTTTGCTCATTGTGTCTGTGTCAACAGGTTGGTCAAGATGGATCTGAATGATAGATCCTCCCTTCAAATCAAGACCTTCCTGAATTCCAAAGACTGAGATAGCTCCAATACTCACGATCAACAGAACAATAAGAAGTATTACCCTGTAATCTTTGATGAATTCCTTGAAGTTCATCTTTTACCCTCCATGTACCATCTAAGTACTCCAAGGTTGAAGAGCCACGTTGCAAGAACATCTGCAACCAGTCCTATTATTAAGACAGATGCTATCTGATCTAGAACCTGTGCATATGGCATGAAGAATCTAACTACGAGATAAAGGGCCACCATAGAACCTATTGCAGCTGCAGCCATGGTAAAACCTGTTTTCATGGCATCTTTAGCTCTTTCGTTTATGGTTCCTTCACGCCGCTTTAGAACTCGCGTTGTGAGTAAAATATCAGTATCCACACTGTAACCTATGAGCATTAAAAGTGCACCCACAGATGCCAGTGAAAGCGGTATACCCAGTAATGACATACCACCCACTGCAATTATGATATCACTGAAAGCTGCAAATATCACAGCAAGTGAAGGTATTAAATTCCTGAATATTATGAAAACAGTTATTGACATGAACAAGAATGCAAATGCAAGAGCATAGTACACCTGTGTCAGGGACTGTTTACTTAACGATGGTCCCACCGCTCTGAAACTTTGTAGAGTTGCAGTTCCACTAAGAGCATTTGTAAGTGCTATAACATCTGTTGCACCACCGGCTATTTCTATGGTTGCAGTGTTACCACCTGAAGTTGTTACTGTTACCTGTTGGTTTCCTGTTCCATTTTCCACTAATGCAGCTAGCGCATCATCAGATACAGGTTTTTCCAGCTGTACAACAGCTATTGATCCACCCTTTAGATCAATACCCTCTTGTAAACCACCTGTAGCCACGATTGCCAGAGCAATCAGTGTGATGATAACAGGAATTATGATTAATGGTTTGTAAGAGTCCAATAATTTGTCCATCATTGACATTGAATCACCATGAAATAATTTTCTTAAATTCCATATATCTTCAGATCCTTTTCATCAAGGATCTTTTCAGTTGCTTCGACAAGTTCATCGATTTTTTTTCCACTGGTCTTAATTGTGAATGAGTTGACCATTCTGCCACCTCTGGCTTCTATCTTTTCCCTCATCCGTTCTACAACCTTCAAACCGCCACTGTTTCCCATGGTTGAAAACAAGATCACATCTTTACCTTTCAAATCACATTTATCAATCATGGTAATGATTGCCGGTGCCGGTTTGGAAGCCCAAGTGGGTGAACCAATATAAATTAAACCATAATCTGAAAGATCAATAGTATCTGGCTTAATATTGGTTTTATTTTCTCTCAAGGCGTCTAAAGAAGATCCTAAATAATTAATAACTCCCATTCTATCCTTAAGATCATTGATTTCTATTGTATCTGCGTTAATTTGTTTAGCCAATGTTTTTGAAACATGGGCTGTTTTCCTTGTACGGGAGTAAAACACTATCACAGTTTTCATTTGACACCTCATGGAGATATATTTTTAAATTGATCGAATAAATTTATATCTTTCTTCTTAAGTTAATAGTTTAAATTTAATGATTATAATAAATTTTTTGTTTATTCAATCCTATTTTTTTCTTTTTATCTTAAAAAAAATAATTACTTAAAAGACCTCCAATTAAACAAGTTATTTATGGGTTTTTCTCGTTATAAACTTGTTCATGGATGAAGACCAATATTATCGATAGATTCTGTTTCCTTAAATCCAAACATGAGGTTCATGTTATGAACAGCCTGTCCAGATGCACCTTTTACCAAGTTATCTATTGATGAGGCCACCACTAACCTACCATTTTCATCTATTTCAAAACAGCCTATATGGCAGTTGTTTGATCCCCTTACAGAACTCATTCTTGGAGATTCTCCCTTTTCAAGCACCCTAACAAATGGTTCTCCATCATAGAATTCCTTGTACAACTCGTGTATATATTCAGGACTTACGTCACTGGTTAAAAAACCATGTACAGTTGTCATAATACCTCTGATAACTGGAACCAGGTGCGGTGTAAACGATACCTTAGAATTACCGTACTTTGAAAGTTTCTCCTGAATTTCAGGTCCGTGACGATGGGTGGTAACGGCGTATGGTGAAACACTATCACTACAATTGGGGTAATGTGTTGTGTCAGTTGGGTTCACACCAGCACCACTCACACCAGATTTGGAATCCACAACGATGTTATCCGCAAGATTTTCTGAAACTATTGGTAGACATGCAAGTATTGCGCCTGTAGGGTAACATCCAGGATTTGCAACTAGATCTGCATGTTTTATTTCCTTTCGGTTTATCTCAGGCAGACCATAAACAGCATTTAATGGATTAGAATGTTTGAAACCGTACCATTTTTCGTAGATTTCAGTACTTTCAAATCTGTAATCCCCACTTAAATCCACAACTCTGATATTTTTATCAATGAGTTCAGGAACAATTTTCATTGATGCTCCATGTGGCGTTGCTGTGAAAACCAGATCTGCTTCTAGTTTGCTTGGCTCAATATTTTTAAATTTTAATTCACAATCCCTTAAATTTGGATGAACCTTGTACACGGGTTCATCATCGAATTTTCTAGATGTTGCAGCCACAATATCTACATCGGGATGTTTCATAAGAAATCTTATGAGTTCTCCACCTGTGTAACCGCTTGCACCTATTATGCCTACTTCGATCATTTTCTCACCATAATCATCTTGTTTACTATCATATTTAAAAAATAGCCTTATTAAAAATAGTTATTATAAAACTCCCCAAAAAATTCCACATTCTTGGCCGCGATTAACTTGGAATGGCTGATCATCTTAATTTTTACCCAAAAATCACATCATGTTTTTTTAAATTAATCAATGCAGTGTTAAAACCAATAATTTTTATAAATAACTCTGCAAATCAATATTACTTTAACAAAGTAATTAAAACTTTATCACTGTTTTAAGACGGTTTAACTCCCTATTAATAAGTTAACACAATGTAAGCTAATTCTTAACGGCTTTAAACTGAATAAACCATCAGCACTGTGCCTTTATATATATTAGATATTTAACTGGTTATTTATCTGCTTTTAGCTATAATATTCCTTATCATGCAATTATATGCCGTGTTGTAAAGTTTTGATCAGGGATTGGAACCAAGCCAGTCACTGTACCAATTTTAAAAACACTATATGTGGCCTCTAAATAGAAAAAAACACCTTAGAATCACTGTTTTTTGGAAAATAAAATCAAAAATTATATATATGATGTTAGAGTGATCAATAATCGTCCAAAATAGTCCTTATGACATCTTTGGACACGGAGGCGGTATAATTTAGTATAAATCGGTATATGTACTCGTTTTTACTAATATGTTCAAAACGGTGCATTATACCGTTTTTTCTAATTTTCATTACATAAATTCATACAATTTATAATAAATAGAATATAAATTCTGATTTTTATAATTAAAACCATATTGGTCCTTAAAAAAATTTGTTATCATCATTGTTATCGTAAAATGATGTTAGACTCATAAATTAAAAAAAGTACTTTACCCATTTTTCTATATTTAAAAAAAAATATGGATAATGGCATTGTTGCCATTTTCAATGCAATTTATTTCTTAAAGCAAGTTTAGTCCCTTGGAAATTGCAAACTGGGTCATTAGATCGCTTGGTACCACTATAATATTACCCTTTGAATATTGGCTAATTATGGTACTAAACAGTGCCGGAGCCTTACTAGGATCTTTGGCTGCTGCCATAACCGGTTTCATCAATGTTTCTGTGGCATTACCTCTACTCATGTTGCTACTAAATTCACTTTCGTTTCTTATGTAAGCAACAGCCGCATTGGTTCCATTACCATTGTAACCAGGTATGTTTATTGGACCTATGGAATTTAAAACTGCATCCACAGCATCAGGAGTCACAATCACAACGGCGTCCGTTGTCATGTTGGTGTTGTACTTTACAATTTCCTGTGCAAGCACTGTGTCTTGTGTTATGTTAGCATCCCATAGTACATCATGGAATCTTAACTTACCGTTACCAGCATTAGCTGCAGCTGGTTCTTGTGCAGTTGGGTGTGTCATTCCACCAGGATAAACTGGTGTTAAATTCTTAATATCTCCATCTGTAACATGTATCACAAATGCCATGTCAACCCCACCTACTCCAGGCCTTTTTTCTGAAGGATCAGCAGTTAATAACAGAATGTTATGGTCACCCTTCATCACATTGGTGGATGAAGGTTGTTCATATTGATAAATCACGAAGGCCGCTACTGAAGCCAGTAAAATCAATATGATTACTATCAAAATTTTTATTATTTTCCTCATTTTTCCACCTAAAACCTAAATAATCTAAATCATTTAGATATGTTAAAAAAATCAAATTGTGTTTATATTTATACTATTAAATTTAATTAAGTTATCTAATCTAGGTTATTTAAATATTGATAATTCAGTTATTTATAACTTGATTAAAACATTTTCATGAAATTATCTATTCTAACAATTCCATTTGCTCTTAAAATAAAAATTGAGAATATGATTTTTAATTATTCACAAAGGAATATTATCTAATATTCATTTCATGGCTATTAAATTTATTATATTCAATCAAAGATACTAAAAAAAATGAAGTGATGGAAATTTTCACACCCCTCCTAAAAAAATGTAAAGGAAATTCATTTGGTGATCATAGTTCCTATTCCCTTGGTGGTAAATATTTCCAGGAGCACAGAATGTTTAATTCTTCCATCAATTATATGGGCAGATTTAACTCCGTTTTCAACTGCGTTGACACAGGTTAATACCTTAGGAATCATACCATCCTTTACAATTCCATTATCTATTAAATCCTTTATTTCATCGACTTTAACTTTTTTAATAAGGGTTTCAGGGTCCTTAGGATCCTCTAATATTCCTGGCACATCTGTGAGGATTATTAACTTTTCAGCTTCCATTTTAGCAGCAATATCACCAGCTACGGTATCTGCGTTAAGATTTAGAGTGTTACCTACTTCATCAACACCTATTGGAGAGACAATTGGGATGTAATTATTTTCAGCGAGCATCTCCATTATCTCAGTATTTACAGATTCAATCTCCCCGACCAATCCTAAATCAACTGTTATTTCTTCCCCAGTTGAATTATCCACCATAACATGAGGTGCTTTTTTATTGGCTTTAATGAGCTGATTATCTTTACCAGATATTCCTATACCCTTTCCACCATGCAAACATACCTTTGAAACTATGTCAGTGTTGATCTTTCCAACCAGAACCATTTTCACTATATCCATTGTTTCTGAGTCTGTAATTCTTAGACCGCCGATAAATTTTGGTTCTTTACCGAGTTTACTCATAGATCTAGATATTTCAGGCCCACCTCCATGCACAACCATGGGTTCCATACCAACGTACTTCAAAAGTACTGTGTCACGAGCAGTGGAGCTCATGGCATCAGAATCAATCATTGCATGTCCACCGTACTTGATCATCACCTTTTTATGGTGAAATTTTTTTATGTATGGTAACGCTTCGATAAGAATGTTTACTGTTTCCATATTCACGATTCTCCAAAATAATATTCATGAAATTAAATTATTTAAATAAATTATATGATCTTCATGTTGTGTACTCAGCATTTATACTAACATAATCGTAGCTTAGATCACAACCATAGGCTGTTGCATTTCCATTTCCAAGACCCAGATCAATGATTATACGAATGTTCTTTTCTTCCATAATATCTTCAGCTTCTTCAAGTTGGGAAGTACCTTCAAACGCTGCGATAATTCCATGATCCACAATATCTACCCTCTTATTAAGGGATTGAAGACTGACACTGACAACTTTAGGATCTATATCTGCTCCTGAATAACCAACTGCAGCAACAATTCTACCCCAGTTTGGATCTGCGCCAAAAAGAGCAGTTTTTACAAGTGAGGATGATACAACAGCTTTTGCAGCTAATCTAGCTTCTTCGGTGTTTACTGCACCATTCACTTCCACTTCCATGAATTTAGTTGCACCCTCACCATCCTTGGCCATCATACTTGCAAGCTGACAACACACGTATTCCAGGGCTTCCTCAAAGTTTTCATCGATGGACTCTCCTGATTCACCGTTGGCCATGAGGATCACTGTATCGTTGGTACTTTCATCTCCATCAACAACAACCATGTTAAAACTAGCATCAACAGCTTTTTTTAAAGCCGTGTTAAGTTCTGATGATGATGCTTTAACATCTGTTGTTATGAAACATAACATTGTACCCATATTTGGAGCAATCATGCCTGAACCCTTGGTTATTCCACCAATTCTGATGGATTTACCATTTTTCAAAGTTGTTTCAACAGCAAATTCCTTTGAATAAGTGTCTGTGGTCATAATAGCTTCAGCAGCATTTTTAGAAGCTTCAGCTGAATTTTCAAGTCTTAAAACAGCTTTTTTAATCAAACTGCCTATGATATCCATGGGCATCAATCTACCGATAACTCCGGTAGATGCAACAGCAACATCTTCAAATTTAAAATCAAGTTCCTCTGCAACTACTGAAGCCATTGCTTTCCCATCTTCTATTCCCTGATCTCCAGTGAAACAATTGGCATTTCCACTGTTTGCAACCACCGCAGACAACTTACCATTTTCAACTGCATTTTTGGTTAAAATTACAGGAGCCGCAACTATTTTATTAGAAGTAAAAACAGCAGTAGAATCACTATCTTTACACACAATTACAGCAACTCCATAATCATCATCACAAGCTCCAGCTGCAAGCACACCATTAACGGCACATACTCCACCATCTACAATTTTCATAATCCTAATCTCCATATTACAATACTATAAAAAATTCATCCAATTCATGAGTCCATCCATAATCAATTAAAAATCCTCTACTTACCAGTAACGTCAATTGTTAGATGAGTTACCGCTTTGATTGTTGTTTGTGGGCTTGTTTGAATTGTTTCCAGAATTAGGATTACTAGGTGTCACTGTATTTGTCTGGCTTGACTGACCAGATTGGGCAGTTGTTTGATTAGTTTTCACAGTAGGATTAGTTGTTTGGGAAGCTGGAATGCTTGGAAACTGACTTTGTTGTGTAAGGTTTAGTATTCCATTGGTATTAATGGGATTAGCACCCATAAAAAATCCTGTTCCCGTTGCAAATCCAAATGCAACTATTGAAACAATCATTCCAACAAATATCTTTCCTTTAGCTTCTTGTTTCATTTAAACACCTTAATTTAATCATTATTTGTAAATCTAAAAAATATAATTTTTATCCATTGTTATGCTGTTAATGCATAAACCAACGCCAACCCAATGGCTATTAAACCAAAAACAGGCTGACCTATGTTCCATCCCACCAATGTAGCTACAAATACAAAGATGAATATGATGGCTATTCTGCCCTTTTTATTGAGCAAGAAGTCAAGTACGGTTCTTGTGAATTCTGAGGGTATGTAGTAGGAATAAATACCATCAGCGAGATCGAACACCATGACTGGATTGTTGTTCCAAATCTTTATGTTGTCGGCCATTTGAGCCCTTTCACCCGCTTCTCTACGGCTCTTTCCAATACCTACTCTTAGCCTCACACCATTATTTAATGCGTGCCATGCACTGTCCATTCCTGCTCTTAAAGCAGCATCCTTGGTTGGTAGGTTGGCTATTAGATCATCCCCACCAACACGATAACCTTCGATCTTGCCCTTGCATTCTTTTTCAATGAATGATGATATTTCATTCATTATTTCAACCAGTTTATCCCTTCCATTCTCATCAATGAACTTGGTTGAATCTATTGCATCAATGAAAACGTAGTTGTCGTAAACAGCTGGTGAACCTTCAAGATTGCCGAACTTGGATGAGAATACAATTGCAAACTCACCTCCAAGTTTTGTAAAGCCCACACCAGAGGTTTCACCTATCTGTTTGTTCAAGTTTATGGATCTTTCAATGGCTGCTGCTCCAGTCATTCCAACCGCAACTCTAACATCGATCTCCTTATCCAAACCCTTAGCAATGAGTTCTATACCCACCCTTATAGCATCGTTTTTTGAAAGCATCTTGGATACTATTTCAGTAGCACTTCGCTCTACAATAGTTCCCCTAGCACGTTGTATGTATCTAACAAACTCTTCAATCAGTGGTTTGTTTTTCTGGAAAATTTCGATGTAGAGGTACCTGTCACTACCCATTATGATGTTACTCAGTAGTGCGTACTCATTCACGTTGTTCTCTGCAGGGTGGAGTTCAATGAATTTCCTGTTATCCGGAATGTTACCAGTACCAACTTCGCTCAGCACATTGTTAAAAATATTTTCTGTGGTTATATGTGCTGTTTCAATTTCTAAAAGCATGGTTCTGGTGTAGTTTACCATCTGAACATATTCTCGTTCCATATCGTTGGTTGGATAATATTTTGTTCCAATGCTTATAACCCTGTGTTTAATAAGAAATCCAAAGATGGTTCGTGAGATGTAATCCATAACCATTTACTTTTCTCCTCCCTTTTCCAATGTTATGTCAAAGTGTCCTGGTTTTTCCATCAGCATGCTGGGTTTAACTGAAACAATAGGGAATTTCCATGTTCCAAGTCTTGCTGCAACTGTGCTTGCGATGTTCCTTGAATTTTTCTTTACAAAGGAGTAATCATGGTCGTTTATGGTTATGTTCACATTGTAGGGAGATTCTTCTAGTATCTCATCAGAATATATGATATTTAATTCAAATGTTCCTGGTTTGGTAAACAGATCGTTACGAATGGCAACCAGGGGTGCATGATCGAGTTTAAGTCTGTCTCCCACTGTGACTGCTATATTACCGGCGTTTCTAACTGTGTCCTTGTAATCTTTAGGACTTACAAGCACAAAAATAATGAAATCACTGGTTTTTTCAGCATCTTCAACCATTCCCATGACCTTATCAAATAAAGGAATTTTCATGAAGATATCTTCGATCTTTGAATCGAAGGTGTTTTCAGTGGTTTTCGTTATTCTATCAATTGCTTCTTTGGCAACTGCAATACCACTCAACTTTTTGTTCTTCTTTAGCTTATATGACTCCAGACCCTTTTTTTCGAAGTCGTTTAGCATCTGTGTGCTTATCTTTTGGAGTATATTCTTCACCTTCTTAGGTTTAGAAGAGCTACCTATGGAGATGGCATCTTCAACAAAGGTGAATGGAATTCTTCTGTTGTTGATATCATGAAACTCATCATTGAATTCCCTGAAATTGTCATTTGAAAGAATTTTACAATCTTCCTCAAAGGCAAGTTTAAGAATGAAATGATCTGCGGTTGTTCCAGAGGGGACCTGTTGTACTTTTCCCTCATCAAGCATGGCATTAAACTTTTCTTTTTCATCAATTTCGTGCCTTAGGGATGCATCTGCTATTGGAAATGGCTCGTATCCTAATTTTTCCAGAGCTTCCACAGATTTTAGAAGGTAGTCTAAACGAGGTTTGTTACCTTCTTTCTCCTTTCCAAAATGTGCTACATTTGATGCATCTATAATAACTTTCAATTAATCACCTAAACAAGTGTTTTCATATTTAGCTAGACATTTTCTGGTTCCATCTGCTCGGTTAAGAATTATTTCGATGAATTCATCTTCAATATCGATGGTGTTGTATGATGAAAGTGCCTTTCCCCTCAATCTCAGTGATGAAACTGTACCTGCTGTGATGAATGTTGTATCTTCCATCATCCAAACATGCGGCATATGTTTGTGCCCTGAGAGAACAAGATCAGCTTTCCCTTTCATGAGTGATTGTAGTATATCACCAGCATCACTTAAAACATTCCTTTCCCTCCCAGTTTTAGGTACAGGTATTATGTGATGGTGAAGTGCTATTATCTTGTACAGATTTTCTTCATCAGCAATTCTAAGTTCATTTTCCATCCAAGACTGCTGAGATCTTCCAATTCTACCATAATCAAGGTCAGGTTCACTGCTATCCAGCCCTATAACCTTTAATCCATGTTTTTTATCTTCAAGTGTTCCGTATCGATTTTTAATCAGGTCTTCAAAACACTCATCACCAACGTGCCTGGCATCATGGTTTCCAGGAACAACCAATATCGGAGATTTAATTCTGTCTAAAAATGGCACGACCCTCTCATATTCAAGGTAGTAACCATTTTCAGTAATATCTCCTGTAACTATAGTTACATCGGGATCAACACTGTTAATTTCATCTATTGCTTTATCAAGCAGATTCTCCTGGAAATTGAGTGAACCCACGTGTAAATCTGATATCTGTGCAATAAAAGGCATTAACTTAACCTCAAAATGGCTTCTGCCAAGTCCCCCTTGGTTTCTTTGAGAGTTTCGAGAGCTTTTTCTTTACTTACTCCTGTCTGAGTACTCACAAGATCTACATCATCATCGGGGATGACTAATTCTGTTTCAATTTTGTTTTCAACAATTTTACCTGATACTTGGTAGGTCTGCTGCCCCATAAAATCCATTAAATTCACTTTTGGACTAGTAATAACGATCTCTTTAGTTTTAAATTTAATGACAACCTCTGTAACACCCTTGATGTCTTTGTTGTCCATTCCCATTTGTTTCATTGCTCTTTGCATTTGTTTTAACTGTTTTGGGTTCATTCCTGCTCCGGGTAACATTAAATTCCTCCTTTTCTTGTCTTAACAGCTTGACCTGTGTTGAAATCAATTATTTCATGACCGCATAAAATTGACTTACCAAAGGCAATCAGTTCATCCTCTTCATTAACGATCAATACTTCTTCATTAGATCTTATATTTATATCACAATCTATAACGAATTTAGCAAATATACTTTTTCCTTCTCTTGCAAATGGTTCTGCATCTGAATTCACAACAACCCTGTTTTTTGGATATTCCACATGTGAATGCAGTCTCCTTGCACCTTCTCTATCAAGCACAAAAACACTGTCTGAAGCTCTCAAAGTAGCGATCAAAGTTTCACCTTCATACACGTGCCTGATCTTTCCAGTTTTTCTACTTTTCACGATCTTAACATCATTTTTAAAGAGTGCGGACCCTGCACCTTCTCCAAACTGGTAGTCTGCTATGCTTTTTATCTTGGTTTTGTCATCAACAAAGATCCTTCCAATATCTCCTTCAAACTCATCCAAGCTGTAAATTTTTTCAGTATGCTCAGATCCATCTGGAAGTGGTTCGAGGGTTATGGTGTACATATCAAACCTGTCAAGCACTTTTGCACTTATAACAGCGTTGTCAAACTGGCTTATGTAGGCTTCAAGTTGAATTCTAACAAAATCCTTGGCATCGGTGTCCATGTTCATAGGTGATTCATTTTGTGCCAGGGGATAAACTTCATCAATTTCCATGGGGATCAATGCAAATGGCACATCAGCAAAACAAACCTGACAATCATTCATAAGATCTTCAGGATCAATGATTGCATTTCCATTAACATTTTTTATGTACAACTTACCAAGATCTTCCTTGATATGTTTGGAGTATGGTTTTCTGCCCCTGGGAAGAACTAACAAGTTTTTTTTCTTGGGAATTCTACTTATCTTTTCTAGATGTCTCTTTATTTCGGGCCTTCCAAGGGATTCTGGTCCTGAGTAGAAAAATGCAGATTTTTTTGTGGCTGGATCGTACTTTTCAAGCTCCGCAGTATAATTCTTCAGGTTTCTAAGACCATCTAAAAGGTAGGGATGAGCATGGCACCTTAGTTCTACCAATTCCATGAGATTTCCATCGTTGATGGCCTGTTTAATGGTTCTAATTTCAGCAAAGCTTACTGTGAGGTTATGTTCTGCTATGAGTAACATTCTCTCTTCCTTGTCCATTGATCTTAGATCATCAGGGGTGTAGCTTGTGCAAACCCTGCATGAACATGGCATTTCAACAAGATTCTGAAGTTTGTAAGTTCCAGTCGGCATCATGAATCTGTTGTCTTGGGCATACAATATGTAAGCTGCAGAATCAAACAAATCACAACCCATTGCAACTGCCAATGCAAATACCATGGGATGTCCTGCACCCATAAGATGCCTTGGTTTTGAATCTGGGAGATTTTTTACAGATGCCATTACCACATCAACAAGATCAGAATACTTGTAAGATTCCATTAATGGAACAACTGCACCTATTGGGTAACATTCGAAATCCATGGCACCAATGGTCTCGGCACATGTTGAACGCAGATCAGCGAAGGTTGAACCCTGCACAACAGAGTTAAGCATAAGATCTCCACGCACTTCAATGGCTTCTTTAGCCCTTTCAATTGTTATTTCAAGTTCCTTCTCAGCCCTATCTCTCTTAACATAGGGAGGTGTTGGTATGTCCAGTGAGGTTCCAATATCTGTACCAATCAACTCTTGAAACTCTATTATTTCCTTGTTTGTTACTTCAACATCACCATATTCTGATAGTTGGAATGAACCTGAATCTGTTACTATGGGTCCTGGAAAATCAATGAGTTCATGAACACCTTCTTCAAGAACTTTTGCCCTCAAATCTTCGTTTTTGTACATGATGTAAGCATTGGTTATGACAACTTCAGCACCAAACTTCTTGACATCTAGTGTTTGTTTACCTGGATGTATTACTGGCATCAATGCAGGTGTCTTAATAATTCCATGGGGAGTTTTAATAATTCCAGTTCTTCCCATAACATCTTTATTTTTTATTTCAAAGTTCAATATACCCTCACCTTTTATTATCGTTATTAATTAATGGCGGATTCTGTTTATTTAATCCTTATTTTGTTGTAATTTTTATACAAAAAACCTTTACATAAAATCATTGAAAACTGTTTGTTGTATTAGCGTGTATCATGAAATTTTAGTGCATGGTTAAACTATATATTTTATAGTATATTTTTTTTTAATTCAAATTTTTTTTAGAAGATAACTGGTTAACAGCCAAAATATTTAATCTTTTCTCCATTTCAATGATTCTATCCCTTGAATTATCAATTGGTTTACAGGAATTACCACAAACACAGTCCTGATATTGTGGACAGATAAGGTACATGGATTTTTGAGAATGTAAATTATCAATCCCAATGGTTTTAAGACCATTCAATACTCTTCTTTTCAACCTACTTTCTTTCAGGTCTTTACCAAGAAATACTGGACATCTGACTGTTGATGGGAATTTGAACTTTCCCCTCACATTTTCTCGCTCCTCATCTCTTCTCTCAAGAATTTCCAAACTCGAATCTCCAAGGGTTAAATCCCTTAATGGTACACCAGCATCGCTGAGTGCAACTACTCTCTCATCATCAATTGAAATGGGTTTTTCAATCAGCTCAAGCGCTGTTGATGCTATGGTGCCTCCACTCCTACCAAATTCAGGACCTTCGCCAATGTGATAACCAGCTTTTACAAGGGAATATCTCATTGTATGGGATTTGGAGAAGCTTGATATCATTCCATCAGGCTTTAGTAATGGTTTTAGTCCTGATAAAAATTCCAGTGAGTAAAGTTCCGGTGATTCAAATGGTGAAAATGCTAAGAGAAAAATTGCATCAAATTGATGAGCATTATCTTTAACAAAATTTTTTGAGGTTCCATTTCCATTAGGATCATTCTTCACAAGGTTTCTGGCATCAGTTATGTTGACGCTGATGTTGATGTTTTCAGGAATTTTAGTGTTAACAAGTCTGTTAGTTAAAAACCCTTCACTGTAAAGCTGGTCTTCAATGGCTTTTTTTATTATCATATGGGATTTAATAGGACTTGGTAAAATTAGTCCTGTTGCAAGGGTTAATGCTGATATTTCAACCATTTCAATGTTTAATAATGGTAAACCGCCATCTTCCCGTGGTTGGTTCAACTGTTCGATACAGGTGGCTGCTGTGTATCCGACACCACTGCACACATCTAATATCTTCATCTCTCTTTTCTCATTTAGATGGGATGGTTTGACATATTTTTCAATGGATTCGTTGATACCTCCATGGTAGGTGTGCATGGTTTCCTCAGAATCCTGACACTTGATGGTGTAGGATCCTTCGTTAGTTTCAACAAGAAATGACTCAAGATCCTTCATAGCTTCTGCTCTGGCATTTAAATTTCCGTTGTTTTCACTGATAAAACAGTTTTCAACGATTTCAAGAACATTTGATTCTATTACTTTGGGTTCGTATGGTTCGTTAGTTGTCATCTCATTTCCACTTTCTAAAAATTTTATCCATTTCGAAAAAAGTTAATTAATACCATCCCTATCTGTAAAGTGAGCATTATTCAGATTTAGAACTTGAAAATAAGTTTATCTTACCTTTATTTTGGTGAACCTTAATAATCTAGTTTGTATAGGGATTCCTTGATATTCATTGTTCATGGTTGGCTTTAAATTAATTGGTTTGTAACATTAAATTCAAACAGTATCACAATCAACTATGGATACAATATATTAGGTTGATGACTCAAATTTTAAATTTACTACTCGTTTAAATTCAAAACTTAAATTTATAAAAACTAAAAAAATATTAAATTGGAGGTATTAAATTTGGTCAAGATAATAGGAATAGTAGGCAGCCCCAGAACAGATGGAAACACAGCATTTCTAGTAGAAACAGCATTAAAATCAGCTGAAGAAGTTGGTGCAGAAACTGAAATAATAAATTTAGGATCTGCAAGCTTAGAACCATGTGTAGCATGTGATATATGCAAAGCCACGGGTGAGTGTGCTATCTACGATGATATGGGAGAAATTATGGAAAAAATAATGGAAGCAGATGGGATGATAATTGGCAGTCCTGTTTACTTTGGAAGTGTCACATCCCAGCTAAAAATGTTCATAGACAGATCAAGACCTTTAAGAGGATCTTTCAGACTTAGAAACAAAGTAGGGGGAGCTTTAGCAGTTGGAGCTTCAAGAAATGGCGGTCAAGAAAGCACAATCGCAACAATACATGATTTTCTGTTAATACATGACGCAATAATAGTGGGGGATGGTGCACCCATGGCTCATTATGGTGGAACTGGAGTTGGTGGACCTAAAGGCAGTACAGAGCAGGATGATGTTGGCATAGCAACATCACAAAATCTTGGTAAAAGGGTTGCTGAACTCGCAGCATTGATAAATTAAACCCCTTAAAATTTCCTTTTTTTAATCAAAATAATAACTATCCATAAACAAATTCTTACTAAAGAATTATATGTTAAAAAAAACATCTTAATTCAATTAACAATCGCTGATAAAAAAAATAAGATTTACCTTTGGATCAACCATTTATATTTCAGTTTAGAGAGGATTCAATGAGAACATTTGTGGTAGTGCCGGCCTACAACGAAGAAAAAACCATTGAAAAGGTTTTACACGATCTTTCAATAATGGGTTTTGAATTTGTTGTGGTGGATGATGGTTCAATGGATGGAACCAACAACATAGTAAAAAAATTTATTGAAGAAAATAATCATGGATTCATTTGTAGACATCTTCTAAACAGAGGATTGGGTGCAGCAATCAAAACAGGCATAGAAGCATCTCTTGAAGAGAATGCAGATGTTATAGTAACATTTGATGCTGATGGACAGCATGATCCCAATGATATCTACACCGTTATAAATCCGATCATCCATCAAGAGGCAGATGTCTGTATTGGAACCAGAGATTTTGATGACATGCCCAGAAGTAAAAAATATGGAAATTCCGTAATGAACCTCATCACAATGATATTCTACGGTATAAAAGTTGGGGACTCCCAATCAGGATTAAGGGCATTTAACAAGAAGGCTGCAAAAGCCATTATCATTAATTCCAGGGATTATGGAGTTTCCTCTGAAATCATAGGCGAAATTAAAAGGCAAAACCTAGAGCTTAAGGAAGTACCAATGAAAACTATTTACACAGACTACACCATGAAGAAGGGTACCAACCTGTTTGAGGGTTTGAAAATACTTTCAAAGCTCATTTTCAAACTGTTTAAATAAAAAATTATAACTTTCAAATTCAAATTAACAAATCACATCTTTTATAGAAAAAAAATTTAGGATTAAACACTAATAAATCAAATGAAAGCACGGAATTTAATATAAAAAATTTTTTGGGACAAAAACAATGTTGATGATATACCAAGTAATAGCAATTATCCTGGGAATTTTGGCGATAGTACTCAGCATATTACGATTCAGAGACGGTAAAATGTCTCTTGGAATGATGTTTGTTTGGATACTCATATGGTTGGGAGTCATCTTTATAGCCATTGATCCAAACTCAACCAACTTCCTTGCTGTTTACACGGGAATAGGAAGAGGTTTGGACTTTGTTCTTATAATTGGACTGCTTCTATGTTTCTACCTGATCTTCAAGATGTACAACAAAATAGAAACAGTAGAGGAAGAACTCACTGATCTGGTACGTGAACTTGCACTGGCAAGGAAGATGGGAGAAGATACCAAAAAACAGGACAAAACAAAATCTTCTTCGGATCAAATATAACTATATCTTCTAAAAAAGCCACGGGAAGTTGATATCCTTTAATTTTTACCCTTAAAATAGTTAAATTTAATTAAATTGACTCTGGACGCGATTAAATGAGAATCGGATATTTTGTGGGACATTTCCCATACCCAAACTTAGTAAACACTCCGGATTATATAAATAAATATGCACATGGTGGCACTGAAATTGCGGCCTACAACTTGGCAGTTAACATGGCTAACAGAGGTAACATGGTTGATGTTTTTACAACATCCATAGATTCTAAAAACAGTATAGAACTCTACCCAAACATGAAGGTTCATCGCCATGGCACCAGTTTAAAAATAGCTAGTGCCAACCCTTCCATCAAACTTATATACAACCCATTAAATTATGATATGGACATTGTACATGCACATTCGCCCATACCCTACTCTGATCTTCCAGCACTCCTCTATGCAAAACGTAAAAAGCTTCCATTTGTTTTGACATACCAGTTTGATGGTGTTGAAACTGGTGGAAGTTTCGCAAGAAATGCGGGGGTTTCACTCTACAACAAACTGTTCATACACAGGGTTCTCAAATCTGCAGATACTATAATCGCAACTACCAAGTCATATGCAAAAGAATCTCCATTTCTAAGGAGATATCTCGATAAAATCGTTGTTATACCCAATGGAATTAATATTGAAGAGGTCACAACCCCAGTAACAAGGGAAAAATCTAGGGAAATTTTGGGCCTTCCCCAAGATTCAGAAATCATACTATTTTTCGGAAGCCTAGTTGAGTACAAAGGACCAGACATCCTTTTAAAAGCATTTAAATTAGTTAAAAATGTTTTTCCAACTGCAAAACTAATATTTGCTGGACGTGGACACATGGATAACGAGCTTAAGGAAACTGCTAAACAGATGAAAATTTATGATGATGTTATATTCACAGGATTTGTGGAAGATGATGAAAAACCACTCTACTACAAGGCAGCGGACATATTTTGTTTACCATCTACAACCCTTGCAGAATCATTTGGAATAGTTAACCTTGAAGCAATGGCTGCAGGATTACCTATAGTATCGTCAGATCTAGGGGGAATTCCAGACATAGTTAAAAACGGTGTTAACGGACTTTTAGCCAAACCCTACGATTTTGAAACTGTTGCCAAACACCTCACAAAACTACTTAAAAATGGAGAAATGAGGGAAGAAATGGGACAAAATGGATTGAAAATGGTAAATAATTACACTTGGGATGAAGTAACAACAAAAACAGAAAAACTTTACAATAAACTCATTGAAAATCATTAAAATCCATTTATAACAAAAAATATAACTGTCAAACCATTTAAAATGGATGGCCTTCATGATAATATTTATTAAAATTCTAAACTAACTGGAGACAAAGTTTTTATGCTGGAAATAGATTACATCAACGGTCCAAAATCAGATAAAATGTTTGGAATGTACAAGTATCAGATGGAAATAAGAAAAAGACTTGATGTAATTTTAAATGTCATAGAATATGAATCCATAATGCAAAACCTTGAAAAACGATTAACACCCCCAAACAACACAGATGCTAAAGCCCAAAAAAAATCCGATGAAAACTCAAAGGACTCAGGGATCAAAAATTTTCTTTTTAACCAGGCAAGAAAATCAGTACAAGAAATTGACAGATACAGGTACAGATTAATAGTCAAAAACAGCATCCATCAAGATAATATCAAACATTTAACCAACCAAGAACTTGCATACCTCTTAAATCACATGGATCTTGATAAAACCGTTGTTACATGTTACGATCTAATTCCATGGGTTTATGAGAATGATCATGGTAAGTACTGGAAGAATATTATGACAGGGTTAAGAAAATCAGACCGTATCATAACCATATCAGAATTTTCAAAGATGGAGATAATGAAAGAACTAAACTATCCAGAAGAAAGGATAGAAATAGTTAGTGTTGCTGTTGATCATAAAGTTTACCATCCAAAAAGGGATAAAACCATATTAAAACGATTTAATATTCCGGAAAACCAAAAAACCATTCTCTACGTAGGATCAGAAACTCCTAGAATGAACTTAGATTTTCTTTTAAAATCGCTGTCCAAACTCAAAAAAACATATCCTGATTTTAAATTGATTAAAGTTGGAGATCCACAAAGCTTTGGTGCCAGGGAACATTTTTTAAATACAATTAAAGCAACTGGACTGGAAAAAAACGTGATATTCACGGGTTACGTGGCTGAAGAAGAACTTCCCAAATGGTACAATGCAGCGGATCTGCTGGTTTATCCTTGTTTATATGCAGGATTTGGAGTGCCTCCACTTGAGGCAATGGCATGTGGAACTCCTGTCATAACATCGAACACAAGTTCTCTTCCCGAGGTTGTGGGAAATGCTGGAGTAATGGTTGATCCAAACGATACAGATGCAATGTCAAAATCAATGTTCGAAGTTTTAACCAACGAATCCAGAAAAGAAGAACTGGTTCAAAGGGGTTTGAAACGATCAAAATTGTTCCAATGGGATGAAAGCGCTAATACAACAGGGGAAATTTATAGGGAATTAGATCAGTAAGGGATTGTATGTTCAGGAAACAAATTAATTAGTGGTGCTCTATGGAAATCGATTATATTAATGGTGTTGAATCTTCGAAGATATTTGGTAGATCCAAGTATCAAATGGAGATATTTGGGAGAATCAATGATGTAAATCTTAACATCATTGAATACAAACCTTTAGCAGATATCTTGAAAAAAAGGCTGAATATGACCCCTGAAAGATCAGGTGCAGTAACTGACAATTTTCAAGGAGGAGAACCTGGAAGAGTTTCCAGTTTCCTCTTTAAAACAGCTTTTCGGATGATGGACCGAATGGATCAGTACAGGTACATTCATGAAATTAAGGGGAAGTTAAAGGAAGAAAATATCAAACATATAACAACCCAAGAACTTGCATACGTCTTAAAATCACTGGAAAATTATAAGACAGTGTTAACATGTTTTGATCTTATTCCATGGGTCTATGATAATGACAGATCATATATTTGGAAGGAAAATATGAAGTGGATGCCCACAGCAGACCGTATCATAACCATATCAGAATTTTCAAAGAATGAAATTCTCAAATATTTGGATTATCCCGAAGAAAAAATCGACATAGTATACCCTGCAGTTGATCACAGGCTTTACCAGCCCATTAAAAGTAAGGAAATCTTAAAACAATTCAATATTTCAGACAGAGACAAGGTAGTGCTTTACGTAGGTTCAGAAACACCAAGACAAAATGTTCCTGATTTAATAAGGGCGTTTAACAAACTTAAAAAAGTGATGCCCAATGTTAAGCTTTTAAAAATCGGTGAATCACAAAGTAACGATGCACGTGTGGAACTTTTAAAGTTAATAAAACAGCAGGATCTGGTTGACGATGTGATATTTGCAGGTTACGTAGCAGAACCGGAAATGCCTGAATGGTACAGTGCTGCTGATCTGTTGGTGTACCCATGTGAATATGCAGGTTTTGGTCTTCCACCACTTGAGGCAATGGCATGTGGAACTCCGGTCATAACATCAAACACAACTTCACTTCCCGAGGTTGTTGGAGAAGCTGGGATCATGCTGGATCCACACGACAATGAAAAACTCTCAAAGGAGATGTACAGGGTTTTAAACGACGAAAAACTAGCAGATAATCTAATACAAATGGGATTAGAAAGGGCAAAACTATTTGATTGGGATGAATCAGCCCAACAAACAATGGAAGTTTACAGATCAATGGAAAAGGGCAGGTAATAAAATATGGATATTGGAATTGTTCATCCCGAGTTAATATATCCAAGGGGTGCCGAAAAACAGCTTTGCAAATTAAGCTACCATTTAAATAAAATGGGAAACAACGTCACAATTTACACCTTTGAGAAGAATGACAACTACATATTCGATCCCCTCCTAGAAAATATTGAAATAATCTCTTTAAACAAGAAATGGGCAGTTAACTATCTTTTTGGCTTCAACAACGTTAGATGGAATCAAATGATCAAAAAGTTAGCAAGCAAAATAGGAGATCATGATGTTATAAACGCCCATAACCATCCTGCACAGTGGATATCTAGCTACACAGAAACACCCACAGTTTGGATGTGTAACGAACCATATTACTATGGTGGATCCAAATTAAACAATTACTTCCTTGATAAGGATAGGCAGCTAAGTTCCAATGTGAAGCTTACACTGGCCTTCAACCAGAGAATGAAAGATATCATCAGGGAAATGTATCCCGATAACAAAAAGATGGAATTAACTGGATCCGGCGTGGATCTGGAGAGAAAAATTCAACATGAAAACAATGAATACTTTGATTCAATATTTGTAGGGCCATTATATCCTAGAAAACGACAGCTTGACATTATAAAAGCTTTTGGAAAGATTAAAGATCGTATTCCCAATTCGAGACTTCACTTTGTAGGTGGTGAAGTTGGAATTTTATCAAAAAAATATAAAAGGACACTGATACAAACAGCAGCTGAATATCAGGTTGATATCATGTTCTATGATTCCATATCTGATGAAGAGTTGTACAAACTCTACGATACTGCAGATATCTCAGTATTTGTTCCAGAATATGAACCTTGGGGCATATTTCCATTAGAAACAATTTTAGGGGGAATAACAACCATAATTTCAGATGAATGTGGAGTTAAAGAGGTTCTTCCCGATGATAGTATGGTTGTTGAAACAGGAAATATTGAAGAACTCTCAAATAAAATATTAGATGTTCATGAGAACATGGAACATTACAGAAACTGGACTAAAAAGGCCTCTAAATTAATAGCAGAAGAATATTCCTGGAAGGCCTATGCAAAGAGAATGGAAAATTTCTTTAAAAATGTTATTACAGACTAATAATGGCCTAGACCATCATAAGTAATCAATAATTACTTTATATTTATTTTAATCCTAACTTTACTGGTCACTGTCTTTTTTTATAATTCTTTTAAAAATCTCAAGATCTTCTCTAGAAATTATCCTGGTCACTATCATGAGAACCAAGAATAAAACTACTCCTGCAACTAATGCAATTATCCAGTTAATGTTCAATCTGAGGAAGTAGGTCACTGTTAACACCAACACACTCACAGTTATTGTTTTCAAGAAGTTGTTGACCCATGATATGCTGCTGAAGTATTTTGAGATGTAGATGATCATGAGGCTGAATCCAGTAACTTCTGTAATCACAGTTGCTACCGATGCACCTACGTAACTGTAGTGGGGAATCAGTACCAGATTTAATGCAACATTTATAATTGCATTTATAGCTGTTACAATTAGAAGAATTCTTTGTTTGTTAATTGCACCTAAAATATTTCCAAACAGGTAGGTGATGAAGATCACAGGCACAACAAATATCAAGGCTTGTAAAGCAAAGATGGATGCATCGTAACCTGATCCATAGATAATGTATATTATTTTATCTGCAAATAACAGCACAAACACGAAGAAGAACATTGCAATGGCAAACAAATACTTCACAGACTTCTCATACTCAACCTTCAACAGCTCCCTGTTGGATTCATAGTGCTGAGACATCAAAGGAAATATTGATATTAGGAATACATTTGGTAAAAACATCAAAACAAATATTAGCTTGTAGGCAGCGTTGTAAATTCCAACAGCAGAATTGTTAACCATAATTGAAAGCATAAAAGAATCGATGTAAAAATAGATAACAACCAAAATACTTGAAACTCCAAAGTAAAACGACTCTTGCAACGTTAATTTCCAAAAGCTAAAATCTAATTGGATACTCGGCATGAAAAACCTTTTTGAGAATATGATGAATGTGGCAATTAAAACTAAAAGACTGGAGAAGAAGTACACCGATGACAGTACCACAATATCTAAACCCCTGTAAATAACCAGTAAAATACCTGCAATCATGATAACAGCGTTTAATACGATGGTTAATGAGAGATACTCCATTTTTTCGTACGCTTGGAATATTGAATTGAAAATTCCTGTAAATGCAGTCATTATAACAGACAAAGTAATAATATAAATTACATTAGCAACTGTTTGAGGATAACCCACAATATAAACAAGTAATCCTATAACTCCAAAGGTTAACAACGATAAAAAGAGTTTCATAACTGCAGTGTTTCCAATATACTTATCGGCGAGGGACTTATCACGTGAAACTTCTCTGATTGTGAGTGTTGCAAGTCCAAAATCAGTTAACACTCCAAATATTCCTGTAATAGACAGGGCAAGTGAGAGAATTCCAAACCCTTCCACACCAAGGTACCGGGCTGTGTAAAGTGTGGTGAAAAATCCCAGAAGATAACTCATTAAATTTGCAACTAAAAGGACCGTTGTATTTTTTGCTAAAGTACGTTCTGAACCCATGTTACAACCCAACAAATTTTAAAGCTTTCAATACTATTCTAGGTGCAAATTATAAATATCTTTCAAATTATGCTCTGAAAATCCAAATAAAATAATTACTCTGGGATATATAGGATCCAAACAAATAATTTAATCCCATTGAATTAATTAAGAGGAATAAACATTCACAAAATATATTCAGTGGTTAGTTATAATTAAATCTAAACCCTATTGGTTTTTACATTTATTGAATATTTAATTTAACAACCTCATCAACATTTAGGATTAAAAACTTAAAGCACTTTGTATGATCGTTTAATTATGGATAAGTATTAAATAATTATTTAAGAAAATAAAGTTTTAATCTAGTTTCATTTATTTTAGGATGGTCTATTTGATGATAAAAATTACAGTGGGAATAATAGCTCGTAACGAAGAAAAAAATATTTCAGAAACACTGAAAAAAGTTTTAAACCAGAGCTTGGACTGTTCAAAATATGAAGTACTGGTTGTTGATGGAAATTCCGATGACAAAACTCGTGAAATTGCAGAAAAAATTTTAAAATCCTCCAAAATAAGTTATAAAGTGTTAAACGAACATGATTTTGGTTTTTATGGTCACTGTTTTGCAAGGAATCTGGTGATAGACAACTCAGCAGAAACAGCAGATTATATAGCATACACAGATGCCGATTGTTTGGTTGACAAGAAATGGTTAGAAACACTCTACAGATCCATCTTACAATCTGATGATGATGTTGCAGGGGCAGGAGGCCCACGTTTAATTGCAAAAACTGATAACAAGACTGAAATGATCATCAATTCACTCATAACTTCTTTCATTGCATCTGGAGCTAATCCTGCATTTCACAGTAGGAATATTAAATACGTAAAAAGCATAGCCAACTACAATGCGATCTACAAAAAATCTATTATTTCCAAATTCCGTTATGATAAATCATTAATCATGTCCGATGATAATGAACTCAACTTCAGATTAAGAAAAGCGGGGTATTTGTTTCTAAATGTGCCTGAAGCTAAAATCTGGCATCACGAAACAGGATCTATTAAAGAATTTGCATCAAACATGTTCAAATACGGTGTAAACATCTCAAACACTGTAAAAAAACACCGGTCCATGATAACCATTAACGTACCATTAACAACCCTTTTCATAGCCTACATCATTCTTCTGATTCCGTTGTACTATTTTTTAGGGTTCATAACCTTGATTCCAATGGGGTTGTACATCTTATTTGCGATCCTAGTATTTTTTGAAGTGTTCATGAGAACTAAATCCTTATATTCAGTTTTAGTTTTTATACTTCTGCCTGTAGAACATGTGGCTTATGGTCTTGGAGTTTACTCCAACTTAATTAGGCACTGATTCTGCCTATAAACATATAATTTTTTTCCATTATTTTTATCATGGTACATTATTTTTTTTAGCGATAAACATACCAATAATGTTGAATAACTTTGTTATTAACAAAAAAGTTGGTGGATGATTGAAAAAAATGTTGTACTTCAAGGGTTGTGTTGTAAGGGAGAAACTTCCAGGTGTTGCCCAGGCCACAGAAAAGATTTTAAAAAAGGCAGGTGTTGATTACACTTTGCTTGGCAATGAATCTTGTTGCGGATCATTTCTAATGAGAACAGGGTTTAAAGATGAGGCAGAAGAAGTAATGAAAAACAACCTGCAAGATATTCTGGCAGCTAATGAAAAAACAATACTTGTATCTTGTTCAGGCTGTTACAACACTTTAAAAAATGATTACAAAGCTTTATTTGATGTTGAATTAGATGTGATTCACACATCCGAGCTTGTAAAAGAACTCTTGGTTAAAAACAAGATTCACGTAAATTCAACAGAAAAAACTGTGACCTACCATGATCCATGCCACCTTGGCAGACATTCTGGAATATATGAAGAACCAAGGGATGCCATTAAAGCAAGTGCTGATCTTGTGGAGATGAAACGAAATAGGGAAAGGTCAAGATGCTGTGGTGCGGGATCAGGGGTTAAATCTGCATTTCCAGAACTTGCATTGGAAGTTGGTTGTAGAAGAATTCAGGATGCAGAAGAAGTTGGTGCTGACATTTTAGTTACAACCTGTTCATTTTGTATATTGAACCTTGAAAATGCACTTGAAAAAACTAAAAACCAAGGCGAAAATGGATCTGTGGAGCGTGTAATGGATCTTACAGAACTGATACTCATGGGGATGGAAAAATGAAACAGTCTGAGATCAAGGCAATGAACAGGTCCTTTGGAATACTTGACGGGAGAAAGTCCAATATACTCCACAGCAAACGCACAGAGGAACTTAAAGAACGTGTAAATCAGATAAGGAAATTTTCCATTGATAATATGGAAGAACTGGTTTCAAGGGGAATTGAAAAACTTGAAGAAAATGGTGTGGAAGTTGTGACTGCTGATAAACCAGAAGATGCCCTTGAAGCCATTTACTCAATAGTTCATGATCAAAGTATCGTTGCCAAGTCAAAATCTAACACAGCGGGGGAAATTGGGCTAACTGAATTTTTAGAATTCAAGGGAGTCAGTGTTATTGAAACGGATCTAGGGGACAGAATTGTGCAGTTAGATCCAAATAGCAGACCATCACATCCAATAGGGCCAGCATCACACCTTAGAATGGATGATATAGCGGTTATTTTATCCAATCATTATGGGGTGGATGTTGAACCCGAACCCAGAACAATACTCAACACAGTCAAGGATGATGTTGTTAAGAATATTTCTAAATGTAGTGTAGGAATTACAGGGGCCAATTCTGTTGCTGCAGATGATGGTTCCATAGTAACTGTTCACAACGAGGGAAATATCAGTCTGGTTTCCATGCTTGATACTCATATCATCCTAGTTGGTATTGACAAATTTGTCGAAACAATTGAAGATGCAGTGTCCGTTGTAAAACTTGAAACAATCTATGCCTCTGGTAAAACTGTGCCGGCGTACATGAACATCATTTCGTCCCCGTCAAAAACAGCAGATATAGAACAGATCCTACTAAAGAATATGTATGGATCCCGAAGAGTTGTTGTGGTTCTTTTGGACAATGGCCGGAGAAAAGCTGTTGAAGAGGGTGGGGAATGTTTGTTATGCATTGGATGTGGAAGTTGTATTGTAACGTGTCCAATATACAACGTAGTTGGGAATGATTTTGGTTACAGAAGACATCTTGGTGGTAGGGGTGTTGTATTAAGCAGCTTCATAGATGATGAAAAAACATGCAAAGATTCAGGGCTTTATCTCTGTACAATGTGTGGTCAATGTACATATGAATGTCCTGTAGGGGTGAAAACCAGTGAACTCATTAAAAAATTAAGGAACGATGCCGTAATTATGGGTCTTGCATGTGATGAGCACAGAATTATTAGGGAGAACATTAAAAAAAAGGGGTCGCCATTTTAAGTCGTAATGCAAATTTATAATATTCGACACAATGGTACCACCCACGTTGTAAAAAAACAAAATTCAAGGTTAACCAATTCTTTCTTATCTTTTTTTAAATTGAAATTCAGGGTTATAAATACATTTTCAAAGTAATTTTCGTGCCAAATATCACAAAAACTATTAGCTTCCAAGAACATAACATAAACTGAGTTCTGTTAATATGGGGATGATCTCATTGATTGATGAAGATCTTGACGAAGATGTGGATGAAACAATTCAGCATTACGCCCGCAAGAAAAGGGAAACTTCCAAAAATAAAGTATTTATGCCTGCAATAGTCATTATAATCATCTTAGTGGTATTGATAGTTTATTTCATAGTCTAAATATGTGAATTATTTACTCATATCCTAATTTTTCATTTTGAAATCAAAATAATTAATATAAATAGTATCAATCGAGTGCATCGTTGCTCACTTGTTTGATCTTATATTTACATGATAAATTATCTTATTTGGTCTATTATTATGATAATCTTTATATAATCATTAAAAGATTGCTTTTAATGGGGTTTAAATTAGTAGAAAGATTTAATATTAATGAATTAGAAGAAAAACCAGAATTTAACCTATAATAAATATTATAAAAGAAAGATCTTAAGGAAATTAGATCAATGAATATGTTAACTTAAATCAACTTTAGAAAGGTTAATTTATAGATAAATATGAATTCGAAGATGTTATAACCGGTTTAGGCGTCACGAAACGTGGAACCCTTTGCATATTGAAAGGATTCAGGAGAATCAATGAATATTCGAATTATAAAAAAGTTAGGAGAATTATGATGAATACTCATCAAAATTCATAGATTTATTGTTCTAGGTTCATCCTTCATACTATACATTGTTGCTTCAGCATCTTCAACATAAAAAACCTCAAAGTCCTCGGTTGTATATATTTTAGCAAGACCGGGCATAACTTCAAATGCTTTAGCTTTTGCATCAGTACTAGAATCAAAAACTGCTTTGCCTTGCAATCTTATCCATCGCATATCTTTTGACAAGGTACAAGCTTCAAAATAAGGATTAGACTTTAACTGATTGTATACGTTCTTTTTATTAGATGTGCAAAAATAGATTCGCTTTTGGTACTCCATAGTAAATCCGAATGGACGTACTCGGGGTTTATCTCCATCAATAGTTGCAATGTAAAATACTCCAGCGTCCTTAATAAATTTTACTATCTCATTCATCTTTTCAACTCCAATCATATAGTTTTCTATACCATAAATCTAATAATATATATAGTTTAACTTATATTTTGAACTTTAACTAACTTCAAGTTATTTATAATATAAGGAAAGCATCATGATCACAAATTAGATTTAAACTACATAGCAGATTAATATTAAAAATTTATCCTTTAAATGAGCGTTTAAATCCGTTAATTACATCCTTTGCAGATTGTATTAGGGGATGTTTCACTTTGATTGGTGTTTTCATTTTATCCAACCTTTCTATTCTGAAGTAGAGTGGTGGGTGTGGATCCCATGCTAACCATCTAAGGATATTTGATGATGATCTTTCCATTTGTAACCTGTTAAATCCTATTTTTCGAAGAGATTCAGCAAGTACTTCTGGTTGGCCTATATTCATGGCAGATACAAGATCTGCACGTGTTTCAAAGAACTTAGCAACGAAGAATATGGCCGCCATAACCACAATGATGTAAATAATTGGATTCAAAATTACCAGTGGGAAGAAAAGGGTGAACCTCAAAATAAATTCAATTGAAATGATGGAAAACAACACAACAGGGTCATGACCCTTTAAATGACCCATTTCATGACCGAGCACACTTAATATTTCATCTTCTTCAAGTTCAACCAACAAACCTGTGGTTATTAACACCAAACCGCGACTTGGAATTGGTCCTGTTGCAGCTGCATTTGGCACCATAGTGTTAGAAATAACGATTTTAGGTATTGGTATGTTGAATTTAGATGCAGCAGTTTTCACTATGCTGTAAACATCTACGATCTTCACCAGACTACTGTCTGGACTGCATTTAAATCCATAGTCCTCGAAAATTTCCTCTCCAATTTCACAGCTAGGTTCCTTTCCAATTGCCAAAGATCTTTTATAGATGTCATTTTTCATCTGAACTACTACGTCGTTTCCAAATTTTTCTTTAAACAACCTAAATTCTTCCACTGGAAGCTGATACTCAATTATATGCACATATGGATTTGACGGTGTGATCCTCCAATTGTTTCGGGCCAGGTAGATCCTGTCAGAAAGCAGCACAATAATCAATTGAAGTCCAAGTATGGCAATCACTGCAAAAACAAGTCCGAGAAATATGAAGAATAGGATGTTAATTCCGAAAAAGATTACGTATAAAAACAAAAGGTTACTTCCAAATAACCTGTCAGCAAGTTTCTTCCCAGAGCTTGGAGGCTCTTCAGGTATAATATCTTCTCCTTCAACCCATGCGAAGTAGAGTGTGGACTGTCTTATTGATTCATGGAAGAACTGTACCGCAAGGATAAGTTCCTCTTTAACATTGGTAACGAATTTTTCTGGGGTGCCGTTGTAAGAAGTTATCGTAACATCCAACGGTGATCCTGCAACTATCTCCACTAAAATTTTCCATCCATATTCTGGATTTATAGCATAAAAACTGAGTTTAGAATTGTTTGATCCGTTGATTTTGTTGACAGAACTAAAATTTTTAGGTTTAGACAATAAATAATATTTATAAATGAATTCAAGTACCTCTTTCATATGCGCCTGAGCAACGGCAGTATCTATGGCAAATTTATAGGTCCTTGTCATTTTCACCAGCTATAACTTTAATTGACAATTATTTCTATGGATTTAATGGATTATGTAATTTTAGAAAAGTGATAATTAACATAAATGTACCTTCAGTCGAATTTTTATTTAAAAACTACTGAAAAATCACCAACCCTTCATAGTGTATGTGTTTTTAAGTTTCTTGATGTTGGATAAATAGTTCAAATCATAGTTTAAGGGAACATATTTATATGTTCGTTTTGCCAACTTTAATAATCATAATATTTCAATGGACTCATAAGATTTAAGTTAACTAATGGGTTTTTTTTGATGAAATGTAGGAGGTTAAAAATTTGCTTCTCTTAATAAGTCCAATAAATGCAGAGGAGGCACTAGAATCTATTGAAGGTGGTGCCGATATAGTAGACGTTAAAAATCCGAAGGAAGGATCCCTTGGAGCTAATTTTCCTTGGGTTATCAAAAATATAAGGGAGATAACTCCTGAAGGCATGCATGTAAGTGCAACTCTGGGTGATGTTCCATACAAACCAGGCACAGTTTCACTTGCAGCTGCTGGAGCAGTTGTTTCAGGTGCTGATTATATCAAAGTAGGTCTTTACGGAACAAAAAACTATGATGAAGCTTTAGAAGTCATGGAAAATGTGGTTAAATCTGTTAGAGAATTTGATGAAGATGCATTGGTAGTCGCATCTGGATACGCTGATGCCCACAGGGTAGGTGCAGTTGATCCCATGGAAATTCCACGTGTAGCTGCCGATGCAGGAGCAGATCTTGCAATGGTCGACACAGCAGTTAAGGATGGAAAAACTTTATTTGATTTTATGGATGTTGAAAAACTTCAAAAATTCAACGACAGCATACATGATTACGGTCTGAAATCTGCTTTGGCAGGTTCTGTTAAAAAGGATCAGCTTAAATTACTCTACGATATAGGATGTGATGTTGTAGGGATAAGGGGAGCTGCATGCACAGGTGGAGACAGAAACAATGGAAGTATACACAGAACTGCTGTGAAGGAATTGAAGGACATGATAGAAAACTTTTAAAGTTTTGAAATCTAATATAAAAGAAATTTAATACAGTTTTTTGTGGAATTTTATTTTATCCAAGGAAACTGAAGGTAAGGGTTTAATGAGATTTAAACCCAAGAAACTATTTGAACAACCTTTTGAGGGTTGGAGGTATTTATATGTTCTCGGAAAAATTGATTAATGCACCAGAAGGGTTCACTTTTGACGATTTTTTGATGTTACCATCAGTATCTTCGGTTGAACCCAAGGACGTTGAAACTACGACCCAAATTTCAAGAAATTACAGAATTAACATCCCAATAGTTAGTTCCGCCATGGACACAGTAACAGAAGGAGAAATGGCAATAGCTTTAGCTCAAGAAGGTGGATTAGGTGTTATTCACCGAAATATGACCATTAATGAGCAGATTAATGAGATCAAAAAGGTTAAACGGTCCGGTGATCTTACAATACGGGATGTTATCACCATAAGTCCTGAAGCCTCCATTGTAGAAGCACAGGAAATTATGGATGAAGAAGAGATAAGCGGACTTCCTGTTGTTAGGGATGGAACAGTCGTAGGTATAATAAGTCGGAGAGATGTAAAACCTATTATAAATTCTGATCCAAAGAGAATGGTTCAGGATATCATGACAGAGGAAGTTGTCACAGTATCTGAATCCACCACACCTGCAGAGGCCCTTGATATAGCCTATGAAAACAAAGTTGAGAGGCTGCCTGTTGTTAAGGACGGTATCATTGTGGGCATACTCACAATGAGGGATATACTTGAAAGAAAGAATTTCCCAAATGCATCCCGTGATAAAAAGGGTAGATTCCTAGTTGCCGCAGCAACAGGACCATTTGATCTTGACAGGGCAATGGCACTTGATGAAGCAGGTGCAGATATAATTGCGGTGGACTGTGCACACGCACACAAACCAAGTATTGTGGATTCTGTTAAAACCATGAACGAAAATATTGATGCAGATCTTTTAGTAGGTAACATAGCCACAGGAGAAGCTGCAGAAGATCTCATGGCAGCAGAAGTTGATGGATTCAAAGTGGGTATAGGTCCAGGTTCCATATGTACAACCAGGATCATATCTGGAGTTGGAGTACCTCAGTTAACAGCTATATCATCGGTGGCAGATGTTGCCAAAGACTACGGAGTTCCAGTTATAGGAGACGGTGGTTTAAGATACTCTGGAGATATTGCGAAGGCCATAGGGGCTGGAGCAGATGCAGTCATGCTTGGAAGTCTTTTAGCAGGTACTCGCGAAGCACCTGGAGATGTTGTTATAATGAACGGAAGGAAGTTCAAACAATACAGGGGAATGGGTTCATTAGGAGCTATGACCGGTGGAGTTGGAGCAGGAACAGACCGTTACTTCCAGGAAGTTAAGGGACCGATGAAACATGCAAAACTCGTTCCTGAAGGAGTTGAAGGAGTAGTACCCTACAAAGGACCTGCAAATGAAATTCTATTCCAACTAATTGGTGGAATAAAAGCATCATTTGGTTACTGTGGAGCAAACAACATAAAAGACATGCAGAAAAAGGCTAAATTTGTAAGAATTTCTCCAAGTGGAATGACAGAAAGCCATCCACACGACCTTACAATAACCAACGAAAGCCCAAACTATCCAACAACAAGATTGTTGTAAAACCCACATCAAATAACTTTTTTTTTTATTTTCTTTAAAAATTAGTAAAGTTCATCCAATTTCTCACGATCCCAAACATATATGTTTTATTATCGAGGATTATACTAAAATATAGAATATTTTTTGACAATTAGACGTTGGTAAGAACCATATGAAATCTGTAATTGTGTTATGTGGAGGGCTGAGTACTCGGATGGGTCAGGACAAGGGATCCATGAATTACCACGGTAAACCTATGATCGTCCACGTGCTTGAATCTTTAAATCAGGTTGCAGATGAAGTAGTATTGGTTCTGAGAAATGAAGTTCAGTACAACAAATACAAAAATTTACTATCCAAAAATGCTTTTTTAGAATCTTCAAACTTCAAAATATTGAAGGATACTATAAAAGATAAAGGACCTCTTGGAGGAATTTATACAGGGATCAGTGCAATTAATTCTGATAAGGCCCTGATTGCCCCATGTGATTCTCCATTCATCTCCAAAGAACTGGTAACACAACTCTTTGAAATCTCTAAAAACTACCCTGATTTTGAATCATTCGTACCAATATGGTCAGATGGAAATATGGAACCACTTCACTCCATTTATCCAGTTAGATCCAAGGAAATAATAGAAGATCTTCTATTAAAGGATCAGAAGAATGTTAAAGCGCTAATAAAAAGGTTAAATGTTAAGTACATAAAAATTGATGAATTTGATCTTCCAAAGAAAAGTTTTCTCAATCTAAACAGTCCCCAAGATATTTCAAAGGTAGAGTAATGTAAATATTAACTAAAAAAATTTTTATGTTGGACAGAGTTGGAAGTAGAAACTTTGAAATACATTTTTAAATCAAAACAATAAAAACTAGATTTAGATACTAAACTCATGGATTCTCTCACTCACATGGGATAATCTTCTTGATAATAATTGAAACCAAAACAATGGGAAACTAACTATTTCTTCAATTTTCTATATGGGGGTTTAAAATTTGTTTACAACAGAATCTCAACTGGCTACAGACGCATGGAAAACTGTTTTAAAACAGATCATGGAATTTGGAGATGAACTGGAGGATGAAAATGAAGAATTCACCAAGGAGTTACTAAACGTAGTAGTGAAAGTAAATGATCCCATTAATTCCCAACCTCCAGAGGGTTATTTCACCATAAAAAAATTTAAAAGATGTGAAAACCACTTTTTAGATCCTGAGAGCAGATTGAATGGGACTGACTATGGTAACAGAATAAGAAGTCACTTTGGATTTAAAATAGGGCGTGATGTATACAGCATCCGAACAGATCAAATAGAATCAGTCTTGGTTCGTCTTAAACGTAACAGTACCACAAGAAGAGCTGTTATAACTATTTTTGATCCCTCAATTGATCACTACAAAGATAATGTTCCAAGTTTGGTGATGATAGACATCATAATCCGTAAAAATAGAATTTACCTAACTGCTGTATGCAGAAGTGTTGATTATTATGGTTCATGGATTCAAAATTTCTTTGCACTTCGGGGTCTATTAAAATATCTTTCAAACCATCTTAAAGTTAAGATGGGACCCATAACAATCCATTCAGTGAGTGCACATGTCTACAAAAGAAACTACAAAGATGTTTTAAATATCAAAAGTTAATATTGTGCTTTTTTGGGTAACAAACAGAATTTATTCTATTATATCTAAATTAAAAGATTTAAATAAATATTTGATGAATTGATTCGCAACTATAAAATTTAGGGAATGTTTAAGCTCAGAAAAAAAAGATATAAACAAAAATTTTTGAGCAAAATGTTTAATACAATTAAAATTTGTTTGGAGAATTATCCGGAACTATTGGGTAGTATTACAGTTACTCCATCGTTTTAACACTTGAAGTTAATTTCCGATGAATCACTAATCTCTACAATTTCAGGGTTACGACCCATTTCCAGAATAAATTTGTTGGCAGTTTCTATCATGTTAACGTAGACGCTTTTACTGATTTTGCATCCCTCAATGATGGTAAATGCCGGCATTTCTCCGTTCAATTCTTTGAACTCAATTACTTCTTCAACCATTTGTCGGTACTGTTTGAGAGTTAACCTCTCCATTAGATCAACCACATCTAGTTTTTTAAGTGAATTATTTATTGTAGGTAGCTTTGATTATTACCACTTAAATATTTTGCGAATTAAAATTCACATTTAGCATTATTTTTCAGATTGAATCTTGTTTAAAGTGGAGGATTCAGTACACTAGTTACTAGTCTAAGTTGGAACTGCTTTCAACAGTTTTGATCACAACGGTCTTATTTGGATCAAATGGATTGGTACGCATTGCAAGTGAGAATAGGTAACGATAATTATTTTTTAAATGTTCCATGTAGTTCAACCATTCAAATATTAGAAGGTCATAAACCCTTTGAACATCTTCTTTTAAATGTTCACAGTCCGATGCAGGTAAATCATAGGTGTTTTCACGTTTATCAAGTTCTTCAGTCAAATGAAAAACAGCTCTCAACAGATCTGTGAAGGTTTCATGTTCTAACAGATTGGGATTTTCAAGAAGTGCAAGTAGAAACATTCTTTTATCTTGAAGAAAAAGTTTGGATTGGTATAAAAAATCTGCAACTTCTTTATTGGAGGGGATGATCATGAGGCTGTGTGCGAGTGAATTGATGTTCTTTTTGGCGTGCTCAAAATCTTCATCTTCCCAACGTGAATTGATAATCAAAATTTTACTGGTTTTGGTTGACTTGGAATCAAACTTGGATATTTCAGTCAGAAGTTCAGTTCCAACTTCACTAAAAAAAGCTCCAATAACCATGTTGAGCTTTTCAAGCATTAATTTTTTTTCTCGTTCATTTATGCCTGTTTGTATAATTATAACTACAATAAGTGCTTCAATTGGAAGGAAAACCATATTAATACCAATATAAAAAAGTTCGGTTTTAGGTTCCCTAAATATCATTGTCTGGACAATGTAAAGGACCAATGATGAAAAAATGAGTATGCCTGCTATTTTGATGTTCCAACTGAACCTCTCGAGAATTTTCATGGTACCATCATTTATCTCTCTAGAACGATTTCATAATTTTTCAGTAATCACAACTGTTATTGGATTGTTTGAGTACATCATTGTTCCCCTTTGACCGGGGGTTCCCTTGGATATCATAATATTAACAACTTCGGATTTAAGGGAAAGTTCTTTGAAGGTGGAAATTGCTTCTGTTGCTGTTTCAAGTAGAATGGATGTTACTAAAATTCTTCCGTTTTTATTAAGTTTTTTGTAACCCTTCTTTATCAGTTGTGGTAGTTTTCCACTGCTACCTCCAATCATGAGAACATCAAATTCTTCAAGATCCTCAAGTGCTTCTAATCCATCTGCTTGGATAACTTCAACCTTGTTCTTAACTTGGTGTTTATTAACATTTTCTTGGGTTGTTTGTGTGGCTAGAGGATTTAGATCTATGGAGTAAACTTTTTTTGCTTTTTTTGCAAATTCTACTGTGAGACCACCTGTTCCACATCCAATATCCACCACAACATCTTCCTCTGAAACTTCAGATTTGCATAGTAAAATGCACCTGATCTCTTCCTTGGTTGGTCCTGGAACCTTTGGATTTTTTATGAAATCAGAGTCTTTGATCATTGCATTTCACCGGTCCATCTTTGGAATAGATGGTTTTCTATGCCGAGCACATCTAAAATTTTACCAACCACAAAATCTGTTAGATCTTCAGTTTTTTCTGGTAAATGATAAAATCCTGGCATTGCTGGTAAGATAATACCTCCTTCCCTGCTTATTTGTACCATGTTCTCCAGATGCACAGTCCTAAGCGGGGTTTCTCTTGGAACTACAACAAGCTTTCTACGTTCTTTAAGTGCCACATCAGCAGCTCTTGTAACTGCATTATTCGCATATCCATTGGCAATTGCAGAGAGGGTTTTCATGGTACATGGAACTATCACCATGGATTCAAATTTGAATGATCCGCTGTTAATTGCAGTTGTTAGATCCTTTGAAGGGTAGAATTCAGTTGCCAGATCAATTATTTCTTCTTCTGTAGAATTTAGTTCGTATTCAAGTATGATCTTGGCAGGATCTGTTAAAACAACTGCTGTTTCAATATTTTTCTCTTTAAGAACTTCTAGAAGTCTTTTTCCGTATATAACTCCACTCGCTCCTGTAATTGCTACTACTATCATTTTTTTCAGCTCTTATGATATTTTAATTATAAATTTAGTTGGAATTGAAAACTTACTCAGGATTGTCAATGAGTTGGTTAAATGAAACATCCTTAGCAAGATTTGAGTACTCTTCAGGTAAATAAACGCAGAGATCAGCATGATTAAATCTAGCATCTCTAAGTGTACTCACTATGGTTGAAATCTTTGAAAGGTTGACTAGGTCTCCATTGGATGATACCAATGTTTTCATCTCATCGAAGGAAGGGTAGTCTGGAACGTCCACAATAACGTAATCTTCAGGCACTCCAAGTTCCTCTGCAATCTGTATTTCATATTGCTGAATTTGTTTGGGTTCTATTTTGAAAATAGCACCGGGATTTGTTAGTTCATCCAGCTTAAGTGAATAAACTGTTTTAAAAAGTTTTCTATTGTCTAGTCTATGGATAATATCTCCAATTAATCCTTCTTGGTATCTTGCTATACTAATTATATCTGCATCGTCGTACTTGTAAATATTTTCAGGGTCTATGTGTCCTTCTTTGAAGAGCTGCTTCAGACATCTTCTAAACATTGAATTGATTATTCTGGTGGTATGATGTTGATAAACACTTGGATACATGAAGTACCTGGCAAGTAGCATACTTTCTGCAGCTTGAACTCCTTTAGACTTTAAAATAAGGTTGTCTTCGAGTTTCATGTTGTGAATCAATCTTTCCACATCTATCACTCCATAGGCAACCCCTGTGTAGTAGGAATCCCTAAGGAGATAATCCATCCTGTCCACATCCAGGTCTCCTGATATGATCTGTCCCAGGGAACCTTCTCCCCTTATCAGGCTTATGATCTCTTCTGGATCATATTTTTCTGACAGGATCGTAGATATTTCAGATTCTCTAATTAATTTTGAAGTTAATTCTTCGTGGGATTGTTTTAAAACAGCTTCAGATACGTGGGAAAATGGTCCATGTCCTGCATCATGAAGAAGGGCACAAACACGAAGAATTTGGCGTTGTTCATCAGGGAGTTTCAATCCATAGGACAGTCTTGAAGCCAAGTACATGGTTCCAATTGAGTGTTCAAATCTGGTATGGTTAGCACCAGGATAAACCAGATATGTGAAGCCCAACTGTTTAATACGTCTCAACCTTTGAATCTGGGGAGTGTCTATTAACTTTACCTCAAATTCATTTATCTGAAGGTTTCCGTGCAGGCTGTCCCTTATAAATTTCACTTAACCACCTGACATTATTATGTTAGTACCATCCTCTGTATGTTCTTCCTTTTTAAAGTCCAGTTCGTACTTTACCCTTTCAATAATTTCATGCAATGCTTTTCTGGTTTCATCACGGTGTGATCCAGATACCGCAGTTAGAAATAAAGGGTCTCCTGGCTTGAAATTGCCAATGTAGTGAACTACTGCTATTTCCAGTACTCCATATTTCTGCTTGACATCATAAACTATTTCCTTTAACTCTTGTTCTGTTTCTAACTGGTTTGGAGTTGTTAGGTCCATTTGTACGGTTTTTTTTCCAGTTTCCTCTCCCCGTACAATTCCCTCAAATGAAAAAATAGCACCGCATTTATTTATTTCAGGGTTTTTTTTGAGTTCTTCTAATAAACTGCAGATGGAGATTTCTTCAACACCTTTCTCAATGATTCTAACAGTCATTTTTTTAACACCACTGTTTGTTTAGTTGATACTACTATTAGCTTGTTTTTTTAATTAATCTATTAATTAAATTTCGTTCAATTCTCTTCTTGAAAGTTGTTTTAATCTGTTTATTCCGTCAATTTCGTAAATTACATCTTTCACAGAACTTGGAATTAAAGATTCCCAATCTTCATCATTTAGCATTCTTTTTCTAACTTCTGTTCCTGAATATGTTTTTCGATTGTATAGCGGTGGAACAGTCACTTCGAATCCGCCCTCTCTAAACAACTGTTGAACAAGGAAATTTCCAGAGTAGACATGTTGGAATGGAGGTGTGAGCATTTTAACATGGGCAACCCATATTGAGTTACATGCAACATCTTGAATAGGAATGATGTAGTACTTGGATGCAGGAATATCATTTTCTGTAAGTGCTTTTGTTAGCATCATTACACGTTCTCCTGCTGTAAAAGGGTCTTTAACTGTGTGGCTTAACTGGGCACTTCCTATCCCAATTATCAACTCGTCAACTTCGTCAAGAATTCTTTTAATAACTTCAAGATGGCCTTCGTGAACAGGTTGCATCCTTCCAACAAGTAAACCTCGCATTTTCTTCACCATGGGAATCATTTTATCATTATATTTGAAAATGAGGCCAAAACAAAACACTGGCCGTAATTAATTAACATTATTATATCTGAACAACTAATTAAATATCTATTTGTATTTTAAATTAATTGACATATTTCTTAATGATTTGCTTAACTTAAACTGGAAGTTCGAGGACACTGTTCAATTCAAGCTTTTAAATTGATAGTGGGATATATTTTTAAGGATATAATAATGAAAAAGAAGTAAAAATCTATTGTATATTACCATTCTCGACTTTTTATTGTAAATGAACAGTGATCATCACCTAATGCATAGCACCGGGTTTCGTTTACTATTTGTTCTTCTTGGAAGTGTGCTGTGAACAGTGCCTTCAATATTCCGGAGTCAAAGGCGCAAGCAGCTTTTCCAAGGGGTGGAAGATTTTGGCACTCAAAACAGTCATAAACGTTTATGGTTAAAGGTTCAAGTTTAATAACTTCAACAGTTCCCAGGCTGTGACCTTGCCAGAATTTAGCAATATTTTGGGCGAGAACTTGAATATCAGGATCTTTAACCTTTTGATATAGGGTTTGACCCACTTGAACTCCTGCTTCGTAGAGAATAGGGTCTATATCTATGCCTTGTCTTATGAGAGAAACTCTGAGGGTATGGAAGATGAGTCTGAAAAATTCGAAGGGATCTCCTTCGCTTTCGATGTATTTGTTAACATATTCATCAAAATTTTCCGAAATAACTTTTTTTCCTGAAAGATGACCCAGATATTCTGATTTAATGAAGAATATCTTTTTTCGGGCGTCGTTTTCATCTACCTTGGATCCTATTATTCCTTCATCTACCATTCTTCTAAGATGTACAGATACTGTTGATTTAGCTTTCCCTGAGAGCTCTACAAGCTGATCAAAACTTAATTCACCTTTTCGTAATACAGATAATATTTTTACCCTGACTGGACTGTTGATTGCATATATTCCTTCAGATGTGGAAAACAATTCTATCTGCATGTCTTTTAAGGGTTCCTTTTGAACCATTGGATCACTTCTTTTAATGTCTGTGGTTTTATTCGTTAACGATAGTATGGAAACCGTAACTTATAAATATCTTGTTCGTTTATATTAGAACATTCGTCTGTAAACGAACATATTTTTGTTTGCAATCGAGCATGATAAATGTTTTGGAAGACATAATAAAAACTATAAATTAGTTATGGGAGGAGAAAGTTATGCCAGAAAAATTGGATATGTTTTGTTATCAATGCAGTCAAACAGCATTTGAAACTGGATGTACAGTGAAGGGTGTTTGTGGAAAGGAAGCAACTGTAGCCAGATTACAGGACAACCTTTTATTTTCAATGAAGGGAATATCAGCTTACCTTTACCATTCAAGAGAATTGGGATACACAGATCCTGAAGTGGATCAATTCCTTGAAAAGGGGTTCTACTCAACGCTCACAAATGTAAACTTCGATCCAGCAGAATTTGTTGAACTAGCCAAAGAATCCGGCATGATGAATATTAAGGCCATGCAGCTGCTTAAAAAAGCTCATATAGAAACCTATGGAGAACCAACACCAACCGAAGTTAAAGTTGGATCAGTTAAAGGTAAGGGAATAATAGCCACTGGCCACAGTTTAAAAGCACTGGAAGAATTACTAAAACAGACCGAAGGAACAGGTATTAACGTATACACTCACTCAGAACTGCTACCTGCGCATGGATATCCTGAGCTAAGAAAGTACAAACACCTCAAGGGACAAATAGGTGGGCCATGGTTTGACCAGAAGAAGACCTTTTCAAACTACCCTGCAGCAATAGTTGGAACATCAAACTGTGTTCTTATCCCAAAAGATGACTACAAGGAGAGAATGTTCACAGTTGGAGTAGCACAGCTACCTGGAGTTACCCATATCGAAGATTACGACTTTACACCAGCCATAGAAATGGCAAAATCCCTCCCTGATCTGGAAGATGAACCTAGGGACACAGTACTTACAACAGGATTTGGCGCCTCAACCATACTTGCACTGGCAGGAAAGATCAAAGAACTTGTATTAGCAGGTAAAATTAAACATTTCTTCGTAGTTGGTGGATGTGACTCACCTAAACCTCAGGCCAAGTACTACACAGAATTTGTCAAAAACCTGCCTGAAGATGTCATAGTACTGACACTTGCATGTGGAAAGTACAGATTCAATGATATGGATCTAGGAAACATAGAAGGAGTTCCAAGGTTAATTGATCTAGGTCAGTGTAACGATGCAATAGTAGGTATAGACGTTGTTGTAGCACTTTCAGATCTCTTTGAAATGGAGATAAACGATCTTCCACTCACATTCGTACTGAGCTGGATGGAACAAAAAGCAGCAGCAATCCTATGGAGTCTTCTTGCATTGGACATCCAAAATATGTATCTCGGACCAATAGTACCAGGATGGGTTAACGACGAAATCTTAAAAGTACTAGTGGACAACTACGGTTTAACACCTATTGGAGACCCAAAAGAAGACATAAAAAAGATGTTAGGTTAAAGTACAAATTTTTTTAACCTATTTAATTACTTTTTTTTTAATCTGAAAATTTAAAATACAATTTATCTAATTTTAAATCTGTTTAATCACTACTTTTCTAAAAGTAGTGTGCACACTAGTTTTATAGGGAATTTTTTCATTTTTAATATCTAGATATTTTGAATTCAATTATAGATAACTTATTATTGATGCTAATACAAACTGGAAATCTATATACTTAAAAGAAAAATTTATAATGATAATATCAAGTTTAATTGATTAATACAACGGTGATAATCAATGATTAATATTAAAAATGTTTCCAAGACGTTTAAAATGGATGATGGTGCAGAGATCAAGGCTTTAGATGATATCAGTATTGATGTAAATGATGGGGAAATACTGGGCATAATCGGTGTCAGTGGATCAGGAAAAAGTACACTTCTTAGAATATTAAGGGGTGTTGAAAAATTCGATGCTGGAGAAATAGATATAGATGATGTGCATGTAAAGTTTGACTCCAATCCATACTACTTCACCAAACTTAAACAGGAAACAGCCATACACCTTCAAAGGTCCTTCGGCCTATGGGCAGAAACAGCACTTCAAAATGTGGTAAGAAAACTCAACGGTGCTAAATACGGAGATGAAGGATTAACAGATTTTAACTATGCTTACGATGAATTTGGAGATGAGGCCAAAGAAATTCTTAAAGTTGTGGGATTGGAACACAAAGCCGATCACTTCGCACCAGTTCTGAGTGGTGGAGAAAAACAAAGACTGATCATGGCGAGACAACTTGCAAAAAAACCTAAAGTACTTCTTTTAGATGAACCTGCCACAATGTCATGTCCTAAAACTAAACAGGATGTTTTAAATGCTATAAAAAATATTAACAAGAAACTTGGAGTAACAGTTGTCATAGTATCCCACCTTCCTGAAGTTCATCTTTACCTGTCTGACAGGTTGGTAATGTTAGAGAATGGTAAATTAATAAAAGAAGGAACTCCCGAAGAAATCATTCCAGAATTCATATCCGAAATGGCCGAACCAGAACCTCCAAGAAAGCCTGAAGACCTAGGTGAAGAGGTAATAAAAGTTGAAAATATTGATAAAAGGTTTGTTCTTCTTAAAGGTGGAAATGTTCTTGAAATAGAGGATATTAATTTTGATGTGAAAGCAGGGGAAATAATCTCACTCATTGGAGAAAGTGGAGCAGGCAAAACAGTTCTCCTTCGAATGATGGGAGGAATGGAAATTCCAGATTCTGGGACTGTATATTTCAAACTCGAGGACAACTGGGTTAACATGAATGATCCTGGATTTGACAGGATGAAAGTCAGACGTAAATTAGGGTTCATGCATCAGGAATTCGCACTCACACACCACGCAACAATCAAGGATCAGATTGCAGCAAGACTGGGAGTTAAGGGCGAAAATGTTATAATGCATGCCAAAAATGTAGCAAAAGAGTTAGAAATAAGTGATAAAGTATTAGACCTTCTTTACCAGCTAACCGACATTCCAGAAACAGAAGCTAAGGCAAAACTGGACAAAATTGGACTAAACTCAGATATTTTAGATCTGCTCTTTCCAAGCTTCCCTGATACTGAAGTTAAAAAATATGCAGAGCCTGTTTTCAAAGCACTTGATCTACCCCTTGAAATACTTGAAAGAAAATCATATGAACTATCTGGCGGTCAGAAAGTCAGAGCAACACTTGCACTAATTCTTACATCACAACCAGATGTTCTCATTCTAGACGAACCATTCGGAGACTTAGATCCAATAACACTTAGAATTGTATCAAACTCTTTAAAACGAATTAACAAAGAATTTAATACAACTATACTCATGGTTAGCCATCATGTTGACTTCATAGAAGAAGTATCAACCCGGGCAATTTTGATGGACAATGGTGAACTTATAATGGACGGCGATCCTCACAAACTTGCAGGTGAATTTGTTAAAAGATGTAAAGCAGATTATTTAGTTGGTTTTGAAGATCTTAAAAAGCAACTTGCTGGTGATTGAAAATATTAAACCCGTACTTCACTTGGGTGGCGTAAATTTAGTAGTTGGAGTTCATCTAAGAGATGTCTAATTAGATTAAAATCAGAGAAAAAACAAAGTATAAATCAGTTCATTAGTAATAAAAATTTCATGATGATACTGTTAGGAGGGATTGTAGTTGTTTGAAAGAATCATGTTTCCAACGGATGGTTCAGAGTATGCAGCCAGGTCAGAGGATATTGTAATGGAAATGGCTAAAAAATTCGGTTCAACTGTGGTGGCAGTGAACATTATCGATGATAAATTAATATATCCATTCGAAGTCCTTGAAGATGAAGGTAAATCCATACTTAGCCATGTGAGTGAAAGGGGACAAAATGAAGATGTTAAAGTTGAAGAAGTGTTAATTGTTGGAAGTCCAACCCACGACATGGAAAAAATTGTAAAAAAAACAGAAGCAGATCTAGTTGTGATTGCAACCCATGGTAAAACCGGGCTTGAAAAACTCATACTCGGAAGTGTGGCTGAAAGTGCTTTAAAAACAGTTAAAGTACCTGTTTTACTCGTTAAAAAAACTTAATAGGAATTATTTTGTGCAATACCCAAATTTTCTTTTTGAATATGGGTTTGCCCATAAACAAGTAAAAAAAAGAAGGGGACGTTAAATTGGAAATAATAACCATGGTAAAGGGAAAAATAGCAGATGAAGATATTAATGCTTTTGAAGAGGCATACGATTCAATTAAAGAAGAACCAGCTCCTGAAGGATTAGTTGCATCTTACCTTCTAAAGGACATGATCGATCCAAATATTTACAAAGTAGAAACTGTATGGGCTAACCCAGAAACCCTAAAGAAGATCATGGGAGAGGGATCAGCATCTGCTGATATTAAACTGTTTGAAAAATTCGACACAGACCCAACCGTCGAAATATACGAAGTTAGGAACAACTTCCCCCAGTACGAAGAATAAAGTGACAAACTTTGGATTCAAAGGTATGAATATTACCTAAGCATTCTTTTTTTTTTAAATTAAATTTTTCATATTATTAGGGGTTGAAAATGAGACTTTGGAGTTTACATCCTAAATACATGGATTCTAAGGGATTAGTTGCTCTGTGGAGAGAAGGATTATTGGCAAGAAAGGTTTTGCTAGGTGAAACAAAGGGTTATAAAAATCATCCTCAACTCATAAGATTTAAAAACCATAAATATCCATTAAAAGCCATTGATACCTATTTATTCAATGTATATTTGGAATCTAAGCTTCGTAACTACAATTTTAACAGGTCCAAGATCGGAAACAAGTTCACAGAAGAACTCGTGGAAGTAACTGAAACCCAACTGGTATACGAACTGGATCATTTGAGAATTAAATTAGAAACCCGGGATCATGACAAATATTTAGAATTAAATGATATAATCGTTCCAGACCCGAATCCATTTTTCAGAAAGGTTGATGGTGATATTGAAACCTGGGAGATACAAAAATAAAGTTAGATCTAAACAGACCAAACAAAAAAATTTTTATTCAATTAAACACATAATAATAATGTGAAAGGTTTTGCATTAGCTAAAAGAGGTGTTATGTATATGAAGAGATACAAATGCAAGGTTTGCGGATATATTTACGATCCAGAGGTAGGTGATAAGAAGGGTAAAGTAGAACCTGGAACCGCCTTCGAAGATCTTAAAAGCAATTGGCACTGTCCATCCTGTGGTGCTGGTACCAACAGATTTGTGGCTGTTTAAAAAAATGTTTTAACCCATCAAAAAATTATTATTCCTGTAACCACATAATCAAATTTAGAATCTAAATTATAAGATAAAATTATTAGGAGATGTAACATGAAAAAATATCTATGTACAGCTTGTGGCTATGTATACGACCCAGAAGAAGGAGACCCGGATAATGGAATAGATCCTGGAACAGCATTTGAAGATTTACCAGATGACTGGGTTTGCCCACTTTGTGGAGTTGGAAAGGAACTCTTTGAAGAAACAGACTAAAAAAAATATTTTTTTTCTCGAACATTTTATTTTTTAAATCATTAAATTTTTTCAAATCATATTAGGAGGGAAACTAATGGATGAAAAAATGGTTGAATCTCTAAACAGCCAATTAAATGCTGAAATGTACTCTGCATATCTTTACCTGTCTATGGGAGCTTACTTTGAAGATTTAGATTTAGGTGGGTTTGCAAATTGGATGAGGGTGCAGGCTCAAGAAGAAATGACACATGCCATGAAGATACATGACTTTATAATTCAAAGAGGAGACCGGGTCACCTTAACCAAGATCGAAGCTCCTCCAACAGAGTGGGAGTCTCCTGTAAATGCATTTGAGCATGTTTATAAACATGAACAGAAGGTTACAGGTTTAATTAACCAGCTTGTTAACTTGGCACTTTCTTTGGGAGACCATGCAACCAACAACTTCCTTCAATGGTTCGTTGCGGAACAAGTGGAAGAAGAGGAATCCTCAAGTGGAGTTCTAAAAAAGGTTAAAATGGCCAACGATTCCTTAAGTGGAATGTTAATGCTCGACAACGAACTATCACAAAGAATTTTCACACCCCCTGCAACAACAAAATAACAATTTCATCTTCTTTTTCTTTTAAGTATTCAGACATCTTATTTTTATTTTGCCATTCCCTACTTCATGTCAAAAAAACCAACAATAATAAGTTCTTTTCTTCCAAACATCTCAACTTCATCTACAGTGAAATTATAATGGATAAGTTCATGTATATGAATATTAAATTTATTTTTAATTAAAAAAAAATGAACTCTGGGTGTAGTATGGAAGATTACGATCAAAAATATTATAAATCTAGATTCTACTGGCTATGGAGAACAATTATCCTATGGATAGGTTCATCGTTAGGATTCATGCTTGTTGCTTATTTATCAGTGGGACTCAGCGTTGATTCTTGGGAAACAGCGTTTGTTGTTGCTGGAATTGTAGGTATATTAAATGCTATATTATGGCCGCTTCTATCCAGAATTCTACTTCCTTTTATGGTTTTCACAGTGGGAATTGGTGCATTACTACTCAATGGACTTCTCATATGGCTTGCTACTAATTTTACTACAGGAGTAACCATTGAAGGACCTGCATTAATAATTACTCCCATTGCAATGGCTGCAATTTCAACATTACTAAATGGAGTATTGACAATAGATGACGATGCCACATGGTACCGGGGTATAAGGGACAAAGTTAAAAAAATTGACAAAGATTCAGTTACCAAAACTCCTGGAGTGATCTTCATGGAGATAGATGGACTTGCAAAGAACATCCTCTTGGAAGCAATTGAATTAGGAGATATGCCCACACTTAAAAGGTGGATTGAAGAAGGATCACACGAATTAAAGGGTTGGGAAACTGACCTATCAAGCCAAACTGGTGCCAGTCAAGCAGGAATATTACATGGGAACAATGAAGACATGGTTGCATTTAGATGGGTTGAAAAAGATAACAACAACAAAATCATGGTTTCAGTTGGTTTAAATGACGCTCCCATTCTTGAAAAACGAATATCTGATGGTAATGGACTTCTTGCCCAACATGGGGCAAGCAGATCAAACCTATTTTCAGGAGATGCAAATGATGTTATCTTCACATTTAGCCAGATGAAAAACCTTGGAAAATTTTACAACAAGGCATGGAAATATGTTTTTTCAAATCCATCTAATTTCAGTAGAATAGTGTGTTTATTTCTTTACGACGCATTATTAGATTATATATCACAGCTGATACATAGATTCAAGGACATTAAACCCAGAATTTATAGGGGATTTGCATTTCCATTTATCCGGGCAGGAGCCAACGTATTTTTGCGTGAAATCACTACTTTGGCATTGATGGGGGACGTATTAAAAGGCGAAATTGATGTGGCATACGTTACATATTTGGGATACGATGAAATTGCACATCACTCCGGAGTAAGGGACTTTGATGCATTCATCGCACTCAAGGATTTGGACAAACAATTTCACAGGGTAGAAATGGCATCTAAACTGTGCCACAGACCTTACCAACTTGTTGTCCATTCTGATCATGGTCAAACCAACGGAGCAACATTTAAACAGAGATACGGATTATCACTGGAAGGTTTGGTAAAGGAACTCTTACCTTTAGAAACACAAATATTTGCTGATATGTCACCATCCACCGGTGATCACTTTGTTTCTGCCTTCACATTGCCTGGAGATAAGGTTAAGGAATACTTCAATGATAAAACCCATGATGTGAATAGTTACATCCAGAGGTACAATCCACTAAAAAAACCGGATCTAGTAAGCGAAACAGACGCAAATGTTCTTGTACTAGCCTCTGGTAATTTGGGTATGATATATTTAACAGACTATGTTGAGAGACTCAGTTATGAAGAAATAAATCAGATCTACACAGATTTAATTCCAGGACTTGCAAACCACGAAGGTATATCATTTATAATGGTTAATTCTGAAGTTAATGGCGCACTCGCAATAGGAAGCAAGGGGACTTATTATCTTGAAACAGATGAGGTTAAAGGAGAGAATCCATTAGCAGATTTTGGTGAAAACATAGCTAAACATCTCAGAAGAACCCATGGATTTGAACACACCCCAGATATACTTGTTATCAGCATGTACGATAAGGAGAAAAATGAAGTTGCAGCATTTGAAGAACTTGTTGGGAGTCATGGAGGTGTGGGTGGGGAGCAATCGTATCCATTCATTTTACATCCAAGTAAATGGAACATCCCCGATGGAATAGTAGGGGCTGAAAATGTTTACCACGCATTCAAATCTGAGATTTCTAAAAGCAATCCTGAACAGACGGATCAAAGTTCATGTGAACTGGAACATACCTTAAACTGATAATAATTCAATAATTCTAATTTTTAATTATTTTCTTAAGCTATAGTTGAAGCTTTCATTATCCTAACTGAATTAAAATTATTAAAACGGTCACGTGTTATGCAGCTTAGTTAAAAACTGAAGACCTCCCTTGGTTGATGCATGATCAGTAAAAAGTTAGTTGCAAACCTTCCAAATCAACTGATGTTAACACATATAAGTATGATCCGGATTATTTTACTTAATTAACCGATTATAGATTTATTAAAACTTAATTAAACTCTAAATATTCCTTTTCAAAAGAATTAAATAAAAATAACAACATAATTAATGTTGTTTATGTATGAAAACGTGAGGGTGTTTTATGGGTGAAAAAATTTACGTGACAAAAAAAATCAAGCATAAAGAAAAGGGAATGCCATTAATTGGTGATAAATTCCCAAAAATGGAAGTTCAAACTACTAAAGGAACAGTGAAACTTCCAAAAGCTTTTAAAGGAAAATGGTTTGTTCTATTTAGCCATCCTGCAGACTTTACGCCGGTTTGTACAACAGAATTTTTTGCCTTTCAAAAGAGGTATGAACAATTTAAAGAGTTAAACTGTGAACTTATTGGCCTTAGTATCGACCAGATATTTGCACACCTCAAATGGATAGAATGGATAAAGGATAATTTGGATGTTGAGATAGAATTCCCTGTTATTGCTGATACTGGATGTGTAGCAAACAAATTGGGATTGATACATCCAGCCAAAGCAACCAACACTGTTAGAGCTGTTTTTATAATTGATCCCAAGGGAATAATACGGGCAATACTCTACTACCCTCAAGAACTGGGACGAAACATTGACGAAATTCTTCGAATGATTGAAGGTTTCAACCAGATCGAAGAAAAGAAAGTAGCCATACCTGCAAATTGGCCAAAAAATGAATTAATAGGTAAAGGACTTATTATTCCGCCGGTACCTGACATTAAAAGCGGAAAAAAACTTGCAGACAAGTATAAATGTTATGATTGGTGGTTATGTTATAGAAATTACTACAAATGGTAATATAAATGGAGGTTTTAAAAAAATGGTACAAAAAAACTATCAATTACCAGAACTACCTTACGGTTACAAGGATCTTGAACCCTACATATCTGAAGAACAGCTCAAAATTCACCATACTAAACACCATAAGGCCTATGTGGATGGAGCAAATGCCATACTGAAAAAATTTGACAACCGTGGTTCTGAAGAGTTTGATGTTAAGGCTGTTTCAAAAGAACTTACCTTCCATGTTGGAGGATACGTTTTGCACAAGTTCTTCTGGGAAAACATGGGACCTGCAGATAAGTGCGGAGGGGAACCAACAGGCACAATAGCAGAATACATAAAAAAAGATTTTGGAACCTTTGAAAGATTTAAAAAAGAGTTTTCTCAGGCAGCTACAGGTGTTGAAGGTTCAGGATGGGCAGTGTTAACCCTATGCAGAATGACCAATAGAATATTCATAATGCAAGTAGAAAAACATAATGTAAATATTATTCCGGGATTTAGGATAATGCTTGCTTTAGATGTGTGGGAGCATGCCTACTACTTGGACTACCAAAACAGAAGACCTGACTACGTGGAAGCTTTTTGGAATCTTGTAAATTGGGAAGAAGTAAACAGAAAAATGGATGTTTGGTTGAGTTCACCACTCTAAACTAACATTCCACAGCTTTATTTTTTTTATAAGATGGTAGAAGACAAAAAAAAATAAGATATTCTTTAAAAATAATGAATTAAGGTCTTTTTGTAATTTTGAACCTTCTTTTAGCTGCACCACACGATGGGCAGAACCACATATCAGGAAGATCCTCAAAATCAGTTCCAGGCGCGGTGTTGTTTCTTGATTCTCCCTTTTCTGGATCGTATACATAACCACATATTCCACATCTATATCTTTCCATGAATAAAAACCTCCATAAACAAAGTTACTTAGTCACTAACTGGATCAAAGAATCAAATCTTATGTATTAATATGTATTTTAGATAATAAAAAATTTATCAAAGGATATTAGTCTTACTTTAAATAAGAGCAAAGAATGGAGTTAAATTATGAAAACAGAAAAAGAGATTAGAAGAATGATTGAAATCTTAGAAAAAACTAAAATTCCCTCTGAAGATGATAAAAACAAGGTTAAAATACAAATTGACATTTTGAAATGGGTTTTAGGTGAACCTGTAGAACATTAAACCATAACACATAATTTCTTAAAACTAAAATTTAATTAGTTTTAAATTTGGCTTGTTTTACTAAATCCATTACTTCTTTTTCATTTATTTCAGAATCGATCAAGATAAAAAATAGTTTTCATCCTAGTCACTGACGAAGATACTGGGGCTAATATGTATTTAACTTTAAAATTATTGGTTTCTAATCATTTTTAATATTAATAGTTATGCTATAAACTTTCAATTAAAATTTCAAGTAAACTTTATACTCTTAATAAATTTTTAACAGTATATAAGGATTTTTAACTAGAATAATATTATTACAATAATAAAAATATTTATTAATAAGGGAGTACATATAGTAAGTATGCGAACGGGATGCAATTAAACTAAAACATAATATCATTACACTTTCGCTGAATTTGTAAGTAAATAAAGGCGATAGATGAGAATATGCCATTTTCAAATATTCTATTGTATATCAAAACAATTTTGTTCATAGTTTAAGTTTTGAAAATGAAAAGGCGATTAAAGACGAACTAATCGAAAAAAGAGAAATATGGGAATTTTCAAATCTTAATTTCTTTTTTTTTGAAAGGAGGTAATTGAGTGATAAATTGTCCTGCAGTAATAATTGGTTTCATAATTGCAATAGTGTTAAGCATAATTGGTGGTATGTTCGGATTGTTTGGTTCAGGGTTTGGTGTCTTAATAGCCGGAGCAATTGTTGGTTTTATGGTAAACGGAGATATTCTTAATGGAACGATGCATGGAACACTCATAGGTATTGTGGGTGCATTAATATTGGCACTTTTAGCCATATTATTTGGTCATGTTTCAACAATAATTGCATTGTACGTGGGTGTTGCTACAGTTGGATCTGTTTTACTGTCCATAGTGATGGGGGCCATTGGTGGAGCACTAGGATCTCTTTTGAGTAGGTGGATTTAAATGTATTATGTTCTCATGGAGTCAGGTTAAAATGAAATTGAAGACGAGAGCTGTTATGGAAAGAAGTAGTTGATGAATTCGATGATCAAGTAGGAATAGTCGAGGATGTTGAATGGAGTGCAATAAAAAACTTCACAAATTTTGAACTTATCTGTTGCTTACAATTTAATTATTTTTAATTAAACCACCACATATCATAATATTATTGAAATTACCTTAATAATAAAACCTGAAGAGACCCATGGTTTTTTTTGAGATTTTTATATCATTAAAATTAAAGCATATATTAGTAATATTTAAAGGTAGATTTGAATAAATTCAATTATGAATTTAATTTTCTTGTTTATTTATAATTTTGAGGGGAGGAACTGAATGATCTGGAATGAAAAGGCTGAATGTATGTCTGAAGATGATTTAAAGGAACTGCAACTTCAGAGATTACAAGCAGTAGTTAAGATGGCCTATGAAAAGGTACCCTACTACAATAAACGTTTTACCGACTTAAAAATTGAACCTGAAGATATTGAAACTTTAGAAGATATTGAAAAGCTTCCTTTTACAAGTAAAACAGACCTTCGGGATGCTTATCCATTTGGAATGTTTGCAGTTGATACAGAGGACATAGTCGAAGTACACACAACATCCGGTACAACAGGCAAACCCACTGTATCGGGATACACAGAAGCAGATCTAGATTTATGGGGTGAAGTGATGGCCAGAGCCCTTACAATGACTGGTGTGAAGAAGAATGATAAGGTTCAAAACAGTTATGGTTATGGGCTTTTCACAGGAGGTATGGGAGTTCACTACGGTGGTCAAAAGATAGGTGCAACAGTCATACCAATCTCTGCTGGAAACACCACCCGGCAGCTTGAAATAATGCAAGACTTTGGAACAACAGTTTTAACATGTACTCCATCCTACGGGCTGTACCTTGCTGAGGTGGCTGAAAAAGAAGGAATAGATCCAAGTAAGCTCAAGCTTAAAGCAGGTTGTTTTGGAGCAGAAATGTGGACTGAAGAGATGAGGAATAAATTGGAAGAGAGATTGAATATTTCTGCCCAAAATATCTATGGGTTAACAGAAGTAATCGGACCCGGAGTTGCAATGGAGTGTCCTGAAAAGAATGGTCTGCACATATTTGAGGATCATTTTTACCCAGAAATAATCAATCCAAAAACACTTAACCAGTTACCTGAAGGAGAAACAGGAGAACTAGTATTAACCACTCTAACAAGGGAAGGCATGCCTGTTATAAGGTTTAGAACTAAAGATATAACTGCTCTTCGAAGGGGTGTTTGTGAATGTGGTCGAACACAAGTTAAAATGGATAGGATCACTGGTAGAAGTGATGATATGCTTAAAGTTAGAGGAGTAATTGTTTTCCCATCCCAGATAGAAAAAGCACTTCTGAAGATCGAGGGATTAGAACCACAGTACCAAATCATAGTTACCAGACCAAAGCATCTGGATGAACTTGAAGTACAAGTTGAAACATCACCTGCACTCTTTTCAGATGAAGTAAAGCACATAGAAGAAGTTAAGAAGGATATAGAAAACAGAATTCACAGTGAAATTGGTTTAAGAGTCAATATTTCACTAGTGGAACCGCAAAGTCTCCCTAGAAGTGAAGGAAAGGCTGTTAGGGTAGTTGATAAAAGAAATATCTAAATTTATACGTGATTTGTATGGATACAATTAAGTTGGATCCTTGCAAACCATGTTAGGATTTCAAAAAGGAGGTATTTTCTATGAAGTTGAAACAGATATCAGTATTTCTTGAAAATCGTAAGGGCAGATTATGGAAGGCATTAAACATTCTTTCCAATGCAAAAATAAATATCAGAGCTCTTTCAATTGCAGACACATCTGAATTTGGAATTTTGAGGATGATTGTTTCTGATACCGAACTTGCAAAACAGATCCTAGAAGAATCTAATTTCGTAGTAAAGGTAAATGAGGTCATTGCAGTTGGTGTTTCTGATAATCCTGGAGGACTTGAGGGTGTTCTTGAAATTTTTAACGAGATGGATGTAAATGTGGAGTACATATATGCATTTGTTGAGAAAAATGGAGAAAAGGCTGTCGTAGTTATTCGAACAGAGGATATCGATGCGGGGGTAAATGCTCTTAAAAATGGAGGTATAACAATACTTTCAGAAGAAGAGATTAAAAGCATCTAAAAAAAAATTAATTGTGGGATGAGGGGATTTTAAGGAATTAATAGTTGGATTTCACCTTAGATTCTCCAATTCAATTTTACACTCATACCATGTCAAGATATTTGGATTTGATTGATTCAAATTCTTCAGGAGTTATCGCTCCAATATCCAATAATTCTTTTGCTTTTTTAATTTTATCCATTGGATCATCAATTTCAGCAGATTTTAAATCTTCTTTATTGTTCTCATGTGCCTTGGGATACTCAACAGATTTTTCAACTGGAGGAATATCAAATTTCTCACCACAGACAACACAGAACTTAGCAGTTTTAAGATTTTTAGCTCCGCAGGACTTACAAGTTTTCTTGCTATCCCTTTGATTGATTAAACTTTGATCTGGAATTGATGATGGCAAACCCTGAGTTTTAATGTGATTTATTTCAGATTTTTCTTTTTCATCAACTTCACTGGACTTGGTATCCGCATCAGGTACAGTTTCCTGGTTTTGTATATCACTCTGAATGTTTTCAACTTCTAACTCAGATTCAACAGATGGTTCGTTATCGATACAGTTTTCATCTTCGGTCTTTTCATCTTCAACTAAATTTTGGGGTTTTTCTTCTTCTTTAGTTTTTGTTGATTCTTGGGTTGTTAAATTGTTCCCACATTTGATGCAGAACTTGGCTGTTTTTGGGTTTATTGTTCCACATGTACTGCATGTGATACTGACGTTCGTTTCAAGTTTTTTTCCGCACTTTACACAGAATATTGATTTTTCAGGATTCTTAAATTTGCAGTGTGGGCATGTTTTGTACTTCCCAGTTTTTTCATCCTGTTGTATTTCACTTAACCCTTTACGTTTTCTCTCAAGTCTTCTTTTAATTTCCTCGTTAGAAACCAATGATAAAACCCCCATCTATTAAAATTATAATGCCATCATTAAATATTATTAAAGATTAACAAGATCTCTTGCCATGAAACTGGTCTAGTGTTCCCCACTTGCCATGTTCCACACCATGTTTAACAAATTCAACAGCATCCTCCACAGATCTCTTCAAACTATTATTTTTTAATAGTCCCACTGTCACTGCGGCAGAGAATGAACAGCCTGTTCCATGAACTTCAACATCTCCAATCAATTCGTTTTCAATCACCTTCAATGTTCCATCAAAAACTACGTTAGAACCATTTAGATTACCGCCGGTTATAACCACGTCACATATTTTTCCAATTTTAACAGCAGCTTCAACTGCGTCATCAATGGATTCGATTTTCTGGCCCGATAAAAGTTCTGCTTCATATATATTTGGTGTTGTGAGGGTTGCATTTGGAAGGAGATACTTCTTAAGTTCCTTTGTATATCCATCAACAGAAAGTTCAGCACCACATCCTGCAACAATGACAGGATCTACAACCACTTTGAGGTTGTGTTCTTTTGTTTTGGCCCCAACAAGTTTTAGATTTTCTTTGTTGTAAAGCATGCCAGTTTTACAGTATTTTATGGGATAAACATTAAGAAGAGTTTCTAACTGTTTTTCTATGAATTCTGTTGAAACTGGTTCTATGGCCTCTACTCTTTCAGGATTTTGAGCAGTTAAAACTGTTACAACTCCAGTTCCATAAATTCCCATGGCCTGAAATGTTTTAACATCGTTCAGAATTCCTGCTCCCCCTGAAGGATCATAACCTGCAATCGAGAGGGCAATCATGGATTTATTTCTCTCCTTTCAATTTGTAAACGTTCCTTCCCATGTATTGGAACTACCACTAGACCTTCCTTGCTTAAAAATTTCTGGGCTTCGGTTCCTGATCCATGTAGCATTATCTCCCCCAGGTCTTCTGCAGTATTAACGTCTAAAGCCATGTAAAATGAATCATAAACCTTCACCATCAAGTTTTTCGATTCTGCTATTTTAATATGTTCAAAGAAGCTACAATCACCAAAGAGCATTTCCATCCCATTAACCGGACATAACATGGCATTTGTTCCACCTCCCTTAGCAGGTGCAATAACCATGTCATTTTTTTCGCCCAACTTTAACATTTCAGCTACATATTCTGGTCTGATTAATGGAACATCTGAAGGAATTATCAAAACTTGATCTGCTTGGGATGAGCACCATTTAATGGCCTGTTTCAATGCCCCGTTTAAATCAGTTGAACCTTCTTCCTTGATTGGAATGACTTCAAGGTTTTTCACATAGTTTAAAACGTCTTCATCCGAACTTATAACAACAATATTCTCTACAAGATTTCTCAACGCATTTGTAACATCCTTTAACATTGATTTTAAAAGATTTTCGCGTTGTAATGGAGTTAATGTTGGTGATAAACGTGTTTTAGCATGTGTGAATCTCGAAACTGGGATGATGGCAAATGTTTTCTTCATAGAACAAAACCTCTTTAATTAAATTATTGGAAAAGACCTGTTACAAAAAAAATTGAATGGAGATTTAACCCATTCCAATCATGGATTTAAACCAGTGATAAACTCCTTTTAACGTTCCATCTGAGCTTTGTGTGCTGTTTTGATTAATATTTTTTATATTGTCAACTTTCACATTGAATTGGGATGCTAAATTTGATTTAGAGTTAGTTACCATCTGTTTGAGTGTGGTGTAAGTAATTTTCTGGGTATTTACCAGTGCCACAGGTTCGCCACTGTAAATATTGAAGTTAACACCTGCTGTTAGTATCCATAGCTCCAGCTGAGCATTGGTTGCATTATTTAGATCGTGGATGTTAGAACCATCAATAACCTGTTTTATTGCATTTGAGGCTGTTCCATTGGCTTTTAATTTTGAACCTACGACGGCTTGAGTGGATGGGTCAAGGCAGTATGCATAAATCGTTTCAGATGAATTGGTTGAAACAGTTTTGTTTTCAGCAACAACAAGATCTTGTGATGAATTAGCAGTTAAAACATCACCTACCTGTACCTTAACAGGGTCTCTTCCATTGTTCACAACCACAACTTGATGTGGAACTGTTCCTGCACTGGTATTCTGGGTTATGACAACGTTACCATTGTCATATGCTTCCTTTAATGGTAAGCCAGTTGACTGGGAATAACTTAAATAACCTGTTCCAGCAGCAAATAAAACCACTAAAAATATTAGGAGTACCAGTCTGAAGTTCAAAATTATACCACCCTGTTTTTTTTAATATGTTTTAGCAATCAATGTTATGTGTTTAGATTTTTTTCCACAGTTAATACAGATTCCATTTTCATCATCTGCCTGAACACCAAGTATGTCCACATTAACCTTTTCTTCAATTTCTTTTCCACATTCCTGATCTCCACACCAGTCAAAGGTTACTATTCCTCCATCTTCTGAGATTGTAGTAGAAGCCTCTTCAAGGGTTTCAACATGATGAACATGGTCTTCAAGGGATTTCCAAGCCTTTTCTCGCATTTTAGTGCTGATGTTATCCAGTAAATTATTTACAGTTTTGGATATGGTTGTATCATCGTAATCTATGATTTCCTTTTCCTTAGACTCTCTTCTGAAGGTGACTATTTTATGATTTTCAATATCCCTCGGTCCTACTTCTAACCTCAATGGAATTCCCCTCATTTCCCATTCATAATATTTTTTACCAGCCCTTATATCTCTGTCATCGAAGTAAACCCTTAAATTTAATTCAGATTCGAGTTTTTCCTGTAATTTTTTACAGAAATCAATGACAACTTCTCCCCCTTTCTTAAATATAATTGGAACAATTACCACATGATAAGGTGCAACATCTGGTGGCAGGCAAAGACCTGAATCATCGCCATGTATGCCTATTAAAGATGCTATAACCCTATCCGAAAGTCCATAACAGGTCTGATAAACATATTCATGATTTCCTTCCGCAGTTTCGTAGGTTATATCAAAGGTTTTTGCAAAGGTTTGACCAAGGTTGTGCACAGTTCCTATCTGAAGTGTTTTACCATCTGGTAAGAGGGTGTCGAATGCCATGGTGTAAAGTGCACCAGGGAACTTATCCCATTCCGGACGTTTGGAAACTGTGTAAGGTATACCAAGACTGTCAAAGAACTGTCTGTATATTCTTAAAGCTTCTTTGACCTGTTCTTCTGTTTCTTCTGCTGATGAATGAACTGTATGAGCTTCTTTAAATGTTGTTATTTCTCTTACCCTTATGAGTGGTCTGGTGTGTTTAGTTTCATATCTGAAGGTGTTTACAACTTGATAATATCTCATTGGAAGATCGCTGTGGTTCCTTACCCAGAGTGAAAACATGGGATACATTGCTGTTTCACTGGTTGGTCTTAAAGCAAGTTTTTTGTTAAGTTCAGTGAGTCCTCCATGTGTTACCCAGTAAACTTCTTCTTCAAAACCCTTGACATGTATTGCTTCCTTTGCAAGTTCATCCTCGGGTATGAGTAATGGGAACATGACCTCTTCATGATCCTTGTCTAGGATCGTTTTAAGAATTTCGAGGGTGTGTTTTCTGATCTTAAATCCCTGTGGAAGCCAAACATGCATTCCTTTCACAGGGTACCGTGTATCAATTATCTCTGCTTCTTCGAGAATATTATGAAACCATTCGCTGAATTCTGACATTTATTCACCAATTTATAAGTAGTTATAATATTATGGAGTTGAATAACTCCTGAAATTATGAATTTTGTTTTTAATAAGATTTTTTAGTTCTCATGTAAATATCTTTTATGTTGTAGACTATTTTTTTTCAAAGAACTTTAATGTTGATAAATTTAATATTTACAATGGATACTTATAATTTTAAATCATCTTAATATTATCAGTTTGTAAAAAATTTATCCTAGAAGGGATAACTAAGAAGTTATATCACAATTATATTATTCACCTAAACATAAATAGTAAATTGAATGGAGTAAACGATAACATGGATGCCAGAAAGATTCAGCTACCTCGGGAGATTCATACTGGAGCAGGTATGATAAAGGAAACTGGAAAAATATGTAGAAATTTAAGATTAGATGGTGATGTGATGGTTGTTACAGGACCTAACACACGTAAAATTGGTGGTGACGCTGTTATAGAAAGTTTACTTGAAGAAGATTACAATGTAAACGACATAACTATTGACAATCCTTCTAAATCATCTGTTGAAGCTGTTCAAGATGAAATTAAACAATGTTCACTTGTATTAGGTGTTGGCGGGGGCAAAGTAATTGATGTTGCTAAACTAGCCTCAACCAGAGCTGCTGTTAACTTCATAAGCGTACCAACAGCAGCTTCTCATGATGGAATAGCATCACCCCGTGCATCAATAAAAGATGAAGGTGGAAATGTTTCACTCAAAGCAGAACCACCAATAGGCGTCATTGCTGATACTGAAATCATAAGCAAAGCACCCTTCAGATTGCTTGCAGCAGGCTGTGGAGATATAGTCTCTAATTACACAGCTATACTTGATTGGAAGTTAGCTCACAGACTTTTGGATATAGATTACAGTGATTCGGCAGCAGCACTTTCTGAAATGACAGCTAAAATGACCATAAATTCTGCTGATGCAATTAAAGAAGGTTTAACAGAGAGTGCTGGACTGGTTGTCAAGGCACTCATAAGTAGTGGAATTGCAATAAGCATAGCAGGGACAAGCAGACCAGCCAGTGGATCAGAACACAAATTCAGTCATGCTCTGGATATTGTTGCTCCTAAACCCGCACTTCATGGGGAACAGTGTGGTGTTGGAACCATAATGATGATGTACCTACATGGCGGGGATTGGAAATTTATTAGGGATACTTTAAAGGTGATTAAAGCACCAACTACTGCATATGAAATGGGAATTGAACCAGAATATATTATTGAAGCCCTTCAAATGGCACATACCATCCGAAGCGAAAGATATACTATTTTAGGAGACAGAGGACTCACCCATGAATCAGCAAGGGTTCTGGCAGAGAAAACAGGAGTCATTTAAACTTGGTTTACAGTGGGGTTTTCCTAAACCCTTTATCACAGTAAAAAATATACTATTCGAACTCTAAATTAATAAGTAGTGATATCATGGATAATAAAGAAAAGGTAATTAAAACTTTTAAAGAATCTGAAGAACCTTTGAATGCAACAAAAGTCAGCCAATTATCTGGTGTTGAGAAAAAAGAGGTTGACAAAATAATGAAGGAACTCAAGAAGGATGAAACAATTTATTCCCCAAAAAGATGTTACTATGCTTTGAAGGAATAAAAACCTCTCAAATTCTTTTTTTTCTAATTTAATTTGTGTTCATTTTAACCAATTTAAATCGATTTTTTTTTTAAATAATTGATCTTTATAATACTCATTATACACGATCTGTGGAGTACTTACCTCCGAAATATCTAGAGCAGAGTAGGCTCAACACCAATGACAATTATTACAACCTCATGATTAATTCTACTTAAATTGCAAATCTGTTGAATTCTATTGTTCATTTTTTTTTTATTGATGGTTAATAACATTCTATATCAATTTATATGCTCAAAAAAATATATTGTTTTATTGAATTTTACATTCACTGGAATATCCAGAAACTTCACATTTACATTTAACATCAAATTACTTACAAATAAAAAAAAAATTCAAAATCATGGTGGTAACAATATGATAACTTTAATTGGTAAAAACCTCGCAAACAGAGGTCTTAAATTCATGTTTTACGGGGCTTCATCAGAATGTGAGTCCTGCAGATTCAAAAACACATGTATTGACACCCTAGAAAGCGGTAGGATGTACATAATTAAACAGGTTAAAAATGGGGAGCAACCCTGCCAAATACATGAAGGTGGAAAGGTGCGGGTTGTTGAAGTAGAAAAAGCATACATAAAATGTCTTGTTGATTCTAAAAAATCATTTGAAGGATCTAAGTTAGTATTTGAAACACCATCTTGTGATGATCAAGACTGTAATATGAGGTCCAAATGTTTCCCAGAGGGACTGATGAATCAGGACAAATGTAAAATCATAAAGAATCTTGGAAAACCGAAACATGAATGTCCACAGGGACGTGAACTTAACAATGTTTTACTCAAACCTTAAATTTTAGCTAAAGAGGATTTTAGGATGATTACAGAAATTAAACGAAAAGTAGGATACTTAGCGGCAGAACAAATTAAAGACGGGGATGTGGTGGGTCTTGGAACAGGATCAACAACCCATTTCTTCATTGAAAAACTTGGAAAAAGAATAGTGGATGAAGAACTGAAACTCTTGGGAATACCAACTTCTTACCAATCTTTTTTCCTTGCAAAGGATGCAAGAATTCAAATAACAACCCTTGAAGAACATGATGTAGATATAGCTGTTGATGGTGCAGATGAAGTTGACCCGAAATTTAATCTTATAAAAGGAGGGGGAGCAGCACATACCCTTGAAAAAATTGTAGACAGTTCAGCATCCAAATTTGTGGTTATTGTGGATGGATCTAAAATGGTTGATAAACTAGGTAATTTTCCAGTACCAGTTGAAGTGATTCCACAGGCATCGAGAACAGTAAGAGATCAGCTGATTAAGATGGGAGGATCACCAACCATGAGAATGGCAGAGAGAAAGGATGGTCCCGTGGTTACAGATAATGGAAATTTCATATACGATGTTAAGTTCTCTGTGGATAACCCTAAATTACTCGAAGTAGAACTTAATGCACTGCCCGGTGTCGTTGAAAACGGTATCTTTACAGATATTGTGGATGAGGTTTTAGTTGGGACTGAGAAAGGTGTTGAAACACTAAAAAAATAGGGTATAAAACCCCATTCTATTCAATTTTGAGTTTCATTCAACAATTTTAGCATTTCACTTTTTTTATTTGTTGGGAGTTTACAGCTTCCTGTGCTGCAAACATGTGCAGTTGCCTTCCCATTTATCATGCTTTTTTTATCAATATCTTCTGAAATGGAATTGGTTTTATCTGACCATTTAGAATCCTTTAATATAATTGTTGTGTTGGGAATGTAGAGTTGTCTTAATCTGAGCATTTCAATGGTATCTTCTGAATCTCCATCACCAACGATTACCACACTGTAGGAGGGTCCCAACGCAAAATCAACCCCTGAAATAAATTGTGTGTGCCCTGTAGGTGATCTTTTCACAGTCTCAGAGAATACAGTTTCCAATTTTCTGGCAGTATCCATTTGATTGTGGTCATTGGTAAAACTTCCAAGTCTCAAGAGGTTTAGAAATTCAACTGAGTTTCCTGAGGGTATTGCACTGTCAAAGGTTTTTTTCTCTCGAATCAGAACCTTTTCTTCATCGTCTGCAGTGAAGTAAAAACCTCCATTTTCTTCATCCCAGAAATGTTCAACGACTGTCTGGTTTAAATCCATGGCTTTTTCAAGGTAATCCACATTGAAGGTTGCCATGTATATTTCCAACAAACCCCAAATCATAAAGGTGTAATCGTCGAGATTTCCGTACACAGCAGATTCACCATCTCTAAACATGTGCATCAAACGATTCTGTTGGTAACTTTTATTCATAATAAAATTTACGCAATTTTCAGCGGCCTTAACATATTTTTCCTCTTCAAACACTTGAAATGCTCTGGAAAGGGATGCTATCATTAATCCATTCCAATCTGTAAGAATTTTATCATCCTTATGTGGATGAACTCTTTTTTCACGCACTAGGAAAAGTTCTGATAATATGTCGTCCACCAGCTCTTCAAGGTCTGAAATATTCAATCCTTTATTTTCTGCTATTTTTTTGTAATCCCTCTTTTTGTGGAGGATATTATTGATGGACTCATTTGAATATCCATCGTTGAAATTTCCATCTTTTTTCACGTTGAAAACTTCTGTTATCAGATCTGCAGAATCTTTATCAAGGATGCTGTATAGTTCCTCATAGGTCCAGTAATAAAATTTTCCCTCGACACCTTCGCTGTCTGCATCTTCGGCCGAGTAAAATCCACCTTCAACATCTGTCATGTCTCTAAGAACATATTCATAGATTTGTTGTGCGGTTTTTTTGTATTCAAACTTGCCTGTGGCTGAATATACTTCGGTGTACAGCATGGCTATCAGTGCCTGATCATACAGCATCTTCTCAAAGTGGGGTACAAGCCAGTTTTTGTCAACTGAATATCTGTGGAAGCCGAAACCTACATGGTCATAGATTCCGCCCATGGCCATTTCATCTAATGTTTTTAAAACCATGTTCAGGGAATGTTTGTTTCCTGTTCTCTTCCAGTACCTCAGTAGAAACATCAAACTGTGGGGTGTTGGAAATTTTTGAAAATCACCAAAACCACCGTTTTCAACATCAAAAACCTTGGAGAGTTGATCATAAGTTTTTTCTAGTATGGTACTGTCCAATTGTTTACCCTTGGTATTGACTGACATTTCTTTGAGGGCTCTAAATATTTGATCCCCTGAATCAAGGGCATTTTTTCTTTCGTCCCTCCATATGTCCATCACATTCAAAAGAAGATCCTTGAGGCCAATATTTCCGAAGCTGCTTTCCTTTGGGAAGTAGGTTCCAGCAAAGAATGGTTTTTTGTCATGGGTCATGATAATTGTCAATGGCCAACCACCGGTACCTGTCATAATCTGACATGCAGCCATGTACACACTGTCAACATCAGGTCTTTCTTCCCGATCTACCTTCACTGCCACGAAATTGTTGTTTAAAAGTTCAGCAACTTCAAGGTCTTCAAAAGATTCATGTGCCATCACATGGCACCAGTGACAGGTGGAATATCCAATAGATAAAAAAATAGGTTTGTCCAGTTTTTTTGCTTTTTCAAAAGCTTCATCACCCCATGGATACCAATCAACTGGATTTTTGGAGTGTTGAATTAAATATGGGCTTTTTTCTCCTTTCAAATGGTTATAACTGTTTTTGGATGTGATTATATTTGGATCCTTCATAGCTTTCACCTCTTTCTTTATTTAGAAATATTATGGGTTCTAAAGCCAATGATCTGAACAAATTCTTTTGTTCCATCAGCATAAGAGAAATCACTATAAGAATTTTAGATGGTTAATTAATCACAAATGTGCAACATTCATCGCCCATTGCAAAACATGTGGTTTCAATGGTTGTAACATCCTTATCTAAATATTTAGAAAAAATTGCATCTAACAGCCCAGAATCAAATGAACAAGCAGGTTCTCCTATTTCAGGTAAATCTTTACATTCAAAACAATCATAAACACAAATTACAATGGGATCTAATGTTTTAACTTCTACCCTACCCAAATGTTTTTCTTCCCAAAATTTTTCAATGTTTCCAAGGAAGGATTCTAAATCTTCACCTTGAAGTTCGTTGTAAAATACTTTTCCAACTCTTATGCCTGCTTTGTGAAGTATGGGGTCGATGTTGATTCCATCGTTCCAAAATTCTGTTCTAACTGCCCTGAGTATTAGCCTATAAAAATCAAATGGATCACTGGAATTTGAAATATTCGAAAAATATTCTTCAATATCAAATTTGGCTTCATTATCACTCGATAACTCACCTAAAAATTCAGCATTAATCGAAAAAATCTTCCTTCTTTTATCGTTAGGATCTTTAATAGAAACTATAAGCCCATTGGTTACAAGTTCACTTAGATGTTGAGAAACTGTGGGTTTTGCTTTGCCAGTTAACTCAACAATTTCGTTAAAACTCATATTTTTTTTGCAAAGAGCATCTAATATTTTAACTTTAACCTGTCCCTTCACAACATCTACATGTTTCTTGGATGAGAATATTTTGTAAGATTGTGAATTTTTGTTATTAGAAGATTTTTTAGTGCCAGTCATGATATCATCGTTCTATACATAATATCTAGTTTATACTATAAAATAAGTTCTATCTTTACCTAATAACTTTTTCATGAATCAAAAATTTTTTTGTATAGATTAAAATATTATTTTATATTTGTGTGTAGACTTTGTGTATCATTTAAAACATAAGAGTAATAATATCCAAAAATTTGTATTATAGGAAAGTTTCAGACGTTTTAGGAGGTTAATTATTACTTTTCATCACCCAAAAATTCTCTGAATTTAAAAACTTTTTCAGGGCAGGATAATTCACATTTTAAACATGCCATACCATTGCATAGGTCTGTTTTGACTGTTGCTGTTCCATTTTCTATTTTCAAAGCATTTTCTGGACAACTTTTCATACATGTCAAACAATTGGTACATCCCTCAAAATCCGCATTTAATGTGGAATTTATTTTCACAATTTTCAAACCCTCTTCTCCAAGTTCTGCTATGTCCCGTTTGAATATTTTATGCATTTCTGGGTTTGAAAACTTTGGTGGAATCTTTTGAAATCCATATTTATCAAGCCAATCATTATACATCCAAATTGGCATTCCCTGTTCATAGATGGATAATTCAAGTGAATACATCTTTTCAAAGGTTTCTGATGTGGCTAACATTATATGATTTCCCCTCATATTCTTGGCAATTTTCTGAAGATCATTAAGAAGATCCGGTTCAATGGCAATATCTCGTGCCATTTCAAGTGAAGTATTTCCCAACTGATAAATTACCCTTGATGATTGGGGTATTTGTCCAATATTCATGGACTTAAGTGGATCAACGTAAAATCCTGAGGCTCCGGCCATATAAACTGCATCCACATCGGAAAGGAGAACATCTGCCTCTTCTGCAAGAGTTAAATATGCTGCTCTAAATGCACCTAATGCTTTTCCAATCATTGTTATATCTCTAGTTGATAAATGGATTCCATCTTGAAGATTTATCATATTATTTGGACTTTTTATATTGGGGAGTGTGATTAAACCAGAATCAATACCTAAACTAAATGCTGCTATTACTCCGGTTCCTGTTATTCCATTGGATTTACCATCCATTTCTCCTCTTTGAACCGTTTTTCCAGTTCGGGGATCTACCACGTCACCTTCATTAACAATAAGCTCATTATCAAGAACATAACCTTTCCATCCCTCGCCCATTTCCTTAAAATCACATATTGTTCCGGGAGAGGCTAACTTTCCATTTTCAATCATCTGCCCCTCTATTGCAGGACCAGCCGCCGCTGAACATGTGTATATATCGTCGTCAATTACCAGGGCCATTTCAGCATTGGTACCAAAATCTATGACAAGATAAATGCCTTGTTTATCCAAAATGTCTGATTTATAAAGCATTGCAAGGGCGTCAGCACCTATTTCATGTTTGATTGCTGGAGGAATTAGTATATCTGCATCTGGATTCATGTCAAGACCAATTTCTTTTGCAGTTATGGTTGTTGCATCCCGTGAGGGTGGTGTAATATTTAAACTTTTAATTGCATTTGATCCCCAATATGCAAGATCCCTTATTTCTATATTTTGAAATAATGATAGTTGTATTGGATTTCCACAAACAGCCAATCTTTCAACCTGTTTTAAGTCAATTCCAAGATTATTTAATACATTGTTAATTGTTTTAATCAGAAGTTTGTGTGCAGTTTCTCTACCCACCTCAATGGCAAAATGGAGGTGATCCACAACATTAGCTCCTGGCAAAGGATGTCTCAATGTAATGGCAGTAGAAATTACTTTAAAATCTTCTAAATTAATTGCCTGGGCTCTTATACCGCTGGTTCCTATATCTAAAGCAATCGAATATGGGTTGTTCATTTTAAGACCTTTTTAATATATTTTAAGTTTTTACTGATTAAATTTAAAAACTGTTTAAGAATTATAACTTTAATGTGTAAACTTTTTATTAAAATAAAAAAATGTAAAAAAATAGGTAAATTTGTTACAGATTTAAGAATACTCTGAAACAAATTCTCCAACTATTTTTGAGTACTCTTTTCTTAGGTCTTTCCATGTTTTTTTATCTTTCAAAATAGCCTCAGCAAGTTTAGGGGCATGATATGCTTCAACCCCATACACGCTCATGGGAAAAGACTCTACGAAATCTTTTCTTACGGCGCCACCACCACAGCCTATGGCCGGAACTTCGAGTCCTTCCTTTTGAATTTCATCAACGATTTTTGGGAAAGCTGTCATGGTGGTTGTCATAAGGGCAGTTCCAGTCATGAACAATGGATTGTACTCTTTCACAGCATTCACAACATCTTTAATTGGAACATCACGCCCCATGTCAATTGCTTCAAATCCACCGGCTCTTAAAAACATCACAACCATGTTTTTACCAATGTCATGAGGATCACCCTCTGCTACAAATGAAACAACAGTTCCTTTGGTTTCACTTTTGTGGCCTAAAACCTTTTCACATTCCTTGACACCTTCCATCATACCATCCCCTGCTAACATGAGATCTGGTAGGAAATAAAATCCTTTGGTATAAAGAATGTTAACTGCATCCATTCCCTTCATTAAACCATTGTTAATTATTTCAATGGGTGATATTTTGTCTTTCAATGCCTTTTGAACATTTGCAAGTGATGAATCCCTATCTTCATACAATACTGATAATGCTATGGACCTGAATGGTTCATCTGTGGGAAGGGTGTTTTGTACATCGAGATCTTCTTCTGGTTTAATTGCTGCACCTTCTACCTCAACGTTGTATCTGACAGCTACAAAGTTTTGGTCCATCTTACTTTCAAATTCATCATAACTCATCTTTAAACCTCCCTATAACTCGTAACTCTTTGGATCAAATTCAGATATCTTTCTTGAGTACTTCCTTATACAGTCATCAGTGAACTGTTCAGATTCTGTTGGAAGTGCTTCAAAGATGTTCAAAGCATGATCAAGTGAATCACGTTCAAATCTAGTTAGATACATTTTTTTAGATTCAACAGCTTCATTTATTATGGCACCAGCTTCAAGAGCTGCTGCTCTAGCCCTTAAATAAGGATCTTTACCATATTTTACTATAGCTTCTCCTATTCTGTATGCGTTATCATAGGCAAGGACTAAAGCCTGTGGATCTCGATATTTATCTGTGAGTGTGTATAGATCCCTTAATATTTTTTCCTGACCAGTTTGTATGGCAGTATTCATGAGGGCAGCTTCATACCCAGTGGCCTGCAACCACACTTCCGGTGTTGTGCCGCCCATTTCCTCCCTATGATAAACAGATTCGTTACTCCATACATCTGTGACTGCAGCTGATAAATTCCCCATGAGGTCAGAGTGAGCACATACAGCATTTTTACCTTCAGTTGCTATTGGTACTCCACTTATAGCTTTGATAATTGGGTTTTCATATCCACAATCCTTTAGGGGTCCTATTGCTCCACATTCCACAGCTACTAAACTTCTTGCTCCGGCCATGGCCCTTGCAAGAGCAGCTAATGTGTGTGAACAATCTTTATCTAACAATCCTCCCGCAAGAAACATGGCTGTGTTGGCTTGTGCACAATCAGTATCCCCTGCAGGTCTGCAATCATATTTTCTGCAAACATCAACTATTCTTTTCCACATATACTCCATATCAATGCTTCCGAGAACTCCTATACCAAAGAGAATGGCCTTAGGATCACCTCTTGCAATACCGTAGTCAGACACGGATTTTCCACCAATGGTTTCAATTGCCACACAAGATGCCCCGTTGGCTGCACTGGCTTCGACTGATTCTATGATCTTATTGTCATAATCGGATCCCCTTAGTCCATCTCTTTCTTCTATCCTAATGTCAGCCGGAGTTGCTAGAAGTGACACTCTTATATCGTACTCATCATAGTATTTTTCCAATGTCTCAGCTTGGACTTGGGTGCATTCTGCAGTCCAGTCGGGATTATTTGTCTGTTGGAAAATATGTTCCTGTTCCACCATGAAAGCAGGTAAACCTATAGCCACAGCTCTTTCACAAGCACTTTGAGTTATATTTCTACACTCCGAAACCATTCCTTCTTTTGTTTCTTCAGATCCTTCCACAGGTGCGACTTTTATTTCAGGAACAACATAACCCGCACCGATTTGGGTATTCCAATGTTGGCTAACCGGAAATTTAGCATGGCCAAAAACCATATCGTCTGAATCTTTATAAACCATTTTTGTAAATCGTTTCATATTGGTCACTGTATTATATTATGTACTGAATTTCTCATAAACATTTTGAAATAATTTTTATTAAAACATCCAAAGAAATATTTAAGGTTCAATGGATGTTTAAATAGAGAAATTAATACATTAAATTAATTGAGGTTAAAAAAAAAGCATTTTAAAGCTTAACAAAAGATTTAAAATCGATACTTCAATCATTTATACTTGAACTTTACATAAAAATTATAAGCCAAATTATCTTAAATTATTGTAGTAGTTACTGGAGATAAAAAAATGTTTGTTGATGATGCAGTTAATATTGTAAAGTGCCTTAAAGGAGTATTAGGAGTGCAATTACTTTCGAAAGATGCTAAAGGGGCCCTGTTAAAAATTGAATCATTTCATGAAGATGATTTTATACCTGTTATCAATGAAGGTTTAAATAAATGTTTAAAGCGGGAATTTTGCTTAGTGATGTTTAAAACAGCTGAATTCAGAATTCCACCGGAACCAACAGTGATCCTAAAAACTGACACAGGGAAGATACTCGGACGCGAACTCATATCAAATGAGGATAAAGAGAATTACTCTAACAGAAACGATGTTATATTTTTAAGCAACAACTTTATATTATTTAAACCGGAAAAGAGTAAAAATCGGGATGTTATCGAAAAACAACAGTTTATTTTACCTCCAATTCCATTTCCAGAGCTAGATGAACTTGGGGAAATAACTGATATAATTTCGGGAACTCCATCTACAATGGGTGATGAATACATTAAAAATATATATGGTTATCCTGAAGACCCTAAAATAGCTACAGTTTTAATTGGATTTTCTAAAAAAGAAGATTAAAAATGATAAAAATTCATTTTTTTGGGTTAATACCAAGCTCTATTGATCAAAAAATTTATTTCTAGCATTTATCATGGCTTCAATATTTTTAAGGGGAGATCTCGGAGCTAATCCACAGCTAGGTGCTAGTATGTCAATTCCGGCATCAAGGACCATTTTTACTTCATTTTTAATTTCTTCCTCAGTTCCTCTAAACAGGGTTTGAGTTGTTGAAATATTTCCTATGATCTTTGATATGGAACTGCTTCCCCTGGGCATGGATTTTCCACCAACCTTCATTACATTGGATCCCTTTTCAAGCTCTTCCTTTGCTTTTTTAATATCTACCTTCTCTTCGACGCTTATCCCATCGTAACCTATTGTAGCCATGTCTTTGATTATGGGTTGAGTAGATCCGCATATGTGAAGTACCTTTTTTGTTTTAATAAAGTTCGCAAGATCTTCGAGGGCAGGTTTAACCATGGATTTAAATTGAAGGGGATCAATGAGTTCTGGAGCTGCGGTTGGTTCAGCTACACAGATTATGTCCGGGCCTACTTTAGAAATTGCTTCTGCATAATCCATACAGGCATCAAGAGAATTATCTATGGCTGTTTCAATTTCGTCAGGCTTAGTTTTCATGTACCTAACTAAATTTTCAACACCTAACAAGTGTCCTGTTAATGTGAATGGACCAGTAATTCCTACTATTATGGGAAGAGTGTCGCCGTATTTTTGCTTTAACTTTTCAATAGCCTCTAGCACAACAGGTATACGACCATTACTTAAAAAATTGGCAGGTACTTCTATTTCACTTGCGGTTTTAAACGGAGTGCTTCGTATTTGGGGTGTTTTCTCTTCATTTCCAAGATCAACTTCACATCCAAGTGCCTCTGCTTCTACTGTTAAACAAAATGGGATCCTGGCACATTCTAGACCTACCAGTTCATAAAGAGAACTTCCAAGTGTTGCCATTTTATCAGCATCTTCATGTGCTTCTGGCCAGAAAGCATCTGTCTGTTCCATGGCTTCTACAACACCCAACTGTGTTACGCTAATTACCGGTGTTAAATCTGTTTTTTCTCCAGATAGAACTTTTAAAACATTGTTTTTCAGATTCATGATCTCACAAATATCATTTTTTTAATATATATTATATTGGATAGATTTTGTTTAAATTTTTCTGAGTATCTTGATTTATTAATGTATGTGATATTATTCATAAAAAAAGTTAAAAATAAATTAAAATTATTTATCACATAGAAGTTTGTTTCCGGTTCCAACATTTTCTCCTTCAACTTCTCTAATAATTATTACCATGGCTTCAACTGGAAGTTTCATGATTCTACTTGCTGTTTCGGAGTATTCCTTTACAAGTTCTGCTTTTTGTTCTTTACTCATTTTTGGTCCGTCAATAGTTATTACAGGCATATTATACTCTCCTTTACATTATTATATTTTGGTATAAAATCTGTATATTTTTTACATTTAATATTAGTTTTATTCCAGATTAATAATTTATTGAAGTGTACTTTTCATAGAAAACTTTATAGTAACCTTTTGTTAATATAATACTGACTCAAAAAATGAGGCGAAAAAAATGAAAAAAGGAATGGATAGTAAAGCAGTAATAGATAAGATGCTGGAGGACACTTCAAAGACCATTGAAAGCATCAAAAATGATATTGAAAAAACAATAGTCGACTACACATTTGTTCCGGGTAAGGACATAATTGAAACAGATGATTCAATAATAGTCCGTGTAGATCTTGCCGGAATAAAAAAGGAAAACATTGAGCTTAACTTGACTGAAACTAACCTTAAGGTTAAAGCTGATTTTGAAGATGAGCTCGTTGGTGAGGTAAGAGGTAATAATCGACGCCCTACTCTAATCCGGAGAACTGTTAGATTCCCAAGAAAGGTTTGTCCAGATGAAGCAGAAGCTAAGTTTGAAAATGGACTGTTAACAGTTGAAGTTCCGAAATTAGAGAAAAAGCAAAGCTTTACTATTGACATTAAGTAAAACTTCAATTTTATTGGATAAATTTTCACATCCTTTTTTTTTTTTTGATTCTTAAAATTTTATCATAGTTTTTCAAGTTATTGTGTAAAAACTTTTTAGTTAATAGTTTTTACTCATTATTTTTACTGGTTAAAATTTGTTCTTCACGTTTTTTTAGTCCTAGTGTCAAGAGGGTCATGATGATGGCTACAAAACCAATTACAATATATGCTGATTGATATCCCTGAGCACTACTCCCTTGAGAAGCAATCACGGCACCAATTAATGCTCCTCCAATTAATTGACCCACACTTGAGTTAATATTGATAAGGGCCTGGCCTGAAGCTCTTTTACTTGCTGGACTCTCAGATAACATAATATATCTTAATGGTGAACCTAAAACACTACTTAGGCCGATTCCAATAATAGCACCCGAAATTATGAACATGTAGAATGAACTAGCAAGGTAACTCAACATGAAAAGACCCACAACAAGAATAGAAGTACCTACAAACATAACCCTTTTGGTTCCGTACTTATCAAGCAGTTTCCCTATGATGGGCGCACTTAAACCGAGTGTAACAACTAATGGAATCACCATTAAACTGGCCTGTGATATAGAGAGTGCGAGTATGGTTACTGCAAATGCGGGTAAAAATACTATGGCTGTTTGGTTTAACCCGGTTCCAAATGCTATGCTTGTTGCAATCTTAACTTCCCTACTTTTTATAAGGTTTACCTCTAAAACTGGATCCTCTGCATTTTTTTCTATTTTCAAAAGCAGAGGCAACATGATCACGGCAATGACAATGAAAGGCCACGTAAACACCGATGATAAACTTCCTAAAAAGTTTGTTGTGTCAATTTGGTTTACTCCATACGCAAGTGAGCTTACTAAAATGGTAAGAACAAGTGTTCCCTTGACATCGAAGCTTGATTTTGATTCTTTCCGTGATTGTGGAAGAATTTTATATCCAAGCAAAATAACTACGAGTGCAATCGGTATGTTTATGATGAACAACCACTGCCATCCATAATTTAGTAGCAGACCTCCGAGTATGGGTCCCAGTAGGCCAGATACTCCCCATACTGAACCAATTAATCCCAATGCACTTCCTCTTTTCTCTTGAGGAAATGTATCTCCTATAAATGCACTTGCAACTGGGAATATTCCCCCAGCACCAAAACCCTGAATTGCCCTTCCTATTAGCAGGGTTTCAAAAGAAGTTGAACTTACTGTAATGGCTGATCCAACAGCGAATAAAAAAACATCCAATATGTATATAGTTTTTCTACCGTAGTTATCAGAAAGCTTGGCCATCAATGGAGTTCCTATCATGAAGAAAAGTATGTAAATGGTGAATATCCATGAAAGCAGTCTTTCATTTATGCCAAAAGCAGCTTTTATTGCAGGAAGAGCTGGACCGATTATCCCAATGTCCAGCGCACCCATGAAAACCCCTACGAATAGTAGTGCTAAAATTTTATTCCTATCAGAGTCTTTCATAGTTTTATAGTAGCCATCAGAATTAATAAGTATTTTCACCCTAAGTCTGGAATGAAGTTGTTTGTTAAATGATTCATTTAATACATTTTAACTGTATTTGAGAGTATAAGTATTATTTAAATCAATATCGGAAGCTTTTTATATTAATTCCTACAAGGTATTTATGATCACAACAATATGAGTTATAGTATTACTAAATTCGTTGAGATCAGTTTTTAGGTAATAATTAAATTTGACAGCCATATTCCTACTGCATTTAGATGTGGGGATCAAAAGCTAAAAACCAGCATGATCCCTACAGCAAAACAAGTTAATATAGGGCAAAATAAATCATTTTTCGCTCAAATGTACCTAATCTGCCCTATATTTTATATTTTTTTAGATACATTAAATAAATACTTTTTTACCCTCTTAGACACTTAGAATTCTTAGAATCTTAAAAAAAAAAAATAATTTAAAAAATAGTAGGACTGTTCATAAAAATGGAAGGAACAGTCTGTAGGCCAGTCCACCCACTATCAAAGCGGTTACTATGTTTGCAAGAGCGATGGTTGTGGTGGCCTTAGCACCAAATTCCTTGAGTAGCACAGTTAACGTTGCCAAGCATGGTAAGAACAACATACTCACAAGGGCAAGTATAACAAACTGTATAGGTGTTAGAACAGCTGCCAAGTTGGTGCCGAAGATTGCTACAAGCATAAGAAGTACAAATTCTTTCCTAACAGCACCAAATATTAACACGACTCCTGCAATTACAGGCAATCCTAACCAGAAGACAGTTATTGGTGCAAGTGCATTTGCTATTGGAGTTAAGAATCCTAAAGCGTACAAGGCTTGAATTGCAGCACTCCCAATTATGTACACTGGAAATACAACGTATATCAATGATTTTGTTCTCGACCAAGTTTGTTTAGCTGCTACCGAAATCGATGGCACCTTGAAGGTGTGCATTTCCATGATTAGTCCTGATGCTTCACCTGGAACAACTTTGTAAGCCAATCTTCCCAACACAAACATCACGAGCAGGTCAATTCCATACAATGCAATGGCCCACCAGATATTTACGTATACTGCAACCAGTCCTAAAATAACTATAGTTCTTGCAGCACAAGGTGCGAATGTGATGGCAAATGCAGCTAAAAGCCTTTCACGTCTGGTTTCAAGTATTCTGGTACTTTCTATTGCCGGAACATTACAACCATAACCCAGAATCATGGGTATTAGGGCCTTTCCATGCAGACCAATTTTATGCATGGCACTGTCCATCATGAATGCAACCCTGGTTAAGATTCCCGAGTTTTCAATCAGGCTTAACATCATATAAAATGGAATTACAAATGGGAGAACTAAAGTTACTCCTGCAACAATACCTCCAAATGCTCCATTCCACAAAATACTGGTTAAAGTACCTGATGTTTGAGGATCTACCGGCTGGAAAAAGCTGAAAGCGTTGGACAGTAATCCTGAAAGGAAATCACCCACCACAAATGTCCAGAGTAACAGTCCTCCTATTACCAGGGCAGATACTATGTATCCAAACACCCTATGGGTTACTAATCTATCTAGTTTTTCAGCAAAGGTTATTTTTATTTTACTTTCAAGTTGTGCTCCAAATGCAAATTGATTTGCTAGGAAATATCTTTCTGAGGCAATGACAGAAAATGAAGGTTCGTTGTGTATTTCTTCAATTTCCCTTGCAAGAGCGTAGGCATGATTCACAACTTCCCTTGATTGAGCTTCAACAAGCTTTCGAATCTCCGGATCATTCTCTAGGAGTTTAATTGCTACCCATCGGGATGGATATCCTAGATCAAGATTTTTATTGTCTATATCTTCGGTGATCTTTTCTATTCTGTTTTCTACCTCTGCACCGTACTTAAGGGTGTGGGTGTCTGTAACTGTTTTTTGACCTGCAGTTTCAATTGCAGTTTCCATTAATTCATGGAGTCCTTCACCCCTAATTGCCACTGTTGAAACAACTGGTACTCCCAAAGCCTTTGAAAGTTTGTCAGTGTCTATGATGATTCCCTTTTGTTTTGCTAGATCTATTTGGTTGACACATACTATGAGTGGCACATTCATTTCCTTTAATTGGATTGTAAAGAACAGGTTTCTCTCTAGTACTGATGCATCAACGACATTAATAACCACATCAGGTTTTTCAAAGGCTATGTATTCCCTTGAAACAATCTCTTCCATAGAATAGGTTGAGAATGAGTATATACCTGGAAGATCAATAACTTCAATGCATTTGCTTTCAAAAAGTAGCTTTCCAACGGCTCTTTCAACAGTTTTACCGGGCCAATTTCCTATTATTTGGTTGGATCCTGTTAGTTCGTTGAATACAACACTTTTTCCTACATTGGCATTTCCTGCCAATGCAATGGTGTAATCAATTTTTTGAGGGGTGTCTCCTTCTTTTTCTTGTTTTTTTGATCTTTTAAACCTTTTTGGCTTTGGGGATCTTTCGTCGGTGTCTTTGCTCATATAAATTCCTTCAATTATTCCACTAGTTCAACAAAGACATTACATGCTATGTCACGGCCAATTGCGAGTTTTGAACCCCTAATTGCTACTTCCACGGGTCCGCTTAATGGTGCTATTTTTACCACGCTTATAAATGCACCTATTGTGATTCCCATATCTAAAAGTCTTCTTATGACTTTGTAATCGCCACGAATGAAGGAAACTTTGCCCTTTTGATGATCTTTAAGATCCATTATTGGGATGAGATTTTCATTTCTTTTTCCAACTTCGTTCACTTCTTCTTCCCTACGGTTCATGCATTCATCACATGATGTGAATTTAAGATCACATGCTGGAATAACACTGTCACCTGGACATTTGTCCGGATATTCCAGTACTTGGCACATGGCCCTTTCGGCTTCGTCTGAAAGTGAATGTTCCATTTCACAAGCTTGATCATGCAGTAGGTTATCCTTAAGCTTTAATATATCATGTAAAAATCTTTCGAGTAGTCTGTGTTTTCTAGTAACCTTTTGTGCGGTTTTCAATCCTTTGTCTGTCAATCTAACTCCTTTGTATTGTGAATATTTAACGTATTCCAATTTATCTAGTTTTTTTAGCATTTCTGAAACACTTGCTTGTGTTATTCCAAGATCCTTAGAAATTTTGGAAGTTTTAACATCCTCATCCTTTTGGCTTAGCTTGTAAATGGTCTCGAGATATTCTTCGATGTTTGCACTTAACTTTTTATTCTCTGACATTTAGGTTCACCTAAACTAATTATACTACACAATTGTACATCCATACTTATAAAGTTTAGGTTTACCTAAAATTTTTGCAAGGATTTTTATTGATACCTCCGGAAAAAATAACTCCTTATCTAAGAATAAAATGAGTAAATCAAATAGTTAACATCAATACAAATAAATAAACGGAAATAACACATTTAAATAGATTTTAAGGAAAATTGGATATTTGAAGAAGAAAGTATTTTTTTAAGTATTATTAAACCCCCGAACTAGAATTAATGGCAGTAACTTATACCATTTTAAAGAGTTGAAACTAAAAAATAGATGATTATAAAAGTTTTCAAGTTATATTAAGCTTATGGTACCAGATCCTATGTTGGATGATCTTAAATCCATTACAACATCCCAAGTTTTCGAAAGATATTCTTCCTCTATTAACGGTATCTCTAGTGTTGAAGCAAAGAAAAGATTGGAAGAGTATGGATTCAACGAAATAACTGAGATTAAAAGGGGACATATAAAAAAATTTTTAGGATACTTCTGGGGACCCATACCCTGGATGATAGAAGTTGCTCTTTTACTGTCCATAGTAATACAGCACTGGGAAGAATTCAGTATAATTTTACTTTTACTACTTATAAACGGTGCAGTAGGATTTTGGCAAGAAGACAGGGCAGACAATGCAATAGAACTGTTGAAGGAAAAATTAGCCTTTGATGCTCAAGTCAAGCGTGATGGTAAATGGCAAAAAATACCATCAAAAGAGCTTGTTCCGGGAGATATTGTAAAAATACACTTAGGAGATATAGTTCCTGCAGATATCAAACTCTTCGAAGGAGACTACGTCACAGCAGATGAGTCCTCAATAACTGGAGAATCATTACCGGTAGATAAGGCAGTAGGAGACATTTGTTATTCTGGTTCAATTATTCAGAAGGGACAAATGCATGGAATAGTGTTTTCAACAGGAATGAACACATTCTTTGGAAGGGCAGCTGGACTGATAGCAAAGACCCCCAATAAAAGCCACCTAGAACAAGCTGTTATTAAAATTGGGGACTACCTCATAATTTTAGATGCCATAATGGTTATACTCATTTTTATTGCAGGCATACTTCGTAATCAGGGATTCTTTGATATATTGGGATTTGCACTAGTACTTACAATAGCATCTATACCAGTTGCACAACCCGCTGTACTGTCTGTCACAATGACAGTTGGTGCAATGGCTCTCGCGAAAAAAAAGGCTATTGTAAGCAAGCTTGCAGCTATTGAGGAAATGGCAGGTATGGATATATTATTTTCTGATAAAACAGGCACACTCACAAAGAACAAAATATCAATAGCAGAAATATCACCCTACAACAGCTACACAAAGGATGATGTTATTTTCTACGCTGGCTTAGCATCCATGAGGGAAGAACTGGACCCGATCGACACAACAGTACTTGAAACCATAAAAAAATCAGAAAAACTCGACGAAAAATTGAGGGGATACAAAACCCTAAGCTTCAACCCATTTGACCCTGTACGTAAAAGTACACAATCAAAGGTTGAATCAACAACTGGAAAAATATTTAAGGTGTCAAAGGGAGCACCGCAAGTAATTGTTGACTTAGTTACTGAGGAAGAAATACTTCAAATGAAGGTATTACGTCAGATAGATCACTTTGCATCTAAAGGATATCGTGCTATTGGTGTTGCTGCAACTGATATCAATGATAAATGGCATTTAATAGGCCTTATTGCACTCTATGATCCTCCGAGGAAAAGTTCAAAGGAAACGATAGAAGCCGCAAAATCAATGGGAATAGAAGTCAAAATGGTGACAGGAGATCACATTGCAATTGCAAAGGAGATTGCAGGTGAGTTGGATCTTGAAACCAATATTAAACTCCCAAGATCATTTTTAGATTTACCTGATGATGAAGCAGCAGAAGTTATAGAAAAATCCAGTGGATTTGCCGAGGTTTTTCCAGAGCATAAGTACAGAATAGTCGAACTTCTCCAGGAAGAGGGCAAGATAATTGGGATGACAGGAGACGGTGTTAACGATGCTCCAGCACTTAAAAAAGCAGATGCGGGAATTGCATTATCTGGAGCAACTGATGCTGCTAAATCTGCAGCTGATATTGTACTAACCAAACCTGGACTTTCTGTGATCATCAATGCTATTAAAGAAAGCTATAAAATATTCCATAGAATGAAGAGCTACTCAATATACAGGGTAGCTGAAACCATACGAATTTTAATTTTCACAGCATTAGTAATAATCCTGTTTGATTTTTATCCAGTTACGGCACTTATGCTGGTTTTAATTGCATTATTAGATGATATACCAGTCATGACCATAGCCTATGACAGGACTGAATCAGTTAACAGTCCACAGAAATGGGATATGTCCAGTGTGATTGGACTTGCAACTTTCCTAGGTGCTTTGGGTGTAGTTTCATCATTTTTCCTTTTTTACATTGGAAAGGTGATGTTAAATCTTGATGCCGGTGTGATCCAATCGTTGATATTTTTAAAACTGGTTGTGGCAGGACATTTGACCATGTTTGTCACGAGGAACACAGGACATTTCTGGTCTGTTAAACCCAGTGGAATATTTTTCTGCTCAGTGATCTTAACTGATTTGTTTGCAACTTTACTGGTTGTTTATGGATGGTTTTTAACACCAATAGGCTGGCAATTAGCCTTATTTGTATGGGTTTACTCCCTAGCTGCATTTGTACTTGAAGATTACCTAAAAATCTTTTATTACAAATATATGGAGAACCATAAGGAGGGCTTATTTAAAAAAATTTTAGCTACAACACTATTGGCCAAAAAATGATAATGAGACTTTAAATGAAAATAAAAATAGATAATGTAGGTTTTTAGTTTCTAAAAAATTAAAATCTCTTCAGTATGGTAACATGGGCCTTGACATTGTTTGTTACAAATCCAAAGGATTTAACACCCTTATCGTAGGTGATGTTACCTTCAAAGCAACTGGTTTTTAAATTTCCAAATTTATTTTTTTTAATAACATTGTTACCATAGCTTTCAGGGAGTTGTCCATTTGCTCCCTCAATTTTAAGTGCAAACACCTTTATCTCCGCAACATTGGTTGTGTCAGATATCTTAGTCACATTTGTGATACTGACCTTTAGATTATCATCACTTGAAACAGTTACGAAATGGATCTGTGTTCCATCTCCCCCAATATCGGCTTCTTTAACCAGTGTTACAGGACCATTTTCGACATGGGAACTTGAAGGAATAATTATTAAAATTACAAGACCAATCAGAACTATCCCTAAAATTATAGAAATCATTTTTTTCATACTAAATTAACCTCATTGCTAATTTTGGTTTAAAAATCTTTGATTAATTATAAAAGTATAATATCAAGCATATAATCCCATTTAAAAGTTTATATATTTAAATATTCTTGTTTAAATGTGGATATTTCTCATTCATGTAAATCTTATCTAATTGGATCTTTTCTTTCCCTATCCTACATTTAAAGCAGATTTGCAGGTTAAACAGGTTAAGTGGTGTTGATCTAAGATATAAATTGGAATTATTTAAAATCAAATGATATTAATAGGTATCAAAAGGATTATTATACCATAACGAACAAAATAATTGTATTAATGTCCCAGAAATAAATTATGGAGGAAGTGTTTTTTATGAAAAAGATATTGTTACCTACTGATGGTTCAGAGAATTCTGAGAAAGCTGGTGAATACGCCATATCTCTTGCAGATATTAGTGGTGCAGACATTTTAGTTTTAAATGTTATTGATACTTACTATCTAAATGCACTACCACAGCGAGACCTAAGAAAAAGCCTGGAAGAAGAACTAAGGGCAGATGGTAAGAAGGCTGTGGAAAATTTCAAGGCTAAACTTGAAGAAAGTCAGTGTGAGGGGTACTGTAAAAATATAAAGTTCCGTGTTCTTATTAAAGAAGGAAAACCTTCAGAAGTAATTCTTAAAACCATTGATGAAGAAGGTATTGATCAAGTTATAATGGGAAAATCAGGTAAACATGGAATTGAAGAATTTTTATTGGGACAGACAACAGAGAGGGTTGTCAGAGAATCCAAAGTACCTGTAAATGTTATTTCTTAAATTTACTATCTTGAGATTCAAACTTTATTATTTTTTTTTTTTTAGAATCAAAATTGTTAAAGAGCTACGTCAAAATTAAAACCCCTGTTAAATAAGGTGTACTTTAAAAATAAAAAATTTATACCATAAACTTGGTATGGTACTTGTTTTAATTGGTTTTTTATTTTCGAATTGAATTCTGGATTAATAATGCAACCAATAGTAGTATGGGCCAGATTTCTAGTCTGCCTATCCAGAAATCTATAATGAAAACAATCTTCACAACGAATGGTGATGTGGCTGTTATCAAGCCTGAACCTAACCCTACATTACTCAGTGCTGATGCTACTTCAAACAGGGTTTGTGAAACATTTGGATAATAGAACAGTACAATAATAACACTTACGAAGTAGATAACAAGATAACTAAATACAAACAAACCTGTTATCTTTAGAAGTTTTGTATCGATTTTAACATCATTTATATGGTGTATTTTTTTTGATATAACTGCGCTTTCTGGGAGGATTAATGATTTAATTTCCCACCACATACCTTTGATAAGAATACCTATTCTTATCCATTTAATTCCTCCCCCTGTTGAACATGCTCCGGCTCCCACTATCATGAGTAGGGTTAAAATAAATATTCCTAAACCTTCCCATTGGGAGGTGATGTCTGATGGTGTGGCAGTTTGAAGCCCTGTGGTTGTAAGGGCAGAAACTACTTGGAAAATGGAGTATCTTAATGAAATGAGCATATCATGGCCGTAAACTGAGGTGTTGAAGAGGAATATTGTACCGATTATTGTTCCAAGTATGATTAGTGGCCAGGATACACGTGTTTCGATGTCTTTGAAGTATTCTTTCCAGTTGCCCTTGAGTACTGTGTAGTGGAGTGCGAAGTTTGTTGCACCCATTATCATGATGATCATAGCGACTATTTCAATCCAGATGCTATGATAATAGCCTATGCTGGCGTTTTGCATTGCAAATCCTCCAGTTGAAAGGGCTGTGAAAGCATAGAATATTGAATCAAATATTGGCATTCCAGCTACGATAAATAATAATATTGAAACTGCGGTGTAAGCAAGGTAGATGTAGAGGATGATTCTTGTGGTATGTTTGATGCTCGGAACCAGTCTTTCGTCACGTCCCTCTGCAGAGTAAAGTCTCATTATACTCACGTTTGAAGAGGACAGTACAGTGAGTGCCATTACAATTATACCAATACCTCCCAGCCACTGCATAAATCCTTTCCAGAAGTCCATGGTGTACGATACTGTATCAAGGTTACTGTACATACTGAATCCTGTTGTTGTAAAACCTGACATTGCTTCGAAGTAACTGTTTAGATAACTTAGATCTCCTGATAAATAGAAGGGGAGGGCACCAATAGCAGATCCTATTAGCCATATGAGTGTGGAGAATAGCATTGCAACTTTAAGCGAGATTTCAGAGCCGCTGGAAAAACATTTGTACAGTACCACTCCAAACACCAAGCTGGTAATGGATGAATAAATAAATGGCAGAACATAGTGGGGTTCATGATAGATGAATGCTACTATGATTGGAACCAACATCACAATACCTAGAAGAACACTGATGTATCCGGTGTAATGTAGGAGGGAATAAATTTCTGATCTTCTAAATTTGCTCATGGAATGCATGAATTCACCTTATTATGTTATTTTTTGGTTTTAATCTGGATTCAAATACTATTTTATAAATTTTTTTACAACACTCTTTATAGATGGAGTTTTGATTAGAATAGAAATTTTATCTCCTTCTTCAATCGTTATGTTGGGCTCGGGCATTATTATTTCATAATTTGGAGGCTTGTAGATTGCACATATAACATAATTTTTATTAGGACTCATATCTCCAATTTTTTTGCCGATAACATCTTGGTTCTCAACAGGTATATCAATGAGCTCTGCATTGCCTTTACCAAGTACCACCATGTCTGCAATTTTTGGTCTTATTATGAGTTTTTCTAGGTACGAAGCAGCAGTGAGTTCTGGACTTACAGTGGCATTTATTCCCACCTTGTGGAATGCATCTTCATGGGCAGGATCACTAAGTCTTGCAATTAGCTTTTTAGGTTTAAATTCCTTAACAAGGATACATGCAAGTAAATTTGCCTCATCGTTACCTGTGGCTGCAACAAATGCATCTGCATCCGAAACATTTGCTTCATCTAGAATTTTGAGGTCAGTACCATTTCCACAGATTAAAAGGGCATCTAATTCGTTTGATGCATGGCTGCAGAGTTCAGGATCCTTTTCAATCATTGTAACGTCAAAACCGGCCCTTATAAGGGCATTAGCAAGATTTATTCCTACTCTCCCTGCTCCCATTATTACAACATACAAAATAATTCCTCCAAGCAGTTTAGTTAGTAAATAGTTTTAAAACATTACCAACAGCTTCTTTTTTGGTTAAAACTATTAATCTACAGTTTTTTGTGATTAAGGTACTGTCATTGACTATATTTACTTCTGATTTCTTTTTATCGTAGATACCGCATATGTAAAAATCATCTTGAGAGTTTAGTTCACCCACAGTCTTTCCAATTATCTTGGAATTGTTTACTTCAAGTTCTAATAATTCTCCATTGCCATGATCCACTATGAACAGATCTGCAACTTTGGGTTTTAGAACAAGCTTTTCTAGGTACCCTGCTTCGATGGTTTCAGGTACTACAACTGTGATAAAATCGTTAGAAACAAAAATAGGTTCATGTTGTGGTTCGTTTAATCTTGCAATAATCTTTTTAGCACCCAACTTTTTGGCCATTAAGGCTGCTAGAAGATTAGTTTCATCATTGCCTGTGGCAGCCACAAATGCATCGGCAACTGAAATTTCTGCATTTTTGAGTGTAATTGCATCGGTGGCATTTCCACACAAAACAAGTTCATCTATTTCTGATGATAGGAAGTTGCATTTTGTTTCATCCTTTTCAATCAAAGTTAAATCATGTCCATCAAAAATCAATTCTTTGGCCAGTTTCAGGCCTAGTCGGCCACCACCCATGATTATTACATACAAATAAATCCCTCTGACAGTTTGTTTAGATTATTAAGATATATTCAACCTATATTTTTTCTATAACTATTTATGAACCATTTATGATGGTTTTTTATGACCTAATAATGATCGTACTGATCCATATATAAATTTATCGATATTTGGATGCATAGAATCACTACATTTAATTAATACATAGAACTAAATCATTTGCTGATGAATCTAAAAAACTCGAAAAATCTTTTGATCATGGTCATTGCATTATTTGTAATAGCAGCTTCATTTATAACCTATTTCGTTCATGATTATTCAATTTACACAGATAAAACATTCACAAACTTTATTGATAGCTCGAATGATACCAATGTAATAGAATCAATAGACATCCAAAACAGCGTATTAACTGACTATGTAAATTCACTTTACAACTCTCAAGTTGATAGTATAGAATCTAAGTACAACTCTGGTACAATATCCCTGGAAGAAAAAAATAAACAGTTAAATGCAGTTTTAAAGAATCGAGACATGACAGTGCACACTATAAATAAAATTGACACTGCAAAAAAGGATGTTTTTGAAGGTAAAATCAACCAAAGCGATATTTTAATCAGGATAAATTCTTTTTCCAGTTTCAATTCAGATCTGAAAACCGAGATCAATGAAACCCTTAATGGATACTGATACATTAATGGGGTAGATTATTCTATCAAAAGAAACAGGAAATAAATATGAGTTTAATTGAATTAAGGAGATCAAAATGAGGATTATTGTCAATCCTTCTTTGGTTTGATCTTACCTGTAATTGCATCGCTTATAACATTTGAATGGCAGGGATCTGGATAACATGAACACAGAAGATTCAGATCTACACCAGTTTCATGAAGTTTTTTCAACTCGTTTATTCTTTTCCATTCCGGACTGTCTTCGTTTAACTTGGTAAGGTACGATTTATACTGATCCTTCAATTTTCTACGACAACCATGTGTGTAAGGATTTTCAAGCACAGAACCCTTTCCAACATATTCAACAAATTCTCCACCTTCATTTTCCCAAGTTTTTTTATTTCTAACCCTTATTGTCATTTAATTCCCCCTGTTGTCTTAATTGTCTAAATATCATCTTCATAACTTTCTTCCTTAAATTTAATGATAAATTTACTTCCCCTGGTTTTATCAAGGAATAATTTTCCATCAATCTGATCAGTTAAACTGTTAACAAGTCTTAATCCAAGTGAATCTGTGTTGTACAAATCAATATCTACGGGAAAACCTACACCATCATCTTCAACCACCAAAGTATAGTTGTCATCAGTTGAACAAAATTTAATCTTAATGTTTCCATTTCTTCCATCTGGAAATGCATGTTTCATCGAATTTGAAACCAACTCATTAACAATAAGTCCTAATGGTATGGCTGTGTTTATATCCACCATAACCGATTCTACATCCACGTTGAGCTTAATAAGGTTTTGATTTGAAATGTAGATTCTGTAAAGTTCGCCTGTTAATGTATTGATAAACTTTCCAAAGTCTATTCTTTTAAGGTCAGTGGACTGATAAAGGAGTTCATGGATGAGTGCCATTGATCTGGCCCTGTTTTGTGATTCTTTAAAAATATTTTTAGATGCCTCATCTTTAATATAACGAGATTGAAGACTTAAAAGACTTGATATGACCATTAAATTATTTTTCATGCGGTGATGAATTTCTTTTAGAAGCATTTCCTTTTCTTCTAAAGATTTTTGGACAGATTCTTCCGCTTTTTTCCTTACACTAATGTCGCTGAAGGTGATCAGCCATCCAATGTGTTGTTTTTTATTTTCAAGAGACGTTACCAGTGTGTCAAGCCATATTTTTTCGGGGTTTTCGATTTCAATTTCCTTTTTATTCTCTTGGGGAATTTTTTTGAGTGGGTATAGTTCCCTAAATTGGTTTACAGTTTCTTCAACATTTTTACCCTCAAAATTTGACTTTATTTTTAGTATTTCCTTAGCTGATTTGTTAATATCCACTATGCCCTTTTCAGAATCTATTACTAGTGCGCCACTTCCCATCTTGTTGAATAATTTTTTGTAGGCGATCGGTACAATATCTAGGAGTTTGTATTTGAAGATACTGTAGGCAACTAACACGCCAGATATTGTGAATGCAAATGGAGTAAGATCCAGGCCATTCACTGGACTGTACTTTGACAAGTAAATCACGTTGGCAACTATGGGAATCATGGTAGCCAACAGTATCATCAAGGCTTGTTTTTGAAATACTTTAGGATTTCGGATTATGGACTGAAGGAGCAAGAGAACTCCTACAACAAGCAATATATAGGTGTAAATCGCGTTGATGAAAAATCCAATACCTTTACCGTATATGAGTAATGCCATAGGATCGTTTGAGGTTGGTGTGATGCTGGGCCAGATCAACCCATACCATGGGTTGGTTGCAACTAATACCAGAATAAAAATTGGTACTATTGATATTAGGGCTGCAAATTTTTTATTGAGATACTTCTTGTTATCGGTGTAACTCATGGTGAACAATAGGAAAAATGGGCCTATGAAAACGATTCCAACGTAGCTCAATTGACTCCAGAGTATCTTAGTATCTATACCTGTTGATGCCATTTGCATGGCTTCGCAAATTGACCAAAGTGATACTGCACCCATCAAAAGTGAAAATAAATATGCATTTGGATTTAAACGTTTATTCCAACTGTAAAATGATATATAAAGTGTTACGGATGTTGATATCAGCAGCAGTATGGCATATATCCCATAAATTTCTGTCATATACAACTCCCAACTGGTCTAAAGAATTTGAAGACCCGAATAATTATCAAAGTTTTATGTTAACATGTTATTTGTAGTAATTCAATACAATACGATATATATTTTAGTCTTTTATCCTATTTTAATCTTTAGATTTCTGTACCATGTATTGCCGTGGATTTAAGTTGGTTAATTATATTTTAATAATTAATCTTAAAATAATCCGGAAAACTGACAATTAGGATGGTTAAATAAACACTCAAAAAAAAATTATTTGTTTTTTTGTATAATGAAACTCTTTTTTTTCCTAGATAATCCTGGAATTTTTTCAGTAGTTTACTGGAATAACTGATGCAAACAAAGAAAAAAACTTGTAATAATAAATTTGTGACTGCTTAGATCGTTTATAACGAATCTTCTGTGCCACATTCTTCTTCATGGGGACATACATGGACTGTTGCTATTTTAATTAGAGAAACATTGGTTAATATTTCATGTTCTACATTGTGGGCAATAACATGAGCTTCTTTAAGTTTCAGTTCTCCACTAAGTTCAATATGAAGTACTACTGAACAATAGGGGCCCATGGGATTTATTCTGATTCCGTGCACGCCCTTAACACCTGAAACTTTCATTGATTTGGATTCAATCTCTTTTATTATGTCGTTGGATGGTACTTTACCCATTAAAATATTTACATTATCAATACCCAGTTGAATAGCTGTTTTTATCACTATCAATGCTATAATAATAGCTACCAAAGGATCTAAAAAGGTGTAACCCAATTGGGAACCCAACACTCCTACAAATATGGCAATACATGAAAATATGTCCACCTTTTGATGCTGGCCATCGGCTATTATTGCAGGGCTATGTATCTTTTCTCCAGCACTTAGAAGATATTTGGTAAGAACAACATTAGTTAAAATTCCAACCAATGCCATACCTGCAGCTATTAGGTCTGGTGCAACCAATGCATTTCCTGAGATCAATTTAATGTAAACACCCGAAAGAATTTCGTAGGCCACAAAAACCAGAAAAACAACTATAACCAAACCTACCAATGGTTCTGCCCGCCCATGACCATACTGATGATCGTCATCTGCAGGTTTCATACCAATTTTAAAACCAACAAATGCTATTAACGATGTGAGGACATCGGACAACGTGTGTGCTGATTCTGCTATTAGTGCACTACTCCCAGATAATGTGCCTATAACAAAATTGAAAATTGTGAGAAAAATATTTCCAACTATGGCTACTGTTGATGCTTTTCTCCCAATTCGCTCACGAAGATCATCTTGATTTTCCAATAACATCACCATTCTAAATATTATTTCAATAATTTTAAAGGAAATATAGGATTACTGTACGATACTATTTATTATTTATTATAAATAAGTCATTGATTTTTTTATAATGAATTTTTAGGATTACTACAATCAGAATAATTAATAGGTTCAATGTAAATATTAATAATAAAGTTAAAATTAATGTGTTTTTGTAGGTGATGGAAATGTCTGAAAAGAATTTGAAACTGAAACCAAATGAAACAGCCACGGAAGAAAGTATTCTTGATGAAGAATCAGAAGTTGAAAATGAATTAACAACATCAGAACGTTCAATAAATGATATTTTATCAACATTAAAGGATAAACAAGAAGAATTTAGTCAAATGATCTCTGATTATTCAATATTTAATAAGAGAACTCTTGTGGATGTCATCGAATCAACAGATTCCATAACCATCATAGCAGATCTTCCAAGGTTGAAAAATCAGGATATAGAAATTGCCATCAGCGAAGACAGCGTAGATATATGCGCTGAAATGCAAGAGGAAAACACAGAAAATGTCAATTACATCCTCCGGGAGAGGAGTTACGGTAAAATACGCAGATCTATAAAGTTACCATCAAAGGTTGTGGCCAAAGATGCAGAGGGGACCTATAAAGATGCAGTGCTAACTATTAAATTGCCTAAAAAACAAAAAAACATTTTAAGATTGAAAATTGATTGATTTTACACGTTAATCCTTTTTAGGCGATAAAACTTCTACATTTTTTTAGTCATCCAGATATTCGCTGTAGGAAAGTTCTTTCAAGTTGTTTTCGATCTTCAGTCTAACCTTTTCGATGTTTTTGATGGTATCATCAAGATGTAAATCGTTTAATCTCATTAAATCTTCTTCCATCTCTGATAAGCTACTCATAAGTTTTGAAAACAATTTTTCAGAGACAACAACAACTTTTACTCCTTCTTCATATTCTTTGAGTTCTTTGGGTTGACATATCACTTTACACCCCTTCACGATACCAGATATTGGTTCAGGTTCCAAACTAACACCTCTAAATGTTTATTTTGAAATCAAATTTATTTGTTTGTTTACTACTATAAACTTTGTACTTCATTTTAGAAATGTGCTTTTAATTTAATATTTTGAATAAATAATTACTCATTCAATATTTTTATCAAACATTATATATGGTACAAAATAATATTTGTACCTATACTATTATGAATTATCATGAATATTTCATGATCTTTGGAAATTTTTCATGGTTTAAGTGGCATTTTGATCGAAGCATTAATCCATGTATATCTATATATAATAAACAGAGATTTGATACACATACTAATATTAATGTAGCATGTTGAGAATATATCGTATTTTTTAAAATACTTCATATTTATTGAAAAATCTTGCCAATAGGAGAAGACGTAAAAATGATGTCTGAAAAGTTTTACAAAAAATTAATGGAAATAACTAAGGTTATGGAAGAAAAAGGCGAAGGTATAAGCTACATTCATAACGAGGCTGAGAACTACACCATAGGTACTAAAAAATACAATGAAGAAATTGCCAAGTACTTAGATCAAACTGTTGGTACATGGGAAGGCAGTGAAGCTCATGTAAAAAAGAAGAAGGGTAAAAATAAGCAGGAAAAAGGTAAAAAAGTTGGATACCTTTGGAAAATACCAATTACAGAGAGTTAAAACTTTTTTTATCTCCCTTTATTTATCTCTTCTGAGTATAAATTTAGATATTAAATCCTATTTATAATTCGAATTAAATCATTTGTCTAAAAAAAATTAAATTTAGGGCCTGAAAATAAATAATTCAGTAAACAAACAGCCCTTCCAATTTTTTTCGTTCTATGGCATATTGGATTGCTCTGACTAAAAGTTTTCCATTGAATTCACCTTTAACCAGATAGTCTTGAGCTCCATATTTGATGGCTTGTATTCCTGTTTCTTCATTTGCTAGACCTGTTAAAATTATTGTGGGAATTTCAGGATGTTTCTTTAAAATAACGTTGAAAGAATCTAATCCATTGCTATCCGGCAGGCCAAGATCTAGTAATATCACATCGAAGCTGTTATTTTCCAACAATTCAACCCCACTTTTCAATCTGGGGGAATGAACGAGCTCAAATTGAGCATTTTCACTTTTTTCAAGCAATTTGAGTATTAATTGGTAATCTCCCCTATTATCTTCTATCATTAGGACTTTAATTGGTTCAATACTCATAGTACTACTCCTAAAATTATTTTAACAGTTAAACATGCTTAAAAAATTTAGTTCTAAAATTTTTTTACTACGTAATTAATTTAAATCAAACACTTTCAATTCTATGATGCATATTTATTTTTATACTTTTTACTAGATTAAAATTTCTATCATACAAATAGCGAGATTATTATACAAAAAAATTGGATTGAAATTGACAGCAAAAACTACAAAACAAAAATTAATGGGAATAATTGAAAGATTTTGTGCCCAAATTAAATATTTCTTCTCTAAAAAAAAAGATTTCACTGGGTTTCAAGCATTTTTTTCATGGGCCCTAAGAAAAAATCATCCCATCCTGCATCAATATCCTCTACATCAGGATCAGGAACATTGATCTGTTCAAGTTCAAGGATAACGTAGGGATATTGTTCTTTCAAATTGAAGGTCACGATGGATGGTTTAGCCCAGTCTCCACCAAACCACTCCTGCACTAGTTGACTTTCATGTTCTACCTTAATATTTCTCCCATAAATATCACCATTCCACAATTCAAAATCAGTGCCAACAGTTTCAGTCATTTTACTAGGTCCGCCGCCCCATTTGTCAATAACAGATTGATCAACCAATGCTTTCCAAACTTCTCTAATTGAGGATCTGATCTTGTAGATCTTTGTTATGGTTTCCCTCATTATCATACTCCCCCAAACAACTTGAAATAATGAACTATTAACCATATTATTTTTATTTCTCAATTGATTTAAATATTCTAGAATCAATATTAATATCATGAAAACGTTAATTGTTTACTACAGTAGAACTGGAGTCACCAAGGGAATTGCTGAAGAAATATCCCACTCACTAGATTGTGATATTGAAGAAATTCTTGACAAAGAAAATCGTTCAGGAATAATTGGATACATTAAATCGGGATATGAAACTGTAAGAAATAAAGTTTCTGAAATAGAACCCCCAAAAAATGATCTATCAAACTACGAACTACTAATAATAGGAACACCGGTTTGGGCTGGAAAAATGGCAGTTCCAGTTAAGACTTATATAGAACAGAACCGGGATAAAATACCAAATTTAGCTTGCTTTTGCACGTGTGGCGGAACAGGAATTGATGGGACACTCAATGGTATTGCAGAATCTGCTCAAGTAACTCCATTAGCATCATTTGGTCTTAAAGCACCCGAATTAAAGAATGGTTCCTACAGTTCAACCATTGAAAAATTCATTGAGAACATCAGTTAAAAAAGATAAATATTTTTTAAAAAAAAATTGTGATGTTAAGTTAGGGATCGTGTTTCACTAACTCCTTAGTTATCTATTTTTATTTTATTCAATGGGGAAAGATATTACACCTTCTCCACCCGTTATGGTCATGTTTACAGGAGATTCATTTTTTAAATTTTCAAGCAGCTGAGTAGAACTTGCATTGTTCATCAACTGAGGCATATAATTTACCAAGACCATGGGATGAACCTTGATGTTAGCTGTATTGTTGTTTAAATCCATTTCAACCATTAGTGATTCGTGCGTAGCAGAGTTTGACATGTCAAATACAAAGTTTCCCAAACTGTAAAAAATAGGTTTTCCATTATAAGTCTCTATAGTTTGTATAACATGAGGATGACTTCCTATTACCATATCAGCACCATCATCAATGCAAGCATGAGACAGTGTGACTTGGTAGGTGTTGGGTTGTGTACTGTATTCGTTTCCATAGTGGAAAACTACAATTACCATATCCGAATTTTTTTTAGCTTCATCTATGTCTTTTTTTATTAAATTAGGATCTGCTGGAGCATATCCTGCACTTGATGATGTTGCTGCAGCCATTTCAGATGCACTGAACCCTGTAAATGTCGTGTTATCCATATAGTTTAATATTGCCATTTTACGATCTTTTATATTAAGATAAACTGGTTTTGAAGATTGATCAACGTTGTTTCCAGCACCGGTGTAATTGATACCACTTGCTTTCAGTGCAGAAATAGTGTCATTTAAACCTGTATCTCCATAATCCATGATATGATTATTTGCAAGGCAAGCAACGATGATGTTGTTATCTTTAAGAACATGGGCATATGCAGGATTAGCCTTCAATGGAATTGTACTTTTGTATGGAGTGCTAGATGTGGTCATGGGATCTTCCAGATTTATTACTGCGCCATCAGAATTTTTAAACATTTCATCAACATTTGCAAATACATTTTGACCACTAGCAAGAACGCTTTCCACATTTCTACCCAACATAACATCCCCAGTAAAGTACATGGTAATGTTAGATTTGGAGACACTTGTTGACATACTATTATTAGATGAAGAATTAAACAAGGAGTTTACTCCGTACGCCACTAATAAAACAACCACTACCAAAATCAAAATCGCTACCTTTTTCATATTTTAACCCTGTAAATTCAATGATAATAAAATAAAATTTGTATAAGAACTACTTTAATATTATAAGTCGATATTAATAATATTTTCTAGTTTCATTCTAAAGATTTTTCTTGTTTTATTAACGTGATTGATGATTTAATTCTGGTTCAGTTTTTAGAGTTATCTAAAATTATTTTAGGTTTGAAAAACAATAATAATCATGGGATTTTTGGATGCAATATTCACAGGAACCGCAGCAATAGTGATTGGATTTATTTTAGGAATTATCCTAGCTACAGTGGTTGGATTTATAATTTATGGTATAGTGAAATTGAGAGACAGAAACAAGTACAAATAGTTGGATAAAATTTTTTTGGGCTATAAACAGATAATGAAACCTAGAATGTATTAAAAATAAAAATTTAATGTCTTGGAAGGATTCGAAGTTTTATATGGAGAAATAGATAACTTTTTTTTGGAAATATTAAGTAAAAACTGTTCACTACAAGTTTTAGACCTTTTGTTCATCAATTGGTATGCTGAAGTAAAATGTTGATCCTTCATCCAACTTAGATTCTACCCAAACTGCTCCACTGTGTTGTTGAACAATTTTTTTGGTGATTGAAAGTCCTATGCCTGTTCCATCATATTCATCGGCTGTATGAAGTCTTTGGAACATTTTAAATACGCGGTCTAAATTTTTTGAATCAATACCTATTCCATTATCCTGTACTGAAAAATAGTATTTGTTTCCACTTTCTTCGCATGAAACATGGATAACTGGCTTTTTCTTGCTTTGAAACTTGATGGCGTTGGCAATTAAATTCTGGAACAACTGAATCATTTGTGTCCTGTTGGCCACAACTTCTGGCAATGGATCAACAGTTATTTCAGCTTGATTTTCATCTATAGCCACCTTTAAATTGTGTATACTTTCATTTACAATTTCTGTTAATTTTAAAGGTTCGTATTTAACTTCATTGGAGATTCTGGAGTATGCAAGAAGGTCGTCTAACAACCTCTGCATTCGTTTGGTTCCATCCACAATGTAGTTGATGTAGTTATCTGCATCTTCATCGAGTTGACCCTTGAATTTTTGTTCAAGTAACTTAGTAAATGAACTGATCATTCTTAAAGGTTCCTTCAAATCATGTGAAGTTACATATGCAAACTGTTCAAGTTCCCTGTTAGATCGTTCTAATTCCTTTAAAAGCGAAGCCATTTGCATTTCCGCTTTTTTTCTCTTTGTGACATCCATGAATGCTGATACTGAACCACGAGGTTTACCTTCTTCATCATAAAGTGGAGTTGCATTGCCCATTAAATGTCTAACTTCTTTTTCGGGATAAATAAGGTCAAATTCATAATTTCTTATTTCCTTTCCTGCAGATGATGCTTGAACAGGCATTTCTCCAGGTTCCATCTCTTTTCCATCTTTAAATATTTTAAATGACTGTGGAGCTTCCTGTGGTGGTAGTGATTTTGATGCGTTGGCACCTTGGGGGATGTCCAAATAGTCATATGAAAGCTGATTACCAGTTATCCAGAGCCCGTCTTTATCATGGGATATCCACACTGCTGCAGGAACTGCATCTAAAACCCTTGCAAACTCTTCAGATCTTGCTTGTTCTCTTTTTTCACTGGCTCGAAGTTTTTTATCTGAAAGTTCATTCTTGGCTATTATTTTTTCAAGACTTTCATTAACCAGCAAAAGTTCACTCACACGTGCATCCATTTTTTCCTTTAAATCGTCATATCTATAATTTAATTTGGATTCTAATTTCTTATGTTCACTAATATCTATTAAAATAACATTAAATTCCTTAATGTTTTCAATTTCATCAAAAATTGGGATAATTTCAAGTTGTGTAAACAAAGTGTCCTTGTTTTGTATGATATTTAACTCACACTTCTGATTTTCATGATTGTTTGCAGCTGTAAGAAGTGTAAACTTGAACATATTTTTGAAATGGGGAGCTACAAACTTGTTAAAATTAGAGTCAACAATGTTCTCTTTGTTGGTTCCCAACATACGAACACCTGTGTTGTTGACTGATTTGATCTTTCCATCTTTGTCTAATGAGTAATAACCCAGTGGGGATGATTGGTAAAGATCGTAGTACATTCTATTTCTAGAGTCATCAAATTCTTGTAGTGATTTCTCTAATTCCATATTTTTAAGGTTTAGTTCAATATACTGTGATTTTAATTTGTAAACAGCATCTAATGTGTCGGGATGTTTTTCAAAGTCATCTATTTTTTTTAATATTTTTTCAACATCCATCTGAATTTGATTCTTCTTTTCATCAGGATATTCCCCACCATACATCTTATCACCTTTACTCAACCCAACTATATTTTTATGATCAATGAAATTAAGATTATAAGTTTTTTTCCCACTTCGTTAATTTATCACTCTCATATATATATTATAATGAAAATCTAACTTTATCTGTATAAAAATTAAGTAAAAAATAGTATTCACTAATGAAAGAACAGTCTGATACAGAAATTGCATTCTGGAAGATTTATGTTTGATTACTCTTAAAATGGACAGCAAATTTGACAACAAACTATCCATATGAGAGAGTTTTGTCTCATTCATAACCATTTTTTTATGTTAAATTTTGCAACCCCATCCTCAAAACATGTGCATCGTTAAATTTATTGATCTGCTTTTAAAAATATTTATTATCTATCACATAAATCTTTGGTTGGTTTCAAGAGTTTTAAATAAAAATTTATTTTGTTTTATTGTTTGATACAGTGGGTAATTCACTAATTTTCCATCCAACAAACCCTCCAAGGATGTTATATGCAGACTTAAATCCAGATTCTTCCATTTTACCCATGAAATAACCTCCTCTAACACCACTTTCGCAGTAAATTATATAATCAACATTTTTATCCATTATTTCCACTTTTTTCTTAAATTCATGTCCATTGTAATCTAAATTCACTGCACCTGGAACATGTTCTTCTTCGTACTCATTTTTGGGACGTATATCTAGGATAGTAATTTCTGAACCTTTCTCTTCCATAATCTTAAACGCATCTTGTGGATTTATTGTAACAAATTTCAACATTTTTTTGACACCTCAACTATAATTACTTTCATAATTTAAGAAAAAAAGGGCTAATTACCATGTTGCAATTATGCAATTTAAGACAAACAACTATACAAAATTTGACACTTGAAATTTAGACGGGAATATGTGCTTATATATGTATTTTGATAGCTGTCTAATAGGATTTTAATGAATCTGAATTTAGACAGATCTTATTTGAGATTTTTTTCTTGCAGATATACTAAGATTTTTTTAAAATCTTTAAGGGGTTTTAGTTACTCATTTTTTTCTTGTTAACTCTTCAACTTCTTTTTTCCCTTTCTCTAATTCTATAGCTTGTTCTTCATCAACCCTTAACAACAGTGTTTGTAATTCACCTACATGGGTTTTTTCTTCTTGAGCAATGTCTCTTAGAACTATTTGTATGTCTTGATCATCTGTCATGTTAGCGAATTCTTCGTAGAGATTAATGGCATCAAGTTCTCCTATTATTGCAGCCCTTAAAATTTCTCTATTTAAATCTTCACCTTTCAGTTTTCCAATATCTATGGGTATTTTTGACAACATTTTTTAACCAATACATATTATGTTTTTTTTAGTTTGTAAAATTTTTCAACCAACCTACTTTTTTTTTATTTATTTGCACCAAATTTTTTGAAAATCAATGAAACAGAATTGTAATAATAATTAAAAATAAAATTTATTACATTATCAGATAATTATATAAATTTCAAAATATAAGATGATAATGAGTGTATGAAACTGAAATAAGCTGGTAAGATTGGAATAACTTGAATGATTTCATAAACTCAACTCAAACTCTTAAGGGGTGAAAGTATGGCAGATGAGAAATGTGATGTGGATCTTAGCAAAAAAAAGAAAATCAGTAAGGACAACAAATTTCATGATGGTACTAATCCTGAACTTTTATTAGGACCTAAAGGTTTGGATTCCGAACGAATTAAAAAGAAAAACAAGGTTGATAATCTCAAAAGAGATAAACCTTAACCTTTATTTTTTAACCCTTTAAATTAATTAACATTTTTTTTAGTTTCTGGTAATAATGGTTCCTGCCTGGCCATTTAGAGCTTTTATGCTTTTTTCTATTGATGTTATTATAGCTTTTTTACCTCCGCCTTCAATAAAATCTATGGTTGATTTTATTTTTGGACCCATGGTTCCTGGAGGAAATTGTCCATCCTCAAGATAATCCTTTGCTTCTTGGACAGTTAAATGGTCGAGATATTTTTGGTCAGGTTTTCCAAAGTTCACAGCAACTTTCTCAACATCTGTTAAAATGAGCAGTACTTCTGCCCCAATTTTAGATGCCAGCAATGAGGAAGTATGATCCTTATCCACAACAGCTTCAACACCTTCAAAATTACCAGCTTCATTTTTCATTACAGGGATTCCACCACCTCCACAGGCAATTACGAATTTATCTTCGTTGTACAATGTTCTAATTGAACTTTCCTCCACAAAACCCACTGGTAATGGAGATGGAACAACCCTTCTATAACCTCTTCCATTATCATCAACAATAACCCAGTCATGATTTTTGCGGAGTTCTTCTGATTCATCTACACTGTAAAATGGCCCTATGGGTTTGGATGGTTTGTTTAATTGTGGATCATCCTTATCAATAATGGTCTGTGTTAAGATGGTAACTATGGACTTCTTCATACCTTCTTTAATTAAACTATTTTCAAGTGATAATTGGAGCATAAATCCTATCATTCCTTGGGTCTGTGCCACACATACATCGAGGGGCATTGGAGGAACTATATCCTTTGAAATATCATATGCGAGTAGAATATCTCCCACTTGAGGACCGTTACCATGTGTCAAAATTATATGATAATCTTCTTTAAGCATGTTAACCAACACGTGACTAGTTTTGGCAGTGTTAGAAAATTGTTCTTCTGCATTTCCCTTGTCTGTATGTTTAAGTATTGCGTTTCCACCTAGTGAAACCAGTATTTTTGTTGTCAAACTAATCACTTCCGTTATCCTACATATGTACATGAAGTTAATAATTTCTAATATACTATATTTGTTTCATGAAGTTTAAAATGATTGAATAAATCCTTGGGAAACGAAAACGAGCTTATCTATACGAAAATAAAGGTGAAACTTTATTAATATCTCATCAAAATAAGTTGAATTTAAATAAAATTTTATTTACATTCCGAATTTACATATTTATCTTCAGTATTTGAAATATTTTCCGGAGTTTTAGTCCTTATACCGTCCCATTTGACCTGATTATTTATGCATCCTGGATCCGGTGCCTGAACATTGTCTAAGTAGGTATATGCTCTGGCTCTGCAGCCTCCACAGATATTTTTGTTATCACAGCTTCCACAATTTTCCTCTAAAAGGGTTTTATTTCTCAGATCATTTAAAAGAGGTTGATTTTGCCAAATTTCTTCAAAATCATCTTCTAAAATATTTCCCAACCTTAAAAATTCATCATGGGGAAAGAACACACAAGGATACATATCGCCGTTTGGTTCTAAACTCATATAAAACCTTCCAGCTCCACAGCCTCCTACAAATTCTGCTAACTGCATAATTTGAGGATTTTCATACTCCGGATTATAAAAATGAGTTGGAATAATACTTGACTTCATATTTTGAAGGGATTCTGCGACAGATGCATACTGGGGAGCAGTAGAAAGTACTTGCATATCTCCTTTAAAATTTTCATTATAGGCTGTTTTTAGCATATTAAACCGTTTTTGTGGAGATATGTCCATTTCACTGATATTGAGGCCGTTACCTGTTGGTATGAAATTGTACAACATGAGCCAATGTGCACCAAGTTCCCTTACGAAATTTATCATACTAGGAATTTCATCGATGTTGTGTTGGGTCACAGTGGTTGATACCTCTACAAATATATCTTCTTCCACGAAGTTTTTTATGGCTTGAACTGCCCTTTCCCATGCACCATCAATCCCCCTGAATTTATCATGGGTCTCAGGATTTAAACCATCTAAACTTATCTGTACAAATTGGAGTCCCGAATCAACGTACTTGTCGCAAAGTTTTTTGTTAGAAAGGCTGTATCCATTTGTGGCCATTGCAGGGTATATACCAAGATCTGCAACATCCTTAATATGATTTCTAATATTGGGTTTAGTTGTGGGTTCACCACCAGAAAATGCTATTGATGTAACGCCGCTTCTTGACAAAGTCTCAAGGCACTGTTTTATTTGTTCACTGTTCAGTTCATCATCAGCTTTTTTACCTGCATTCTCGTAACAATGGGCACAGTTCATGTTACATGATTTTGTTATGTTCCATACTACTTGAAAAGGAGCTCCAGGTACAAATGGCTTTTTAACTCCAAATTCTCCAATTCCTTTAATTACACTGCTTAAACCTTTTATCCAATAAGGATCTTCCATTAATTCTTTTAGGTCGTCATCAGTAACTCCAAAAGTCTTAACTCCCTTGTTAATAATGAAGGATAACATTTTAGAAAGTCCTTTGCAACGTATACATGCAGTTTTTCTTTTGTTAAAAAGTAACTCAAGCCCTACTTCAAGACGATTTCCATGATCCTTTTCACAATAATCAAAGGTTCTACTTATAATAAATTTTGAAAATGGATTGTTTGCTACGGCTTCAAAGGATCTGATCATATCTCCAATATCCATATCACTTTTTTTTTCTTTCGCACAATTTTCCATATTACATCCTTCTTAACATTTGATGTTGAACAAGAATTTTCATCTATTCAAAAAAAAAATTATACTAAATCACCTTATTACACTTTAGAACAGCATCAATAATAAATTTAATGATCGATATGTATGGGTCAAATAGGAACATGGTTGGAAAAAATCAGAACAAAAAAAGGTTTATTTTGAAAGATCAAATGATTCACATGGAATTAAATGGTAACAACAAAGTGTTGGTTTTACTTTTCATTGGGGTTTTCATGGGATCCCTTGATATTGGCATTGTTGGACCCGCACTTCCAGCAGTACAATCCTACTTCGCGGTAAATGAAAGGCTTCTTTCATGGGTATTTACCATTTACATATTGTTTTTCATGATTGGAACTCCATTAATGGCCAAACTATCAGACATATACGGTCGTAAAACTATTTACATGCTAGATATAATTCTATTTGCCATTGGATCCCTCATTACCATTACATCCATCTCATTTGAAATGTTGCTCATTGGTAGGGCAGTTCAAGGAGTGGGTGCTGGTGGAATATTTCCAGTTGCAAATGCATTTATCGGAGATATATTCCCTCCTGAAAAAAGAGGTGGGGCTCTGGGTATTATTAGTTCAGTATGGGGTATTTCAAGTGTATTAGGGCCGATATTAGGAGGTTTACTCCTTAAATTTGGCTGGCAATCTCTATTTATCATTAATCTACCAATTTCTGCAATGTTACTAGTTGGAAGTTACTACCTACTTCCAAAAACTGTGGTTAATAGGAACATCAAATTTGATTGGTATGGTCTGGCTATTTTAAGCATCTTAGTGATATCTTTGGCTTACGGTTTGAATCAGATCGAAGCAAACAATTTTATAAACAGTTTACTGTCACTTTCAGTGTTGCCCTACCTCATCTTAAGTTTAATACTTTTACCTGTTCTTTGGAAGGTTGAAAAATGGATAGAAGATCCACTGATCCAGATTGATCTATTCAAAAGTCGAGAAGTAAAACTTATTAATACAATGATGGTTGGAACAGGATTAATTCAAGCAGCAACAATTTTTATACCAGCATTTGTAGTCATAGGACTATCATTAAACAGTTCCGCCGCAAGCTTGATGTTACTTCCGATTGTTGTTACAATGGCAATTGGAGCTCCAATAATTGGTAAGCTCTTGGATAAATTCGGATCAAAAAATATAATGATAACTGGTTCGTTTATAATGTCAATAGGCCTATTAATGCTAGGAATGTTTCCAGAATCATTGTATCTTATTATTATTTCAGGGTTCCTGGTTGGTGTTGGAATGAGTACTGCCATAGGATCCCCACCAAGATACATAATGCTCGTTGAAAGCCCAGCTAAGGAAAGAGCATCTGGTCAAGCGTTGATCAATATTATTACGAGTGTTGGTCAATTAATGGGCGGGGCGTTGATTGGAGCGTTGATTGGTTCATACGCTGGTACTATTTTGGGTTATCAATTATCTTACTTTATCATGGGTGTTATTGCCCTAATTATGACAATTCTAGCATTTGGACTCAAGAGCAAAAAACAACAGATGAATCCATCGTAACAGTAATCTTTGATAATGTCAAATTACATTTTTAGTTGATAAAACTTTTTTTTGTTGGATGACAGTTTTACTGTTGAAAATTTTCATGAAGGAAATAGAAAAAACAACAATATTTATATCTTGTTACGATATAAATTTGCTTACATAAACTATTTTTTAAGAGGTTTTTAATGAATAAATCAATTACTACTATTAAATCAAAATCAAACTACTCTTTAATGACATTAATCCTATTTTGGTGTGGTTTAATTGTCATGTCGAGTATGTATCTTACCATACCATTAATTTCTTTGTTTTCATCCACATTTGATGTACCATCAGGAGTGGCAGCATGGACAAGTAGCATATTTTGCATATTTTTCGCAGTTGGCTGTCTTGTTTATGGGCCCATGTCTGATAGATACGGCCGAAAAAAAATTATTTTAATAGGTATGACAATGTTAACAGTTATCACACCGTTAGTGGGACTGTTTGATAATATATATTGGATTTTAACTATGAGAGCATTACAAGGTGCTGTAGCAGCATCATTCTCTCCAGTTGCACTGGCATACATACCAGAAATGTTTCCAGATGATAAAAAATTAACTGCCACAGGTTTTCTTGTAACAGGATTTTTAATGGCAGGAATTGTAGGACAAGTTATAAGCGGACTAATAAATCAATATCTGGCATGGAACTATGTATTCTACATAATGGGACTCACATATCTAGTAACGTTAGTTTTAGTACTATTATTATTGCCAAATGACAACTTACCACGTCTTAAAACAAGCATTATTCAAACTGTTGAAAATATGGCATCTCTACTGAAGATAAAGCCCCTTATATTATGTTTTGCAGTTGATGTGATGTTTTTAATGTCTATGATGTGTATGTATACGAGTTTGGGATATTATTTGATAGAACCTCAATTTGGTCTTAACAGTCAGGAAATTCTCTATGTTAGAGCTGCAGGAATATTTGGAATAATATTTGCAGCAACATCAGGTTTGTTTGTCAAAAAATTTGGATTATTCAACGTACTGATTGGAGGGTTGTTAATAGCAGCAATAAGCCTAACTTCCATAGCTTTCGTAAGCAGCATCCAAATACTAGTACTATTAAGTGTAATATTTGTAGCAGGCATAGCAGTAACAGCCCCTGCTTTAATAACAATCATCGGACAAATAGGCGGCCAGTCAAGGGGAGCTGCACTCTCACTACACACTGTAATCCTCTTTATAGGTGCAGGAATTGGCCCTATTTTAGCAATAACACTACTTGACACAGGCATAAACATTTTACCATACTTAGTAATGGGATTAATACTGCTTTTAGGAGTTGGATTATCGTTGTTAATCAAAAAATCAGTGAAAATAGCCTAAAAGAGTACGAAATAGAAAATTTATTAGATTTGGTTTGGAGAATTAAAATTTAGAGTTTTCTAACAAATCAAATTTTTAATTTTATTTTCCAGGAGTCAACAACAAGGGGGATGAAGCATTATGAAACAGAATAAAAATTCTTTAGAGATTGAAGAGGTTATAATAGAAGGTTACGGATGCCAAGTACCTGTTTTGAAGTTAACACCACCTGAATCAAGGGGTTCAGTAGTTGTTGCTCATAACTATGGAGGTTCAAAGGAAGAAATGTTAGGTTTAGCTTTTCGAATAGCAAAAACAGGATTCACAACTGGAGTAATTGATCTTAGGGGCCATGGTGAGAACAGTTGCAAAATGGATGGAAAAATTCTTTCAGATCTCGAAACAGCTATAACATACTTCAAACAGTTTGGAAAGGTAACAGCTGTGGGTCATTCACTTGGAGGACGATTATCTTTAATAAGTGATGCAGATTACGCTATTGGAATATCACCAGCATTGGCTAAAACATTCGGCCCTAAAACTCAAGGAATGATTAGGGTACTCAGGGATTACAGAGTAAACGGATCTGTGACTGATCTATTCACAACATTGGGAAAAATTCCACTAATTGAGTTTGATCCCGAAAATGTCCTTATAATACGTGGTTCACGCGATGTACCTGAAATAATTGCTGAATGTGATAAATTAACATCTGCAGGCTATGAAGTTGTTGAAATTGATGATGCTTTACATGTAGATATATACACATTGGAACCAACATTTGAAGCTGTAACTAAAAAACTTCAAAAATGGTACTAAAACATTTTAATGCAGTTCCTTAGGAACAAATATCTATACTATAAAATATCAGTCCACGACAATGATCCTAAAAGTGGATTTTAGGGAGACAATAATGGGTAGAATGGGTTAAAAAAAGAGAAAATAATTTAACTTGAGTACCATTCTACCATATTTTTTCTAAATATCAATTCCTGAAGATATATTATTATTTTTTAGTTTTAATGAATGATTCAAGCGTTGTTTGAACTTCAAAGTCCAACATGCCCTCTGTATCACAATCCAATAATTTATTTTGAGGATCTAAAAATTTGATGGCATGTATTGAATAATTAACTGCTTGGTTCTGTACATTATTCTTGTAGCTATTTTGCACCATTTTTTATCACCAATAATAACGTGTACTTATAATAGTTTAGCCATAGTGCAAGAGCATATGAAAAGTAATCAATAATCAGAGTATAAACAGATACAATAGAAAGATTTTTCAGATCTTTTCAGTATTTTGTTTAAAATTAAATAAATTTCTGACATAAAAAAAAGTTTTAATGCCGTGGATTTTGGGATAATTATTTCCATTTAGTCAGGATTTTATCACGGTTAAATGTGGATTTACTGATATAAAACAGTATTATATCTATTAGTAAGATGGTAAACGATAGTACTGTTAAATTGACGATGTTTAACGACAGAGAATTTGTTACCAGTGGAATGTACAATCCCATGAATGGTAAAAACATCAAAAAACCTAACTGATTTGCGGTTCTAACATCGTTCACCCTCGATGAAATAATTACATTCAACTGTATACTGAAGATAGATGATAATGGTACAACTACCAATAATATGAAAGCCATGGTCCAGTTGGGATAAAAAAGATAGCCAAAACTGGTTTTTGTAAACAGATCTATTAAAACCATAAATATAACTGAATTTGCATATATTATGGCCACAGATGGAAGAAATGACGCCACGGTTTTTCCAAGTAGTAGTTCACTTTCGGTTGTGGGAGTAGCAAGAAGTGGTTCTAAACTTTGTTCAATCTTTTCACCGAGTATACTGTAAGAAGCAAGTGTTGTTGATTGAATGTAGACCAATATAACATAGAAATACGAAAAAGCGTTTATTAAAGCTATTACATCAGCAGGATCAGTTTCATTGGTTAAAGATCTGATGGACAATGGTAAAATAATTGAAAATATTAATGGCAAAATTATCAAGGTGTATAAAATTCTTTTTTTCTTCATAAATATACTGAAATCTTTGTTAGCAATGACCCAAGATTTGGAGAAATTCATCATTTACCACCCTTCACAATTTTAAGATATGCCTCTTCAAGGGTCGGGCTTAACCTATTAACGTATTGAACTTCGCCACCAGCAGCAACTATTGTACTGACTATTAAAGGATTATCCAACTCAGGATCATTTACATCAATCTTGATTTCAGTATCGTTGGATGTGAATTTGCCAATACTTAAACTCTCCAGCGATTCTAAAATTTTTTCAGTTACCCTTTTTAATTGAATTACGGTTTTATTACTCCAAACAGATCTTTCCAAGTCTTCAGGAGATCCTATCGCCATTAATTTTTTGTTAAAGATCCCAATTTTATCGCATATTCTCTGGGCTTCATCCAAGTTGTGGGTGTTGATAAATATGGTTTTATTCTCATTTTTAAGATCTAGTATAAATTCTCGGACAGTTTTTGATGATTCTGGATCTAAATTTGCTGTAGGCTCATCTAAAAATAATATTTCAGGGTCGTGAATTAAAGTTCTGGCAATTGCAAGCTTTTGCTTCATTCCTTTGGAGAATGTACCTGCACTCACATCTCTTTTATCCCACAGACCTAACATCTTAAGAAAATGTTCAATATTCTCTTTCCTCTTGCTTAAAGAACAATCATAAAGTTTCCCATAAAAATCTAAATTCTTATAAGCACTCAAATCATCGTAAAGTCCAACATTTTCAGGGAGCAATCCAATTAACTTCCTAATTTTTAAGCTTTCAGATTCATCTGAGGTATCATATCCTGCAATTCGGGCTTCCCCACTGGTTTTAGATATCAAACAACTAAGCATTCTAATAGTTGTGGTTTTCCCGGCACCATTAGGTCCTAAAAAACCAAATACTTCTCCTTCATTAATATGAAAGCTGAGATTATCTACTGCAATCAAATCATCAAACTTTCTTGTGAGATTTTCTGCGTCTATCAATTTATCAATCCGGATTCTTTATTTGACAAATAAACTACTTATAAAAAATATATATTTCATCTATAATAATGTTATTAATAAAATATTTGAAAAGAGTATTTAATAGATAACAATTCTAAAAAAAATAAAAAAAATAAAGGTCTTAAAATGCCTTTATTCAAGTTTTAACTGAATTCCTCCGATTCTTGGTGCTAAGAAGTTGTAGATTATGGTTACAATTGCAACCATTATGAAGGTTCCTACAAAATATCTTATGATATCGTATATGAGGAATTCAACTCCACCAACTGCATTTCCTGCTGATGCCATACCAATTAAACCAACTAGTCCACTTATGATACCAAATATAAGTGCGACTACAGCAATTGCTAAAGAAGCTGCAACGACTGGGATAGATGTTATCTCATGTGCAGATCCTGCTTGTGCAAACAACAATCTAACACCACCAACTCTTGGTATTAAGAAGTTGTAGAAGATTGAAGCTAGGGCAGTTCCAATGAATACGAAAATGAAAACTGCAATTGGTAATCCAATTATCAACATCAATGCCAACACTACGCCTCCATTTCCTACGGCAGAGCCGTTTGGAAGATTTGCGGCTGTAAAGTTAGTTGCGTTGATAGATACGTTGTTTGCTATGGTGCTGGTACTCAACATTGCAGTTGCGTTGTTGATTGCATCAACTCCAAGTTGCATAACTAGTGGGATTACTGTACTAATGAGTGTTGTTAAAGGTAATATTATTGCAGTTAATAGTAATCCAACTATCAAAGCCCATGCTGCTGCAACAGCTGATTGAATCAGTGCAAATGACACTACTGGCAACGATGTGATCTGATCTCCTTCTAATCCCAATTTTATACCGCCAAGTCTTGGTACAAATGTGTTGTAGAGGAGTGCAGTTAAGAACGATAGAACAATGTAAACTAGAAATGTTCCTAGAGGGTAGAGGATTATCATCGAAATACCTAAGCTTGCAAATATTAGTGCAGCTCCTGGTAAAAATGCGGATAATGCTCCAAATGCAATTAGTAGTAATATTGCGTATATAAGGCCTAATATAGCGCTAATTGAAGATGTCATAAGTGTGAAAGGCACCAGTTCAATGGATTTAATTTCTTTTACGTCGACCATTTTTTCACCTCCCTTTATAGTTATATTATATTTTATGTTCGTTATTCCATATAATTATGCTTATTTGCAAGGTAAAAATAATAATAACGGTAAATAGAATGACAAGAATTTTGAAATTATTTATTGAATACTACTTTTTAAATTGTTATTTTTAGATCCTAATTTCCCATAATTAACACAAACTTATCATGGAATAAAATTGCTTTTCAACTAAAGCGCCACATAGTCAGTCAATACCAATAAAATTAGATAATTTTCCAACTAAAAATCCATTAAAGAACTAAGAATTAAATTATGAGAACTAAATAGATAGTAAAAAATTGGATCTATTGAAATTGACAGTATAATATGTCTATAAAAACATATATTTTACTCCTTTAAATCAACCTGACCTTTGTATTTTTCTTTTTTAATACATTCTGGGCAAATATATACATTTTCGTTAGTTTTAAATACTTTTTCACATACTTCACATATGGCGTCATTAAATCCTTCCTTTTGAGGTTTAATGTCAGCACAATTTGAGAAGGGTCCAACATTAGTTTTTCTTTCAAATAAAGTTTCATGTTCTCTTTTGCTCATCATATACTCCATTTAAATTATTTATTTATTCATTCTTAATACTCAAATTTGAGGTAACATTCGAACTAATAATCATCTATTAATCTCTTAATTATCATTTTTGTTAATGTCTGAAGTATTTTTTGGAGATCCTACGGGAAAATTTTATTTAATGGAGGAAGATAACATTATATATTAAAACTTTTAATTTAAAATTGTACAGGGGAGTGATAAATTTTGAAAAAGTTTGGAATATTATTGTTGGTTTTAACTGTTTTGTTAATGACTTCTGGATCATATGCTGCAGATTCTACTCTAAAATTGTCAGATAATACTATTGGAGTAGGTGATGAGTTTGTTGTAACGTTGTTGACAACAGTGGATCAACGGGATATGAATGGATGCTACGTGCCAGTACTTCAGGTGTTATGCTGATAAGCCAAGAATATTTACCACCAAATACCATGGCAGCAGGATCTCCTGGTAAAAGAGTATTTGTGTTTAGAGCAACAGAGCCAGGGACACAGTCCGTGATGTTCGAACTTTTAAGATCTTGGGACACAATTCACCCTTTAGACAGAAAAATCTACAACGTAACTGTAGTTGAATAAGTCATATTCTATTTTTTTTTAATTCAAAATCAACTTCTATTTTCAGTACCCTGATTGAGTAAAATTTATCTGAATCCTTTTGTTTTGAGATATCCTCCAATTAAACCACATACTGCACCATTAATAATTCCTAATATGGCATAAGGTATTATTAGTAGGAATGAACCAATGAACAAACTTCCTAAGAAAAAGGATATGGCTCCTGCAATTACCGCATTTTTAGCTCCAATAATCATGTTTTTAGATAAGTAACCCATAATTACCAACAATACAAACGTGAGAAGTAGAGAGATACCATGGGTGAATGCTAATATTAGGGTGATTGCTATTGTCATAGGAATGATTAGGTTCCATTGAATATTTTCCAGATGAAACTCATTCATCAAGGAGTTTAAAAAGCCTGCTTGCATTCCTGGAGGATTTCGATGAACTCTTTGTTGGTGTCGAGCTTTATAGATATGTCTTCCTATGTAATTATAATAAAATTGATTTAATCGATTTTTTAGGTTGATTTTTGGGAGTGAGAATAATGATTTGGATTTTTTATTCCATCTTTCCTTCATAGTAGGTTTTTTTCTAAATGTGATCTGTTTCCAACTGGGGTCAACAATATCTAAATTTTCTATGTATCGTAATTTACCACCACAATCACAGTTATCAGAAAAATTTTTTGGTGATTCATTAGATTGTAATTTATAATAACTTTTACATTTACTGCAGACCAAATAACCCACTTAAACACCTCATACTTTTTAATTGAACTTTTTCATATTATTCTATTTGGTTCAGATATGAAAATTTTCTCAAATTTTTATTCACGTAATGACTATGATATCCTCTTCTACTAAAAATAATATTGGGTTAATATTTCATTGTTATTACCAATTTACTCATACTAAACAAGTGAATGATGTGTTCAATTATTTTAATTATCTTCCTAAGAATAATCAGACTTTATCGGTAATCTTTGTCATGATTAATAATAAACTATATCTAAGCATAATGACATAATAATTATTACAATAAGTTGATAATTGCTGTAAAGAGTATGAAGGAGGTGAAAAATATGGTGGAAACAAACCAAGCTAATGGGGGATCGTTGGTAGCTCTTGCCATTATTTTCCTGATAATTCTACTACTATTCCCTGCATTCGCACTATGGCTGTTATATGTAGCTATACTTGTGATGCTTATTACAGGAATTATAAGTTTAATAGCAAGATAAATTTGAATTCAAGCCAATTTTAATCTTGAATTCTAAAATTTTTTTTTATTCAAATCCCAAAATTGTTTTTTATAGTGCTAAGATTTAACTTAGGGTCTTAAAGTGTGATTATGATAAATTTATACTATTTTAAATGGTTTATAAAATAATCAAAATTATAATAACTCTTTAATTGTTTCGTTTAGAGTTTTGAAGTCCTAATTAATGTTTTTACGGAAATTTATACATTTATTAACCCTATATTAAAATTTACAATTGAAATTAAATATTTCTTTTAAAACTTCTTTAGCATAATATTCTTTGATAATCCAATCAATCATAATTAAAAAAAAATAAGGTAAGAAAGGTTTTAATAACCTTTAAACTTCTTTAAATCCTTTAGTTTAGTTTTTAAGATTGTTTATAATTTGTGAATCCAATTTACTGATTTTACCTTCATCTGCATACTGGTACAGTCCAACGTATCCCTTATTGGATTTATCATCCTTTGGAGGTATTACAACTACAAATGTCATGGTCAAATCCTTACTGTCAATCCAGGTTCCAGAGTTTACATAGACATTTGCATCCATATTTTCATTGTAAGAAGTAATGAGTCTGGCATCGTGTGTATGTCCAAATATTACGATCCTCTTGTTAGAGTGGGGGTTAACGAAAAACTGGTTTGCTGATTGATCATCTAAATGGCTTGATAGGGCTGCCTTTAAAATCGCTTCTTCTGTAGGAATTAAAATTGGGACTAAATTGTTGGCTTGTCTTTCTTCCCAACTTTCCACTATTCCCTTGTACAGATTGACATCTATATAATTATTTTCTGGGTCCTGGTAGGGTAGAACGTCTTTAATTGCATAGGAATTGGTAAATCCATCGATTCCAGTATGGATTGCAGGTTCGTTGATTCCTTCGTTCACTGGGAAAACATTTATTAATTTTTCCCATGCTTTGTAGTAGAGATAATAAAGGTATTGTTCTTCTCCCAGTTCATTTTCCGTAACAATTGGGATGTTCATATCTATTTTAGGTCTTCCCTGAACAACTGAACTGGTTGCCATTCTTGTAAAGAAATATCCTGTTGGTAGAATGGAATCTGTTTGGGTAACTGTTCTGTTTGAATGGTCTGGAGCACAGAAAAAATTGTACCTGTGGCCGTGTTCAATCACTAACTCCGGAAGATAATCTGGACTGTAGGCACCTAAACCCCTAACATCACGGGATTGATTTATTCCAGGAAGAATAGCTTCAATTTCCTCGGCTGTTATTAATATATCATGATTTCCAGGCACATATGTTAGTCTGATCTGACCATCATTTATGATATCATTAAATGCATCTATAACAGGTTTATTATTCAATGCTACATTTTTTACGAAGTCCATTTGTGTCTTTCCTTTGAATGTATCCAAGTTCATTGGTACAAACCATTCATCAATTAAATCACCAGCTATTACCAGTTCCTTAATATTTGGTGAGAATCTGACCCAGTTTAAAAAGTCAATCAATGCATCTCTGTTTTTAGTTAGTTCCGAGTAAGTATCATCTGCTCCCAAGTGCAAGTCACTTATACAAACTATCCAGGATCTTTCACCTTCCACAACTTCAATAGATTTTACATCTTCATTTATGTCGCTTTCCACAGAATTTTTTGATGTCAATGGATATTCCTCCATAAAACAGATTCATTATTTTTACAAATGTAAATTAAATCTTTATTTTTTAATTTATCTAATTTTGGACTTGGTTTGTTATGTATTTTTGGTATTTAGTTTCGTTGTTAAATTGAGTGGATAGATAATCCCTTAAAAAAAATATTTATAAAAATTTAATTTTAAAAAAAATTAAAAAAGTTATGAAATTTCGTGCTCATTCACGTTGTAATTACAGAATTTATAAAAGTGTCTTTTTGAGGTCTGTTCCATGGGAATCAATGGTACTACCGCATTTGTTACAGCCTTTTATGCTTGTATAAACTGCTTTTCTATCATTTCCTTTCCGTTTATTACTTCTAACTTTTCCAAATCCATTTTTAGTCAGGATAATATCTCCCTTTTCGCAGTTGCATAAAAAATATTCATATCTAGGTAATATCATATTATTTGCCTCCTCATTTTAGTTTTTTCAAAAATTCATATACTCTTTAATTTTTGGAACTACCCTATAGATCCATGTCTTCTAACAGTTCCTTTGATCTGTCTAAATATCTACGATGTTCATCTATCTGATCATATCTGGATTTTAGCTCATGTTTGAGATGTTCAATTTTAGTTTTCTCGATCAAATTTTTATTGGTTTTTTTCTCGAGTTTCTCAATCTCTTCATTTAATCTATCTTTTCTAGCTTCTAAGACTATTATTCTTTTTTTATTCTCTTTTATGCTTTGATTAGAATTCATTGGGGTGTTAGTAAGATTTTTTTTCATTTTTCAACGCCTCAAACATTTTTTTACAGCATAAACATGAAATGTATATTTTAACATATAGATTTTTTTGGTGGAAAAATTTCCACCAATATACTCTTTAATATTGATTTATAGATAAAATTTTCTATTTAGTTCGATACGAAGATATTTACAGTTTGAGATAAATGTAATTTTGAACACTAAAAAATCAAAAATTATATTTTATACGGGACTAAAATGAATTTGAGGCATGATATAAGTTGTATATGAATTATTGTGAAAATCTAAAATTGATTAATGGAGCATTTTATTGTATAATTAATAAGAATGAATTAGAGTGTAAGTGCAAGAATTATAAACGTTTACATTCAAAAAAATGGGATAAATGAACAAATTTTATTTTAGATTTTAAATTGAATCCTATAACTGTAATGTTATTTAAAAAATAATTGAGTCCAGATTTAAATAGCTGTTAAACTTAAAATGGTCATTAACTTTTCGTTTATAAAATATCTTAAACAACCTATCAGTTTTAAGTTTAACATCTATTCTATTTTTTTTTAGAATAAATCATTCTTCATGGTAATCTTCTTCGGCATTAATATTCCAAATATTGTTCTTTGATCTAACACCTTTTACTATGTTTTCAACGGCGGTGATGGCAGTTAACATTGAATGATCCATGTTGTTGTAACGATGCATACCATTTCTTCCTATGAGATACAGATTTTCATACTCGTCTGTAAATTCTCTAATAATATTAAAACGATCGTAGGATCCGAAATATGCCGGATAAGTTTTTTCTACCTTCAATACTACACTGTCTAAAACATCTTCTCGCTTAATAATGCCTATTTTAACCAGTTCATCAACAGCAAATTCAGTGAATTCCGATCTTGACATGTCCCATAAATCATCACCTTCATTGCAGAAGTACTCAAGTCCAATCCAAACTTTATCAGGATCATTAACCAAGTATGGACTCCAATTATTGAATATTTGAAGTCTTCCAATTTTAACGTCCCTTTCTTGTATGTAAATCCAGTTATCCGGAACTAAATTGTTCATTGTTTTTAATTCGGACTCATTTTTTATTTTTAGTTCATTTAAAAGCAATCCCACGGTGATAAAGTCCCTGTAAATCAATCCACCTGCAACATCTGCCACATCTTCAGGTACATTATCAAATGATTGTATCAGATCTTTAACTGGCATTGTGGATATGAAGTAGTTTCCAATCCATTTTTGAGTTTTTCCAGATCTTGAGTCCATGGTTTCAGCAGAATTAACATGTTTAGTGTCGGTCACAATCTTTTCAACTTCTTGATAATGGTGGATTTCACCCCCTTTTTCCAAGATCCTAGCAGCAAGTTCTTCCCACATCTGTCCGGGCCCAAATTTAGGATACATGAACTGTCCAATCAAACTTGTTTCAACATCTTTTTGTGAGAGATTTGAAGCATTTGAAAATTTTGATTTAACAGCGTTTTCCAAGGTTTTTTGGATTGATAACCCTTTTATTCGTTGAGCACCCCAATCAGCTTTGATTTCACTACATTGAACTCCCCAGACTTTCTCTGTATAATCTTTAAAAAAGGTTAGGTACAACTCTCGACCAAATCTGTTGATGAAAAAGTCTTCAAGGGAATTTTCAGGCTTAGAAGGAGTTAAAATAGTGCTTATGTAACTCATACCAATTTTAAATGTTCTTTTAAAGCCAAGATTTTTAAGGGTATCCTGAGTGAGTGAAACAGGATAATCAAAAAATTTTCTGAGAAAATATATTCTGGACACCCTGGCCCGGTTTAACATTACCTTATCTGTCTTTTCAGGGTCCGGAACATCATATTCCTCTATGGTTTTGTTGTTTAGTCCTTGATTCTGGTAGGATTCACTCAATTGAACTTCTCTCTTTAGGATGAGATCATCATGTGCTGGTGCACATTGAAGGGGTAGTATGTTCTTCCAAAACTTCATGATTCTATCTGATTTAGAAAAGAATCTGTGACCTCCAATATCAATTCTATTACCCTTATAATTAACTGTTTTAGAAATACCGCCAATTTCTCCTGTTTTTTCGAGAATTATAGGTTTGATATTGGTTTTAGTTAATAGTTCATATGCTGCTGTTAAACCTGCAGGTCCAGCTCCAATTATAATTGCAATTTCTTGATCTTCCACCATTTAATCTTCTTCCTTAAAAAGAATTTGTCCAACTCAACAAAGAGTTACGTAATTTAGTCTCCTAAATAATTGTTTCAATATCTGAATTATACATGTGAGAAGTTAAAAATATTTCTTTCTGTTACCATACACTCTGAAATTCAGGGACTTAAAGAAAAATTGTTAAACCTACTGCTGTTAACGTCTTAAAACTAAAATTAAAGAGTCTGAGAATCTAATGGTTTGAAATTATAATAATTTATGATATAGCAATGTTTATCCTTTTAACATGTAACTTTTTATTATGGATACTTCTCATAACAACAACAAAGTAAACAAGAATTACATTTTGTTGATTGTTATTATTGCTTCTTTTTTAACTCCATTTATTGGTAGTTCACTCAACATAGCACTTCCAACTATTGCAAATGAATTATCAGCCAATGCAATTCTATTAAGTTGGATTACTACATCGTTCTTTTTAACATCTGCAATGTTTGCTCTTCCAATGGGTAGAATTGCAGATATTTATGGGATGAAAAAGGTTTTTAGATATGGGATTATAATCCTTACCCTGGCCTGTTTTTTATCTGCAATTGCTCCCTCTGTTGATTTTCTAATAGTAAGTAGGGTTATTCAGGGTATTGGAAGTGCAATGATATTTGTCACGGGACTTGCAATTATAATATCAGTGTTTCCATCAAGTGAACGTGGAAAGGCAATAGGGATAAATGTCACCACTGTTTATTTAGGACTTGTAATTGGTCCAGTTTTAGGAGGATTTTTAACACAGTACTTCGGTTGGAGAAGTATATTTTACCTCATGATTTTCATGGGATTCATGTTAACAATCCTTATATTTTGGAAAATGAATGAAGTTGAAGATGGTGAACGGGGTAGCGAGAAAATAGATTATCCTGGATCGTTACTGTACATGCTTATGCTGGCTTTGATTCTAATAGGATTCTCAAACATTAAAGGAACTTTTGGTAAGTTCATGATCATGTTGGGTATTTTAAGTCTCATATCATTCATTATTTGGGAATTAAGGGTTGAAAATCCTGTTCTCGAAATTAAAATGTTCATGGGCAACAAACCATTTGTACTATCAAATTTTACAATAATCCTGAATTACATGGGTATACTATCAATAGGATTTTTACTTAGTTTGTATCTGCAGTACATAAAGGGATTCAATCCCAATATAACTGGACTTATTCTAGCTGTTCAAACAGTTGTCATGGTTTTAACATCCCCTGTTGCAGGTAAGTTATCTGATAGGTTTGATTCTGGAAGATTAGCATTGTTTGGAACCATTTTAATAACAATAGGATTATTTATATTTACATTGTTAAACATGGAAACAAGCGTGTACCTACTAATAGTCGGATTAATTTTTGTAGGAATTGGAATTGGACTTTTTTCAGCACCAAACACACATTTAATAATGTCATCTGTTGAAAAAAGATATTTTGGATTGGCTTCAGCCTCTGCAAGCACAATGAGACTTCTGGGGCAAACATTTGGCATGGGATTTACCCTAATAATTTTTGAAGTGTACCTAGGTAAGATTCAATTCAATCCACAAAATTATCCTGAACTACTAATAAGCACCAGAGTAGCATTTCTTATTTTCACGATATTAGGTGTAGCTGCAATATTAATATCCCTACTTAGAAATATTTTGAATAAAATAAACAAGCAGACAATTTAAAACATCCATCAATGAATCCTGTGGATTCAAATGGTTTAATACCCTATTTCACCTTATTTTTATGGTGTGTTGTTAACCCAAATTATTAAACAAAATTTATATAGAATATATTTAATAGTTAGACTTGAGGGTGTTCTCCACGGAACTCTTGTTTTGGAACAATCAAATGATCACCTAACCTGGAGAACATCCTCAAACTAAAAAAAAACAGTACGGATCAAACTACTTTTTAAATAAATTTCTATGATTATATAATAATTAATTTATACAATCTTAATACTTTTATTTCTTTTAACCACGATATAACGCAGTTGGGTATTTGATTGTTTTTATTTTTGCAGAGGATGATTTTCTATCATGAAATAAAAACCAATAATATAATAATTAAAACCATACCTAGAATTTGTATTGGTAAAATGGAAAAATAAAATAGGTATTATTTCAAAAAAGAAGAGGGGAAAGTTTTTTTAAATTTTTCATATTCCTTCAAACCTTCCTAAAAATTTTTATTAATTAAATGTGCAAATTTAATATATAATACAAATCATATATTTTTTCTTAAATTATTCTTTAAATCTAAATTGTATAAAATTGTTATTTTATGAAATGATAGTAGTATCACTGTTGAAATTATTATTTTAGACAATAATTTAATTGAAAATACGTTTTCCTCTAGTTTTATTAAATTTAAACACCATATTATTAATTAATTAATAATTTGTTTGAGAGGTTTATTGTGAATAAATCAACGGAAAATATAGGTTCTAAGAAAAAACCGGTTAAAAGAGGGGTTAAAATGGATGGAGAAACTGCTGTTTTAGAAAAGATTAATGACATGGCTGAACCGTACCAAACAATGGGTAAAAAAATTCATAAACTCATTAAAACAACTGCACCAGAACTATCACCCAGAACTTGGTATGGAATGCCAGCCTATTCCAAGGAGGGTAAAGTATTATGTTTCTTTAGAAGCGGAGATAAATTCAAAGAAAGGTACATGACACTGGGATTCAATGATTCTGCAAATCTTGATGAAGGTAACATGTGGCCCGTGGCCTTTGCCTTGACAGAACTCACATTATCAGAAGAGAAAAGAATTGTGGACTTAATTAAAAAAGCTGCGAATACCAAATAAATTATTGTGAACAAATGAATAAAAATTTAATGTACTAAAAAATAGATGAGATACTTGAATAGCTTTTAAACCACCTATTTTTTTACAAGAACTATCATAGGTAAAATACCTTATAAATGAACCAGTGCCGAGAATAATAAACCTCCAAGGAATGTGTTTACATATGGTAAATACCATTAAACATCCATTATTTTTAAATTTTGTTTAACGAGTAATATTAATGGAAATAAGGGATATAAAAATACTAGGAAGCTTAACGGATAATAACCTGCAAGACTTACAACTATGAATGACAAACCCAACCAGAAAATTAGGCACAGTACCAATGATGCAGTCTTACCAATAAAAACTGGGGTGTTTGTTATGCCTGCTGATCGATCATACTCCAAATCAGGAATTGCTGAAAAGATATGCATTGCAGAAATTTGCAATACCCTCCTAATAATTTCATATGGAAATATCCAAATAATGATATAGGTAATTAACGAACCATAATTGTCATTTACCTTTTAAAAATGTCTACCCATAAAATTGTTAACATGCAATTAAATAGAAGAATTAGCTAGAAATTAATGGTTTAACTAGTTTAAAAGGTGATTTAATGTTTAAAATTTGGAATCCCGAAATATTTCAGGGCCAAAATAAAAAAAAAGAATATTTTGAAGGTTGGTATTTCAAATCAGTTTCAAAGGATGAAGAAACCGCCTATGCTATAATTGTAGGAGTGTCCATAACCAAAATATCCGAGAATTCTCACGCTTTCATCATGCTGATGGATGCTCGTAACCAAGTGCTACATTACTTCAGTTATCCCATGTCGAGTTTCTGGGCAAATAAAGACAAATTTGAGATTAAAATTGCTAACAATTATTTCAGTCTGGACCACATGATCCTCAATATTGATGACGGAGGAAAAAGGGTTAAAGCAGATATGGAATTTGAAAACATCGTTCCATGGCCAGTAACCAGATTTTCACCGGGTGCAATGGGATTTTTTGCATTCATCCCATTTTTAGAATGTTACCATGGTGTTTTAAGTTTTAACCATACAATAAAAGGATACGTGACTATAAATAATGATAAAATTGATTTTACAGATGGTAAAGGATATATTGAAAAGGACTGGGGCTCTTCAATGCCATCATCATGGATATGGATGCAGACCAACCATTTTGATAAGGAAGGAATATCCCTATTTGTATCCATAGCAAAAATTCCCTGGTTAGGAAGCTACTTCACAGGCTACATTTTTGGTTTAGTCTATGATGGAAAGATCTACAAATTTACAACCTACAACAGGGCTAAAATAGAAAAACTCGATGTCACAGATGCAGATATCGAAATAAAAATTTCTGACAAAAATTATTGCCTACAAATAAATGCCCTCCGCGCTGAAGGAGTGGATCTTCCAGCTCCCAAGCTGGGAGAAATGACAAGTAAAGTAAACGAATCACTCCGATCCAAGATACATATAAAACTCTACAAAAAAGAAAAAAATACCAATAAACTACTGTATCAAGGAACTGGAAAAAATGCGGGTTTGGAATTTGTCGGAAATTTAGATGAACTACTGAAGGGTTTTTAATCAAATTTCATCTAAACCTTTTAATTGTAAATTTTAAACTTCAAATCTGAGTTTTAAATAATATCTTTAACCAACGGTTTAACTTCTTTTAAATGTTTGCTACCCCATAACGATAATATTGCCATTATTAAACTTAAACCCGAACCCAATAGGGCTATTAAATGTAATCCTTGGGTGAAATCGTAGGATTCCAGATTGTATAAAATTGGAGAGTTTAGAATGTTGTAATCAATGGTTGTGCTGATTAGTAAACTCCCAATTGACACAGCAAATATCATGCCCAGATTTCTCATTGTAACAAGAATACTTGAAGCCTGCCCCGATGTATCATTGGGTATTGATGCCATGATGGCCCGATTATTTGGAGCTTGGAAAATTGCAGTTCCAACACCCAGTACGATCATAAGAAATGTAACGATGTAAATTGAAGAAAAAATGGTTAATTTTGTCATTAAAAAGAATGCTAAGGCTGAAATTAAGGATCCGAAAAATGCTAGTGGTCTAGAACCTATACGATCGCTTGAAAATCCACTAAATGGTGCTATGATCATCATTAAAAGTGGACTTACAGTTAGTACAAGTCCTGTTAAAAATGGACCATAATGTAACACTTTTTGAATATAAAATGGCAGAGCAAATATTATCATATACAGACTCATATAATTGAAAAAAAGTGCTAAGTTAAAGGCGGAAAACTTGTGGTTACTAAAAAGAGATAGATCCAGAAGGGGACTTTCAGCTGTTTTTTCTCTCCAAATAAACAAACCTAAAAATACTGCTATCATCGATCCTAACAAAATTTTAGAGCTGCCACTAATGGTTGGATTGTTTAATTGGTTTAAAAATAGAATAGTGGAAAATAGGGTTATAAATTGCAATATTATTCCAAGTACATCCCATTTAACAGCTACACCTTCCTTTCTCTCCAGTACAAAAAGGCAAATGCAGAAACTAGTAATTCCTATGGGCAAGTTGGCTAGGAATATGGATTGCCATCCAAATAATCCAATTAAAATTCCCCCAATTGCAGGCCCTATTGCTAAACCCGTTGCTATCACCATTGCATATATTCCAAGAGATTTGCCCCATTCATATGATGGAAATGCATTTTTAACCATTCCCAAAGACACAGAAATCATCATAGCACCACCGATTCCCTGTAATGCTCTGAAAATATTTAAATATAGTAATGAAGGTGACAAGCTGCAAAGTAAGGATGTGAATATGAAAAATAGTAATCCTGATAAGTAAACCTTTTCATGTCCTATTTTATCACCTAAACTTCCAAAGAACAAAACGAGTCCCAATAGGCTGATAAGATAACTGGTAATCACCCATTCAACGTTTAAAACATTGCTGTTAAAACCAACTGCAATAAATGGCAAAGCTACATTAACAATACTTGTATTAATTGGCACCATGATGGTACCAAGAGCAAGGGCAACTAATATTTGCCATTTTTTCTCTTTTATCATCATGATATTCATGATCTCCGAAATAAGCACAATTATGGTTTATAATTATTATCCTAGAATACTGACGTAGAAAAATCTCAATTTTTTTTTATTTTTAAATATTATCAACACACTTAAATTTAAAGATTACCAAAACCATGCAATAAAAAAAAATTAAATCATGTTTAGCATCATGATATTAAAATATTTTTTTTCCGATTCACGAATTTTTATGAGGATATTCATCTTAGAGATATTAATTCGGATTTTTCAACATTAAAATTCCTCACAGCGAGTATCAACAATAAATATGTGGAATAAATAGCCATAATGCCGATTATTTGGAGAGGATTATAAGTTCCTGTGCTTGTTGTGATTAGTTCCCCTACAAAGTTGAATCCTTGTGTAAATAATGAAAAATCCCATAATGCATGAACGATCATAGGCACAATCAAAAAACCAGTTTTACGAAATATTGTGTAAAAAACACCACCTAATAATCCAGCCATAAACATTTGTTGGATGGTTAACCCCAAAGATTGGCCATTAATAAAGTTAATTCCATGTATAAATCCAAAAACAATCATAACAATGTAAAAAACTTTTACTTCTGAGTAACCTGAACCTCGAGCACCACAAACAAGCAAACCTCTTGTTAGCAGTTCTTCTGAATATCCAACTAAAATTGTTGCCATGAGTGTGACTAAGATGTAGGTGGGTCTCAATGAACTTATGTGGCCAACCAGGAAATTCATTGATATAGCAACAATGAACAACACCAAAAATATATGCATCCAACCATTATCCTTAATATGGTATTTATCCCTCCATAATTCGTTCCACCATCCAGACCATAATGCTATTGAAGTTAAAATAACAGAACCCATAGCTATGGGTATTAAAACTCCCATAAACATGTTGTTTGTTGATTTGGAAAATTCTGTGTATGGAACTCCCATAAACATTTCAATTACAACTAATATGGCTGCGTAAACAACTACAATTAATAAAGCATTTAACAAGGTTGGTTTTAACCTATATGTTCCTGCCGATACTTCAGTTTTCATAGATACTTCCAAATTATTATATTTACAAAATATGATATTGCTTTAAAAATCGTTTCTTATTGATTATTAATATATTTTGGATATATTGCAACTTAATAATGCTGAGGATAAATTCTAGAATCTTTTATTCACCTAGAAATGCAAGATTTCATTTGCAAGTATTTTCTTTGCTTAATAATTTTATATTTATTTAATATTTTTAAATGTATAATCTACTTTCCATAATATTTAACATAACACTGGATTTAAGATGGTATTATAGGAGGATATTCAGCTACTGAATCTCATAATATTCCATTTGTTTGAACAAAAGACAAAATTCTGTTTAAAAGCGAAAAATTTCTAAAAAATAATAATATAATAAATTTGTTACTCAGTGGTTACTTAAAAAAAAGATTTGAAAAATTCATAGTGGTCCAAATACTTTCATTCTCACATTTACCCTGTAGGGGTTGGTATAATCCATTGTTTTCCATTTTATTGAAGTTCCATTACTGATAATCCCATCACATTCAAACCATGCGCCAAATACATTGACCTCTAAAAGTGTTATTCCTTTTCCAGTGTCATATATTGGATTCCAATACCCTTGATCATCCCAAAAGATACTCCCTTTATTACAAACTATCCAGTTATCGAATGGCCTTTGAACAAAAAATTTTTCTCCTTTTACAACATCAATTGATCCCGGATAGACGTAACCATTATATTCATTACTGGGACTTGTTATCTGCCCTCCTGGAACTGCAGGAGCTTTGTATTTACTAGGTCCTTTTTCGGAAGTTTTTACCGCCCTATCATCGGTATTACCTTTATTCTGTATTGATTTAGTTGAATTAAGTTGTGTTGCTTTAGGATTACTAAATGTTTTATCATTGTACACTAAAGAATGTCCATTACAATTTCCATGACTGATTACATAGATAGTGTCAACATGAGTGGCTGCTGAGGGGCTAACACTCAAACTAAAAACAAATAAAATACCTAAAAATAATAAGCCAAGCTTAAAATTTCCAATTTTTTTATATTCTTTCAATAGCAATCCTCCCAATTAAATATGTAAATGTTTATATTTTTGAAATTATAGTATAAATATTAATATACTATAACTTTTAATTTATAAATGAAAACTTAATATATGTGTTAAATATTTAGGTTGTGGATAATGTACAACGAACAAAAAAAGAGCATTTGGATAATTATCCCAGTAATTTTGTGGACGTTAATATTAGTGTCAAATATTTCAACTGTTGCAGCAGTAAATACAGAAATGGATCCTATATCCCCTATTACTTGTAAACAAGGTGATGTAGTGGGAATCACAGCCCAACTATGGATTAAGGGGGAATTTTGGAATAATCCACTAATTGGGGAAGAAGTAACTTTCTGTATCTATGATGGAAACCTAAAAATTTTATTCTATGAAACTACTAAAACAAACTGGATCAATGGTAAAGCCGGGGTTGAAGTTAATACCAAAAATTTTGAACCCGAAAATTACATATTATCAGTGTACTACTTTGGAAATACTGGTTTATTAAACTTCGATCCTTGTGGAACAGACTCAAAATTTAGTGTGACTGCATAAAACCAAATTACTCCTAAATTGTAAGTATATTTCCTCAAACAATGTAATAAAAAAACGATTTATACATTTTATCTTCATTTAAACCCCTAAGCCCAAATATAATATTAGATAATTTAATAAAAAATAGGATTACATTAATAATAAATGTTACTGTATCGTACAATAATGTGACAAGAAATAAAAAATGTTTTAAGTTTTATAAGAATTCTAAAAAATAATTTAAAAAAATTGTTTGGATCCAGATAATTTAGGATCCAGTTCTGAATTTGAAGCTGTAGTTAGCTGTTAAGTTGTTGCCTGCTTTATCTTTGACTGCTGATTTAGGTATGGTCACTATGTACCATGTGTTAGCTGATTTGCTGCTGGTTTTAATTGTTAACGTGTTTCCATTGATGGATTTAGACAGTGATAAAGATTTTCCGCTAGAGTTTTTAATGGTTATCTTGCTGTAGTATGTGCTGTAATTAATATTTTCAGAGAATTTAATTACTATGTTTGAAGTCCTTTTTATACCTGTTTTAAGATTTGTGGGGGTGGTTAAAGATATTTTAGGGGCTGTTTTGTCTATTGTGTAATTGTATGTGTAAACAGGGGATTTATTTCCCGCTATATCAATTGCTATGAACTTCAAAACCTTAGATGAACTGATTGTGATTGGACCCACGTATTTTGTGCTTGATGTTGTAGGTGTGGCTCCAGTTAAGGTATAGTAAATAGTCCCAGCTTTGTTTTTTGAGAGGGTAATAACCTTATTAACATTGTATGTTCCGCTTTTAATGTTTGAAGCTGCTGTAGGGGCTGTAACATCTATTGTAACTGTTGTTCCACGATATTCTTTATCTAAATTTCCTACTATGGATGCTAATCCTCCAACTGTTCCTGCTGTTAACGTTGCTGTTGCAGTTCCATTTATTGTATATGCTGTAGAAGTTATGTTTCCAAGTGTGGTTCTAAATGTGACAGCTATTCCATCTGGAATGTACCCAGTCACTGCATTTCCATTGCAATCATGCATCATATCAAATTTGATTAATGCATGACCGTTTTTTGGAATTATCGATGTTGATGAATTTAGCGTTGCAGTTATCCAATTGTCAAATATTGTATCAACAGTGGAAAATGAAGGATCGTTACTTCCCCACCAGTTATATGATGCATCCAAGGTTGCTTTAGGAAGATAAGTTTTGTCGTTTGTGAATGTTGGTGCATAGTATTCGTTGTCAATAATGCTTGAGAAATGGACCCCCATCATACCGTAGTTGTATGCTGCACCCCCATTTCCCATTTTACTAAAATTACACCTGTAAAAATTAGCTGTTCCGTAATTAAGGATTGCTGAACCATTGTTATATTCAAAAATCGTGTTATTCACTGTTAAATTAGCGTTTGCCATGTTTGCAATTGCTCCTCCATTTGAATTACATAGGTTATTGGAGAATAAACAGTTGTTCACTGATAGGTTGCCATAATTTATTATGGCACCTCCATTTGTTGCAGCCGAGTTTCTTATGAAACTAACTTTTTCCAGAGTAAGATCGCCTGAATTTACTATTGCACCTCCTGCACTGCTTTCTGCGTTCTTAATTGTGATGTTGAATATTTTCAACGACAATCCTGCTTGAAGATTGTCAATGAAATGAGTGTTTATTATTGTGTCGGCTCTGCTCTGCCCAATTATGGTCATGTTCTTTGAAATGTAAAGATTACCATTACTGTCTCCAGTGTAAACTCCATTGGCAATACGAACTGTTCCACCATTATCAACTATCCCTGTTGCATTTGATATTGTGGCTTTGGGTCCGCTTTTTGTTGTAACATTGTAGTTTGCTGATAATCCATCCCAGTTATCGTTTCCACCATCACCATTGACGTACACTACAGGTGAACTTGAAACAGTAACAGCAGAAACAGCACCGGAAAATACTGCCATTAAACCAATTAAAATCGCTAAATAACAAAAACATGTCCTAAAATTAATTCCTTTAAAATTTTTAATTTCGTTTCCTATTCCACTCACCCCACATTATAAATTTAAATCACACATTTCTTCGTTATGTGATTAAGTAATTATTAATTTAGTGTAATAAAAATCAAATAGGAAACTATTTATAAAAAAGATGTTCATCTTATTGGGTTTTGATTCAATTTTTGTACAATAAAAAATTGCTGAAACGTATATAAAATGAATTATAGTGGAATCATGACATTTTAAAGGATGTTTAGTTTTAAATAATTTTCATATACACTTTAGTTGTTTTATTTTGAATTATAAATCAGTGTGATAATTTTTTCTGAATTATCAAGAAAACTATTTATTACCTTATGCAATAAACCAATTTTGGTAATATTAAATAAAAAGGAGGTGAAAGAATGCGAAAAATTTTGATTACCCCTAAACTACTTATTCTATTAATTTTTGGTAGTTTAGTTGTTCTATCCCTGAACAGTGCATCTGCAGCTAGTGCAGATCATATCAACGTTAATGGATCATCTGGAAACGATTCATGGAATGGTTTAACACCAGAAACTGCCAAGCTAACCACTAAAAATGCTACGGCCTCTGTGAAAGCAGGGGGTTCAGTTTCACAAACACTATCCGATAATACAGATTTTGTTCGAATGGGCACAAAAGTCGAAGTAGATTCTGTAACAAACTTCGGTGGACAGGCAATTACCATAAGCGCCCATGTAACAGATGAAAATAATAACAATGTTAACAACGGACTTGTAACCTTTATAATAAACGCTGAAAAATACACATTTTACATAAACAATGGATTAGCATCATTTACTGGGGTGATACCAAGAGATTGGTATTCTGTAGTATACCCCATAACTGCAAAGTATGATGGAACAGGAACCATTTATGAGAACAGCACAGGAACTGGGGGCTTGAATGTTACCAAAACACCAACCAGTTTAACTGTGGATGATGTTAAGGGTGATTCTGGAGATACTGTAAATCTACATGCGCATTTAACGGATTACTATGGATCTAACATATCTGGAGCTACTATAACATTTTATATGGGCAGTGTCGCGGTTATTGGGACAACAGACTTTAACGGAGATGCAATTATTAGTTACATCATCACTAAAATACCAGATAAGAGTTTCACAGCCAATTTTGATGGAAATAAAATTTTTAATTCATCTTCAACCACAGGTTCATTGATCATTGACAGACTACCAACAACTATAACTGTGCAGGATCTAAGCAGCGTGCACGGTGATAAAGTTATTCTCAAAGCTGTGCTGAAGGATAAAAATGATAACCAATTAGCAGGTAAAACCATAACCTTTGTTATCAATGGTCAAACTATTGGAGAAGCTGTAACAGACAGCAATGGCTCAGCTACATTAAGTTACATCATAAAACAAACCATTGGAAACTATAATATCACTGCAAACTTTGAGTACGACGATATCTATGCTGCTTCAACAAACGGTGGAATACTCAAAGTATATCCAATAAGTACGCATCTTTTAGTGGATGATGTTACTGGGAAGGAAGGAGGTCATATAAACCTAACTGCGGTATTGAAAGATGAAAATAATAGCTTATTATCTAATAAAATCGTAGCCTTTGCTATCAATGGTCAAACTATTGGAACAGCTGTAACTGACAGCACTGGATCTGCAAAGTTGAGTTACATCATAAAACAAACCATTGGAAACTATAATATCACCACCTACTTTGAGCAGGACGATATCTATGCTGCTTCAACGAACAGAGGAATACTCAAAGTAAATCCAATAAGCACTCATTTAATGGTGAGTAATGTTACTGGGAAGTATGGAGGTCATATAAACTTCACAGCGGTACTGAAAGATGAAGATATCAACCCATTATCAGGTAAAACCATAAACTTTGCCATTAACGGCCAAAGTATTGGAACAGCTGTAACTGATGGCAATGGATCAGCAGCGTTGAGTTACATCATAAAACAAACCATTGGAAACTACAATATCACTGCAAACTTTAAACAAGATGCTTTATACGCTGCTTCAACTAACGGTGGAATACTCAAAGTATATCCAATAAGTACGCATCTTTTAGTGGATGATGTTACGGGGAAACATGGGGATCATACAAATCTAACTGCAGTGCTGAAAGATGTAGATAACAGCCCATTATCTGGTAAAACCATAATATTCTATTTAAATGGGGATAAAATTGGTAGTAAAACAACAGACAGTACTGGATCTGCAACGTTGAGTTACATCATAAAACAAACTATTGGAAACTACAATATCACTGGAAACTTTAAACAGGACGATATCTATGCCGCTTCAACTAACAAAGGAACACTCAAAGTAAATCCAACAAACACCAAGTTCGTAGTCAAAAACATCACTGTTAAAAATGGTGATAAAACCAACTTGAAAGCTGTTTTAAAAGATGAACTTGGCAATCCTGTTTCAGGTAAAACCATAAACTTCATAATAAACAGCAAAATCATAGGAAAGGCCATCACAGACGTGAATGGAACTGCAAACATGTACCTCATTACACATAGTTCTGGAAATTTCATTGTAAACACCATATTCACTGGAGATACTATATATTCCGGAAGTAATGGAACTGGTAAATTAAATGTAACTCCATGGGCCAAGCTTAACATTAAAACAACGATAAACGTCAAACATCCACAGGTTGGTAAAACATTCACCATTAACTTTAAACTAGGAAATAAGGGACCAGACACGGCAAAAAAAGTGGTAGTAAGCTTTAAAGTACCTGAAGGACTGAAATTTGTAACTGGAACTTCAGATTATGGGAAATATAAATTTGACACACGAACAAAAACACTCACTTGGAAACTAGACAAGTTGGATCTTGGGGATCCAAACCTTAAAATCACATTAAAAGCCATAAAAAGTGCAAAATACACTATTAAACCAAAAATCAGTGCCAATACAACTACAAAAATAACAAACAACGGAACAATCAACATTCAAATAATTAAAAACCAATAATAAAAACAATACCAATGAAACAGTAAATAAAACCCCAATCAAAGTACTACCAAACACAGGACTACCAAAATAGCCATTCATAGGAGTATTTTATTGGTAATGAGGGATAACAACAAGGAAATAAATTTTATTCCATTTTCTTTTTTTTCAAAACTAATAATGAATTTAATGATTATTTTGTATTATCAAACCACAGTCTGACCAAAATCACATCCCACAATAGATTAATGGTTCAATTTTGGAAATCTACGATCTAAGTGATGAAATGATTTTTTTTAATTTAATTTGAAAATATAATTTTTCCAAATTGTAAATCACAATTTTTTTGAGATGACATATTTCCAGTAGGACTAATTTTCAAAATATAAATCAAGAACATCAATGAAAGATTAATGTTAATTAATTTCATTTAAAATTCATAGTTCTCAAAACTTCCATATTCTATAACTAATACAAAATTTTCTAGCTCGGATTTATATAAAATCTGAAAATCCACCTAAATACACGAAGCCATCTATACTGGTAAGTTAATTTATGTATATTTCTCAAAATAATTTTATTAGGGGATTTATATTATGAGATCTAAAAATAAATCATAAAAATTTATCATGGAATATTTATTGATCTTCCAGTGCATCATCAATTGATTTTATCAATAATTTAGTATTCAGTTCATCCTTAACAATATAATTTTTTGCACCCCTTCCAACTGCACCCATTTCAATTACATCTTCTTTGAAACCTGTAAGTACAATAATTGGAATATCTGGGGCATTGTATCTCATGATATCAAAGGTTTCCATACCATCACTGTCAGGCAGTCCGAGGTCAAGTAGCATTACATCAAACTTTTCTTTAATAAACATTTTAATGCCATCATCCAGTCTTTTACTATGAACCAAATCATAGTTATGTGTATCATCCAAACTCAACATTTCCTGAATCAGCCTAGCATCTCCAAGATTATCTTCAACCAGTAAAACCTTTATGACGTCAGTTTGGTTGCTAATTAAAACACCTCATGTATTATTTACTGTAATGATGAGTAATATAATTAACGTTTATATATTAAAAAATTAACTAAAAAAATAATACTCTTAATATGTTGTAATGGCCCACAATATTGTAATTTCAGGAACATATGAAAATATATCTACATGTAATAACTGTTTAAGCAATATAAAAGATTAAAATATAAAAAAAAAGATAGAAATTCAAGTTTCTGGGCATTATCCTAGGTTTTGGTCTTCGAACTTTCGAATCCACCAAAGTTCCTTCAAAATCTTATCACCGTGTCCCTTGGGGTTTCTGGTAAGTTCTTGAATCCTTTCATCGGGTACGTGGTCAAGTAAATCTTCCCACTCTGTGAGATTTTTGTAAATATCCTTTTTCACGCCGTAAACTTCGATTTCAAATGATTCAAGAACATCGTCTATGTCGTCTCCAACATTTAATCTGAAAATATGTTCGTTAATGACCCTAGGCATGCTATCAACCACCTTTATCTGGGTCAAAATATAGGCTTCACTTGCATCAGTAAAGCTCATGAATTCAACATCTTTGAATTCATCATGAGAATCATGTGGGTTTCCATTATTTTCAGATGAATAATATTTTCCGAGTTCTTTTAAAAGTTCAGGTCGAGATTTTTCCAATGCTAACTTGTAAGAAAGAAGTTTTTCTATTATTTCTATCCTCTCTTGGTCATCTGTCATTGTATAATCCGCCTAAAATAACTTGAACTATGTTAAAAGAATTTATGATAGGATTTATTTGAGTTTCACACCGTCGGACACAGGAAGATCTCTAAGCCAGCCTATATCACTCTTATATAGCATTCTAATGTCGCTTATTCCAAGTTTTAACATTGCAAGTCTTTCTATTCCAAGACCAAATGCTAAAACGGGGGTTTCAACTCCTAAGGGTTCTAAAACTTCGGGTCTAAACATTCCAGACCCTCCAAGTTCTATCCAGCTTTCCTTTTGAGGCAAATATATTTCACATTCTGTGGAGAGATAGGTGTAGGGGAAGTAAGCTGGTCTGAACCTTACCTTAAATCCAAGCTTATGGTAAAATTCCTCAATAATTCCAAGGAGATTTTTGTAGTTAATATCCTCTGCAGCAACAATTCCTTCAACCTGGTGAAATTCAGGTAGATGTTTGTAGGTTATGGTTTCCCGTCTGAAGACCCTTCCAACTGAAAACATTTTAAGTGGAGGCTCATATTCCTCCAAAAATCTTGCAGATACACAGGTAGTATGGGTTCGAAGTACAGATTGTTTAGCAACCTCACGATCCCATGAGTAGTTCCATCCTTCAGACCCTGTGCTACCACCATGTTCATGTACGTCTTTAACCCTGTTTACAATATCATTGTCTGGCAACTTCGAGTACTGTGGATTTTTGATGTAAAATGTATCCTGCATTTCCCTTGCAGCATGATCCTGTGGCTGGAACAAACAGTCAAAATTCCAGAAGGCTGATTCAAGAATGTTTCCGCTGGATTCTGTAAAACCCATGTTCAAGAATACATTTCTTATCTCCTCAATAATCCTGGTTAAAGGATGGATCTTTCCTGGAAAGGTTTCCGGATGTTCAGCATTGATATCATAACTTCTGAATTTCAAAGATTTCCATGAACCTGTTTTAAGCTGTTCATGTGTGAGCTGTGAAACAGTGTATGTGAGGTCTATTCCCTTATCTATAACTGCCTTCCCGTCTTCTGTAACCTTCAGTAAATACTGACTGTCCTTTTTAACATTTATTATTCCCTTTCTTTGTTTTAATAGGTTGAACCCCAAGTTGAAACTGTCTTTAATAATTTTAGTGGGATCCATTAAGATTTTCTGGGCATCCATCAGTTTATCCAATACCTGTTCATCATCAGACTGAGTGTTTAAGGAATTCAAACCTTCATTCGTGATCTCAACAATTCCCTGGTTAATTTTTGCCCATTTTTTCCTTACAAGCCAACCAATTGCAATTTTTACTTCTGAAGGTTCTAAATTGGTTTTTTGACCTATGTCCTTCATAGGTATTGATTTATTCTCCCCTAACGATTTTAACAGTTTTCTCTCGGGTAAACCTTCCTGGGCGTACTGTTTACCATCGTCTGTTAAAGAAACCACATTTTTCTCATCTTTTTGAACTTCTATTAGGCCTCTAGATTCTAGTATGCCTGCTGCACTCATAACAGCTTTGATATTCATTTTCTGGGTTTCCACAATTTCTTCGGGAATGGCTTCCAAACCCGCAGACTCGAGTCCCTTCAAAACCTTCTTTTCGTTGATGTGCAATTCATCAATAACTTTATCAATTTTATCTGCATTCATTGTCATAACATCCCTTAAATAAACCTAAAAAATTTATAATACTACAAAAATTATGATAATCAATTAAAATTTGTTTTATATTCGTCCAGAAGAGCAACCATAACTGATGATGCAGTTAGATCTGCTGTTGTTCCGGGATTTAATTTCTTTTTAACCAGATCATTATCGAATTCCATAAGCATATCCATACCATTATCAGTCAATGCTCCACCTTCCTTAATAATCAGACCAGCATCTACAGAAACTTCCTGTGCAGTTTCAAGTCCATATTTCCGTGCTATCAATGTGTCAGGATATATTGAGAGTATGGTTAAAAAGGTTTGGACAGTGGCTTTATTTATGCCATGATCCTTTCTAACTTCCTTAAATGTCGGATAACCCAATTCAAATGTGATTGGCATGGTTCTGGTAAGTTCGTTTGCAAGCATGTCCCACTGTGATGATAGATCCAAAACATCGAACATATTGATGTTCTTTTCAATGAGTTCTGCTTTAGCATTATCATTTGAAACATCTAAATCATCCTGAACTCCCATTCCACCTGCTTCAGCTATATTTATCGCTTCATAAAGATCAACAGCGTCTTGAGGTGTAGTAGCCCTCAAAATTTCATCTACGCTGTATTGAAGTTCATCTATTTCGTCACTCATTCCAGCAGCAGCACTGATGGGAGTAAGGAGCATTATTATACCTAGATTGGTGTTGTTTTTTATCCACTTATCTGTTTCAACCACGGCTTCTTTAATGAGTTTCCCTACTTCGATCTGGGACATTTCTCTGGAATTTGAGCCGTGGATTTGACCAAGTTTTGCAGCTTTTTTCATGATATTCCCAATCACTACTCCACTGATTAAAAAGTCTTCAAACACCATATCTGAAAAATCTTGTGTTCTGTGCACATTTCCAGGCTTAGGATAGCCACTAACTTCTAACACCGATGCTATTTGGGCGGTTTTTGCAATGAAATCAGGATCCAAATTAATAACTCCTTTTTTTGATCTTAAATATTTCTAAATTCATATATTGAATTTTTTCCCTATAATAGTTTTATTAGAAAATAGTATGGAAGATAAGTTTTTCCCAACAAAAACCATTTAATGAATATAAATTAAATTTTTCCCTCTAAAAATTCAGGAGCAAAGTAACTGATGATGAGGTCCGCCCCGGATCTTTTAATTGACAGTAAAGATTCATAAATTGAATCTTGTGTGAGATATCCATTTTCAATTCCAGCCATAATCATGGAGTACTCTCCACTAACTTGATATGCTACTGTGGGCATTTTAAATTCATCTTTAACTTCTCTTATAATATCCATGTATGGCATTGCAGGTTTAACTATTATCATGTCCGCCCCTTCAGCTATGTCTAGTTTAACCTCTCTCAGGGCTTCCTGGGAATTTGCAGGGTTCATTTGATAAGTTTTCCTGTCACCAAAACTAGGTGTTGAACAAACAGCCTCTCTGAATGGTGCGTAAAAAGCTGAGGCGTACTTGGCTGAGTAAGACATGATTATGGTGTCTTGGTAACCGTTGAGGTCTAATACTTTTCTGATGCTTGCTACTCTACCATCCATCATATCGGATGGTGCAACAATATCAGCTCCTGCTTCAGCATGGCTTAAAGCAACTTTTGATAGGTAGTTTAAAGTAGGGTCGTTTAAAACTTCCCCATCTTTGATGATTCCGCAGTGACCATGGGAGGTGTACTCACAAAGACACACATCTGTAATAACAACCAAGTCTGTTTCTGCCTTTAGTTTTCGAATTGTTTGTTGTATCACACCATTTTTATGATACGCCATTGATCCCTTTTCATCTTTAATTTCTGGCATTCCAAACAGGATAACAGATGATAATCCAATTGATTCAAGTTCTTTAAGGTAGGTAACAGCATCGTTTATTGAAAATCTGAACTGGCCCGGCATGGTTTTTATTTCTTCCTTGTTGCCGTCTTCAAGTGCTTCATTAATAAAAATAGGGTATATGAAATCTTCTGGATTTAATTTAGTTTCTGTAAGAATATTTCTGATATTTTGATCCTTTCTGAGTCTCCTCATTCTAGTTACTGGAAATTCCATTTCTATCACTTTTTTTTTAATTTTATTTCAAGTTTGATAATTAATATGAAAGTCTGACTATAAAATTGTAGCCAATAAAAAAAAGCCTTGGTTTGATGGAAATTTAACTCATATTAACATCCACCAATTTTTCAACGTGTTCAAGTGAACGGTTTACAGTATTAGAATCCATAGAAATAGTCAATCCTCCATGCCTACAAGTATCAACACATCTTCCACATTTTCTACATCTCTTTTTGTCAATGGTTACTCCATCAGTATCCATGGTTATGGCATGAACAAAGCATTCATCTTTCGTACATGCTCCACATAGAGTGCAAAAATCCCGATTGTAAACCAGTTCGATGCCATCCATTGGCATTAAACTACTGCCAATATGTTCAGGTAGATAGGTAGCCATTTTCCAAAGGCAACAACAATCACAGCAGTTGCATATGGTGAGTAACTCATCATGTTTACCAGCATTTAACCATATACTGTCGATCTTGTTACGTCCAATTATATGAACTAAACCAGCTTCACCACATTTTTCGATGTGAGCAATTGCTTCATCAATACTCACTGGCCTACCTACGCTTGGAGATATTCTACTTGCTCCCTTACCAAGGAAGAGACATCCCAAGTCATGGGGAAATTTTTCACAATTATTAGCAGTTCTGCAGATGCAGAAATTCAATATGAAACGATATCTGCTCTGTTTGATCATGAGTCTTAAAACATCGCTCGGAACAGGGGAACTTTCAGACAATGGAACCTTACTATCAACATCGATACTTTGGACTAAAGAATTTTTCTTCACAGCTTTGTCCATTGGAAGCACTTGGATGTCATCACCATCAAAAAATAGTTTTTTAACCACCCACGCAACTGGAGGTAGGGTATTACAAATTTTTGCAAGCAAAAATCTTTGTTTAAATGTGTGACTGATAACTGTTACACTGATATCTGTAAATCTAATTTTTTTCATGGAAAAACCCTCGAGTAACAAATAGTGTTTAGAACCCCTACTTATTGCCCTATTTTATTATCAACGAGGGGATCATTTACTGCGTATGGCTTTTTACTATAATATCTTTTGGCATGTTCCACTATTAATGCATGATACTCATTAAAGAGCTTGTAATCTTGGGGTAGGTTCGATTCAAACTTTTTTTTAATTTCTAAGTAACTATCTTTTTCATTCACGAGTTTTAACTGTGTGAATATCCGCTTAGTATAGGCATCTACAACAAAGAAAGGCTGTTTATATGCATAAAGCAATATTGAATCGGCTGTTTCATTTCCAACTCCCTTAACACTCAACAGTTCCTTTCTTGTTGGAATTTCACCATCTAACTCGTTGAAAAATTCTGCTATGCCAATGATGTAGTTTGCTTTTTGATTTAAAAAGCCAGCACATTTAATGGCTGCTTTAAGTGTTTCAGTGTCTATGGATAAAATTTTTTTGGGATCTATAACATCCAAATTTTTCAGATTTTTCAGGGCTTTCTCTGCAGAGGTCCATGCTGTATTTTGTGTGAGTATGGTTCCGAGTATTATCTCAAACCTTTGGTTGGGGGTTTTGGGCAGTTTATAATCAAGGGGATGATAACCAGTTTGTGCCCCTGATTTAGTGGGTGTTAAACCAGATACAATATCTTGCAGAGGCCACCAACCTTGTGGTCCGTAAAGATCATATAATTGGGTGTAAATGGCTATGAATTCTTGATTATCGTATTTATTCATGATATCCGGTATCCAAACACTTTTTGAGATAAAATAAGTTTTAATTATTTTGAATGGGGTTAAACTAACTCAAATTTTCATGCTATATAAATATAATCCTTAATAATTATTCACGACAAAATATGTATATATAATATATTCTCGCTACCTAATTTGTTCAAGATTTAAATTGAATGAATAAGGAGGGATAAATTACGAAAATTAGCTTTAAGACTTTAGGGATGCCTTTAGCGATCATTGCTTTTTTAGTGGTCATGCTAGTCCCATTACCAGGTTTAAGTTATCCTGGACATGCTGCAATTGCATTATTAATATTTGCAATTATAATGTGGGCTAGTGAAGCTCAGCATTTAGCAGTAACATCTCTAATACTACTTTTCTTACAACCTATTCTGGGTATTGCAAGTTTTGGTAATGCAGTAATTGGTTTTGCCAATCCAATATTATTCTTAATGATTGGTGGTTTCATTTTAGCTGTTGCAATTGGTAAAAGTGGACTTGCTAAACGTTTCACCTATTGGATGTTATCTAAAGTTGGAACAACACCTAATATGAGTATATTTGCTGCAGTGTTCAGTACAGGACTATTATCTGCTTGGATTGAAAATGTTGTGGCATTTGCAATGTTACTTCCAATTATTAAAACCATAATACCTTTATTTGGTATAAATGATGCAGAGAAGGGTAACAGTAACTTTGCCAAGGCCATGGTTTTAGGTGCTTCTTACGGTTCACTTGCAGGTGGATTTGGTACTGAAATAGGTACGGCACCGAACTTGATGGCTGCAGCTTACACACACCTCCCATTTGCCAACTGGATGGTCTTTGGATTTCCTCTTGCAATAATCATGTTAATTGTTACATGGAAATTGTTAGGCTGGATATTCCCACCAGAAGTAGATGGAATTGTGGGTGGAAAGGAAACACTGCACAAATCAATGAGTGTCATGGGGCCAATCTCAAAGCAGGAAAAAATTACCGCTGTCATTCTGTTCTTCACCATAGGATTATGGGTAACAACAGGTATAACGGGTTTAGACAGTTATTCAGTGGCCTTAATTGGTGCTGCATTGTACTTCATATCAGGTGTTATTGACTGGAAAGATGCTCAAGAAGGAGTTGACTGGGGACTTATCATATTCTTTGGAGGTGCACTGTCCTTGGGAGCGGCCCTTCTAAATACTGGTGCAGCAGCATGGCTCATACAAGACCTAATCGGTTTGATGGGAAACAGCGTTTCAACTTTGGCCATAATGCTTATGCTGATGATAATTGCAGTTATATTCACCCAGGTAATGTCTAACATTGCTCTTGCAGCAATTTTAGTTCCGTTATCTGTGACACTTGCAGCTGCACAAGGTCAGCCAGTAGGTATCTATGCGGTACCTGTTGCGATTTCATGTTCACTTTCGTTCATGTTCCCAATGGCAGATCCAACAGTTGCCATGGCATACGGAACAGGATATGTGAAGATAAAAGAAATCCTCAAAGCAGGAATTCCAATGGTGGTAATTGGAATAATTATCACAATAGCCGTAATTTTAACAATAGGAAAACCATTCCTAGGTTAAAAAAAATTAGGTGGAATATATTGGGAAATTTAATGGAAAATCAGGAAATTTTTCCTAATTCCCATTTTTTTAGGAGATTTTGTTTTAACAAAAAGGAGGAGATTTGAAATGCACAAAAAAATATTACTACCCACAGATGGTTCTGAAAACGCTATTAAAGCAGGGGAGCATGCAATATCACTTGCAGATATGAGTGGTGCTGAAATAATTATTTTAAACGTGATAGACACATCTTATCTTGATGCCATACCACAACCAGAAGTCAGAGAAGATGTGGACGAAGAACTTAGGAACGATATGAAAAATGCAGTAAAAAAGTTTGAAGAAACAATTGAAGAAAATCAATGCAGTGGCACATGTAAAAATATCAATTTCAAGGTCCTTTTAAAGGAAGGCAATCCTGCTGATGTTATATTAAAAACCATAGATGATGAAGGAATTGATCAGGTAATAATGGGAAAATCAGGCAAACAAGGTCTAGAGAAATTCTTATTAGGAAGAACTACCGATAAAATCGTTAAAGAATCGAAGGTACCCGTGAACGTCATCTCTTAAACACACAATACTCTTAAAATATATTTCCATTATTTACTTATTTTAACGATTAATTCTAAGTTCTGATTTTAATTAAGTAAATTAAATCCATAAAATGAATAATTTCCTTATAAATTCATTTGTTAATATTTTAGTAAATTAGATTTAAAACTCGTTTTTTTTCCACCAATCAATTACTTAAATTTAAGTTTAAATTTATCTTAAGGGTTATATGATCCAAACAACCACATATTAATATAAAAACACATGCTAAAGAAACAGAAATTAGCTATAAAAATCATCTCAAGGGCCATAAAACTAGTAATATTCTAATTTTATTTTGGAATATTAAAATAATATTGTGATGGGGTGATGATCAATAATTAGGGGTTTATCACTGTGTTTCTTTAGTATGGTTAATTAATTAAGATTTTATGAAGATGTCACAAAAAAATTAATAGGATGTAAACATGTCGGGAAATAGTATTGGTAAAATCTTCACTGTCACAACATTTGGATCAAGCCATGGCACTGCACTTGGAGCAGTAATTGATGGATGTCCAGCAGGTCTAGAACTTTCAACACAAGATATACAGACAGAATTAGATAAGAGAAGACCTGGAACCAGCAAGATCACCACATCAAGAAATGAAATGGATCAAGTTAAACTAGTATCTGGAATTTTTGAGGGAAAAACCGATGGAACTCCAATAACAGCTCTAGTTTACAATTCAGACATGGATTCTTCTGCCTATGAAAACATTAAAGACACTCCCAGACCTGGCCATGGAGACTACACTTGGAAAGCAAGATATGATGTCTACGACTACAGAGGAGGAGGACGTGGAAGTGGCAGGGTAACCATAGGGCATGTAATTGGAGGAGCAGTTGCAAAAAAACTCCTCAACACATTAAACATCAAAGTAATATCCCATGTTACTCAAGTCGGAACAATCAAGGCGGATCCTGTTGATGTCAACGAACTAGAAACTAACATAAACCAGAATGCAGTTAGATGTGCAGATCTAGAAGCAGCTGAAAGAATGGAAGCAGAAATAATTGAAACAAAGAAGTCTGGAGATTCTATTGGGGGAATAGTTGAAACAGTTGTACTAAATCCCCCTGCAGGATTGGGTGATCCAATATTTGGAAAGCTAGATGCAGAATTGGCAGGCGGACTCATGGGAATAGGTTCTGTTAAGGGCGTAGAGATAGGTTTAGGATTTAAATCAGCAGAACTCAAAGGATCCCAAATGAACGATGAATTTTTAATTGAAACTAATACAATAAAAACAAGAACTAACCATTCTGGGGGAATACTTGGAGGAATCACAACTGGAATGCCTATAAACATCCGCATGGCAGTTAAACCAACACCATCAATTTCATTGACACAAAAAACAGTTGATACTAAATCAATGGAATCTAAGGACATATTAATTCAGGGCAGGCACGACCCATGCATCTGCCCAAGGGTAACAACGGTGGCAGAAGCAACAGTATCAATAATCCTTGCAGACCAACTTATAAGGGCAGGTTACATAGACCCATGCAAACTTTGAAAAACAATTTATTCGGAGGTAAATAAGATGGACTGGATAGTTGTAGCTAAATGTGATACTTGTGATCAAGAAAAAACCTATGAAGTATCAGGAAACACTGTTCCATACTCAATAGGAGACTTTATTGAAAATTGCAGCTGTGGAGGACAGTTCATAGTTGACGAGATCCTCGAGGTTGGATAAAACCAACCTCTGCAAATATTTTTTTGACTAAAAAAAAGTTCATTCTAGGGAAATTATTTATAATAAAATGTAGGAATCACTGGTCCGTTATTATGTAACCAGTTGAGTGCCCCATTATTCATTCACGTTATTTTCATCATCATCACTGGTCATGAGAATTGCAAGCCAGCGTGTTTCATCGTACTTTTCAAGGTATTTAATCACAATTATGGTTAATGGAATGGCCAATAAAAATCCTGAAGGGCCGAGTATCCATCCCCATACAAACAACGACACAAAAACAACATATATCGACATTTGAAGTCCTTTACCAGTTTGTCTTGGGAATATAATACTTTCAGCGATGGTGTTAACTATAATAAAGAGAATGGTAATTAGAATCGCACCTTGAATACCATACTTTGCCCATGTTGCTAGAATTGGTGGTATAGCAGCTATCATAATCCCCAAGTAGGGTATGAAACCAAGGAAAAATGTCAGAATTCCCCAAAGAAGTGCGAAATTAATATCGAAGGCTAAAAATATTCCAATAAAACCCAGTGCTGCAAACAAGTTAACCTTCACCCTGATTAAAAAATACTTGATAAATGTATCAATAAGACCAATCATCTCATTCAAGTTGTTGTTATCCTTTCCCAGTCCCTTCTCTAACCTTACTTTAAGATTGGGAATTTCGTATATCATGAATATAGTTGCGAAGAACACAAACACAGCTGTTCCCACTATGTCTGTCACAGCACCCATTGGAAAGTGTGAGATAATGGTTTGTGCCACGTAGTTGGCTTCAGAAGAAAGGGCTGATGAGGAATTTATTGAAAATGATGGTAGTGCACTTACCATCTGACTCAAACTGAAGTAGAGAATTTCAATTATGACTCCCCCAAGCACTGCGAATCCAACTAGTGTGATGATGATTGACACATTGTAAGAGAAACCCCTTCTATTTAACCACTTTAAAAATGGATATATAAGAATACTGAAAAACATGGCAATTAGGATCGGCCCTAAAATAGATGAAACAAGTTTAAGCCCCGCCAAGGCCAATATTACCAACACTAAAACGACAATTTTATTCAAATATCCGGGAATCTTTATATCTTCAAACATCTTGCATACTCCAATCTTTAAATTCTAAATAGTACGTACTATTTAATAAAATTCCCTATTTTGAATTTATTTTGGTCTTGTAAGAAAAATGACATGGAATCATATGGATTTTCTAACATTAACCATATAATAATCACAATAAAATTAGTGTAATGTCTAAAAAAAGATATTAAAGAGGTATTAAAACGAATTTGTTATCATATCTTTGAAACCCGTTTCAATTCAATGTGATGTCCATATCCTTCTTGTTCTTTTTTGATCCTGTACCTGTAACCTGTAGATTCTTCAAGTGCCATTGCTGCTGTATTGGTGTATGGACATGTGGTTATGAGAACACCTTGGTTTTCAAGCTGTTTGCAAATTCCAAAGAAACGGCAGTTTTTTATTTCAAGCTCTGCACCCTCTTCATTGATGTCATATAAAACTCCACCTGCAAACTTATTTCTCAGGAAATAATCTTTTACACATTCAAGTGAATCTTTACTATTTTTGAAATTTACTCCTTCCTTTTTGAGTTCATTTACAAATACACGCCCAATCTCTCTGGTTACAGAATATGAACCTCTCCCAGAAATATTCCAGAGACCGTTGGTCAAGGCCAGTATCATAAGTGCCATTGGTCCTTCACCTTCAGAACCTGTCAGCTTGTCAACTGGAATGAATTGTTCCCTATCAATTCCACACCTTGGGCAAACCCAATCTGATGGAAGGTCATAAAAGTCAATGCCTGCTTTTATATCATTTTCATCATCCCCTGTTTCGGGATTATAAATATAACCGCAAATATCACATCTGTATTTCACACTATCACGTCCACCTTTTGTTAGTATATATACGAACTAATTATATTTAAAGGTTTATAAAAAAAAGTTAAAACAACTCAATTGAAATAAAAAAAGTGGTAATTTCTGGTTTAAAATTCAAATCACAGAAATAATTGTGAAAAATTTAAAACAAGTTCACAGCGGTAGCTTTAAACGATATGAACACTTCTTTTCCAATATTGAGTTCCAGATCATCGAATGATTGACGGGTCAGTACCAACACAAATTGTTCTCCAACATCCACGGTCAGTTTTATGATGGTTCCAAGATCGTAGATCTCAGTTAATTTTCCTTTAAATTCATTCCTCGCACTGGTTGTTATTCTAGATGTTGACACTGTGATGGCTTCGGGTCTTATTGTAAAATGTACTTTCCCTGTTTTGTGTTCAGTAGATTCGACTACTATATTTCCAGTGTCAACTGATGTTAAATTTTCTTCACCATCTGTTGCAACTCCCCTTATGATATTTTCCGTTCCAACGAAGTCTGCCACAAACTCGTCCTTGGGACGTCTAAAAACTTCATCCGTTGAACCAACTTGGGACACGGTTCCCTGTTTAATGATGGCTATCCTCTCTGCAAGCTGAAGTGCTTCATCAAAGTTATGAGTGACTTGAATGATTGTGATGTTAAATTCTTCATGAATTTTTTTAAATTCTCTTATCAACTCTTCCCTGGTAATCCTGTCAAGTGCACTTAAAGGTTCATCCATTAAAAGCACTTTAGGTCGGATGATAAGAGCTCTTGCAAGTGCAGTTCTCTGTTGTTCTCCCCCACTTAAAGTTCTAGGTAGTCTGTGTGCCAAGTGGGAAATACCGAATAGATCCATCATTTCCCCAACCTGTTCTTCTATTTTCTTTTTATCCACCTTTCTGATGTTCAATCCAAATGCAATATTCTCAAACACAGTCTTGTGGGGAAACAACATGTAGTTCTGATACACGAATCCAACACCCCTCTTTTCAGGAGGAAAATTTGTAACATCCTGGTTGTTTATGTATATCTTTCCTGAATCTGGTGTCCACATCCCTGCTATCAGTTCTAACAGCATGGTTTTACCCGAACCGCTGGGTCCTAAAAATACGAAATATTCATCTTCGTTGATTTCAAGGGTTACATCGTTAATTTTAAATTCTTTCCAATCCTTGGAAAGATGTTCAATTTTTATCATAGGATCTCCATCCTTTTATCAAAAGTCTGACTACAATGAACAGGGCTAAACAAATAGATATGAGGATAATTGCAACGGGAGTAGAGTCTGAAAGTCCAAACTGCACAAACCTCTCATAAATCAGGGTTGATGCTGCAAGTGGATAAAAAGCCAGTATAATAATGGCACCAAATTCACTTATGGCCCTTGCCCAACAAAGTATCGCTCCCACAACAATACTTCTAAGTGCCAATGGAAATGAAATCACAAAGAATGTTCTAAGTGTTCCAGAACCCAATGTGCGTGCAACCTTTTCCATTCTAGGATCAACACTTTCAAATCCTTCCCTTGCAGAATTCACAACAAATGAAGCACTAACAAAAAGCATGGCTAAAATAATTCCAGAAATGGAATTAGTAAAAATTATTCCCAACTTACTCAATGGCGCTCCTATTATTCCTGTGGAAGTAAAAATCAAAAGAAGAGCTATACCAGTAACAGTATGTGGAATAACAATTGGGATATCAATAATTGATTCTACCAAACCCTTACCAAAGAAATCATGTCTTGCAAGGATATATGCCAAAGGAACTCCAAATATCAGGGCTATTATAGTTGCAATCAATGCAGAGTACACACTTACAAATAAGGATGAAATTACTTGAGGGTCATGCAGATTGGCACTTATAGCTCCCAAGTTTGATGAAACCATCAAGTTCAAGATGGGTATAAGAATAAACAGAACCAGAAATGATCCCATGATTGCGAAGAAAATGGTTGTATAATCGTATTTTTTCATATAAACACTCGCTCGAATTAAATAACATCCTATTTTGTAACATTAAATTTGTATTAATACCTCTTTTCCTGCATTTCGATAGATAATGCATCATTTTATTAAATTTTTCCATGATGAACTGGTTAGTATAGTAAATTTAATCAATTTGATTGTCATGTAACTATTGTACATTTATCTTTAAAATTCATATAAATGGTTTATGTTAATATGAGGATATGTATATTTAAATAATTCGATGTTCTAGGTTTTAGTGGGTTTTTTCTAATTTGAGTCAATTTAAATATTTATTACACTTTGAGTAAATTTTTTATGTGTCTAAGTTCAATATTAATACATAATATTGAGGTGACAGTATGAAAATCAGTGCAAGAAATGTTGTGGAAGGAACCGTTGAAGGAGTGGAAGAAGGGGCTGTGATGGCAAATGTCAAAATTAAAATTGAAAGTCCCGATGTAATTACAGCTATTATTACCAAGGAATCTATAAAAGATCTTGATATTAAAGTGGGTGACACTGTAAAAGCCATAATTAAATCCACGGAAGTAATGATAGCGAAGGAATAAAAACTCTTCAAACACTTCTTTTTTTCTAAATTTGTAAACTAAAAATTCATTAATTTCAAGTTAATATGATTATTTTTGAATTTTAAGTGTTCTCGAATTTATAGCCACTATTATGGTACTTACCGACATCAATATAACTCCTGCTGCAGGTGTTAATAAAATTCCCACACTGTAAAGTACTCCTGCAGCTAGGGGTATGGCAAAAATGTTGTATCCAGCACCCCAAACTAGATTCTCAAACATTTTTCTATATGTAGATTTGGCAAGCTTGATTATGTAAACAGCATCCAGGGGATTGCTCCTCACTAAAACAACATCCCCAGCTTCTATGGCAACATCAGTACCTGCTCCAATTGCTATCCCTAGATCTGCCTGTGCAAGTGCCGGTGCATCATTAATCCCATCTCCGGTCATGGCAACTACCAACCCTTCAGATTGAATTTCATGAATCTTGATGGCTTTATCTTCAGGTAAAATTTCAGCGTAGTACTGATCAACCCCCACCTCTTTAGCCACCCACTCAGCAACTTCTTTTCTATCTCCAGTTATCATAATGCAACGGATTCCCATGGACTTAAAATTAGTCACAGCTTCTTTAGATTCTTCTCGTATGATATCTGCCAATGCAATTGCACCTACAACCACGTTATCCACAGTTAAAAAAACCATGGTTTTACCTTGAGAGAAAAGCTTTTCAATGGATTTGTCAGTTACATCGTTGTTGATCTCTTTTAAATAGGCTTGACTAACTACCATAACATCATGTTGGTTAATTTTACCTTTAACACCCCTTCCAGGTAAAGACTTAAAATTTTCAACATCGTATCTATCCTTTGCGGATTCAACAACTCCTTTAGCAATGGGATGTTCCGAATAGGACTCTAGAGATGCTGCATATTTTAAAATTTCATCAGCTGTGTATTCACTGTTTAAAGACACAGTATCTGTAACACCAAATTTGCCTTCTGTTAAAGTACCTGTTTTGTCAAATATTATGGCATCTAAATTTCTAGACCTTTCAAAAGATGCACGATTTCTAATTAAAAGCCCATTTCTGGCAGATAAAGAAGTTGAAACAGCTACAACTAACGGTACAGCAAGACCTAATGCATGGGGACATGCAATAACCATCACAGTCACTGCCCTCTCAAGAGCAAATTCAAAACCAAAATTCGAGATATATAACCAAATTAAAAGTGTTATGAAACCACCAAACAAAGCAATTATAGTAAGCCAGGTTGCAAAGCGGTCAGCAAGATTTTGAGTCTTGGACTTAGTTGATTGAGCTTGCTCAACCAAAGATATAACCTTAGACAGAAATGAATCATTACCGATCTTTTTAATTTCAACAACAACAGACCCATCCCCATTTATAGATCCACCAATAACTTCAGAACCGACTTTTTTAAACACAGGAACAGATTCACCTGTAAGCATGGATTCATCTATTGATGAGTTACCATCTAAGATAACACCGTCCACAGGTACCTTTTCTCCAGGCTTAACAAGTACATGGTCATTAATTTGGAGTTCAGCCAATGGAACGTCACTAGTACTTTTATCAGTCAGGATTTTATGGGCCTTTTTAGGCATGAGTTTAACGAGTTCTTCAAGTGCCTGGGACGCACCCATAACTGACCTCATCTCTAACCAGTGTCCAATGAGCATTATATCAATTAGGGTTGCAAGCTCCCAGAAAAATACTTCTCCGTTGAGTCCAAACACTACTGCACTACTGTAGATGTAAGCACTGGTAATGGCAACAGATATCAACATGTCCATTCCAGGTTTTCTTGATACAATTTCACTATAAAATCCTTTAAAAAATGGATAACCGCCATAAAAATAAACAAATGAAGCTAATATGAAAAGAAGAAATAAATCACCAGTAAATGTAAATGAATTATTCAATCCCACTAACTCTTGAATCGTTGGAGATAAAGCAAGGATTGGCACAGTAAATATCAATGATATCCAAAATCTCTTTTTTAAATCATCGATCATGTTAGAGTGTACATGGCCACCTTTGAGTCTGTGTTTCTCATCAAGATCCCCTCCACAGACTACACATTTACCCATAGTTTCATGATCAGCATGCCCCATATCCATAGAACCATCATGATCCATAATTACCCTCCATCAATTGGCTAGACAGATAATTAAAAAAGTCTGAAAATTTCATGAATTATGTTATTATAATATGATTTGAAACATTAAATAATTTTATAAAAAAATCCTTCTTTTGAACTGATTAGGTTCCCATCATCCAGAAATTAATTATTTTCCACATAATCAATTAGGAACATATTTGATAATATAAGTATTATTTGTAGTTTGTTGCCAAGGAAAGGAATATAAAAAGAATAAGATGTATTTAGCCAAAAACTAAATAATTTATGTCATGATATAGAAATAATATGAAAAAAACCTCTAAATTATATTGAAAAACGTAAACCCATGACAAAAAAGCCTCGGGAGGGAATTGAACCCTCGACATCGAGATTACGAATCACGCGCTCTACCAGACTGAGCCACCGAGGCATATCTATTTTAAATTAGATTTCATCCTTTAAAAAGACATCTATTAAAAAAAATATCTTAAAAAAAAGATCATTTGAAGAATATTGGGAGTTTTCATGTTAAAACTGGTCAAGTGTGTGTTGTTTGGTTACAAGGTCATCCAATTCAATTTTCATACCATCTCTAGCTGCCAAGGTTTTCACTCCCGTCTCCTTTGTAACCCGTTGAGCTTCCCTTTCAGGAGATTCCATTATGAATTTCATCCCTAAATGAGTCATAATTGCTAGTTTAGGTTTTACCTCATTGATCAAGGTTATGAAATCATCCACTGACATGTGCCCCCTTATTCTTTCACTACCCGACCTTATGATGCTTGCTATTAAAACATCAACACCTTTATGATCCAAATGTAGATCAGGAGTGTACTCTGTATCAGATGTGTAAGAAACTGTTAGATCCGGACCTGATATCTTAAAACCCACAGCCTTAGGATCACCGTGCACAGTCCTCGTAGCAGTTATTCTAAGCTTATCTGATCTGTGTTCTTCTCCATGTTCCAGAGTCACTACCTCTGGTTTGCTTAGATGATACTTGGAGATACATGGACCCCACCTTTCATATCCATTGATAACACTGGTGCTGCCAACAATTGTTCCCTTTTTACGTGTCATACCTCGAGTCATTGCTTCTAAAAGTACTTCAGCATCAGTATAATGGTCTGTGTGGCAGTGTGAAACCATGAGAATATTTATCTTCATGGGACTAAGTCCAAACTGGTAGGTACGTACCAGTGCACCTGGACCAGGATCTACATGAATATTTTTCCCTTCAAAATCTTCTAATCTAAATCCGCCTGTCATCCTCTTCTGGGTTATTGTGGCGAAAACGACCGCCACCACTTCCTAAAAATATTAATTTCATTATACAATCATCTCCAACCATCATATGTAAACGAATAAAACTTCAATTCCCCTAGGAAATTAAAGTATTTAAAACAATATTAATCTTTTAATAAATTTAACCTTTTCTCAAATAAAAAAGTAAAAAATTAATCATCTGATCTGCAGAGGATAAATCCACAGTTCAAACTTTCCTTGGTTCGTTTAATGCACAGATTTTCGTTTTCGATCACTGCAAGATCACCCATCACAACATTTTGAGGATTTTCTGAAGTCAATATAACACGCTCTGCAGGTTTAGCAACGGGTTCCCAGTTGAAATCAAGTGCTTCCACAGTTTGATCGAGTATTATTTCGACATCATTGCCATTTACCCGTGTCACAGTACCAATATTTCCCTCAATCACAATTTTAGTGGCCATCTGAATGTTCTTGGTAGCTTTAATATTCTCTTCCCTCAACTGGTTTCTGAAGGCTTCCAGATTCTTAACATCTTCAAGAACAGTTGTCCTTATCACTTCCTTGGCCAACTTTTGATCCATTGAATTGTACTTTATCATCAAATCGAAGCTTTTACTCACAGAGGGTGTGTTTTCAGAAACTTCGCTCATAACAAGTTCCATGATCCTTTCAACATCTACAAACTTCATTTTAGGTTTCCAATACTTTTTAATGGTTTTTTCAGCAAGTTCCTGTGTATACTTGTTACCGTAGACAATTATGGATCTTCCACCACTTTTAACAGTATCAATATTTGAACCAGTGAGTTCAACCATGCTGTAAGCTCCGGATATGGCGTAAATTCTTTTACGCTTAGTTTCGTGGGTTGCTCTAGATATAACCTCGCCTACCAGTACATTATCCATTTCACGTATTTTTGTTGTGTCATCAGAAATTTTAAGGTTAATCCCTTGTTCTTCTGCCTTTTTAATCAGATCTTCTTCGGTTTTGATCTTTCCAGCGTATAGCTCATCTTCAAGAGTTTCCCGGGCTTCAGGCGAACCATAAAAACCTATTCTCCTCTTGTCCCCAGCCATTATACATCCTTTACTTCCAATATAAGTTACTATAAGACTCATTCTAAACATCACTTCAAAAAGTTTTCAATAAAAAATCTATAAATCTCAAATTATTTGGATAATTTACTTATTTTAAATATACCCTGCAATGTTTCACAGTTTCATTATTAAACTATGGTTTATCAAGATATTTTTTTCATGATTTATGAATGTTTAAGATGTATGAAGGTTATAATAATTTCTGATCCAAAATGGAAGCTGATACTCATAATGATAAAAATTTGAAATTAACTGCCTTGATTGTTGTATGTATTGGATCATTTCTCATTCCATTCATGGGATCGTCCCTTAACATTGTGCTTCCAGTTATACAGAATGAGCTTTCTGTAAACTTAATAATTCTAAGCTGGATACCAACTGTGTTCGTACTTGCAAATGCTGCAACTATCCTGCCATTAGGACGTTTAGGAGATATAATCGGCCGAAAAAAAGTTTATGCCTATGGTATGGTTATTTACACCGTAGCATCACTACTTGCAGGATTATCAACATCAGGCATCATGCTTGTGTGCTTCAGTTTCATGCAAGGAATTGGATGTGCCATGATCTTCGCATCAGCAGTGGCCTTACTCAGCAGTGTGTATCCATCAAACCAACGTGGTGAAGCCCTTGGAGCTTACAT